>NZ_JBBOUN010000001.1:535000-737500 GCF_038006085.1 Bacillus sp. FSL K6-0073 | reverse complement strand
AGCTGGGGCAATTACTGTTAATCAGGAAGAATACAACCTCCGCGTCATTGGGGACATAAAAAATGTAAATGACATTAAAAACATCACTGTGGCACCCCAAGTGAAATTGCAAGACATTGCTCAAATTGAAATTAAACAACACTACGATACAATCTCACATATAAACGGAGAAGAAGGCACAGGATTAATCATCATGAAAGAGCCAAGTAAAAATGCAGTTGCCATTGGAAAAGAGATTGATAAAAAAGTTAAAGAGATAGATAAGGAATATAAAAATCAATTTTCTATTAAACTTTTGGCTTCAACCCATGAACAAGTTGAAAATGCTGTTACTAGCATGGGAAAAGAAGTAATACTTGGAGCAATCGCTGCAACTCTAATTATCTTAATCTTTTTACGTAACTTCCGAACAACACTCATCGCTGTTGTCAGTATTCCATTATCTATTTTATTAACACTCTTTTTACTACATCAATCTAACATTACGCTTAACATTTTAACCCTCGGTGGTTTAGCTGTTGCGGTTGGACGTCTCGTCGATGATAGTATCGTTGTCATCGAGAATATTTTCCGCCGTTTACAAAAAGATTCTTTCTCTAAAGATATCATTCTCGATGCAACGAAAGAAGTCGCAGTCGCAATTACTTCTTCTACTTTAACAACGGTCGCTGTTTTTTTACCTATCGGCCTCGTATCAGGAGCAATCGGAAAATTAATGTTACCTATGGTATTAGCAGTTGTATATTCTATACTATCATCCTTAATCGTTGCACTAACAGTTGTTCCACTTATGGCTTTTTTACTACTCAAAAAAACAAAGCATCGAAAGCCAAGTTCTTCATCACGATATGTCGCTACATTAAAGTGGGCTCTTTCTCATAAATTCATTATTCTACTTACTTCATTTTTATTATTTGCAGGATCAATTGCGGCCTATATATTACTACCGAAAGCAAACATAAAATCTGAAGACGACACAATGTTATCTATTAACATGACATTTCCAGCCGATTATAATGCTGAATCTCAAAAACAAAAAGCATTTGATTTTGAAAAGAAATTACTTTCTAATTCAGATATAACAGACGTTATTTTACGAATGGGATCTAGCGCAGAAGATGCACAATGGGGGCAAACAACTAAAAATAACCTTGCCAGTATATTCGTAGTCTTTAAAAAAGGTTCTGATATTGATCAATATATTAAAGAGTTAAAAAAGGAAAATAAAACTTTTGAGCCTGCTGAACTTGATTATATAAAAACAAGTTATTCAAGTTCTGGCGGCGGCAATAACTTACAATTTAACGTAACAGCTACTAACGAAGCGGATTTAAAAGAGGCGGCTACTATCGTTGAAACAAAACTAAAAAGCATGGATGATCTTTCTAAAGTAAAAACAAATTTAGAAGACTCTAAGAAAGAATGGCAAATTCATATTGATCAAACAAAGGCTGAACAACTAGGTTTAACACCAGAAATAGCTACGCAACAAGTAGCATTCCTTATGAAGAAATCACCTATTGGCGAAATTACAATTAATAATGAAAAAACTACTATTATGATAGAACACAAAAAAGAAAACATTAATAAACAAGAAGATATTTTAAATACAAACATACTATCACCTATTAATGGCCCAATACCTTTAAAAGACATCGCAACTATTTCAGAAAAACAAACGCAAACAGAAATTTTCCATAAAGACGGAAAAGAAACAATCCAAATTACAGCCGAAGCTTCAAATGAAGATTTGAGTAAAGTAAACACAGCAGTAAATAAAGCGATAACTGACTTAGATTTACCTAGTGGTGCAAAAGTCAATATCGCAGGAGCTACTGAATCTATGCAAGAGAATTTTACAGATTTATTCAAAATTATGGGGATTGCAATAGGGATTGTATATTTAATTATGGTTATCACCTTCGGGCAAGCACGTGCTCCTTTTGCAATCCTATTCTCCTTACCGTTAGCTGCTGTCGGTGGTATTTTAGGCTTAATCGTTTCACGAACACCTGTTGATGTAAATTCCTTAATCGGCGCATTAATGTTAATCGGGATTGTTGTTACAAACGCTATTGTATTAATAGAAAGAGTCCAACAAAATCGGGAACACGGAATGGAAACAAGAGAAGCCTTACTTGAAGCAGGTTCTACTAGACTACGCCCAATTATTATGACAGCTATTACAACAATCGTTGCTATGCTCCCACTTTTATTTGGCCAATCCCAAGCAGGGAGTATGGTATCAAAAAGTTTAGCCGTCGTTGTCATCGGTGGTTTGGCAGTCTCAACTCTTCTTACATTAGTAGTTGTTCCAGTTATGTATGAACTATTAGATAAAATCGGGAGAAAAAGACGCTCCCGTAGAAAAATAAGCACTTCTACAGAAACACCTGATATTTAAAAGAAAAGGGTTATCTTCACGAATGAAGATAACCCTTTTTCTCTACCTACTCATATAATCCATCATTTTTTCCGCATACCGTTCTAGAGATTCACTAGAATCCACAATCTAAATTACATCTGTTCGTCTATATAATTAATCACAAATTCAACAATCGTTACGCCCTTTCCTTCTATAATTAAAATACAAAAGAACCCCCTATCTATAAGTAGAGAGTTCTTCTTTATAATTTATGCCGCTTTTACCTTTTTCGTCGTTTTACTTTTTCTTTTCGTTCCTGTAAAGCGCTTGTGTAATATAGATGCTACTAAGCGTGAAATAACATTGAATAGTAATACCATAATAATTAATACAGCTGCAGATTTTGTCGCAATTAACTTCGCATCCGGGATAATTCCTTCAGAATTTAACTTCCAAATGTGAACCGCTAACGTTTCAGCTGGTCTAAATGGATTTAAAGGATGAGCAGGACTTGAGAAGTCCGCTGCTGAATTTAAAATCGGAGATGTTAAACCCGCTGTATAAATTAATGCCGCTGCTTCACCAAATATACGACCCGCAGCTAAAATAACACCTGTAATGATTTGTGGTAATGACGACGGAATAATAATACGAGTGATCGTTTGCCACTTCGTTGCACCTAGCCCAAGACTTGCCTCTTTCACATTAGAAGGAACTTCTGAAATCGCATTTTCACAAACACGCGTTAAGCCCGGTAAGTTTAAAATAGTTAAAGCAAGGGCACCACCCATTACTGTATATCCCCAACCAGTCATTGTAACGAACACTAACAAACCGAATAAACCAACAACAATAGAAGGTAAAGATGCCATTGTCTCGATACATAAACGAACAAAGTTTAAAAAACGTCCTTGCTTTGCATACTCTGCTAAATATATTCCAGCACCTAATCCAAGAGGAATAGATATAATAAGCGTTATAACAAGCATATAGAAGGAATTGAATAACTGCGGACCAATCCCACCACCAGCTCTTGTATTACTTGGTTCTCCAAACAAGAAATTAGGATCCCAAAAACCCCATCCCTTTTGTAAAATTTCAAACACTAAGAACACTAGCAAAGCTACAACTAAAGCTGCAATCGTATAAAAGATACCTGTCCAAACTTTATTTACCGTTCTTGCATTCATTATTATCGCTCACCTCTTTGCCCAATCGCTCGAATTACTAAAATAAACAGGAATGAAATAACAAGTAAAATCATTGCTAAAGTCCATAGCGCATTGTTCCAAGCAGTTCCGTTTAATGTATTTGTCATGTCCATTGTTAAAATACCAGTTAACGTCGCTGTTGGACTGTATATTCCTTCTGGTAATTTAATCGTATTCCCGATTACCATTTGAACCGCTAGCGCTTCACCAAAAGCACGCGCTAAACCTAAAACAACACCTGTTAAAATCCCTTTCTTCGCAGCAGGAACAATTACTCGGCTAATCGCTTGCCATTTCGTTGATCCTAGACCATAAGAAGCTTCTAAATAATCAAATGGAACAGAACGTATTGCATCAGAAGCGATACTAGCAATAGTTGGCAAAATCATAATACTTAATACAACAATACCCGCAATTAAACTAAAGCCTACTCCCCCAAACGAATCACGTAATAGTGGCACTAAAATCGTAACCCCTAATAATCCGTATACAACCGAAGGAATACCAACTAATAATTCTAAAACAGGCTTCAATACTTTATTTCCAAACTTTGGCGAAATTAAATTCATGAATATAGCAAGAGCTATAGCAATTGGTGCACTAATAATGACCGCACCTAACGAAACCACCGTTGAACCTACAATGAAAATTAAAGCCCCGAAGGATCCTTGATCAGCATTTGGATTCCATTTTGTCGATGTTAACATCTCAGTAAATGAGATACCACTTTGTGTAAAAGATTGAATACCTTTACCACAAATAAACGCAATAATAGCTAATGTAATTAAAACAATAAAAATACCACAAAACGTAACAAGTGATCTTCCTATATATTCACTTTTTACGTAATTAATTTGTTTTTTCCCCTTCATCACAGGACAGACCCCACTTCATAAATTGAAATGAACAGGACTGGCCTTGCAGCCAGCCCCATAAATTTTATTACTTATTTAATTTAGACATTGGAATATAACCCATATCTTCTACTTGCTTTTCAAAATCTTTACCTTTTACATAGTCAATGTAAGCTTTTGTTGCTTCTTTTGCCTCACCTTTCGTTACCATGTACTCGTAAGACCAAAATGGATATTTACCAGACGCAATGTTTTCAACTTTTGGTTCAGCACCATCAATTTTTACTGTTTGTAGCGCACCTTTTTTCTCGCCAACCATGTAAGACATCGCTAAATAACTTACTGAACCTGGAGTAGAGTTAATCGCTTGTTCTACTGCACCGTTAGAATCTTGTGTAGTACCAGTTCCATCATTGATTTTCGCGTCTTTCATAATTGTTTTTTCAAATGTAGCACGTGTACCAGAAGAAGCTGGACGATTAATCACGTTGATTTTTTCATCTTTCCCGCCTACTTCTTTCCAGTTTGTTACTTTTCCAGTGAAGATATCTTGTACTTGTTGTACTGTTAAGTTATCAACTTTTACATCTTTATTTACGACAAGTGCGAATGCAATACCCGCTACCTTGTTATCTACTAATTCTTTCGCCTTATTAGCATCTTTTATTTTATCTGCAGATGGAACATCTGAGTTACCAATTTGGACTGCACCAGAAGCTACTTGGTTAATTCCAGTTCCACTACCGCCACCTTGCACTTGAATAGAAACGTTTGAATTTTTCTCCATAAATTTCTTTCCAGCTTCCTCTGCAAGAGGTTGAAGTGCTGTAGAGCCTGCAGCTGCTATCGTACCTGACAATTCTTGTTTTGCATTATCGTTTCCTTTAGCATCTTTACCTGATGTCTCTTCTGCTTTTCCACATCCCACTAATGAACCCGCTACCACTAAAGCTGCTAAAGAAAATTTAATACCCTTTTTCATAACCATGTCTTGTACCCCCATTTGGATTATCACTTTTCACATTTGTCTACTTCTTTCGAACACAAATTCATTGTAGGACAATAATATTATGTAAGTGTTAAGCAATTTTTAATTTTAAGTAAATGACGATAATAATCCTTAAAAACTAGGAATCCCAACATTTATAGTTAAAGAACCCAACAAAATCCACACTATTTAAGCTGTAATGTAAATTTATTCTTAACAATGTAAATCCAATGTAAATGTTTTTCTCTCTTTTTCCCTTTTAATTAAAGTTATATTTACAATTCCGCTGTATTTTGTAACTTTTACACGCCTAATTTATGCACATAAAAAAGAATTTCAGTAATATTTTTTAGTACAACTAAATAAATTGGAACAATTCTAAAATTAAATGAATATTTTTAAAGTACCAATTGACAGCATCATCCAATGTAGTCTACTATATTACTAACAAAAAGTTTACCTAAGGAAACTTTTTAAACTCAAACTAAAAATATAGAGATGAGGTAACTTTTATGGTATCGGCTAATATAAAACCACTTTCCGAATTTAAAATAGGAGAGTTTGTACAAATTGAGAAGATACAATTAGAAGGAACTATGAAACGACGCTTATTAGATTTGGGATTTATCCCGGGGGCGACGATTAAAGTATTGCAACGCAGTCCACTTGGAGATCCGGTCGCTTATCAAGTGAGCAACACAACTATTGCACTGCGTAAAGAAGAAAGCTCCCTTATTTTCGGGGTATTAATAGGAGATGATTTCAGATGAGCAAACATCGTATCGCTTTAGCTGGTAACCCGAATACAGGGAAAAGTACATTATTTAATACTTTAACAGGCTTAAAACAACATACTGGAAACTGGACGGGAAAAACTGTTTTAAAAGCTGAAGGAGAATATGAACATAACGGAAGTAATTATACATTAATAGATTTACCTGGAACTTACTCACTATACTCAAATTCCGCAGACGAAGAAGTAGCAAGGGATTATATTATATTTGAAAAACCAGAAGTAACTGTAGTTGTTATAGACGCAACTGCTATGGAAAGAAATTTAAATTTAGCACTCCAGGTGATGGAGATGACAAATAATGTAGTCATTTGCATTAACTTAATTGATGAAGCCGAGAAAAAAGGGATTGTTATCGATGAAAAGAAATTAGCAAAATCACTTGGTGTGCCTGTCGTTAAAATTTCAGCACGTAACCGAGTAGGTATTGGTCATTTGCTAAATGTTATTGCAAAAGTAGCAAATAAAAAACTAATTCCAACACCAATTAAAATTACTTACAGCGAAAAAATCGAAAATATGATTCAGGAATTAGAGCCACAAATTTATAAAGTATTCGGTGATACGTATCCAGCACGTTGGATTACGTTACGTATATTAGATGGAGATAAAAATTTCTTAACTACACTTCAAAAACACCATAATGAACCACTTGTAAGGGAGGTCGTAATTAATGGAATCTCACTCAGCCAGTAAAGCTCTTCCATTAGACTATATTATTCAACATGCACAAACACTTTCAAAAGAAGATATACGAGATGATATAGTCGGAGATATTTACCGAACATCCGCAAGCATATGTAAAGAATCCATCCAATATACAAATACTGATAAATTATATCGTTCCGAAAAACTAGATAAAATTTTCACATCTCCAATCTGGGGATTCCCAATTATGCTCGGTATTTTATCTATTATTTTTTATCTTACAATTGCAGGCGCTAACGTACCATCTGATATGATTGCCGAATTCTTCGGATGGGCCGAAGGATATTTAACATCTTGGTTCCAAGCAGCGCATGCACCTGAATGGTTACATGGCATTTTAATACTTGGTTTGTTCCGTGGTATCGGTGCTGTTATTAGCGTTATGTTACCACCTATGGCAATCTTTTTCCCTATGTTCGCGCTATTAGAAAACTACGGATACTTACCACGTGTCGCGTTTAATATGGACCGCTTATTCAAACGATCCGGCGCACACGGGAAACAATCTTTAACAATGGCAATGGGATTTGGTTGTAATGCAGCAGCCATTATGTCAACACGTATCATTGAATCACCACGTGAACGTATGCTAGCAATTTTAACGAACAACTTCGTTCCTTGTAACGGTCGCTGGCCTATGTTAATTTTAATGGCTTCACTATTTATGGCTGCTGGTTATACAGGCAGTATGCAAACATTGGTTACTGCTGGTGTTGTAGTTGGAATGGTTGTAATTGGTGTTATTATGACATTAACTGTTTCTTGGGTACTATCAAAAACAGCCTTAAAAGGGGTTCCAACTCACTACACACTTGAGTTACCTCCGTACCGCAAGCCAAAAGTTTGGAATACAATTGTTCGCGCAACACTCGATAAATCAATCTATGTTTTAAAACGAGCTATAGTTGTTGCTGCCCCTGCGGCTGCATTAACTTGGTTACTTGCTAACATTTTTATCGGTGACACAAGCTTACTTATGTATTTTGTAAACTTCCTAGATCCATTTGCTAAAATGTTAGGACTTGACGGGTTTATTCTAGCTGCATTCATTCTTGGACTACCCGCTAATGAAATTGTAATCCCAATTTTATTAATGTCTTACTTATCAACTGGGGCTTTAACTGAAATAGATGATTTTAATCAAATTAAAAATCTATTCCTAGAAAATGGTTGGACTTGGTTAACAGCGTTAAACACAATGTTGTTCTCACTTCTTCATTTCCCGTGCGGAACAACACTTGTTAATATATACAAAGAAACAAAAAGTGCAAAATGGACATTCTTATCGTTTGCAATCCCTACCGTTATCGCCATTGTTGTTACATTCCTCTCTACACAATTGGTACATTGGTTAGGGCTTGTATAAAGCAAAGCATACATAGAAGGTATCCCCCTTCACATATGCTTTGCACGAAAGAAACCTGAAATTATTCAGGTTTCTTTTTTTGCACATCAGTATTCCACGGCTGTGCTCCATACGTTGTGAGTTTTTTATGAATAAAATATATAGTTCCTGGAAGAACTGCCATTAATATCGTGCAACTAATTCCTAATCCAGTAAACAACTTTCATCACCTTATTTCACTCTTTTCGGTAAAGCTGAACCTGAATGTTCAATTGTTGGATGAACATGAACAGTAATTTCAGCATTACTAAAGTAATTTTCGCCTTGATCCCAATTCTTACTTACCTTTTTCCACTCTTTATAATTATGTCGCTTATACACTTCCCCTAACTCTAGTACATCTACCTTATATTTTTTTTGAACAAGTTTAATTGATTTTTGAATACGCTTCTCCATTTCTTCCGATATATCCTTCTCTAAACGCTTTTCATTCAAAACCTTTTTATGATCACTAAAATGCAACTCAGCCAATGTGCCTTCCAGAGATAAATGAATATCAAACTTTGGTTTTGTAGCATTCGTTGTGGATACTTTAATTTTTCGACGTAACTTATGAATTTCATATGTAATAAGTTGATTCTTTTTACGGATGGTAAAAAAACCTCCAATTTTTTTACCTATTATATAATTCATCCCTACTGTTTCTTCCCCACTCAAATTGCCTACACACTTATTATCCTTTCCCCGAAACAATGCTGCACCGTTCATTTGTACTCCTTGTTTTGTTAGTTCCAGAATAGGTAATACAAAACTTCGGTTAGAGATCATCTTTTCCTGCACCTCACCAATTCTTGCAGCCTCAATCATTTGGGCATTTTTCGGAGGGTGTTCAGCTAACATATCAATATACTGCGCCGGTAAATTTTCAGGCTTGGCACTTTGTTTTAAAATAGCTTCGGCATTTTTATTAGAAACGAACAAACGAATATTTCTTCTCATCTCATGATCGCGAATATATACATCTAACGTATTTTGTAAAATGTATGGATGTGAAAGTAATTCTTCAGAGAAAATAATCACCTGTATATGAGGGAAAAATAATGTACGACTAATTTTTTTGGCGATTATTCTTATTTGTTCAAATACACTATCTGCTTTTGCACTAACATTAATATAATTTTCGCTATCCCCACCCCCTTGTCCACCCTGTTGAGACAATTTACTGGGGAGTACCATCTGATAGGTCCCTTTCATAATTGGATTCGCTTTCTTCTCCTTCACAATATCGTAAGCCGCTCCTACTACAAATCCTCTTTCTTCTATCTCTTCTAACTCAGAACACCCACTCATAAATCCAGTTAAAGCCATAACCATTATAATTTTAAGAAGGTGTTTCATTTCCACCATTCCTTCTTTTTATTTTATATACAATTAAAACGAGCAAAGGTGCTAACACAACACACCCCATATCTATCCAAGCTAAATAAGTCCCATAACTTGATAAAGTATTTAAACTACTAGGTATCATATTCACCATAAAAATAATAGGGGCACTTATGAAAATAAAAATTTGTTTCTTCACTTTCGGAAACATAGCACAAAACAATAAAGATGCGACGTCATAATACATTGCTGTAGTGTTATAAATAGTAATAATCCAAGTCGTAAAAAAAATCGCATCAAACCTTTCTAAAAATCCTCCACCAATTTCAATTTCTTTCCCTAATTCAATTGTTGGATATGTCAATCCACGTGTTGTCATATAAGTAAAAACACTAATACAAGTTACATAAATTAAAATGTATGACAGCACGTTTACCATCACCGCTTTCGCGACTGCCATTGGCGCTTTTTTCGCTGTCTTATTATTCAGCAAAACTGCATAAAATAACGCTACTTCAAATCCAATAAACGTAAAAATAGAATTTTTAACTCCAACAGCATATTGACTTACTTTCGTTTGAAAAGCTGGTAGTAAATTATTTATTTCCATTAAATTTATATTCAATAAAGAAAGAAGTACTATCGCAATTAAAACAATAGGCAAGAATAAAACATTTAACCTTAATAAGGCTGCTCTTGATCCTGCTATTCCATAAATAACAACTAATAAGAAGAAAAAAGACAGTAGTTGTATTGGTGTATCACTAAATAAATACGTTTGAGAAATAACTGAAATCATTCGCGATTCATACGCTGTCAAAGCAGCAAAAGTTAATACTAAAATACTACTAATTGTGTATGCAACAGGCTTCGTCAAATGCGCACTCGTATATTGAACAAAATTTTGTTTTGGAAATAAGATAGCCACTCTCGTCACAAACCAGCCTAAAACTGCGCAAATCAGTCCACCCAAAAGCAAGATAATCCAACCGTCCGAAAATAAAGTTTGGTTAGCGATATCTCTTGGCATAGACAATGCCCCTATACCAATAATGGTCGATGATACCGCAAACCCAATTTCCCGAGATCCAATCTCTTCATCGCCATACTCAAATGGTTTCACTTATTTTCGCTCCTTTGGACGTATTGTAGAGTCTTTTGTTTGTAAGTACTCTGGTCTATCTTTCAACATCGATTTTGGCATGCGAATAAATTCTTCTTTCCAATCTTTATAAAATGCAGGAGCAATGGGAGTTGTATACGGTATACCAACACTTGTTAAATTTGTAATATGAATAGCAAGTGCGATCAGAGCTAGAATAATCCCATACAGTCCAAAAGCCGTTGCAGCTAATACAAAGACGAAAAGTAAAATTCGGAACGTAATCGTAATACTATATACAGGAAGCGAAAACGTAGCAATCGCAGTAACTGCAATAATAATAACTAAAAACGGATTTACAATCCCTGCATTTACCGCAGCTTCTCCAATTACAAGACCTCCTACAATCCCTATCGTTTGCCCCATCGGTTTCGGCAATCGGATTCCAGCTTCTCGTATTAATTCCATAGTCAAGGCCATCATTAATGTTTCAATATATGCAGGAAACGGAACACCTTCCCTCGCACCTGCAATTGAATAAGCCAATTTAGAAGGAATAAGTCCTTGATGATAAGATACAAGTGCTACATACATAGCTGGTAACAAAACCGCAATTATGCCTGAACCCATACGTAAAAACCTTAATAACGTTCCAATCACCCAGCGCTCATAATGATCTTCTACAGATTGAAAAATATCAACAAACACAAGTGGTGCAATAAGAGCAAACGGGGATCCGTCTACTAAAATGGCCGCCTTCCCTTTCGCTAATGAGGCTATAATATTATCAGGCCTCTCTGTATTCAAAAACTGTGGAAATGGGGATAAATTATTATCCTGAATTAATTGTTCAATCGTACCTGTTTCCAAAACGACATCTGTCACTATTGATTGAAGACGGCGATCTAACTCTTTTACAATGTGAGGATTAATAATATCTTCTATATATACTAGGGTTACTTCTTTCTGCGATCGCTTCCCCATAATATAAGATTGGAACCTCAACTTTGGATCGCGTAAGCTGCGTCGGATTAACATTTTATTCACATTAATATCTTCATTTAATCCAACTCTCGGTCCGCGTATTAAATCTTCTGTCACTGGTGGTTCTAAACTTCGCTTCTCCCAAGCCCTACTATTAATAATGATAGCAGTTTGAATATTATCAATTAATATAACTGTATCTCCCGCTAAAATCGCATTTATAATATCCGGAAATGTTGTCTTCTTACCCACTTCCGCAATAGAAATAAAACGATCCAATAACGTCTGAACGACAGCCGCTTCATTTTGCACTTCTTCATATTGAAGAGTACGAACTACATATTTATAAACATTATCCTTGTCTGTTAACCCACATAAAAACACAACCGCACAACGTGTAAAACTCCCAGCAAGAGCAACTTCTCTAATTGTTAAATCATTAGGTGAACCTAACTCATCCCTAATTTCTTTCATAACTTCAAATAAGTTACCTTCAAGCTCTAACAATTTCCCCACCTAACTTCCTTTTCAACAAGTTTTTAGTTAGATTCCGCTAATTGAAGAAAATATATACAAAAAAGAGCTATCTCTTTTCAAAGATAGCTCTAATAAAGTAAAACTTTAATCAACCCTCACCAATCGGGCTTTTACAGGCAGCAGGGCCCCCACCTAACTTCTTTGCTTCCGCTGAATTTTGAGGTGGGGGTCTTACTGCTTGTTAATGCGGGATAAACGAATTACTTTTCCACTATTATAGTGTTTTTCTTTATAAATACACCTTTTGTAAATCCACTGACTACAAACATCACAATTATATTAATTAACAATGCGACTATACCTACATTCAAATCTTTTATATACTGCGGGAAACTCGGAAACATCGTGGCTATAGTTGAACCAGATAAGGTAATATATGCGACCACTAATAGCCCAACTCCCATTCCTGCAATAGCTCCTTGCTTCGTAATAATTTGACGTGGAAACAAACTACATACAAGTGCAGGGAAAAGTTGTGTAACGATACTGTATCCCATTAATAGAAGCGCTCCTATCGTTTCTCCTCCTTTAAATGTAAATAAAACTGCCACGAGCGTTACTACAGGCACAAATAATTTTGCCATCTTAGCAACTTGTCTATCTGAAGCAGATGGAACTATCGTTCGATAAATATTTTTCGCTAACAGTGTAGAAGCCGCCATAACAAGCATCGAACCCGGAACCAATGCCGTTAATACTCCCGCACTACCAATAATTCCAATAAACCAAGGGTCAAACGTTTGAAGAGCAAGTCTGAACAATGAAAGGTCTACATCCGCTCCTTTTAATCCCGGAACCTGTAATATAGCAGCAAATCCTGCAAAAAATACGAAAAGTAAAACTAAAGAATACAATGGCATAATTGCTGCATTTTTACGAAATACTTTTTCATTTTTTGCAGAAAAAGCAGAAGCAAATGTATGAGGCCACATATAGAAACCGAGGGCCGTTAATATAATAGTAGAAACAAACCAAGAAATACTCATTCCTTCTTCAGGTAAAGATAAAAATCCCGGTTTCGCTGCCTCTACAGCCTCAAACATCGGCTGAAATCCTCCATAATAATGATACGGTAAATATATACCTAAAAACATAACGATAAACAGTATCATAATATCCTTCAAAGCGGCCGTCCAAGCCGAACCATGTATACCTGAAACCATTACATATATAGTTATAACAATAGCACCAATCCAAACCGCAACAACAGGTGACACCCTTCCGTAAGAAGCTTCTGAAACGATAATTCCCAGCCCTTTTAACTGTAAAACAAGATATGGGATGATGGAAACAACACCAACAATTGAAACAATAATCCCAAGCGCTTTACTTCTATATTTCTTCGCAAAAAAATCCGACTGTGAAACAAGGTTATGCTCTTTCGCATACTTCCAAATCGGTGGCAATAAAAAATACGATAAAAGATAAGCTAAAGCGCCATAGCCTAAAATATAAAAGGTAGGTGCTCCTTTACTATACGCCCAGCCACTTCCTCCCAAAAATGTAAACGTCGTATAAATTTCACCTGCCATAAGGAGAAAAACAAAAATAGTGCCAAACCCTCTTCCCCCAACTGACCATTGCTCTAAATTCATATCTTTTCCATGTTGTGCCCGAATCCCTAAAAATAGTGCGAGAAACAAAAATAAAATAATGATAAGTAATGCAGTCATTTTACATCCTCCTTATTAGCAGGATCCAACACGTACACAAGCCCCATACAAAAAGATGTAATAAACACTGATAATAATACCCAAAATAATAAAAATGGCATCCCTAATACGTAAGGAGTAACTGAATTCGCAAATATTGGCCCAACTACTAAACAAAGAACTGGGATAAGCGCTAGAATGTGTATTTTCTTCATCTCATTCTCCTTTACTTATAAATTTCATAATGGCTGATACAAAGACTTCCACTCCAATCGGTAATGCATCTTCGTCAATCGTAAAACGAGGGTGATGGTGAGGATATATAATACCTTTCTCTTTATTTCCCGCTCCGATAAAAAAGAATGTCCCCGGTGCCTTTTGTAAAAACGCTGAAAAATCTTCTCCAGCCATCGTCGGCTGTAAACGAACAACTCTATCCCTTCCATAAAGTTGTAATGCCGTTTGTTCAATAAGCTCTGTAGCTTCATAGTCATTTACAACTGGTCGATACCCATATTCATATGAAAATGTATATTTCGCTCCGTAAGATTCCGTAATATGCTTCACAATCCGCTCAATCTTCTTCTCTGTTTCACCTCGTAATTCATGTCTTAAACTTCTCACTGTCCCTTCAATCTCGGCTTGCTCTGGTATTACATTATGAGTTGTCCCCGCATGAAATTGCGTAACAGATATTACGAGAGAATCTAATGGATTCGTGAGGCGAGATACAATTTGCTGAAGTTGCGAAACGACTTGTGTTCCAATTGCAATACTATCCACCGTTTCATGAGGGATTCCAGCATGTCCACCTTTTCCCTCTATCTTAATTTTAAAAACATCCGGTGCAGCCATTGCAGGACCATAAATAACACCTATTTTCCCAACCTCTAACGACGCCCAAAGGTGAGCACCAATAATATAATCCACACCTTCCATTACACCTGCAGCAACCATCTCCTCTGCACCACCAGGAAAATTCTCTTCAGCATGTTGGAATAGAAAACGAATCTCCCCTTTAATCTTCTCTCTTTCTTCTACTAACTTATATACAACCCCAAGTAATATCGCTATATGTCCATCATGACCACATGCATGCATTACACCTTTATATGTAGAAATAAAATCAAACTCATTTTCTTCATGAATAGGAAGAGCATCCATATCGGCGCGAATCGCAACTGTTTTGCCCGGATGTTTACCTACTAACTTTGCCATCACACTATATTTAGTCGGCCGTGACACTTCTAAACATGGAAATTTCCGAAGTATATCGAACACAAACTGCGATGTTTTTTCTTCTTGAAAAGATAACTCTGGATACTTATGAAAATGCCTTCTCCACTCAACTAACTGATTTTTTGACAAAACAAGTTCCTTTGCAACATCCATTTCTCTTCTCCCCTTCTTCACCAAGTTAAATGTTATTATAACGTGAATTGTTAACTTTTAAAAGAATCTTCTGAATTTTCAGTGATGATAAACTAAAAAGAAAAAGCCATCCAAAAGATGACTTTTTCATTATTATAAAATAGTAATTGCTTGTTTTCCCATTTGCTCCCAAGCTTTCTCAAATTCTGCTCGCGGAACAGCCAAACGTGGATTATTTTTAAGAGGATCATTTACATATACAAAGTTTTGATCATATCCAATTACTACTGCACTATGCTCATAATATGTAATTTTCACTTCGCCTGAACTCGTATTCCATGTTTCAAAACTACTTTCAGCTAGCGGCTTAAACGTCGTATTAATAATGACCCATACCGGAGAGCCTGAACTAATTACTTTATATATATCTTGCATGTCTCTACCTGTTAAATTAATTACTTTTTCAGGAACATATTTTTCTGCTAAATCAAAGATTGGTTTATTGTACACACCATATCCAGGCTCTGCCTTTGTATAAATATTTCCCACAAATCCCTCGTAAGGATTTCCACGCAAACCATTTTGTTCAAATGGAACACGATGAATTTCGCTAGCAAGTTGCATCTTATCTACTTGTACACCTTTATATTGCAGCAACATAGCTAAACTTGTCACTTCACATCCTCGAGGTAATTCTGGTAATTGTTTAATAAACGGAACATCTTCAATCATAGCTGCTTCTTTCATTTCAGATAGAAATTCTAGGCGTAGAACTTGCGCCTTTTGCATGATTTTATCTTTCCCTATAAAAAACGCAGCAGCAATTATAATCCCAAAAACAAAAAGATATTTTAACTTTTTCATTATAAACAAAACTCCATTAATTATTATTTTACAGATACAACTCTTATCATTGTACCCTTCTTCTTACTAGTTTGCTAGAAAGATCATGTGAATTATCGCTCATAGAATGAATTATAAAAATTCTAATTATTTTTAATAAAAAGAAAAATAAATATACATTTCCAGAATATTTTGCTAAAATCAAAATTGTTAACATAGTGAAGATATCACCATGTTAACAAACATTCTTAGAGTATTTAGTCATAGTTCGTTTTTTTACATACTCCATTCATTTCATAGCAAATAAACCGAGTGTGTGTTGCATCCCCCACTAATGATTAAAAACTCAGAATAAAACGAAGTTCACACATTCAAGAAAATACGGGGTGAGGGCATATGAATCAACAAATTGAACAAACAGATTTAAAACGAACAATGAAAAGTAGACACCTATTTATGATTGCACTCGGCGGTGTTATCGGAACCGGGCTATTTATGGGATCTGGTCAAATTGTCCATAATGCCGGACCTGGTGGTGCTATTCTTGCATTTTTAGTCGGTGGATTTGTTATGTATTTAACGATGTTATGTCTTGGTGAATTATCCGTTGCTATGCCAGAAGCAGGTTCATTCCAAAGTTATGCAAGCAAATTCATTTCACCTGGTTTTGGATTTGTTGTTGGTTGGATGTATTGGTTAAATTGGGCTGTTACAGTTGGCGTGGAGTTAACAACTGTAAGTATTTTAATGAAACGCTGGTTTCCAGACGTTTCTTCCTGGATTTGGTGCGTTACATTTGCAGCAGCACTCTTCCTTGTAAACGCTTTATCAGCAAAAGCATATGCAGAAGCAGAGTTTTGGTTCGCAAGTGTAAAAGTCGCGACAATTGTTATTTTCATCGTGCTTGGTGGTGCTGTTATGTTCGGTCTACTAGACTTCAATGGAAAGCCAGCTCCAATGCTTCATAATTTCACTGAAAATGGTGGGCTATTTCCAAACGGTGCATTAGCTGTTCTTCTTACGATGATTACAGTAAATTACTCCTTCCAAGGAACAGAATTAATTGGAATCGCTTCAGGAGAAAGTGAAAATCCTGAAAAAACAATTCCAAAAGCAATAAAAAATACAATTTGGCGAACTCTCTTCTTCTTCGTCTTAGCGATATCAGTTGTTGTAGGTTTACTCCCATGGCAAGAGGCTAATCTAGTCGAAAGTCCCTTTGTACTTGTATTTGATGTAGCCGGTGTCCCATATGCAGCAGACATTATGAACTTTGTTATTATTACAGCTGTATTATCCGTTGCTAACTCTGGTCTATACGCAAATTCTCGTATGCTGTGGGCGATGGCAAAACAAGGAATGGCAAGTCCAGCATTTACGAAATTAACTAAAAAAGGTGTACCGCTAAATGCATTAATTTTCAGCCTAATTTTCGCTAGCCTGTCCTTACTAACAAGTGTATTTGCGGCAGATACTGTCTTTCTAATTTTAACATCTATTGCAGCAATGGCTGCCGTTGTAGTTTGGATGTCAATCGCCGCTTCACAGTTTTTCTTCCGTAGAAATTTCGTGAAAAATGGTGGCGACATAAATGATTTAAAATATCGTACACCGCTCTATCCACTCGTTCCAATCGTAGCGTTCTCGCTCAATTTCATTACATTTGTTAGTTTGGCTTTCATTCCAGATCAAAGAATTGCTCTTTATTGCGGCATTCCATTTATGATTATTTGTTACATTTTATACCAAGTTAAATATAAAAAAATTGTCACACTTGAACAGCCACGAACTGTCACACAAGAAATAAACTAAATATACAAAATATTCAGCTATCTTTCTTATCATAAGATAGCTTTTTTCTATTTCTTGGATATCCTGGTATAACTTTATTTATCTTAAAATTTTCACAATCACGTTTTTCTCTGGAAAATAGTTTACAATGTAATCAAGTTACAAATGATATTCACCTTAAAAAGTGTGCATTTGTGTCTATTTTTTAACAATATATCAAAAACTATTGCCTTCTATAAATTAATAGGTTTATATTGTTTTATTGGCATAGTTTCAATCCAAGGAGAAAGGAGATTTTCAATCGTGCAACTAAAGAAAGCGTTTTGGAAGTTGGCTTCACTTCTTCCGTTATCATTACTTCTGTTCCTCGGTGGCTGTGATAAAAAACTCGCAGTATTAAATCCGCAAGGACCTGTTGCAAAAGCACAGTATGATTTAATTGTTTGGTCATTCTTGCTTATGTCATTAATTATCGCAATTGTATTCATTCTGTTTACAGTCATCTTGATTCGTTATCGTGAAAAACCAGAGAATATGGACTATGAGCCACCTGAACAACACGGTAACACATTACTAGAAATTATTTGGACGCTTGTTCCTGTTATTATCGTTATCGCATTATCGATTCCAACAGTAAAAGCAACTTATGCTTCGGAAGAGGTTCCGAAAGAGTCCGAACATATTAAACCAGTTGAAATTTATGTTACATCTGCAAACTGGAAATGGTTATTCAGTTACCCAGAGGAAAAAATTGAAACCGTTAACTATTTAAACATCCCAGCTGGTGTACCAATTCAATTCAAACTGACTTCTGTCGGCCCAATGAATGCTTTCTGGGTACCAGAACTTGGTGGTATGAAGTACACAATGGATGGCATGATTATGGATCTTTATTTACAAGCTGATAAGCCAGGTTCTTACCTAGGCCGTAGTGCGAACTTCTCTGGTGAAGGATTCACACACATGGAGTTCGAAGTTGAAGCAAAAACTAAAGAGAAATATGACAAGTGGGTTAAAGAAGTACAAGAAACTGCTCCTAAACTAACAGAAGCTAAGTACAACGAAATTGTTAAACCTGGTGTAGTTGGTCGTATGACATTCTCTAGTCACCACTTAAGTTATGTAGATCCAAAATCACTTGAATATTGTGATTACAACTACTACAAAAACAAAAAATAATAGCTATTATTCCAACAGATTGGAGTGAACACAGTGAAGCTTGATGAATTCTTTGTCACAGGTGACCCGATTATTTACGGTGCAGACGCTTCTATCGTTCTTGTGACATTAGCAATCATTTTCGTACTAACAAAGTATAAAAAATGGAAATGGCTTTGGGACGAATGGTTAACAACTGTTGACCATAAAAAAATCGGAGCTATGTATATTATTTCTGCGGTTATCATGTTATTCCGTGGTGGTATGGATGGTTTAATGATCCGTGCACAATTAACATTCCCAGAAACAACTTATTTAAACGCTGAACACTATAACGGGATCTTTACAACACATGGTACAGTAATGATTCTTTTCATGGCAATGCCATTCGTTATGGGATTAATGAACCTTGTAGTACCATTACAAATTGGTGCTCGTGACGTTGCATATCCGTTCTTAAATGCTTTAAGTTTCTGGTTATTCTTTGTCGGAGCAATGTTATTCAACATCGCTTTCGTAATCGGTGGTTCTCCAGACGCTGGGTGGACTTCTTACTTCCCAATGGCAGGTACAGAGTTTACTTCAGGCGTAGGAAATAACTACTACGCAATTGCATTACAGATTTCAGGTCTCGGTACGCTAATGACCGGTATTAACTTCCTTGTTACTATCTTAAAAATGCGTACACCTGGTATGACTTTAATGAGAATGCCAATGTTTACTTGGTCAATCTTAATTACAACAATTATCATTATTTTCGCTTTCCCAGTATTAACAGTTGCTCTTGCATTAATGACATTTGACCGTCTATTCGATGCTCACTTCTTTACGATGGCGAGCGGCGGTATGCCGATGTTATGGGCCAACCTGTTCTGGGTATGGGGTCACCCTGAAGTATATATCGTTATTTTACCGGCATTCGGTATTTTCTCTGAAATCATTAGTACATTCTCACGTAAGCGTCTATTCGGTTACAGTGCGATGGTATACTCAATGGTTGCAATTTCTTTACTAAGTTTCGTCGTATGGCTTCACCACTTCTTCACGATGGGTGCAGGTCCAGCGGTTAACTCATTCTTCTCGATTTCGACAATGGCGATTTCGATTCCAACCGGGGTTAAGATCTTTAACTGGTTGTTTACACTGTATAAAGGACGTATTCGTTTTACAGTTCCAATGCTTTGGTCATTGGCATTTATTCCAAACTTCGTAGTCGGTGGGGTTACAGGGGTTATGCTTGGAATGGCAGCAGCTGATTATCAATACCATAACAGCTACTTCCTAATCGCTCACTTCCACTACGTATTAATCGCAGGTACAGTATTCGCTATGCTTGCTGGATTCACATTCTGGTATCCAAAAATGACTGGTCATATGTTAAATGAACGCCTAGGTAAATGGACATTCTGGATCTTTATGAGCGGATTCAACATCTGTTTCTTCCCAATGTACTTCTTAGGTTTAGACGGTATGACTCGTCGTATGTACACTTACTCTGAAAGTCTTGGATGGGGATGGCTAAACCAAATCGCATCTGTTGGTGCGGTAATGATGGGTATCGGCTTCCTACTTCTTTGCTACAACGTAATTTGGAGTGCACGTCACGGTGAACGTGACACAACTGGAGATCCATGGGATGGTCGTACACTTGAATGGGCAACTCACTCTCCTGTACAACATTACAACTTCGCGAAGCTTCCTGAAATTAAAGAAGCTGATGCTTTCTGGTACATGAAAAAACGCGGAGAAACAGTTACACCAGCAGCAGAAGATATCAAACCAATTCACATGCCAAGTAACTCTGGTGTGCCTATTATTGCGTCTGGATTCTTCGGTCTTGCAGGTTTCGCATTAGTATTTAGCTGGTTCTGGCTTGCAGCAATCGGTGGAGTTGGTATTTTAGCTTGCTTAATCTATCGTTCATTCGATTATGATGAAGGTTACTATATCAGTGTTGATGAAATTAAAAAAACAGAACATATAGCATGAGAGGTGAAATGACATGGCGGCTTTAGATAAAAGCTTACCTTTGGAATATCAATCCGAACAAAGCAGATTGAATATCCTAGGATTCTGGATTTTTCTTGGGGCTGAAATTATGCTGTTCGCAACACTTTTCGCCTCTTATCTAGTCCTTGCTGGTCGTACGGCAGATGGCCCAACACCAGCGCAACTGTTTGAACTTAAAACGCTTTTAATTCAAACATTACTACTTTTAACAAGTAGTTTCACATGTGGTATCGTAATTCACGAAATGCGTAAGCACAACCAAAAAGCGATGCTTGGATGGTTCGTCCTTACATTACTTTTAGGTGCAGGTTTCCTATTCTTCGAGATTGAAGAATTCATTATGTATATTGGTGAAGGTGCAACAATTCAAACAAGTGCCTTCTTATCTGGATTCTTCGTTCTTCTTGGAACGCATGGAGCCCACGTAACAGGCGGTATCATTTGGGCAATTTGTGTTATTATCCAAATTTTAAAACGAGGTTTAACACCAGTTACAGCTCGTAAAGTATTCATTATCAGCTTATACTGGCATTTCCTCGATCTTGTTTGGGTCTTTATTTACACACTAGTTTACTTGAACGGGATGGTGGCGTAAATGGGTCAAAATAACAACCAAGCAAACGGACATGCGCATAGCGGATTCCCTTGGTCACACGTTTTCGGATTTATTTTATCGCTTGCATTAACGTTCCTAGCGTTATACGTGGCACTTTACACAACATTGCCACTTTCAACAGTCCTAACAACTATTATCATAATGGCTGTTGCGCAAGCGTTGTTACAATTAATTATGTTCATGCATTTAAAAGAAGGAGAAGGAAGAGTTCAAATTCTTACAATGATATACAGTTTCTTCGTTGCAACTGCAACAGTTGGTTTAACTGTATGGATCTTCTTCTCAATGTAATGTACATGAAAAAGACTGCTGAGATTCCTCAGCAGTCTTTTTTTATCCCCCCTATTACATCCACATTACGGAATTAACAGCATAATCATGAAAAATATACTTATTATGACAAATGTTAAGAAAAGTCTTTCTTTATGAAATCGAATCCATATGCGTTGCTTTTCTACCTATTATATGGCTAAATAGGTACTATATTTATTTGAAGGGAGAGAACGCAATGGAACATCATACTTCTGTTCTATCACTTATGGTTGTCGTTGCAATCGCGTTTTTCGTTCCCCTTTTGTTACAACGCTTTAAATTAAAAGCACTTCCTGTGGTCGTTGCAGAAATTATTGCAGGAATCTTTGTAGGTAAAAGTGGGTTTAATATTATTGAGCCAGATATATGGCTTCAAGTTTTATCAACATTAGGATTTATCTTCCTTATGTTCTTAAGCGGTTTAGAAATTGATTTTTCTATCTTTAAACAAAAAGGGAAAAAGAATACGACAAACGAGCCAAATACATTTCAAGCAGCAAGCATTATCTTCTTATTTATTTTCATCTTGTCTTATGCCCTATCATTACTATTCGTATGGCTAGGATTCGTAGATAATGCAATGTTCATGACTTTAATTATTTCAACTATTTCTTTAGGTGTTGTTGTACCAACATTAAAAGAGAACAACCTAGGAAAAACTGCAATCGGACAAATCATTTTATTAGTTGCTGTTATTGCAGACTTAGTTACAATGATTTTACTCGCTGTTTTTGTCGGATTAAATTCCGAAAGCGGTCAGAGTATGTGGCTCTTACTTATTCTATTCGGTGCCGGTATTGTCATTTACTTTATTGCAAAACGCTTTAAAAACATTCCATACTTAGATAGTTTAAAAGCTGGTAGTGTACAAATTGATACACGAGCTGTTTTTGCACTCATTTTAATCTTAGTTGGGTTATCGGAATCTGTTGGAGCAGAAAATATTTTAGGCGCCTTCTTAGCAGGTGTACTTGTATCGTTATTATCACCAAATGAAGATATGGTGGAAAAACTTGATTCTATCGGCTATGGTTTCTTCATCCCTATTTTCTTCGTAATGGTTGGTGTAAATCTAGAGGTGTGGTCTATTTTCAAAGAACCTTCTAGCATGCTCATGATTCCAATCTTAATTGTAGGACTCTTTATTTCGAAACTCTTACCATCACTCGTCTTAAGAAAATGGTATCCACGTAATATCGTACTTGGAAGTGCAATCTTATTAACATCGACACTTTCTCTAGTTATTGCGGCTGCACAAATTGGTGAAAAACTGGAGATCATCAGTCCAAGTTTATCTGCCTCTCTTATTTTAAGCGCAGTTATTACTTGTATTTTTGCACCTATATTGTTTAAAAAAATGTTCCCAAAAGTAGAAACACCAAAACCAAAAGTAGCTATTATTGGCGCGAGCAGAATTACCCTTCCGTTATCACTAGATTTAAAACGAGAAGATTATGACGTAACGCTATATATGATGCGTCAAAACAAAATAAATGATGAAGAAGCGAAATCACATGACTTCCCTATCGTGAAATTAGATGACATCACAATCGCATCATTAACTGAACAAACAGCATTTGATGCAGATCGCGTCGTTGTTGCAACAAGCGATGATGAACAAAACTTATTATTGGCAGAACATGCAAAAGAGCTAGGTGTTGAACATGTTATTGCAAGTGTAGAAGATCCACTTCTACAAGAAAAAGCAACGCAAGAACATATCGCTGTATTCTCAACAATTAACTCTACACGTATTTTATTACGTGCACTTATTGATAAACCTAGTCTCGTTCGCTTAATTACAACAGCAAACGAAACAGTACGTGAAGTTGAACTGCGCAGCAATAAATATAACGGCGTTGCGCTTCGCCGCCTCCCGTTTTTAGGTGATGTACTTGTCATTCAAATCTACCGCGGTAACAAAGCATTAATACCACATGGTGATACAAGACTACAACACGGTGACACATTACTTGTAACAGGTTCAAAAGAACATATCGATACACTAAAAAACATATTAGAGTAAAAAAATGCCCCTCACATAATTGAGGGGCATTTTTTTAACTTCATATGGTAAAATGTTACTATCACATATTATGAGGATGGATCACATTATGTCTATTGTAACTTTAGCTCTTTTATTATTAGCAGAAATACTCGTTGCCATTATTCTCATCGGTGTTAGTATTGAGATTTGTAGTTACGGATGGAAAAAATCGAATGGAATAAAATATTCTTGCCTCCTACTTTCACTCCTTCTCGGAACTGCTAGCATACTCGGACTTCTCGCCGCACCTGCTTATTTCTTTATACAATTAACAGAAAAAGCCTTATAAGAAAGGATGTTAATATGATTATCGTGAAAAATATTGAGGGATCCGAAACTTACGTATTACGTCAAAAAATTTTACGCCCCAATCAAACATTAGCAGATTGTAAATATCCTTCCGATTATGAAACAGACACCTTCCACTTAGGCGCATTTATAAACGATGAACTAATTAGTATCGCTTCCTTCTCAAAAGAAATATATCCTGACCTACCAGCCGGTATTCATTATCGTCTACGAGGAATGGCCACATTACCTGAGTTTCGAAACAACCACGCTGGAAGCTCCTTAATTCAGAATGCAAAACAAATCTTACAAGAGCGTCAAGCAAATATGTTATGGTGTAATGGCCGAATTACTGTAGCTGACTATTACAAGCGCTTAGGCTTTCAGGAACATGGTGAAATTTTTGAAATTGAGCCAATTGGCCTTCATAAAGTTTTGTATAAAAAGATATAAGAAAAGCTTTCCTCAATACGGGAAAGCCTTTCTTATATTTCAATCTTCTCTTTTTATTTTTTTCATATATATGTATATAAACAAACAAGGAACTAAAAAACAAGCAAACATAATAAGTCCTGTCATACTAATTTCCTTTATCGAAATATCTGGTGTTACAACGATATAAATAGCTAAAATCCCAATAATAATACCCACCGGAATAAATAATAGCTTCATAAAATAACGACGCGACACTCCGCCCGTATGCTCATACACTTCCACTGAATTTTTCAGATTTAAAAAGTTAATAATTATTATCCCGCCCATAAATACCATTAATAAATCCGAAACACTTTCATATCCTGCCCCTTGCAAGACATAGCGGTAAAAGACGATAGCTAGTATGACGATGTTTTGTAAGATGAAAGCTAATCTAATATGTTTTAACCCTTCAATCATTAAACGTTCATCTTTCACGATTTTCATCCTACCACTCCTTTTCCTCCCAAAATAAATCATTCAACGTTTTATCTACTGCATAACAAATTTTTAAACATAAATCTAAAGATGGATTGTATTTCCCCTTCTCAATTAAACTAATCGTTTGCCTTGTAACGCCTACTTTTTCTGCTAATTGTTGCTGTGTTAAATCTAACTGAACACGTGCGACTTTTATTTTACTTACAGCCATTCATGTTCCTCCTCTATCTATATTGTAACATATATATATTCCATTAAGTAATTTATATTTTACGAAACCAATTAAGTTTTCATCTTATCCCGATTGGTGCGGGCTAATACACAGTGAGGATATCCCCTACTGCCCATAGTTTCACTTTATTATACACAAAAAGGGAGCCTCCCATAAGAAGGCCCTCTCCTATATTTATATTATAAGAATAAATGACATCCAAATAAGAATGCAAATAAGTATAGTAATGGATGTACTTCCATCCCTTTACCCTTCACAATTTTCAAGACTGGATATACTAAAAATCCAATTGCGATTCCATTTGCAATACTAGATGTTAACGGAATACCTATAAAAATTAAAAATGCTGGTAACGCATCTTCAAATTCATTCCAATTAATATCTCGAATGCTTTGTGCCATTAAACTACCTACTATAATTAATGAAGGAGCTGTAATAGCGGCTACACTTGATAAAGAAGCAATAACAGGACTAAAAAATGCCGTTATAATTGTTAGACCAACAACTACAATCCCTGTTAATCCAGTTTTACCACCTGCAGCAATACCTGCTGATGATTCAATCGTCGCTGCTGTTGGGCTTGTTCCAAAGATAGAACCTGTAGTCCCGCCAATTGCATCTGCAATAAACGCTTTACCAAAACGCTTCTCTGTATTGTCTGTAATTAAACCTGCTTGTTTAATTAAACCGAGTAATGCACCTGTTGTATCGAATAAAAGTACAAGTAAAAATGAAAATACAACGCCGTATAATCCGTATTCAATTACATCTGAAAAGGCATTGATTGGGTTTGAAACGATGATACCCTCTGGTAAATGAGGCATCGCCATAATTTTATCAGCAAACTTCAATTGCCCTGTAAAGAAGGCAATAATTCCTGTCACAATCATACTAATAAATAATGCACCGCTCACACGCAATGTCATTAATACCGCCGCTAATATTAAACCAATTAAAGTTAAAATAACAGCTGGAGAATGAAAATCACCAATCGTAACTAAATTAGACGGATGATCCACGATAATTCCAGAAAGGCGCAATCCAATAAAAGCAATAAATAGTCCAATTCCACCTGCAATTGCATGCTTTAAACTATCAGGAATTGCTAAAATTAACTTTTGCCTAAACGAAGTAAAAGTTAATAAAAGAAAAATAATCCCCGTTACAAATACAGCTGAAAAGGCAACTACATATGTAATCCCTTCTGCCTTCTGTACAACAGAATAAGCAAAATATGCATTCATTCCCATAGCTGGAGCAATAACAATCGGGTAATTCGCGAAAATCGCCATACCTACTGTTCCAACAACGGTTGCAATAATTGTTGCTGTAAACGCTTGGTCAAATGGTACACCTGCATCAGATAATATTTTTGGATTGATGACAAGAATATACGCAAATGTAAAAAAAGTTGTGATGCCAGCTAAAAACTCTTGCTTCACAGAAGTGTTATATTTTTGTAATTGAAACATGCTTATGTACCCTTCCTACACCTGAATTATTATCACACATTCTTTTTCTTACTAGTATGTGAGAAAATATAATACTTAATCTTAACAATCAATAAAAAGAAGAGTCAATATATTCCCTAATAGTTCGAATTTTAAGTTTAAGTCTGACAAGTACAGATGTAGTACAGTTCATTATGATTATTTTTGTAGCATAACAGATAGAAATGTTTTATAATTTGAAATAGTTAAATATTTAGTAAATGCATTCAAATATCGTTCACTCTACAAGGGGGATTCTTCTTATGCAGCACACAAACAAATCTGGAACTTTAAATCGTGGTTTAAAAGAACGACATATTACTTTAATGTCACTGGGCTCAGCTATTGGCGTTGGGCTATTTTTAGGATCCGCTTCCGCCATTAAACTAGCAGGTTCTTCTATTTTGCTAGGCTATATGATTGCCGGTCTCGTTATTTTTTTCATTATGCGAGCGCTTGGGGAAATGGCAATTGAACAACCTGTTGCTGGTTCTTTTAGTAAATATGCATATGATTATATTGGACCACTCGCTGGTTATATTACTGGTTGGAATTACTGGTTCTTATGGGTTGTTACTTGTATGGCTGAAATTACAGCAGCTGGCATTTACATGCAGTACTGGTTCCCTGATATCCCGCGCTGGACTTGGGCATTACTTGCTCTATTATTAATGAGCGCTTTTAACTTCTTATCGGTAAAAGTATTTGGAGAACTTGAGTTTTGGTTTGCTCTCATTAAAATTGTCACAATTATCTGTATGATAGTAGTCGGAGCTGGTATTATTTTATTCGGATTCGGAAACGGTGGTATCGCTACTGGTATTTCAAATCTTTGGTCACATGGTGGCTGGTTCCCAAATGGATTTTCTGGGTTACTACTCTCCATGCAGATGGTACTATTCGCTTATTTAGGCGTTGAATTAATCGGTGTTACAGCTGGTGAGGCTCAAAATCCGAAGAAAACACTCGCAAAGGCAATTGATAACGTATTTTGGAGAATTCTACTCTTTTACGTTGGGGCATTATTCGTTATGATGGCAATTTATCCATGGAACGAACTTGGTGAGAAAGGCAGTCCATTTGTATTAACATTCCAGCAAATTGGTATCGCAAAAGCAGCAGGTATTATTAACTTTGTCGTATTAACAGCAGCTCTTTCTTCTTGTAACGGTGGTTTATTTAGTACAGGCCGTATGCTATATACATTAGCTCAGCAGAAAAAAGCTCCTGAAAGATTTGGTCGTTTAAATAAAAATGGCATTCCAAGCCAAGGAATTGTAGCAACTGCTATCGTTTTACTCATTGGTGTTATATTAAACTATCTCGTACCTGCAAAGGTATTTACATGGCTTACTAGCATTTCAACTTTCGGCGCAATTTGGACTTGGGGCATTATATTAGTTGCTCAAATTAAATTCCGTAAAAGCTTGCCTACTCAAAATAAACAAAGGTTATCGTATAAAATGCCTTTATACCCATTAAGCTCATATTTCTCACTCGTTTTCCTTATATTAGTATTAGGTATAATGGCGTATTCAGAAGATACACGAATTGCATTGATTGTTGGCCCAATTTGGCTTATCGGCTTAGCAATCGTATATTACATGAAAGGGTTTCATAAGATTGATGAAACACCTAACTCAAAAATTAGTTAAGCAAAACATCCCTTCCTTATTACTTGGAAGGGATGTTTTTATATCTATATAAATATTTCTCAACATAATTCACGGTATTTTTACAATCTTTTAATATTTTTTATGTTTTCCGTCTTTATTTTTACAGAAAAATAAATTACATTATTAAAGCACATATATTTATTATTAGGGGGATTCTTCTATGAAGAATAAAAAATGGATTACATTTTCTTTAGCAACAGCAATTACACTAAGTATAGGGACTTCGTTCATACCGTCTACTTATGCCGAAAGCTCTGTAGACCCAGCTCCTGAAATTGCTGCAAAAGTTGTAAATCAAAACAATGGGAAGAAAGTATTATTTGATAATACACACGGTCAAACTGCTGGGACAGCTGACTGGGTTATTGACGGCGGCTTTTCTGACTTCGGAAACGGCATTGCAAAAAACGGATATCACGTAAAGGAACTTCGTAAATCAACACCTATTACGTACGAAGATTTAAAAGATTACAATGTATTTATCGTTCCAGAAGCTAATATTCCTTACAAAAAATCTGAGCAGGACGCTATGTTACAATATGTAAAAAATGGTGGTAGTATCTTCTTTATTGCTGATCATTACAATGCAGATCGTAATAAAAATCGCTGGGACTGTTCTGAAGTATTTAATGGATATAGACGCGGTGCTTGGGATAATCCAGCAAAAGGAATGTCTAATGAAGAAACAAATTCACAAGCTATGCAAGGAGTAGAAAGCTCTGATTGGCTCTCTGACAACTTCGGTATTCGCTTCCGCTACAATGCACTTGGTGATGTTTCAGCGAAAACAATTGTATCGCCTGAACAATCTTTCGGAATTACAAAAGGTGTTTCGTCTGTAGCAATGCATGCTGGTTCTACTCTGGCAATTACAAATCCAAAACTAGCAAAAGGACTTGTTTACCTTCCAGAAAATCCATCAAAATGGAATAACGCTGTTGATAGCGGCGTTTATAATGGCGGTGGTATTGCAGAAGGCCCATATGCTGCAATTGCAAAAGTAGGACTTGGAAAAGCTGCCTTTATTGGTGACTCTTCTCCTGTTGAAGATGCTACGCCAAAGTACGTTCGTGAAGATTCTGGCCAAACAAAGAAAACTTACGATGGTTATAAAGAAGAAAACGATGCTATCTTATTAGAAAACATCGTAAATTGGTTATCAAATAAAGAGACATTTACAAGTTTAGATCAAGTAAATGGTTTACAACTTGATTCACCTACAGCTCTACAAACATTTGAACAGCCAAGCTTATCAACAGAACCACAACCTGAACCTTGGAGTGCACCAAATGCAGGTTATCAATGGTTTAATACAAATACTTTTAAACCAGGTTCATACGGTTATAACGGTGCGGTAACAACAAGCGACTACGTCGTTACACACCCTAGCATTCTACCAAACAATGAAATTTTCCAAATGAAGATTCAAGTAAACAACTTACTACCTAATACAACTTATAACAACTATTCTTTAGGTATCTTCACTACTGGTGGAACACAAGTGGCTAAAGTACAAAATGCAAACGGCACTTGGCCATCTACTTTTGGATATAGTAGTGCATTTTCTTTCACAACAAACAGCTTAGGCTCTGCTGAGAAAGTTGTAAATGTACAGATTGATTCAAATACAATTGGACAAGCAACGCTTCGTCTACGCCAAAATACAACAACGAAATATAATGAAACTGTAACAATTAATAAGAAATAATAAAAAAGGCAATCCATACATGGATTGCCTTCTTCTCACTTCTCTTCCTTCGAGAAAAACATTCTTGAAATAACGATACCTATACTACCGACGATTAGGAATAACACTGCCCTAATCATCATCGATACCTCTGGTAAGTCAAGTAAGAATAACTTCCCTACCGTTACGACTAAAACGACTAAACCAGCATATAATATTTCATTCATATTTCTATTTCTTCCAAACCAAACCGCAAATAATGCATATACCATCCATAATAACGATACTGATACACTAATTACGCTTCCATCTGTAGATAAAACTTCACCGATTCTCGTAATTGTAATAAATACAATTATCATAAACCAATAGAGCACTATAGAATACATATATTTGCCGAAGCTCGCTAATACTTCTTTCGCTTCTCTCATGCAATAATAGAACGTTCCTATTAAAATAAGATGAGCAACAAAGCCTGCCGAAATAAATTGATCAAACGGGCTAAAAATAGTCTGTATCATTCCAATTGCGTAAACCGTCGCACTAACATACAATTTTATCTGTTGTTTTACTTTAATAGAAGTGACCATGCCGAGGAAACCTTGTAACAATAGTACAATCGCTGCATTCACTAAACTATACTCATATAAAATTGCTAAACTAAATGCTCCCATTGCGAAACCAAATAAGAGATTTGTAAATGTAGAATGTCTATTTTTCCTATATTCAAATACGAACATAACGGCATGCACGAGTGCACTAATAATTAATCCCCATGTTGTAAAATCAGGTATTTTTGAAATAGCTAGTATAAAGAACACTGCATTCGCACTAAATATTGCCAAACGTGGTTCTAGTATAAAACTTCTCTCCGTAAACATATGCCAAAATAATAGTAAATGAATCAAACCATATACAATCGTTAACTGTATTTGCAAGTTCTCTACTAACATTGACATAACAGCAAAGAAAACGAAAAGGACAATGGCAGCAACAGCGTAAGAAATCATATATAAGTATTTATAACGATTTTTCAACGCATACCATAATAAACTAAGTGTTAATACTGTCTCATATCCAAAGAAAATATAAGGATTAGGAGTCGTACTATTTAACAAGAATGGTACGAAGAACGCTCCGACCGCTACGAAAATAGTGAGATATTCCGATTGATATCTTTTCGCTAAATAAATACCTAAAATAACCCATGCAATATTACAGAGAAACGCGACACTTGCCGGAATAAATCCATATAAATAATGTGCTGCAAACGTTGTTAGAACAATCCCGGTAATACTTCCTCCAGCTAATACTAACCCTAACGCCTGCCGCTCTCTTTTAATTTGAATATCTCCTATATAATACAATCCGATAGATAATACGATACCAAACACAATTCGTATCGCTGGTGTTAATAAGCCAGCATCTGCCCCTGCTTTAAATAACCAGATCACTCCAAGCAACATAATACCGACAAATACACGCGGTAACCATGTTTGACAAAACTTAATAATATTAAATGGCTCTGGTTTAAAAGCAGATATATCTACTTGTTTTACCTCACGTTCTTGCAAAGGCTCTTTTATCTTAACTATTTCTTCTTTTGGCTTTTCCTCCATTACCGTTTCAATATATTCTTTCTTGTTCTTACTAACATGTTGCTGAGCGTTTTCTACTTCTATTTCCCTTTGCTTCACTTTTAATTCAGCAAGTGCTTCTTGAATTGTTTCAATTGCCGTTTCGAGTGCTTCTATTTTCTTATCCAAATCCTTCTTCATACGCTCCCCCCTCATTTGTAACTCTCATTAAACCTATATATTACCAATTATCTTTATCATACTCTTAGTCTATTCATTTTCAATAGTATTTTTTCCAAAAAAGAAAGGCGTCTTCCAAAATCGGAAAACACCTTTTTACTCAGTTATTCTTATTTAAAACAATGCTAACGATGAAACCAAGACACATGCCTACAATAGCTGGAACAATCCACCCAACACCTTCTGTATAAAACGGAATGTATTTTAATGCTGACGTCCACTGATTCATCATTACATTTTTATTTAAAATGTCAATTGCACTAAATATCGCTACAACCAAAACAGTTACTGCATATACGTATGCATACTTTCCAATATACTTATGGAATAACCCTAGAATAATAAGAGTTAATGCAATTGGATAAATAAATCCAAGAATTGGAACTGATACTTTTAAAATTTGCGTTAATCCTAAATTAGCTAAGATCATACTAACAACGCTTACTATAAATGCCCACACTTTATAAGATACTTTCGGAAATGCACTCGCAAAAAATTGACTACAAGACGTAACAAGTCCAATTGAAACACATAAACATGCGATAGTAAAAATAAGACCTAATAAAACGACTCCGCCCTCCCCAAATAATGTAGTCATAACTTGCGCTAACACTTTCGCACCGTTATCGAATGTTCCTAATGAGCCACTAATTGCCCCCACATATCCAAGGATGACATAAATAATCGATAATAATAATCCTGCCACAATGCCAGCAATACTCATATATTTCGCTAAACTTTTATCATCTTCAATACCTTTTGCACGTAATGCATTTGCAATAACAATTCCAAAGATTAAAGCAGCTAACGCATCCATTGTTAAATATCCATCTAAAAACCCTTGAAACATAGGAGCTTGTCCATAGTTCCCTATTGGTTCTTTCATATCTCCTACCGGTGTAAACATACTCTTTATAAAAATAAGTGCAATCATACATAATAATAACGGCGTCAATACTTTTCCAAACAACCCCATTAATTTAGATGGAGATAAACTTAACCAGTAAACAATACTAAAGAAAATAACTGTGTAAAACAACAATAGTCCGCTTCCTGCTTCAGGGAATAACTGACCTGGCCCCATTTCAAAAGCTAAACTTCCCGCACGTGGTATACCAAGCCCAGGTCCAATAAATACATACACGATACATGGAAAAATAATTGCAAATGAAGAATGAACCCTACCCGCTAACGTTTGAAAACTTCCTGCTTTTGCAATAGAGATAACACCTAATATAGGAAGACCTGTTGCTGATATAATAAACCCTACTAATGAAATCCAAACATGTTCTCCTGCTTCATACCCAAGGAAAGGTGGAAATATAAGATTCCCTGCTCCAAAGAACATAGAGAATAACATAAGGCTAATAAGTAAAATTTCTTTTTTCTGTAACAATTTCATTTCTTTCTCCTTCTTTAATTTCATCTTTTATGAAATCAATTTCACATATAAAAAAAGTACAATAACCCGCTTCCTTACAAAGAAAACATAGTCCATAGTCTATCACAAAAGAAACACCCATTCTATAGCTATTCCTCTTTTCCAATTTCTTCTGAAAAATCAACCTTTATTGACTTATAATAGTTAATAAAGTAAAATATTAAATATACAAAATTATTAACTTTGTTTTTGTTTGTGTCAGGAGGAAAATAACATGGAATCAGCGATACAACTAGAAAGAGAACAACAAAGAAAAAAGAAACATCCTCCAGGTTTATACTTACTCTTCTTTACAGAAATGTGGGAAAGATTTAGTTACTATGGATTACGAGGATTATTAACATTATATTTAACGACAGCTTTAGTAAGCGGTGGTCTTGGGTTTAGTCCCGCATGGGCACTCTCTATTTACGGATTTTATACTGGAGCCTGTTATTTCACACCAATGATTGGTGGATACTTAACAGACCGGTTCCTAGGTAGACGAAAAGCGATCACAATTGGTGGTATAACAATGGCAATCGGTAACCTTACACTATTTGCCATGCAAAACCAAGTCGGCCTATACCTCGGATTAGCGCTTATTATTATAGGTAACGGATTCTTCAAACCGAACATCTCTACACTGGTTGGGGAATTATACGAAGAGAACGATCCAAAACGTGATAGTGCATTTACGATTTTCTATATGGGTATTAACGTCGGTTCATTTTTAGCTCCACTCGTTTGCGGATTTTTATCAGAAAATTTATTCAAAACAACAGTGGATGGCGTTGTTCACTTTGGATTCCGTTACGGTTTCTTAGCCGCTTCAATCGGAATGATCATTGGACAAATTTTATTTACAACATTATCAAATCGCTTCCTTGGTAATATCGGTAAAAAACCAACTCGTGATTTGCAAACAACAGATGGACAACCATCAGTAGGAGATACACCGTTAACAAAAAAAGAAAAACAACGTACCGCAGTTATCGTCATTTTAACATGCTTCGTTGTCTTCTTCTGGGCTGGCTTTGAACAAGCTGGTAGCTCATTAACATTATATACAAACAAATTTGTAGACCGCTCTGTGTTCGGATGGGAAGTTCCAACATCTTGGTTCCAATCGGTCAATCCATTATTTATTATTTTACTTGCTCCAGTCATTTCTGCATTATGGGCAAAACTTGCAACTCGCAAGCGCGGTGATTTAAAAATCCCAACTAAAATGGGACTTGGTATGATCTTGCTCGGTATCGGTTATATCATTCTCGTTATCGCTACATTAAAAACAGGTAGTGATGAACATAACATTACAGAAAAAGCAAACTTACTGTTTATCGTCTTTACGTATCTTTTCCATACGTTAGGTGAGCTATTCTTATCACCTGTCGGACTATCAATGGTTAGTGCGCTTGCTCCGGTAAAATTAGCATCTTTATTAATGGGTGTATGGCTAGCAAGTTCAGGTATCGCCAACATTTTAGGCGGACAACTTGCAAGCTTCACAACTTCACTTGGATACGCTGAAGTATTCACAGTTATTGGCGCTGTGGCAATTGTATTAGGCTGTGTTTTATTATTAATTTCTAAGAAATTAGTGAAATGGATGGATTAAAAAAGATGAGGAATTTCTCCTCATCTTTTTTATGCTGTTTTACCTTTTTCTATTGCTTGTTCGTACAGCTCTTTATGTTCTTTATATTCACTTGGTACGAAACTCTTATAGAAGAATGAGAACCAGCTGTCTCCTTTTTTATACCCTTCTTCTCGAATTTCCGCTGCTTTTTTATTCGATTTAAATCCTTCAGTAAACCACTTCTTTAACAATTCATTTCGTTCATACTTAGCAGGAACTTTTAAATCATAGTTTTCAAATGCATACTTATAGCCAGCCTTTTCTACTGCCTTTTTTGTAGACTTATAGCCTTTTTCATACGCTGTTTCATATGCCTTCACGTATACTTCTTTCTCTCTATTTTCAGGATTCTTTTCAGCTAGTTCTTTCCCTGTCTTTTCCCCTAATTCAGCTTGCTCTTTTTCAATTTTTTCTGTTCTTTCTTTATTCCCTACTTTGAACCCGTCTGCAAAGTTTACCTTAAACTCTGGAGCAACTTGACTATCGTCCATCGTCTCTTGTGCTAAACCTTGTTCTTTTCCTTTTTCAAAATGCGTTTTCTTCTGCTCTTCTAAAGACCATGCGGCTGCATAAGTCGCTTTAAACGCTTGTTTATATGCATCAGATTTTCCAGCTACATGCACTTCTGCATCATTTTTTCCTGCTTTAAAATCAGTTTCTCCATTCTTTTGACCTTCAAGTTGACCTTTTTCCATATCAGCTTGGCGCTGCGCTTCCTCTTGCTTACGTGCCTCTTCAGCTTTTCTTTGTTCCTCGGCTACACGTTGTCTCTCCTCTTCAGCTTTACGCTGTGCTTCTGCATTACGTTGTTTTTCAGCCTCAGTATTGCGCTGTGCTTCTGCTTGTCTCTCAGTTTCTACAGCACTATTATTATTCTGACTAGGAGCTGGGCTCGTTACGCCACTACTAGAAGCTGGTTTATTGTGATAATGATATTCCCCATACTGTAATCCCCACTTCTCACAATTTGTACGACACGTATGTCCGCCATTAGCATCTGTACGCCCTGGATGCGCATAAGCTGAAATTGGAGCTATCAATAACGCTATACTCGTTGTTAAAAGAAGTTTCTTCACCTGTTGTCTCACTCTTGTTCCTCCCAAAATATAGAATTCTAAATTTATTATACATAAATAGAAGAATAATTAAATACAAACCGAAATATTCTATTATTTCTCAACATTAGTAAAAAAGAAGGGGAACTCTTTAAAGAGTTCCCCTTCTTTTTTACTTCTTCGCCTTCGTTCCTACTAAATCACCAGCAACAACATAACGCTTAGAATTATCCTTTACAGATACACATGTAATAAGCGTTATCTCATCTTTCCCATGATCCTCTACAACTTCCCACTTATCAGGAGTCACTTCAGATACACCAGTAACCGCATACTCATATTCATTTTCATTGTCATACAAATAAATTTTATCGCCTTTTTTCAAAGAAGCTATATCACTAAATAAAACACCTTTTTTAGACATATTATGTCCTGCTAATGCGTAATTTCCTTTTCCCATAACTTGATTCTCTTTTACTGTCGCTGCACCTGATAATAAGTTTTTTTCAGTAGAAGCTTTTAAAACAGGCAGTTCTACTGAAACACTTGGAATCGAAATACGACCAATTACTTGTTTCTTATCTAATGATGCATTCGCTACTTCCGCCAAGTCTGGTTGATTAATTTTGGAAGCATCTACAAATTCCGTCTCATGCTTTTCATAATCCATCTTTTGAACAGCCTGCACATTTTCAGTCTGTTTCTTTTCAGCCTGATATCCATCATAAAATGGCTTTCCAATTAACACGCCACCTACAACAAATAGCAAAATTGCTACTATACTATAAATTCTTTGCTTATTCATACACAGTTCCTTTCCCTTACAAAATCTTACTCTATATAAAATGATAAAATAATATCGCTATATGTACAAGTATTAGCTGAAAAGAAACCTTCTTGCCGGTGCAAGAAGGTTTCTTTTTAAGCTAATTTATTTCTGTATAGTGATACGTGAAATACTGTCATTTGAATAAAGAAAATAGAAAATAGAATATATAATGGGTATCCAGGAAGATATTCATTAATAATAGGTGAAAAAGTTAAAAATCCAACTGCACAAGGTAAGACAAACCATAACGATACAAATGTTGTTCTACAAGCTTTATCCGTAATCGCTTTTTCACGTTCATCTTCTAGTGGAAATAATAATGGATACATCAAAAAAGATAAATTCTTATATTTTTTCTTTTGAATTCGATAAAAAATTGTAACTATAATTGCTCCGATAAATAATAAAATGAATGGTACTCCATTAAACCATACTTCAAACGGGAATTTCTCATTTTTAATCATATCTGCTAACTCTGTAATAACACTATAAAATTCAACAAATGTCCAACATGCTAGTGCAGTATAGAGTACATTTATAATATAAGAAAAAACAATTCTATTCATCCTCTTCTCCCTCCTTATTTAAAACAAACACATCTTCCATCTTTAACTGGAACACATCACAAATCGTAAGTGCTAATAACAACGAAGGAACGTAATCCCCTTTTTCAATTGCTGCAATTGTTTGTCTCGTTACTCCAACCTTTTCTGCTAATACGCTTTGCGTAAAGTTAAAACGAGCTCTTAATTCTTTTACTCTGTTTAAAATGGTCAAATTTACCACCTCTCACCATTATTGTATGCTATTCTTAACAAAATGTAAACTCAACTTAACATTATTATTATAAAAAAATCCAACTCTACGTATTGTAAAGTTGGATTACTTGTTAGTTTAAAATTGTAACTTTAACTGTTCTTCTGCCCCAGCTACTTGATGAACCTTTATCTGGCATTAAAACATCAATTCTATGCCCTTTAATAGCCCCACCAGTATCGGCTGCAATTGCTACTCCATAACCTTCAACATTTACAGTCTTACCTAATGGAATAACATTTGGATCTACAGCAATTAATTTCATTCCTGGGTTTGCAGTTAGATTATAACCTTTACCACCTGGTCCCCATGCAGAAAATACTTGTTGACCTGGTGCATAACCATTTTCCCCTGGATCAGCTGTATAAGCTGTAGCTTCTACATAAATTTCTTTCCCACCAGCAGTTGGCTTAGAAGATGGTTCAGGTTTTGCAGGTTCTACCTTCGAATTATTATTAGCAACTGGTTCAGCTGGTTTACTAGCTTTTTCCTGCTTTTGCTTTTCAGCAATTTCTGCTTGTGCTTTCGCTAAAGCTTCTTGCTCTGCTTTTGCAGCCGCTTCTGCTTTTGCACGCTCTTCCGCTGCGATTCTTGCTGCTTCTTGCTCACGAGCAATCGTTTCTTGTACTGTCTTCATATTTGATTCAATTTTAGCTTTTTCTTCCGCTGCTAAATTAAGTTGACTTGCAACTTCATTATATTTAGCTTGAACTGTTTGTAAGTTATCTTGACGCTTTTTCAAGTTATCTTGCAGTTCAGCTTGCGCTTTTGCTAATTTTTGTTTGTCTACTACTAAAGATGCTTCTTTTTCGTCAATTGTTTTCTTATCTTCTTCAATTTGACGAAGATCTTGTTCTTGTAGACGTAAAATTTCTTTATCAGCTTCTAGAATAGTAGAAACTGCGTTCATACGTTGTAAGAAGTCTGCAAAGTTTTTTGACTCTACTACAACTTCTACTACTAAACTTGTATTTGAACTGTTTTGAACAGAAACCATACGTTTTCTCATAATATCTTTACGAGCAAGGACTTTATCCTCCAAAACGACAATTTCTTGCTTTTTTTGCTCAATCTGCTTATGTGTTTCATCGATTTTACGTTGAATAGCAGCTTGATCCTCTTTATTTTTTGCAATTGTATTATTTAAATTATGTAGTTCGTTTTCGATACCTTTAATTTCTTTACTAACAGCTTGCTTCTCTTGCTCTTTCTTTTGCATTTCTGCATCGTTTTGTTGCAATTGCTGTTGCATGTTGTTAAGTTTCTCGTCGTTTGACTCTGCTTTAACAGCGACTGTACTAGAAAGACCGATAATTCCTGCTAATACTAGACAGCTGATTCGCTTAAAATAGTTCATAATCCGACTCCCTTCTTATACAGTTATACATGATTTATTTTACAGTTTGTTTACAAAACGATTAAATACAGTTTATTTTTCGTGACAAAAAAAAGAGAATTATGAATAAAATGTAATAGATTCTTAAATATTTAACAATTCCTATATTTAAAAAACACAAAAGATGCTAAAATCCAAATATAGAGAAAATATAACTTTCGAAGGCGGTTGAAATAAATACATGTTTACTCAAAAAAAATCACTCCAACATACAATTTCTCAATTAGAAGAGCGTATACAAGAATTAGAAGCAGAATTAAAACAAAAAGATATCGAAAAGCAAGAGACTATTTCTACTATCCACGATCGTGTACAAAGCGTTATCCAAGAGCATCAACTTGTAAATAACCAACATAATACACTTCAAAATTTAGTTCAACAATTAAGTTCATGTTTCGAAAATGTTTCAACACGTACGACACATTCCAATGAGTTAAATAATGAAATGTTACAAAAGGAACAAAGCTTAATTCAGTCTATTGCAGAAATTATTGACTGCTCTAATGAAGGAAAAGAATCCGTTCACCGCTTACTTATTGTAATTAATAAATTAGGTGAACAATCTCAACGCACGTCTAATAGTATGAATCATCTAAGCGAACGCTCAAAGGAAATCGAGCAAATTGTAGAAGTCATTCAAAACATTGCAGCACAAACAAATTTACTTGCTTTAAATGCGAGTATTGAAGCCGCGCGTGCTGGAGAGCACGGTAAAGGATTCGCCGTCGTTGCCAATGAAGTAAGAAAACTAGCGGAAAGTACAGCAGAAAGTACAAAAAACATCGGCAACTTAACGAAAAAAATACAAGAAGAAATTGAAAAAGCATATGATAACACAAAAGATAATCTACATTTAGTCGATGAAGGTGTAGAAATGAGCGCCGATACAAATGCTAGAATTGAAAATATTTTAGTTATGATTCAAACGTTACAAAATGGTGCTACAAATGTTATTAAGGCTATCGAAAACCAAAAGTCTTGTAATGATGACATATTACGAGAATTCGCTAACACACAACAAATGTTCCAAAAATTAAATACTACTATTATGAATCATATTCATGATGCTGAAAAAGTCGATGTTCAATTATCTAAAAGTCTTCAAGGAACAGTGACTTCTTAATTAAAATTAAGAATCCCTTATACTGCTATAAGGGATTTTTATTTTATTTTGAATATTTATTTCTTTTCAATATTCATCCATATCTTTGTTATAATGGAAAAGTTGTTTCTTTCAACTAATAAACAAGGAGGTTATTATGGAACAATTTTACTACGTTTTAAAATATTTAATTCTCGGTCTGTTCCAAGGACTAACAGAACCAATTCCGATTTCTTCAAGTGGTCATCTCGTTTTAGCACAACATTTGCTAGGACTAAAAATAGAAGGGTTTAGCTTCGAACTACTTGTTAATTCAGCTTCATTATTAGCTGTATTACTTATTTATAGAAATGATTTAATTCGTCTAACGAAGAATGGTCTCTCTTATATATTTACAAGAGCAGAAGACGCAAAATCAGATTTCTTCTTTATTATTTATCTTGTTATTGCAACCATTCCAGCAGGTGTTATTGGTGTTTTATTTAAAGATTACATCGATCAGTACTTAAAAGGTGTGAAGATGGTTGGGGTTTCCCTTCTTATTACTGCTGTCGGCCTTTGGATTATTAGAAATTTACGCGGTCGTAAAAATGATGGCGACCTTTCTATGAAAGATGCAATCATCGTCGGATTAGCACAAGCTTGTGCACTGATTCCCGGAATAAGCCGATCTGGTGCCACAATCGTAGCAGCAATGTTACTTGGTATGAAGCAAGAAACAGCTCTTCGCTTCTCATTCTTACTATACATTCCTGTTAGCTTAGGTGGCTTATTGTTAAGCATTACAGACATTGCAAATGACCCAAATCTAGACACATTATTCGTACCATATGTCGTTGCATTCATCGCAACATTTATCATGACGTATATTTCACTAAAATGGTTTATGAACATTATGGCAAAAGGAAATTTAAAATATTTCTCTTTCTATTGTATTATCGTAGGTGTACTTACTCTTATTTTCTTATAAAGTAAAACTTACAAATTAAAAGCGAGTCATCTAGTGTAATAGAATGACTCGCTTTTTTATACCTTTATTAAGTTAAAACCTATTATTTACTTACAATTTTCAGAATAGTATAATATTTATCAAGTTCACTATTACAGTAATTCTATCTTTCCTACTATTATCGTAAAAGAGGTGTTTATATGTTTATAGTTACTAAACTCATTCACATTAAGTACGAATATGAAAATGAGCTACTTTATGGGCTTAAACAATATTATCCTTCCCCCGGAACGAACGGTTGTATTAACATAGAGTTTTCACCTGTTCATCGTACAAATGATAAGGCAGAGTATATGATTCGTATGTTATGGAAAACACAACAAGATTACCATACATGGCTTTCTCAAAAAGAAGGCAATGAAACTTTGAAGCACAAAATACAAGGCTATATCCTTTCTTCCAAATCAAATGCTACCTATGTGCATTAATCCTTCTCTTTTTATTCCTTACGAGGGGCAAAATGATAAAGTGAAACTTTAATCACCCTCATCAATTGGGCTATTCACAAATAACGAGATAAGGACCCTCTTACTTTTCATACTGTAAGAGGGCTTCTCTTATGCATACACTTTCTTCTCTTGACAATACAAACGAATAACATGTTTATTTTGTTGAAATACATCATGCGTCAGCCGAATAATAATAAAGTTTCGTTTTGTTTGATCATCATGAACAAAAATCTGTTCTCCCTCCTGAAAACGCCATGCACTTTCAAAAGTCGTAATATGATCCCCACTTACAGAAAAAAGTTCATATCGCATCTCTTGTACCCTCTCTCAACTTATATAATCACAATATCCTTATATTAATTTATTATAACTTAATCCCTATCAAATTAGTAATTTTTTCTATTTCGAAAGGTTTTAACTTTGTATTTAAATATTTTTAGCGCTATAATGATAAACGAATTTTTATTGAAAGGAGTTTTACTTTGACTGCATATTTATTTCCAGTGAAAACAGCATTTATTTTATTTCCTTTTTTAGCAATGTTTCTTTTAATCCCTTTTTTAATATTTAATTATCGAAAATACGGTTATTTAAATAAATGGCGCTCATTTATTTTATACTCATTATTACTTTACTTATTAAATGCCTATTTTCTTGTTATTTTGCCGTTGCCACAAACGTTTGATACTTGTAGCCTACAACCGGCTAATACACAACACATGCAACTCGCACCATTTTATTTCATACAAGAGATTAGTAGTCATACATCGGCAGTTTTAACGAAACCAGCTACTTATTTCTACTTATTAAAAGAGTCTGCGTTTTTACAAGTTGCCTTTAACGTTCTATTAACTGTTCCATTCGGTATTTACTTACGTTATTATTTCCGACGTAGTTTCTTACAAACAATTTGCATTTCCTTTTTCCTTTCACTATTTTTCGAGCTAACACAAGTGACTGGATTATACGGTATATACAATTGTGCATACCGATTATTTGATATCGATGATTTGTTTTTAAATACATTAGGTGGCGTAATTGGTTTTATCATTGCACCAATATTTACGTACTTCCTTCCGAAGACAAACGAGTTAGATAGTCATATTGATTTGGAAACGAAACCAGTCGGATTCATTCGTCGCCTTATCGCGATGCAAATTGATTGGATTTTCTTATCTATCGTCGTACCTGTCGTTAAAAACAAAGGAAATTCTTTCTTCGTTTCTAATATGCAATCTTACACCAATATGTATGAACTCATTTTCATTACGTGTTCAATCCTTATTTACTTTATTATTATTCCATACTTTACTAACGGAAAAACAATTGGGAAAGCATTGCTTCGCATTCACGTGAAAGGAAAATCAAATCGTATTACATTAAAAGAACTATTTATTCGCTACGGTATATTTTATTTTGCGTTAGGTGGAATCAATTATATTCTTTCTAGTAGCTCTATTTTAAATCACACAGAGCCTTTAGTATTACTCGTTACATTATTATTCCTATTCATCATTAACGGCCTATTTATTATTCATGTTTTACTACATGTATTTAGCCGTGATAAACTACTATTTTATGAACATATTAGTCATACAAGAAATGCAATTACACTAAAAAAAGCTGACAAATAATTATTTGTCAGCTTTTTCATATACATAATGTGAAACTTTAATTAGCCCTCACCTAACTTCTTTGCTTCCACTGAATTTTGACGTAGGGGTCTTACTGCCTGACAAATAGCGGGATAAATAACTTCTCCGCATAAGGATTAAAAAACATTCCAAGTTCATCTAGAGATTTCCTCACCTGTAAAAACGAATGAAACTCTGGATATATATATTGTAATTGCTCATACGATAATGTATGCATTTTCCCCCAATGTGGACGCCCTTCATACTTCAGAAAAATCTTTTCCACTTCGCCAAAGTAAGCAGCATATTTCATACCTTTATACATATGAACAGCGATATATGCTGAATCTCTTCCATAGGCCGGACTAAGCCATATATCATCCCCTTTCACATAGCGGCATTCGATCGGGAAGTGCACCTTATACTTTTTCTTTTCAATAAGATTTGAGATTTCTTCTACAACCGTCCTCATATACTTTGAAGGAATGCTATACTCCATTTCATAAAATGGCACCGTACGTGATGTAGCAAATACTTCATAGCTCGGGCCAATTATTTTTGTGTTTGGTACAGCTTTAGCTGATAATCGACTCACTCCTTTACTTATAGAAGGAAACCATTTACATCCTTTAGATAGTAAAGAGAACATCCTATTTTCAAGTAACTCTACCTTTAGTTTATGCCATTTCAAATCACTGCCTTTATTCGTTGTTTCGTTCGTAAGTTTCACTTGTACTTCATCAGAATAAGGAAAAACGAAAAATTCAAACTGACGATGCTTCTTATATTCTTCTAGTTTGTTCATTACAGTAGATAATGACTGTTTTTCACTTTCATAAACGAGTGAATACGCTGGAATAACCTTCAATTTTATCTTTACAATGATACCTAACATTCCAAGTGACAACTGAAACGCTCTCCAATATTCTACGTTCTCAGCTTCCGAACAAACTATACTCTCACCATTAGATAGAACTGCCGTAATCTCTATAACTTGTGTTGATAAACTCCCAAAGGTAATACCCGTTCCATGAGTCCCCGTACTAATCGCTCCTGCAATAGATTGCGAATCAATATCCCCTAAATTTTCTTGCGCATAACCTTTTTCCTCAAGTAACTTCCCTACATCATATAACTTTGTTCCTGCCCATACTTCAGCAACCATCTTCTCTGCATCAATATTCACAATACCCTTCAATTCATCTAAAGAAACTAAAACTTCTTCCGTTTGCACAAGGGGGGTAAACGAGTGTCCTGAACCGACAACACGAATTTTCTTTCCCTTTTTTCGCGCAAGCCCCACAACTTCTACTACATCTTGTATACTTTCTGGATACATCGTATAATGCGGCGTTCCTTCTACATTCCCTGTCCAATTTCTCCACTTTTGTCCCTTTATAGAAAGCATTGGCCATCCCCCCGATATGTTGAATACTCCCCGACAATCTCTCCTTTTTTAACACGATACAAAAAAGGAAAGCGTTCACATAATTCACCAGCCTTACTATGACGAAACAAAATGGTCTCTCCTATATCCACTCGTTCCTCGCCGTTATAAAAAATTGGCGTTTGTACCTCGCCAGCACCTTCTAAAGCTAATAATTTTGCACCCTTCGGTCTCCAAACTTCAGGCTCTTTATCTTTTCCAACTGCTCCTGAAGCAATATATCCACCACCTAGGCAAGTGTAAATAAACGGGACTGGTTTACGCACAACTGGTAAGGCAAATCCAACCGCTGGATGAAATTTCACCTCTTTATAATAATCAAACAGCTTCGGAGAATAAAAAGCAGAACCTATTGTAATCTCTGAAACTGAATTATCTTTCTCGGTTGTTTTTATGCTTCCTGTTCCGCCTCCATTTACAAACCTTAGCTCAATACCAATGTTTTGTATTGCTTTTACAATATGTTCTCTTCTTTCTTTAACTTCTAGCACTGATTTCTGCTTTAAATACGAAATCACTTTACTTTTCAACCATTGATTCGGTATATAATCGCCCACCCCGGCAATTTGAGCTTCATATCCCATTACACCATCTAACATTAAATATGATGACCTTCTCACCTTTTCTACTACTTTCAACGCATCTTGCACATTTTTTACTGGGGACCTTTTTACACCAAAATGAAATTGAAAGAAGCGACTACTCATATCAATATCCAAACAAACACGAAAACATCCTTTAGATTGCTCAGCAATGTTTTCTAAATACACAATATGCTCTTCACAATCCACCATACAAGTTATAATGAAACCTTTCTTTGTTAACAAACTAATTTCATACAGAGCTCTTTCATCGTAAGCAGGATATCCAAGCAATAAATCATTAAATCCTTGTTCTATTAAAAATAAAATCTCTCTAGGTGAAAAGCACATAATACCTTGAAATCGATCATTTGCAGCTAGTATCTTTTGCATAATCGGAACAGAGCGTAACGATTTACTCGCTATACGAATCTTTTTATTTCCACTTAACTCTATAATCGATTGAATATTTCTATCTAAAGCCACTTCATCCAAAAATGCACACGGTAATGGAACTTCTTTAAAAATTCCTCGATCCACATTTTTCTCTCCTCTTCTCAATATGTCTTATACATATTGGAAAGAAAGTGTGATTTTCCTGTTTGCAAATAAAAAAAGTTTCTTCTTTACGAAGAAACTTTTTGAAACTACTTCATAGAAATAGTCGCCTCTACTGGATAATGATCAGAGTAATCATTATACGTATATTTTTGGAACCATGATGTAACAGTCCATTGTGGAGATTGCGGCTGTAACACCTTATTCTCTATATACGATGGGTTCGCATGGTCTTTACTTGCAATAATATAATCTAAATACTCAGCAGGACTATCAGGGAAATTATATTTTGCAATACTGTTTGTCGTTGCGTCCCAAGTCGCTGTATGTCCAGTATAAGATGGTACAGAAGCGTTCAATGTTTTAAACATAGATGCATACTCTGAGTCATTCTTGTTCTCTGCATTTATTTTATTTACGTTCATATCACCACCAATTAATACATACTCATTATTTGGTATATTTTTATTTTTAATAAAGTCTTGAATTTCTTTTAATTGGTCTGTACGTACAGATGCAGGTGAAGTTTTTCCGCACATACTATCTTCCGCTTGCAAATGCGTACCAATTACATGAACAAAGCGATCATTTTTCTTAATTTTCGTGTATACAAATCCTTTATTCGATAAATTATCTGGCCCGCATCCTTTTGCAAATACATATTGAATCTTTTCAGCGATTGGCCATTTGCTCACAATCGCAACGCCACCATCTTCAGGAGTTGAAGATGAATAGTTTCCTAACGTTTTATCCCATTCACTTCCACTACTACGACCTAATACTGCTGTTTGATTTGGATATTCTTTCTTCAAATTCCCTAATAAACGATCTGATGCGCTATTATCAAACACTTCATTTAATATAACTACGTCTTGATTCTTTATATAATCTGCCGCCCCGATTAAATCAGCACGCTCAGTTTGTCCCCAGTTCGGATATAAGTTTGTTGATAGCATATATACATTATGCGTCATCACTTTTAATGTATCGTTTTGATTTGTAGACGCTTCTGCTTGAGCTGACGTTCCGCTATATAAAGCTCCTAGACCAACACCTAAGCTAAGTACACCTTTTAGCAATTTACCTTTCACGTTTCATACCTCCATGTATTGTATAGTGATAAAAAGGCCAAATACTCTATTCTGAGATTTGACCTTTTTTAAATACTTAACGATTTCCGTACGTATCAAACCAAAGCTGAATATATCCAGCAGTAACACGTTGTGCATCCATTAAACGCTTACCTGTCATTGGTGTAACTTCAGCGCGCCATTTATCTGCATATTCTTGTGATACAGCAGCTCTCACGAACCAATCTTTCGTATTATCATTTACAATGCCAGCGTAATCTTGTTTCGCAACTACTGCCGCTCCATGAATCCAATCTTCTGGATTCGTACCTTTCCAGTTCCAATATCCATTTCCATCCGTTACTTTATAGTTATCTTTTATCGTATCTACAAAGTTTTCATATTTAGAATGGAACCCTTGTGGATACGAAAGGTTCGTAAAGTTTGCTGCATGCATCGGTTGGTTTACATCCCCTAGATAATGAAGAGATAATCCTAAATAGAAGAATGCTTGTTTCATATCTTTATTTTTGTAAGACTCACCAGCTAATTTAAAATACTTAGCTCCAGTTTCCTTTGCCTGCTTTGCATACGGAATATAAGTTTTCCCATTGTCAGGGTCATAGAAATGTGAAGCAAATGTGCTATTATCATAATAAGGATTTTCATAGTCAGCAGCATAAATACCGTTCTCTAACTCCGTACGCCATTCATTTAATAGTGCAACTCGATCTTGTTTTACAAGTGTTGTATTACGAGACATAATATCAATTGCACGGTTTACAATCCATAAATGAGAATTCACGCCTTCTTTATGTTTATCTTCAGCAGACCAGCGTGGAATAACTCCAAATCTCTGTCCCCCATCATTTTCATGAGCAAATGCAACACTTTGTAATGGAGCAACTAATGTAATAGCTGCCGCTAAAGCAAGTACTTTCTTTTTCATATAAAATCCTCCATTTTATAATTGAATTATTGTAAACATTTTGTTAGGATCCTATGATGTCGTCCGGTTAACCTATGACTAGAATATCCCACCTTTCACGAAATTTCTATCAATAAATTAAAATATGCAAATGTTCATATCATTATAACTTTATACACAGTGAATATAATGAATGAATACACTTTCATTTTAATAAACTATTATTAAGGCTTGTCTAAACTAATGTAAAAAAAGAGTAAAGCATCTGAATGCTTTACTCTTTTTTTCTATTCGATAATATACTTGGCAATTGTACATTAACTGCTAACTTATGAATAAATCCAAACACTAATCCAATCCCAATAAATATGTATAAGATTGTAAATATCTTTCCGAAATCAGTTTGCGGACTAAAATTCCCATCACCGACAGTCGTCAACGTGACCACACTAAAATATAAAGCGTCAATAGGACGTAATTCTTCAACTGTACTATAAAAAATCGTACCCGATATTAAAGTCAAAATTGTTAATACGAATAATACTTGAAATTCTTTATCTTTCCACGCTCGTAAACAGGCTCTTAACATTCGCTTTAAAGTTAACAAAAATGAAAGCATTAGATTCTCCCTTCCAAACAAAAATACATTTAGTCAAAGGAAAGTCTATCACCTTTCAGTATAGAAAAAAAGTAGCCCTCTTCTATTTCTAGAAAAGGGCTACTCTATTCGATTCTATCTTATTTAGGTGAAACAAGAATTTTCACTTGTGTTTTATCTTTTACAAGTGCTTCAAATCCTTCTTCAACAACTTGATCGACTGTAATTTTTTTCGTAATTAATTTCTCTGCTTGAATTTGACCAGAGCTAATTAATTTAATAACAGCTGGGAAGATGTGACGGTATCCTAAAATACCAATAACTTCTTTTTCTTTTAATACTAAGTTATTTGGAGTAATTGTTGCGTCTTTTTCCCATACACTAACAATTACAGTTTGTCCTTCGAAGCTTGTACTTTCAATCGCTTGACGTAGTACAACTTCAACACCTGTTACTTCAAAGCTAACATTTACACCTAAACCATTTGTTAAGTTACGAATTTCAGCTAACACATCTTGAGTTGCTGGATTTAATACATAATCCGCACCTGCTAATTTCGCTAACTCTTGACGTTCTTTAGAAAGTTCAACTGCAATAACAGGAGTTGCTCCTGCTGCTTTAGCTGCTTGGATAACAAGAAGTCCAATTGGACCGCAACCAAATACTGCTACAGCTTCCCCTTCTTTTAATTTACTTTGACGTACTGCATGAACTGCTACTGCTGCTGGTTCTACAAGCGCACCTTGTTCATACGTCATTTCATCTGGAATGTGATGAACCATATCTTCTGGTACTACTGTATATTCAGAGAAACCGCCGCCTTCTCCGCCAAGACCGTGGAAAACAAGTTGTTCACAAACATTGTAATGTCCATGTTTACAAGCTTCACATTTACCACAAGAATAAATTGGTTCTACAACAACGCGGTCTCCCACTTTATGAGATGTAACTCCTTCACCAATCTCTATTACCTCACCACTAAACTCATGACCTAAAATAACAGGTGCTTTCACATGTGTTAATGGATGTTCTTCTGTTGGAATAAAAATAGGCCCTGCTAAATATTCATGCAAGTCTGTCCCACAAATACCACACCATTTAACTTTGATTTTCACTGTTCCTGGTTTTACTGTTGGTTCTGGTACTTCTTCTACTCGTACATCACGTTGATTATGCCAAAGTAGTGCTTTCATTTTATACATCCCTCTCTATGTATATACTTAACCTGGTGAAGTTTACAATTCTATTATAATACTTCTATCCATATATTTCAAAAAAAACAATCGCATCTCTACTAATTTTTTACAAATAACGTTCAATATTTTGTCACTTTGTACTTTTTTCCACATCTGTTAATTCAATTTCATTGCAGGTGAAATTAGCATTGTGCCATAATAGCATAGGAGAGGTGAATATCGCTTGAAACATTTTATTTACTTTATCGTTATCGTGGCTTTTTTAGATACATTTTCACAATTACCTATTATGAGTACTTTCGCTCAAAGCCTTGGAGGAACCCCTCTTATTATCGGGCTAGTTGTCGGTATGTACTCATTCGCTAATATGATCGGTAATATTATTGCTGGAGCAGCTGTCGATAAATTTGGTGCAAAAAAAATCCTTTATATAAGCATGGGAATTACGAGTTTCATAGTCTTGTTATACACCGTTGTTCAAAGTGGTGAACAACTATTAGTTGTTCGCTTTATGCATGGATTTAGTGATGGCTTTTTAATTCCTGCTGCCTTTACATTTTTATCAAAACAAACAAATGCAAAAAGACAAGGAAAAGCAATGGCTCTATCTGGTGCTGCTGTTGGAACAGCCGCAATCGTAGGACCGGCTTTCAGCGGTATTATGAAAGCAACAGCTGGCGTAGAATGGGTCTTCATTACTATTTCTATTTTAATGGCTCTTGGTACGATCGTATCTCTATTCTTCTTACCAAATAACGTATCAAGAAAAGATACATCAAGAACGCAAATGATGAACAAAGAAGATATGGTTGAACTTTTAAAATCAGAACCGTTATTACAAGCATATATTGGTGCTTTCACATTAATGTTTTCACAAGGAATTGTCACTTATATGTTACCAGTAAAAGTTGAGGCATTAGCGCTTAAAGCATCCACAACAGGCATGATGTTAAGTGTATTTGGTATAACTGCTATCCTCTTCTTCTTGCTTCCAACAAATCGTATTTACGATCGATTTAATCGTTCGAAACTAATGCTAATCGGAATTGCAGTTATGGCATTCGCATTATCTTTACTCGGATTATTTGCTACAAAAGGTATGCTCTTTATCGTAATGATGATTTATGGTATTGGATTCGCAATCCTCTTCCCCTCTATTAACGCTTTACTCGTTGAAAATACTACAGACGATAATCGCGGAAAGGCATTCGGATTATTTTATGCCTTCTTCTCATTAGGAGTTGTTGCTGGCTCCTTTACAGTCGGCGCAATCGGAGCATCACCTAGCATCAGCTTCATTATCGGGACAGCATTTTTATTAACATTTGCTGGGATGATTTATGTAAGAAGCAAAGTAAAAAAGACAATGATGGGATAATCCATCGTTGTCTTTTTTAAAATGCATATTGATATAATCCGTAATATAATGGAAGCGTTGGAATAATTCCAATTACTTTAAATATAAAAGGTAACGGCTCATCTCGCTCCTCATATAAACGAAAAACAAAAACTGCAGTTAAAGTCCAAATGATGCTAAACAAGAAAATACATTTCCAAACAATTGAGGTTAATATTTGTATATCAAATACAAAACCAAAGAGCCCTATCCACATAATAATAGAAACTACAAAGTCAAACTTTTGAATTGGTGTTTGAAACATGCCCCTTACTAACGAAATAATAGCTAACATTGCTACAATAACTAAATATATTTTCCAAAGCATTATGATAATCTCCTATTCAATTCAACTTTTAACTTTCAATAAGCCGTATTTAATAAACAATATAGCATTATATTTTTCATAGAAATAATACAATGGATAACAAAATAAGAAGAAAATAAGTACAGTTGGTACATCATCTATAATAGAAAAATATTTTACTAGTAATTCCTTAATACTCTCTCCAATTATAATAAACAGTGGAATGATACAAATTGCTGCTAATATTAAGCACGGTGTGATTCTCATTTCTTTTAACTTCACCTTGCAGTGTGGACATCTGAATGAAAAAGGATGCGGGAGATCAATAATATGTTGCGCAGTAATCTCTCCTTCACACTGTGGACATTCAATTATTTCTTTCATTTAACTCAACTCCTTTCTATCTACAAAAAGAGCACTATCCAATAGCGCTCTTTTACTGCCGAATATATTACTTTTGTGTGTAACCAAGTAACAATGTAAATAAATTAAACTGTAAAGGCAATACTACATTTCTTCTTTTACAAAAAAGGTGTATAAATACCGACGATACTTCGACAATTTCCTCGGAAATATTTCCTTTCCCCACATAATTTGATACACTACATATGAACAGAGACTTGTATTACATAAGCTAAAATAATAACTTACTGTACAAATTAAAAAGCACACTCTTCATATGAAGAATGTGCTTTTATGTTATTAGCGTTTAATCCAAACAGCGCCTGCCGATTTATCTTCTGCCTGTCCAACAACTTGGAATTTAAGTCCAAGGTTTGGAACTTTTCTTCCTGCGTCTGCAATTTGCTTGTTACTATATACTTTTGAATCATCAAAAGTTGTAACACCTTGTAATCCAGAATAGTTAAACTGACCACGTGTTAATGAATTTACACTCCATGCTGGTGTTTTATCAAATGAAAATGCAGCATCTGCAATTTGCATGCCCGTATTACCGTATGCTGGTTTCCCGTTTAAATTACCAACTAGCGCTTCTGGATGAGAGTCAACAACACCAAGGAATCCTTCACCTGGATGCATCCCAACCCAGTTATCTTTAAAGCTATCATCTGCATACCAAACGACAAGACCTGTATTGTACACTGGACCTTTTCCTGCTTTTAATCCATTATCTGATCCCGCATAGTTTCTCCATTCTAAGTAGTAGTAATGAGCTTTCTTCTCTGTCCCATCAGAAACAACAAAACCATTTAAATTCATTTTAGACTGTCCTTCTGCATCATCAGAAAATACAACTTGTCCATCAACAGTTACATTTACATTATCCATCGCAAAACCTTTATATGTTACAGCCGGATCTGTAATATAGTCGAATTGTAGTTTCACTTTTTTGCCTTTAAATTGACTTAAATCATATGATTTATCAATCCATTTCCCATCTGTTGTATCTTTATCTCCTTGGACTACTTTTTCTCCAAGTCTATCAATTAACGTCTTCATTCCATCTTCTGTTACTGCATGTACTTCGACGAAATCGCACTCTGCTTCTAACTCATAATTTGCTTTATAATCGAATTTTGCATTTGTTCCCTTTGTTAAATTAAAGAATGGTGTCTCTAACGTTGTATGCATATCATCGCCTCTTGTACTATAATATGCATGCTTTCCAAACTCCGGTTTAATCGTTTCAACACTTTTACCTGGTAAGTTAACACGTACAACGCCTGGACGGTTTGATTTCGTAACACTTTGATCAATATAGGTAGGAACTCCCACACCACTCTTAATTTTATCGTAATCTACTTCTAATATTTTTGCCCAGTTGCCACCCATATTCTTTTGTAAAAAGTCTTTATTTTGTGGTGAAAAACTAGTCGGCTCTGTTCCTGCGATTTTCCCTGTCCAACTACCTCCACTCATTAATGACCAAGCTTCGACTGGTGAACCATTTCCAGTATATTTCGTGTCATATTCATCTGGTAATCCAAGATCATGTCCAAATTCATGTGCAAACACACCTACAGCTCCATCTTCCGGTTCAATTGTGTAATCATGTGCTGCGACTTTACCACCAAAGTAATCTACCTTTGATTTCGTACCTTCAATCGCTACTGGATCTACTGCTAATTTTGAACGATGTGACCAGATCGCATCATCACCTAATTTACCGCCACCAGCTTCTTGACCAACACCAGCATGGATTACCATTAAATGATCAATTACACCGTCAGGTTCATTTTGATTCCCGTCCCCGTTTGTATCATATCTATCAAATTGATCAAACTGGGATAAATCTAGTCCTTTCTCAGCAGCTGCATGCAAAGCTTCTTTCACTAAATCACGTGCACCTTTCGGACCTTTATTATCGTGACCACTGCTACCATCAGCTCCATAATCAGATGCTTTTCCTGGAACAGTTAGCCACTCCGTTACATATCCATCTGTCGTATAACTACCACCAGACTGCTCTTCATAGTATTGTTTAAACGTTTTTACTTTTGAACCATCAAATAAAGTATAAGGCTCATTACCGAACAACATCTTTTGATAATGTTCTCTACTAAAGTCTTTCGAATACATATAACCTGGTGTTTGATCAATATTATTATGTTTATAATCACTAAATTCAACGAGTAGCACTAATACTTTATCCGATCGAACAGATCCATTATATGGAGCTTGCTTTGCTTTTGAAGTTGGAACTTGCTCATTCAATTGCTTTTTATTTGGTTCTGGCTTTTGCTCAAGGCTAACATTTTTTTCAGCCTTTTTTACATTTTCCTTTTCTTCCATCTTTTTCTCTTTTACTTTTTTTGTGAAATCAGACGTTTCTTGTGAGTGAGCATCTGGAAGAATTTCTTTATTCGCCTGATCTCCTTGTTTCTTTTCAATATATTGCTCAACAGCTTTTTTCGTCTCTTCTTTAGAAGATGCTGGATTAATTGTTCCTCTTTCTTTCAGTGCTTCCGCTAAACGATCTTCTTGAATTAAATTGTAATCAATTGGTGTTGTAGATACATTATCTTTCTCTTTTGCTGCCGTTTCTGCATATGCTAACGGAGCACTCATTACAGATGTACATCCGATAATTGCCGCAATTGCTAATGATGACAACACTTTAAATGGTGCTTTTCTTCTCATTCCATTTCTCCCCTTTTATAAAACTTAAAATTCAGATAAATTGGTGCATTTTTGTCGAAATCTCTGTTTACTACCCTCCCTATATAAAAAGACATAATTCTATAAACATTAAGCTTTTTGTTATAGAATCATGCCCTCCAGTTTTCTGGTCAGACCCTCTATCTTTTTATCCCTTGGTTCAATTAATAATCAGTGTGGGGATGAACAAAGCCCCCACTGATTAAAGTTTCACTTTATGTCGAAATATGAAAAATAAAGAGTTATGTGATATATATTAAATATCTTATATAACAAATTTAAAAGACAATATGCAAAATTGCATGAAAATTCTTTTAAATAAAAAAAAGAATCCTAGTCAATTAAACTAGGATTCTTGCTTTTCTATTATTTCTCTTGTGTTTTTTCCCAATCAGCTAAAAATTTCTCAATTCCTTGATCTGTTAATGGGTGCTTCACTAATGAAGCAATTACGTTTGCTGGGATTGTTGCAATATGTGCACCGTTTAATGCTGCGTCAGTTACGTGAACACTGTGACGTACAGATGCTGCAATGATTTCTGTTTCGATGCCATGAATTGCAAAGATTTCTGCGATTTGACGAATTAAGTCCATACCGTTATGACCGATATCGTCTAAGCGACCTAAGAATGGTGAAACGTATGTTGCACCAGCACGAGCTGCAAGTAATGCTTGAACTGCTGAGAATACTAATGTAACGTTTGTACGAATTCCTAAATCAGAGAACGCTTTTACTGCTTTTAAACCTTCTGTTGTCATTGGAACTTTTACAACAACGTTTGGAGCAATCTTCGCTAGTTCTTTTCCTTCTTCAATCATCTTATCAGCTTCTAAGCTAATTACTTCTGCACTTACAGGTCCTTCTACAACGTTGCAAATTTCACGAATGCGTTCGTGGAAATCTACGCCTTCTTTTGCTACAAGTGATGGATTTGTCGTTACTCCAGCTAATACGCCTAATGCATTTGCCTCTTTAATTTCGTTAATGTTTGCTGTATCAATAAAGAATTTCATTTGTTATTCTTCCTTCCTAATTTTCATTTTATATTTATTTTTTTTTCTTAATAAGCTCTAATTCAATCGGAATAGATTTGTCCACTTTTTTACCTTGTGTTATCTCTTTTGCTGTTTGCATCGCCTTCTCTCCGATTAATTCTGGTTTTTGAGCGACTGTTGCAGCCATACGCCCATCGTTAACCGCTTTCACAGCATCTTCTGTTGCATCAAATCCAACAACTACTACATCTGTTTTTCCAGCAGACTTCAATGCTTCAAGTGCACCTAATGCCATCTCATCGTTATGAGCAAACACGGCTTTAATATCGCTATTTGCTTGCAAAATGTTTTCCATAACAGATAATCCTTTCGCTCTATCAAAATCAGCCGCTTGTTTTGCAACTACTTTTAAAGACTTATCGGCTACGTTATGGAATCCTTTCCCACGTTCACGAGCAGCGGAAGATCCAGGGATTCCTTCTAACTCAGCAACGTTTGCTCCTTCGCCAACTAATTCCCGAATGTAATCACTAGCCATTTGACCACCTTCGATATTGTTAGAAGCAATGTGAGAAACAACCTTACCTGAATTCGCAACGCGGTCTACTGTAATAACAGGAACATTTGCTGCATTTGCCGCACTTACTGCTGAAGCAACAGCATCTGAATCGGTCGGATTAATAACAACTACATCGACACCCTTTTGAATTAAATCTTCAACATCGTTCGTTTGCTTTGCTGCATCATTTTGTGCATCAACAGCAATTAATTCGATGCCACTATCTTTCGCTTTCTTTTCTGCACCCTTTTTCAAAGTTACAAAAAAGGGATTATTTAAAGTTGAAACAGAGAATCCAACTTTAATAGTTTTATTTCGACCTTTATCGCTAGAATCCTTTGCCCATTCTGGCGGTTCCATTGAACAACCAGCAGTAATGACCATAATACATGCAACGAGTATAAGTAACCATTTCTTCATGAACTGTCCCTCCATTACGCTTCTTTTCTGCGATCAATTAATACAGCTAGTAAGATTACAAGTCCTTTTACAACTTGTTGGAAGAAAGAAGATACACCCAATAAATTTAAACCGTTATTTAGTACACCGATAATAAGTACACCGATGAATGTACCAACAATCCATCCTCTTCCCCCAGAAAGACTTGTTCCACCTAATACAACTGCTGCAATTGCATCTAATTCATAAGAAGTACCTGCAGTCGGCTGTGCAGAATCTAATCGTGATGTTAAGACAATACCTGCAAGCGCTGCCAAAATTCCGGAAAGACCGTAAATCATTACTTTAATTCTCGTAACATTAATACCTGATAGTGCTGCTGCTTCTTCATTTCCACCAATTGCAAATGTACGGCGACCAAATGTCGTTTTCTTCAAAATGAAGTACAGTACTGCGAAAGCGATCATCATTGTAACAGCTGGTACCGGAATACCAAGAAAATAACCGCGGCCAAACATTTGGAACATTAAATGATCACCAAGACCAGTGATCGGACGTCCGTCCATATAAACAAGCGTCAACCCCCGAAAAATAGTCATTGTTGCCAAAGTTGCAATAAATGGAGCTACTTTTCCTTTCGCAATGATGATACCGTTTACAATTCCCATTACAAGACCTGCTAATAATCCAACTGCCATTGCAAGGAACGGATCCATGCCACTTGCCATCATTCCAGCAACAAGTGCACTTGATAATGCTAAAATAGAACCTACCGATAAGTCAATACCCCCTGTTAAAATTACGAAGGTCATTCCGAATGCAATAAGCGCATTAATCGATACTTGACGCAGTATATTAAATAAATTTGGAATTTCAATGAACGCTGGATTTAAAGCTGTAATTACGACGATAATTAATACTAAACCGATTAAAGAACCGAGTTGTTGTAATACATTCCCCTTCTTAGCCATCCTTACTCTCCCCCTGTAGCTAGTGCCATAATAGACTCTTGTGATGCCTCATCTTTCTCTAAAATTCCGCCGACTTTTCCTTCATGAATAACAAGAACTCGATCACTCATCCCTAAAACTTCCGGAAGCTCAGATGATACCATAATAACGGCATCGCCTTGCTCTGTAAGCTTATTCATAATAGAGTAAATTTCTTTTTTCGCTCCAACATCAACACCTCTTGTTGGCTCATCTAAAATGAGTAATTGCGGATGAATGCCTAGCCATTTTGCGATTACAATCTTTTGCTGATTTCCACCAGAAAGAGATTTCACTGCCTGCTCTCCGCTAGATGCTTTCACATTAAGAAGCTTCATCATATCCTCTGTAAACTGTTGTTCTAGCTCATTGCTTAGAACACTTCCCTTTGAAAGACTTTCTAAATTCGGTAAAGCTAAATTTTCTCGAATTGAAAAATCTAACACTAATCCTTCAGACTTTCTATCTTCTGTAATAAAAGCAATTCTTTGTCTAATTGCATCTATTGGACTATCAATCTTTACCTCTTGTCCATTTATAAAAATTTGTCCAGAGTCTAAAGGTTCGTATCCAAATATCGCTTTCATAATATCTGTACGGCCAGCTCCCATCAAACCAGCTACACCAAGGATTTCACCTTTCCTCACTTGAAAAGAAACATTTTCAAATTTCCCTTTCTTCGTTCCGTTACGCATTTCAAAAATGACATCACCAATTTGACTATTTCGCTCTGGATAACGTTCACCAATGCTGCGCCCCACCATCATACTCACTACTTCATCAAATGATGTTTCTGGAATTAATCTCTTTCCGACGTATTCTCCATCACGCAAAATCGTAATAGCATCACATATTGAGAAAATCTCTTCCATACGATGCGAAATGTACACGAATGAAACACCTTCTTTACGTAACTTATTGATTACTGTAAAGAGCGTTTCGATTTCACGATCCGTCAGTGCCGCAGTAGGTTCATCCATAATAATAACGCTCGCGTTGGTCATTAATGCTTTCGCAATTTCGATAATTTGCTGTTGTCCAACCGATAATTCCTCTGCTAACATAGCGCCTCTTACATGCAACCCTAACTCCGCTAGTTGCTGCTGCGCAATGGCGTTCATTTGTCGAGTGCGTAAAATACCTGTTTTCCCATACATTAACTCTTTACCGAGAAACATATTTTCAGCTACTGTTAAATTCGGCAATATGTTTAGTTCTTGATGTATAAATGCGATGCCGTACTCTTCAGCTTCTTTCGCATTTTTAAAGGTGCGCTCTTGCCCATCAATCGTGATTGTCCCACCATCTTTTTTGTATACACCTGTTAAAATCTTCATGAGCGTTGATTTACCCGCTCCATTTTCCCCCATCAATGCATGGACTTCTCCTGTTTCAATCATAAACTGTGCATTCTTCAAAACAGGATTTCCATTGAACGCCTTTGAAATGTTTTTCATTTCAATATGCATTCCCATCACTTCCCTTTATTAAAAAATCACGCCTGCATGTAAAATTACATTTGCATAAGGCGTAGCCTCGCCTGTACGAATAATCGCCTTCGCTTTCTTTGTATGCTCTTTAAATTGCTCATGAGATACATACTCAAATGCTGGCTCTATTAATTTCTGCTCTATTTCTTTATTTACTTCCGCATTATTTATAATGACTTCTTCTGCTAACGTCACTTTTTCGATTGCCATATCATCAGCTACAACTTGTAACACCTCTAAAAAACTCGGTTTTCCAATCTCAACAGCTAAATCAATTCGTTTTACTCCATCCGGAATCGGTAACCCGCAATCAGCAATTACAACCGTATCTGTATGCCCAAGTGAAGCAAGGACTGCCGCGATTTCACTATTTAATACACCATGCTTTTTCACCCAACAATCACCTGCACTTCACGTACTCGATCTCTCGTTGGCATACCGCCCTGTGCTCCAAGTTTCGTTACAGAAAGACCACCGGCAATATTCGCGAAACGAATTGCTTTTTGAAGTGTCTCTCCTTCAGAAAGTGCAACTGCTAACGCACCATTAAATGTATCACCAGCTCCAGTTGTATCCACTACATCAACAGCAATGCTAGGAACATGTACAATCTCCGTCCCATTATGGAAACGAACACCGTTAGAACCTTCTGTCATCAATAGTTTATTTGGATATTTAGCCAGTAAATCTTCAATTGGTGAGATGAAATCATCTAATACGATGCGGCACTCATGTTCATTTGGCGTAATATAAGTTGCCTTTTCTAAAATTTCTTCTGATAAAACTTGTGCTGGCGCTGGATTTAACATAACAGGAATATTATGTTTCTCACAAATAGCCAATACATATTTTACTGTTTCAAGTGGAATTTCTAGTTGAAGAACAACCATATCCGCTTTTACAAGAAGGTCTTTGGAGCGATCTACAACTGACTTATTTACAAGAGCATTTGCCCCTTGTACGACAACAATACTGTTATCTTCTTCTGCTAAAACGATATGAGCAATTCCTGTCGTTCTATCTGTAACCGGTACCACATAATCGATAAAAATGCGTTCGTTCTCTAAATTTTTTCTAACTACTGTTCCATAATCATCATTTCCTACCGCTCCAACCATTGCTACATTTGCTCCTAATCTAGCTGCAGCAACTGCTTGGTTTGCCCCTTTCCCTCCTGGGATTGTATAAAACGCTTCACCAATTACTGTTTCTCCTGCTTTCGGCCGTTTTTTTGAAACAGCCACTAAGTCCATTGAAATGCTCCCTACTACTGCAATATTTGGCATCTGTTTCATCTCCTTACTTCGTTGTATTTCGTTCTATAATTTCAATCGGCAAACGATAATGTTTCTCTTCTAATGTATTTCCTTCCATTTGCTCTAACAACAACTCTGTTGCAATTTTCCCCATTTCATATATTGGTTGTGCAACTGTCGTAATAGATGGATACATCATTTCCGTTAAAGAAATGCCATCAAATCCGATAATTTGTAAATCATCTGGAATGGCAATCCCCTTTTGAAGTGCAGCCTTTACAATACCGATCGCAATTAAATCATTCCCAGCAACAATACCATCAATATGCGGGTATTCTTCTAATAATTCCATCGCTACACGCTCACTATTTGCTGGATCAAACGTACTCTCTGCAATCATATACGAAAGATTATTTTGCGTAATAACGTCTACAAAACCTTCAAAACGTTCATTTGCAGTACTCACATCACGTGGACCGCGAATATGTGCAATATGTTTACATCCCTTATCTAGTAACAACTTTGTCGCAGCCTGACTTCCTGCATAGTTATCTGCATATACAGTAGGAATACGCTCATTAAACATACGGTCAATCGCAACAATTGGAATAGATAAATTCATGTAATTAACACTATTTTGTGGATTCGTTGCTACAATAAATCCATCTACATTATTTTGTCTAAGCACATCAATATATTGTTTCTCTTTTTCTAAACTTTCATCAGAGTTACAAAGGACAACTGTGTAACCTTGTTTATGTGCTACATCTTCTACGGCACGTGCAACTTCCGGAAAGAATGGATTCACGATATTTGGAACAACTAAGCCAATTAAACGAGACTTTTTATTATACAGTGAACGCGCTACTGTACTAGGCTTATAATCTAACATCTCAATTGCACGTTCTACCTTTTTTAATGTATCTTCGTGAACATATCCATTTTTATTTAGAACTCTGGAAACGGTCGCAACAGATACTCCCGCTAATTTCGCAACGTCTTTGATCGTACTCATTCTCTTTTCTCCTCATTTCATGTAACCGTTTACAGAAAATAATATAACGTATTTCTAAAAATACGTCAATCATTTCTCACTAAAAAGCTTTTGAGGTTATACTCAAAAAAGCACCGCCATAAGGCGATGCTTCTTCATTACGAGTATGATACAGTTTTTTCTTTTTCTTCTACAGCAGGCTCTTTAGCATCTTTTTTACGATCTGACAATTTAATTTTTTGTAAGAAAATCGTAAAGATGGCACCTACTACGATAAATACTAATCCTGTTAAGAATACAGTATGAAGCGAGTCTACTAAAGAGTTTTTCAAAATAGGTACAATACTGTTAGCGAACGCTTCTGGCATTTGTTTTAATGCCTCTGGGCTAAATAGCATTGAATATAAACCTTGTGGATCTGTGTGAATCATATCTTTAAATTTCGTTACCATTTGTCCCGCTTCTTTCGGGAATGTATCTAATACAGGTACTAAATTCTTTGTTAATGTCGTACCTGAAGTGTTATTCATAATTGATCCTAAAATTGTAATACCAAATGTACCACCGATTTGTCGGAAGAACTGACTTGATGATGTTACAACACCAAGGTCTTTTTTCGGGAAGCTTTCTTGTAACGCTAATGTTAATGTCGGCATTACAAGACCCATTCCTAAACCGATAACCATCATATAAGAAGTAGCTGTAAGCTTCGTTGTGTGCATATCCATCGTTGTTAATAACCAAAAACCACCGGCCATAATAAGCATACCTGCGATAATTTGTGGTTTTACACCAACTTTTAATACAAGTTGCCCACCGATAATACTCATCACAATCATTGTAATCATCATTGGAGTCATAATTGTTCCTGATTCAGCAGCACTTACTCCTACAATACCTTGCATGAAGAATGGTACGAACATAATCGCGCCGAACATTCCAATACTCATAAAGAATCCAATCGCATTCAGTATTGTAAATGTACGATTTTTAAAGAAATGCATTGGTAAAATTGGCTCTTCAGCTTTCGTTTCAACGATAACAAAGCTAACGATACCAATTACAGCTAGTGCAAATAAACCGATAATTTGCCAAGAATCCCATGCATAATCTTTTCCGCCAAACGTTAGCGCAAGTAATAAACTTACAACACCGAGAATCATCGTAAAGATTCCAGCGATATCAATTTTAATTGGTCCTGTTTGTTTATGCGATTTTAATCCCATTGCAATAAAGATTGTTGCTAAAATACCAACCGGTAAGTTAATGTAGAATACCCATCTCCAGTTCACTGCATCTACAATCCAACCACCAACTTGCGGTCCAATTACAGAAGCAAGACCGTATAATGCACCAAAAATACCTTGCCATTTCGCACGTTCTTTTCCCGTGAACATATCTCCAATAATAATCATAGCCATTGGCATCATAATACCGCCACCAAGACCTTGAATACCACGGAAAATAATTAATTCTGTCATACCATTTGCCATACCACATAACGCCGAACCAATCATGAAAATAACTAGCCCTGTTATATATACGTTACGACGACCAAGTAAATCCGCTAATTTACCTGCAATTGGTACAACTGTCGTTGATGTTAACATATAAGCTGTTGTTAACCATGTCATTAAACTTAATCCACCTAGGTCACCGACGATACGTGGCATTGCTGTACCAACAATTGTTCCATCTAATGCAGCAAATAGCATCGCGATAATTAAACCGATTAACAACAACTTTCTATTTTGATTTTCTTGTTGCTCCATGTAATCTCCTCAATTCCTCTTAGTTATTCTCTTTTTTCTCTTGTGTCCCACAAATAATGGTTTCTAACTTCTCAAAGAGACGTAATAAATCTTCTCTTTCTTGCAACTCTAAATGTGAAAAGTATTTTGCAATATGCTCGTTACGAGCTGTCATTGCCTCTTCTACTCTAGCTTTCCCCTTTTTCGTTAACTCGATGATGACAACGCGACGGTCATCTTTGTCGTGATAGCGTTCTACAAGTTCTTGATCGATTAGACGATCAATCATCACTGTAATCGCGCTAGGCTTCACATACATCTTTTTCGCTAATGTTGTCGCTCTTGAAGCCCCATAATGATCTAAAATCTTTAAAATATAAAACTGCGGTGGTGTAAGTCCTGTCGCTTGCATTTGTTCTAATAACTCCGTCTGCATTTTCTTTCCAATCGAAAAGGCAAGAGCTTGAATTTTATCGATATGCGTCATATCATTTGGCATGTTATCCACCTCTTATTTAAACAATAAAATATTTAATGTATTTAAATATTAATCCCACGAACAAAATCCGTCAATACTTTTATTCATAAAAACGTTTACATTTTTGTCACAAAGTTGTATAATTTTCGACGAAGTTAATATTGACAGTCACGGAGAAACGGAGTACACGGCTATGAATCATAAAAAAGGAAACTTTTTTATATTTCATGGCCTTTTTATGTTCTCTGTCTTAAAACGCTTCGAATTAATTAGGGGAGGATTTTCATTTTATGTTTTTCACACAATTATTTAAACCTGCGCCCCACGCGGAACGCTTACCAGCTGATCGCGTTGATAGCGAATACCGTAAATTACGTTTACAAGTATTCTTAGGTATCTTCATCGGTTATGCAGGTTACTACTTTGTTCGAAAAAACTTTTCACTAGCAATGCCATACTTAATCGAGCAAGGCTTTAGTAAAGGGGAACTTGGGGTTATCCTTTCAGCAGTTTCTATCGCTTACGGATTAAGTAAATTTCTTATGGGTATCGTATCCGATCGTTGTAATCCTCGCTACTTTTTAGCAGCTGGGCTATTTTTATCAGGTATCATTAATATTATTTTCGGCTCATTTTCTTTCATTACAACGAGCATTATACTTATGTTTGTACTTCAGTTTTTAAATGGATGGGTACAAGGTATGGGATGGCCTCCTTGTGGTCGTACGATGGTTCACTGGTTCTCTATTAGCGAACGTGGTACAAAAATGTCTATTTGGAACGTCGCTCATAATGTTGGCGGAGCGCTTATGCCTTCACTTGTAACATTAGGCTTATACTTCTTCGCAGATGACTGGAAAAGTATTTTTTACTTCCCAGGTATTCTTTCAATTTTAGTTGGTATTTATGTATTAATTACGATGAAAGATACACCTCAATCTTGTGGACTACCTTCTATTGAAGAACATACTGGAGAATATCCACCAGATGAAAAAGTAAAAGATCGCGAACGCGAGCTTTCAGTAAAGGAAATTTTATTTAAATACGTATTAAACAATAAGTTTTTATGGTACATCGCTATTGCGAACGTTTTCGTATATTTCGTACGTTACGGCGTTGTAGACTGGGCTCCTACTTATTTAGTAGAAGAAAAAAGCTTTACTCATAGTAGCTCACGTACTGCTTACGCTCTATATGAATGGGCTGGTATTCCAGGTACACTTCTTTGCGGATGGATGAGTGATAAACTCTTTAAAGGACGTCGTGCACCTGCTGGTATTCTATTTATGGTTGGTGTATTTATCGCAGTTCTTGTTTACTGGTTAAACCCTCCTGGTAATCCAATGGTTGATAGTATCGCACTTGTCGCAATTGGATTTTTAATTTACGGACCGGTTATGTTAATTGGTCTACACGCTCTAGACTTAGCACCAAAGAAAGCTGCTGGAACTGCAGCAGGCTTAACTGGATTCTTCGGTTACTTAGGCGGAGCTGCTTTTGCTAGTGCAGCTATGGGCTTTATCGTAGATGCATTCGGATGGGATGGCGGATTCATCTTATTACTTGCATCTTGCGTACTTGCAATGTTCTTCCTTGCTCTTACTTTAAATACAGGATCAGTAAAACAAAAGCAAGCTTAAATAATATATAACAAGCATAAAAATAGCTCTTAGCATTTACATACATGCTAAGAGCTATTTTTTATTTTCATTGCTGTTCCTACTAATGATAACAACCAATTCCTTCCCTACTATAAGATTAAAAGATTTGATGAAACACCTTTATTAAAACAGCTAACGTAACAGATGCAGCAAATCCCCCTAAACAAATAAGACTGACACCTTGGCTATATGACAAATTTTGAAATGATTTCATTACTTCCATCCTCCCTATCTCCCCTTTGATACTTTTATTTTACCAATGGGAAAAATTTCATAACATCGATTTCTCTAACAACTAACTTACAAATTTGTAAGTTAACATCTTTTCAACTTATATATCTAGTATTTCCACAAATAAGAGTCATTTATACATAAAAAAAGACCTCAGTTATACTAAGGTCTTCGTTACGTTCTATTTCATTTTATAATCATCACTGGACATTTCACACGCTTTGCTATTTTATGACTTACACTTCCCAGCACCATTTCTTGCAGTGTATTGAGCCCTCTACTTCCAGCAATGACAAGATCTATATCTCCTGTATTTACATATTGAACAATTGTATCTCCAGGATCACCATGTAATATCGTAATTGTATAAGAAATGTTCTCTTTCTTTAATAAACCTTCAATCTCTTTTAATTTATCTTTTCGACTAGCCGATATTGTTTCTAAATCTGTTTGACCTTGTATAATATCTGATTTTGCCGTTCTATTATCTACTACGTACACAACTTCAACATTTGTTTCTTCGCTACATTTCGCAATATAGGTTGCATGCTCCGCTGCTCGAAGTGCATGTTCAGAACCGTCACATGCTAATATAATTTGTTTGTACATATGCTGAATCCCCTTTTCGTTATCCTATTCGTATTATATAATAAAGCCCCCTAAAAAGGAGGCTTTTAACTAGCAATTCTTTTATTATAAGTAGCTAAATTTGCAACAAGTTTTGAACTACGTTCATTTAATCCTGTTATACTTACTTTCACACCACTTTGTTCATACTTCATGATAACTTTATCAATTGATGCCACTGCCGAATCATCCCATACGTGCGCATGAGTAAAGTTCATTTCGATTTCTTTTACATCTTCATTAAATGAAAAATTATTTATAAAGTCGGCTGTAGATGCAAAAAAAAGTTGACCGTGAATTTCGTATATTTTCTTATTTTCAATATATAAATGTTTCACGTGAATCTTTGCCATATTGAATGCAAATAAAACCGCACTAATTACTGTTCCGATAATTACACCTAATGCTAAATTATGTGTAATTAAGACAATCACAACTGTTACAATCATAACAAATGCGTTTCCTTTTGGTACTTTATGAATTGTTGTTACAGAGTTCCAATCAAACGTTCCGATTGAAACCATAATCATAACTGCAACTAAAGCTGCCATCGGAATATGAACGACATAATCTCCTAAAACAAATAGTAATACGATTAAAAATCCGCCCGCTACAAATGTTGATAGGCGACCTCGTCCACCTGATTTAATATTAATAACAGATTGACCGATCATTGCACAACCTGCCATTCCTCCGAAGAAACCAGCAACAATGTTTGCGATCCCTTGACCGCGTGCCTCTTTATGCTTATTACTTTCCGTATGCGTCATATCATCTAAAACTGAAGCTGTTAATAATGATTCTAGTAAACCGATAATTGCAAGCATAACTGCATACGGTAAAATAATCCCTAATGTCTCAACTGTAAAAGGCACGTCAGGAATGCTAAAGAATGGTAATTCTTTAGGCAAGCTTCCCATATCTCCTACTGTTTTCAACTGTAGTCCGCTCATAAGTGCAATACTCGTCACAATAATAATTGAAATAAGCGTAGAAGGTACAGCCGTTGTAATACGTGGAAATAAATATATAATTGCAAGTCCTAATACAACGAGTGCATACATTTGCCAAGTTGCATTTTTAAAATGTGGCAATTGCGCTGTAAAAACTAAAATTCCAAGTGAATTTAAAAAACCACTCATAACAGATTTCGGAACAAACTTCATAAATGAGCTCAGTTTGAACACGCCAAAAATAATTTGGACAATACCTGTTAATATTGTTGTAGCAAATAAATATTGCAAACCATGATCTTTAACGAGCGTCACCATTAATAATGCCATTGCACCTGTTGCAGCTGAAATCATCCCAGTTCTTCCGCCAACAAATGAAATGGTAACTGCAATACAAAAGGCTGCGTATAACCCAACGGTCGGATCCACACCAGCGATAACAGAGAAGGCTATCGCTTCAGGAATTAATGCTAAAGCAACGACAATTCCTGATAACACGTCCCCTCTCACATTAGAAAACCAATCATTTTTTATCGTTTGAAACAAAATACCACTCCTCTACTCCTTTATCATTTGATTTTCTCCATAAGAAAATCAGCCGACTGCACGAAAGCTATTATATAACGAGTAGAAGATTTTTTACTATGTAAAAGTTTCCTAAAAAGATGTTACCTTCGTAGCTTCTTTTTTAGGAAACTTTAAATATACTATCACCTATTGTTGATTTAACGTACAATGATTTAGGATTCTACAGTATGTCAAATGAAGAGAACTTTGTTTGGATGGATGGATGGATGAAAAATGCACATGTAATTTAGTTCATTTAATTGAATAATCCAAGGATCAAGATATTAGCTACCAAGGGAATTCATTTAAAGTTCTATAGATATTTCCACTTCATATATGAGGTTTAGTTTGGATAGTTTTGGATTAGAGGAGTTTATGCTAATTTAATGAAAATAGTAAGAGCACTCTTTCGAGTGCTCATTTTATGCAGATACAGTTGCTTTATCCTTCCGGAATATACCCATTAACCCACCGATTAATAATAATACGCCTGGTAATAAGTAAATTATAGAAATACAAATAAATCCACCGATAGCAGCCACAGTCATCATAATACCGCCAACCTTCGCTTTACTTCTTACCATAACAGATCCAACAATCCCTAAGATTGATAGAGCCACAGCTCCCCAACCTAAACCAATAACAGTATTTGCTCCATCAGCTTCAAAAGCAGCTCCCATACCGCCGATCAACAAAGCAATAAATGCACAAATAATACCAAAAATACCTCCAATAAGACCTAATACAAATTCAGCTGTTCTTTTCATTTCAATCTCTCCTTATTTAGCAACTTCAAATTCAAATTTCACTGATTTCTCGTCAAATGTAAATGTAGGTTTAAATGTACCAACAAACTTATCGCCTTCTGGTACATCAAATAACATTTTGTTTGTAATTTGGTTACCTGGCGCAATATTTTCGTTTATAAACGTATTTTCCCCACCAAAGTACTCTTTGAATTGGTTGCCGTTAGTATCAGCAATTTTCAACTCAGAAGTTCCAAAATATATATCTTTTTTGCCATTATTTTTAGCGTTAAAAGCGATTTCTAGTACTTTCCCTTTTTCAGCTTTTATGTATTCGTTAGGCTCAACGAATTTAGCTGAACTGAAAGTAAGCTGTAGACCATTAACTTCTACCGTATCTCCAATTTTATAAATCTTGCTTTCAGCTTTTTCCTTTTTATCTTTCTTTTCAGCCTGTTTAGGAGCATCGTTTTTACTCACTTCTTTAACTTCAGTTTCACCACAAGCAGCTAAACTAAAAGCAAGTGCACCTGTTAAAGCAATAGTACCCAATTTTTTATACATTCTTTTTCCTCCGATTATGTAAAATGTAAGATTTCCGAAACTATCATAACAGAAACAGTTACAACTTTTTTGTCATATTTTGTCGAGAAAAATAAAAAAAGACGCTATATCAGTAGCGTCTTTTCTCATTTCATTAATGTCCACCGTGTCCTTGACCACTTTCCTGAACAATTTCTAACCTCTCATCTAGTATTCCTTGTGTTTCAAATGAAATATCACTCGTACTTCCTAATAAGAAGCCATGATTATATGGTCCAAGTGTTGGATCATCTTTAAACTTCGGCTGAATGCTTGCAAGGAAGTCATACACTGGTTGTGAAGCTTTACCTTCTTCTAATAATACAACAGGTGCGTGTTTACCCATATGTGAAAAAGGTGCCCCAGCAACTGCTAAATCTGGTGTTTTACTTGAAACAAATGATAAACTGTGACCAGGTTTTGTGAATCCCCAGCCAAATTTTGTTTTTTCATCTTTAAATTTAGCGAACGCAATCGAGTTTTCTGTAGGGGTCTCTCCACTAATACGCGTTACTTTCCCGTATTTGCTCAGCTCTTTTTCCACTTCTTTTGAAACAATTTTTTCTGGCCCTAATACATATATATTTGCTTTATCTTTTCTCATTTTTAATGCCTCTATTGTCGCTTCTGGCACTTTATTCTTTTCTGTATAGAGTAGTGGTTCCGGCATATGAGAAATCCAATTTACAGCGGGTGTTGTATATAAACGTCCTTCTTCTGCAGACGAACCAATAATAACACTATTTGGGTAGCTTCCTGTTATGTCGGCATACTCCTTATCAACATCCTTCGCAAATATAGCTGGGTCCATTTCTTTTATTTGTTTTACTTTATAACCTTTTAATTGTTCAAGCGCGCTAGTACCTACATCCCCCATCACCATAATTTGTGTCCCATCTTTCGTTCCGATTGGATTTAATCGTTTTATTTCTTTTAACGTCATTTCCGGTATCTTTTCTTTTTCTATAAATAAAATCGGCCCGTTATTCGGATGATGAATAAGGTCTGCACTCGCAATACCTAATTGCCACTCGCTTGCTGGTACTAAAATAACAGCACCTGGCTGGTTCTCCTTATGAGTTGCTGGCCATATCGTTTGCGAAGTTAATACTGCCATTTTTAGGGGGTCATTTGTATTTAACCTCGTCACATTTTTTAGACTTGTCGTTAATAAATCATTCAATGCACCTTCGTTCATTTCTTTTGGCGCCGTTACCTCCTGATTCATTTTCATTTCCTTTTGCTCTGTTTTCTTCTCTTTTGTAGATTCATGGTTTTTATGGTCTGTATTCGTTTGTCCGCATGCAGCAAGACCAACTGCTGTAATTATTGTTATCCCAAAAATTCGGGTCATTTTTTTCACTATACCGCCTCCGTATTAATCATTTTTGAGCCAATATGATTACCTAAAATGTAATTTCAACTCCACAATAACAAGCAATTCTGAAGAAATTATGCAGACGCATCATAATCTGCACCATTTCTTCATGATTTTGCATTACACTTTAAGTAACAATTATAAATATGGAGGGCTCTCTATGATTGATATACTGCTCGTAGACGATGAACCGAGAATGCTTGAATTATTAACGCTTTATCTTACCCCAATTGGATATAACTGCGTATGTGCGACTTCAGGAGAAGAAGCTATTTTACATATAGAAAATCGAAACTTTAAATTTGTTTTACTCGATATTATGATGCCAAAGATGGACGGATGGGAAACGTGCAAAAAAATCCGATCTTTTAGTAACATTCCTATTATTATGGTTACAGCTCGTGATCAAACAGTAGATGTCGTTCAAGGATTAAAACTTGGAGCCGATGATTACGTAACGAAACCTTTCCATGAAGAAGAACTTTTCGCAAGAATTGAAGCCGTTTTAAGACGTACAAATGAACATAAACAAATCCAATATCACGGTATTGTATGGGATGAAACAAAACACTTCGTTTCTGTCCATAGTGAAGAACTCCTTCTCACACCAATTGAATTTTCTTTACTCGGATTATTTTTACGCCATGTGAACTACGTATTAAACCGTGATCAGCTCATCGAACGAATTTGGGGATTAAACACAAATACAGAAGATCGCACAGTCGATTCGCATATTCGTAATTTACGTGATAAATTGCGAAAAGCAAATTTCCCTATTGATCATCATTTAAAAACCGTGTATGGAGTAGGTTATCGATGGATTGATACTGAACAGTAAGGGGAAAAACGATGAAACGGATTTCAATTCAATTCGGATTTTATTTTTTAATTGTTACACTTTTAATTGAAAGTGTTCTCTTTATTTTGCTCTATTATAGTCTCGTAAACACTAGAGTAAATGAAGAAATGACAGCTTTATTAAAGCGAGGAAATAGTCATCGAGATGTACTTGAAAAATATTACGATAAGCAAACCATCTCTCACGTAGCATTAATGGAATCTGAAGCTGAAACAACTGTCGTTATTACAAATGCAAATAAAGAAATATTAGCTAAATCTAACGAAATAAACAAGACTATAAACGATCATATTAGTAAAATGCAAACTCGAACAGACCATAATGGAGCGATTATAGAAAACCATTGGAAAACATCTAATTATATATGTACAGTTAGTCCTATCATAGTAGCTGGAAAACATGAAGGATATGTGTATATGTTTCTTGGAACAGAATCCATTGAAAAGTTGGTAAATGGATTAACGAAACAATTCATTATTGCTGGCGCCATCACGTTTCTACTCACAGTCATCACAATTTTCCTATTATCACGTTTATTAACAAAACCATTGTTACACATGAAACATGCAACTGAAAAAATGAGTAAAGGTGATTTGTCCGTTTCATTAACGACTACTCGAAATGATGAAATTGGTGAACTAGCATCATCTATTCAAACGCTCGCAAATGATTTACATTATATGAAAACAGAGCGAAGTGAATTTCTAGCAAGTGTTGCTCACGAATTACGAACACCGTTAACATACGTAAGAGGTTATGCTGACATTGCTTCAAAAGAAAGCACCCCTTCTGAACAACGTTTGCGATATTTATCAATTATAAAAGATGAGTCTGATTACATTACAAACTTAGTTCAAGATTTATTTTCACTTGCACAAATGGAACAACATAACTTTTCTATTCAAGTAAAGGAAGTACATTTACACACCTTCCTAACTCGCATAGCCGAAAAAGTAAATGCCATATATAAAGAAAGATACATTAAAGTTTCTTTCTCTTGTCCTCCTACACTGCTAGTAAACTTAGATGAACAACGATTTGAACAAGTTGTGGTGAACATTTTAAATAACGCTTATAGACATTCAAAAGAACATTCTCATATAAACATTTCTGTTACAGAAGAACATAAAAGTATTTCCATTACAATTGAAGATGAAGGCGAAGGTATTCCTCCTGAAGATCTCCCTCACATTTTCGACCGCTTTTATCGAGTTGATAAAGCGAGATCACGATCTACAGGCGGAACTGGTTTAGGACTATCTATCGTAAAAGAAATTGTAGAACTACACGGCGGAAATATTACTGTAACGAGCGAAGTCGATTACGGGTCTTGCTTTATAGTTTCATTACCATCCATAAAGAAACACGACTATCATCAATAGTCGTGTTTTTTTATCACTTTACTTTATAATATAAATTTACAAATTGCCCAAAACGTTTCGTATCCGTTAAAGTTAAATTAATTTCCGGGTTCTTGTCTTGAAATAACGGAACTCCAGAACCTAATATGTGAGGTGTAATCGTAACAACATATTCATCAATTAGATTATTCTTAAAGAACTCTCTTAAGAGACTCCCTCCACCGACCATCCATATTTTAGATCCTTCTTGCTCTTTCAACCTTTTTGTAAACTCCACTACATCTTCATTTACAAACTCCACGTGTTCGTTTGAACCTTTTTCTGAGTTAGAAAAAACATAACATTTTTTATCTAAATACGGGAATGGTTCTATATGCTCTACTACATAATCGTACGTTCTTTTTCCCATAATTATTGTATCAATCGTTTCGTACATTTCTGTATAACCGTTATCTCCCTCCCCTTCGGTTTCCATTAACCACTGTAAATCATCATCTTCTTTCGCAATATATCCATCTAAGCTCGCCGCAATAAATAAAACTATTTCACGTGACATATTTTTTCCTCCTTACATCTCATCTTGATAACATTATGCTGTAAACAATATACTAACAATAAAACACGACAATTTATGTCATGTTTAAAAAGAAAAAAGGTGATACATTTGTCAAAAGCTAAACGCTTATTAGATATTCTTATATTTGCTTCTGCGAAAAAAGCATTTACAGCGCAAGAAATAGCTGATGAATTTAATATTTCTGTTCGTACTGTCCATAGATACATTTTAGATTTAAGTGATATGGGATTACCCATTTACGCTGAACAAGGTCGCAACGGAGGATATAAAGTATTAACGAATAGAGTAATTCCACCTATTTTATTTACGGAAGAAGAAGCAGTCTCCATCTTTTTTGCCTTTCAATCTTTAAGCTACTACAGAGACTTGCCTTTTAACACAGAAATAAATTCCGTTACACATAAACTATATAGCTCCCTACAACATGATGCGAAAGCTAAAGTTGACAAAATACGTTCTTATATCGCCTTTTGGAATCCGAAAAGAACAATTGAGACACCACTTTTAAACGAAGTGTTAACAGCGGCTATTGAAAATAAAAATTTACACTTTCAATACGAATCTAAATCAAAGATCAAAACAAAACACGTTCATCCTATCGGTGTATATGCGCATGATGGTTTATGGTATTTACCTGCTTATGATTTTAATGTAGAAAAAACATTACTGTATCGCGTCGATCGTATTCTTTCTATATTATCAACGGAAGAAAATGAAGATACATTCATGAATTTAAAAGAGTGGTTTGCCTCTAACTCTCACGTAGTACATAATCCTACTCAGTTACATGTTTTACTGTCAACAGAAGGCGTACGCCAATGTAAAAGCGTGCCTTACCTTGAAGAATTCGTTGTAACAAACGAAAACGGGACAGGATATATACATTCAACAATTGATAAAGGAGAAATCAATTTTATTACCCCTTTATTTTATAGACTCGGAAAAGATGCAAAAGTTTTAGAACCGATAGAATTGATAGATGGTTTACGTATGCGTGCGAAAGAAGTTTTACATATGTATGGAGACGAAAAAAGCTGCTAAATATAAGCAGCTTTTTAATCTAGTTGTTCTTATTATGTTTACGATTGACGAATATCAAACCACCAACGATTTTTCGAATTCATATTTTCAGTGTCACCAATCCCTCTGTAATTGAAAGCATCCAAAAAGATTGAATCTAATTTATCTTCATCTACAAAATAACCTAAATTAACTTTTACCGTTTCTCCTGGTGTGATACTGCCAATATTGTAAAAGCTTTTTCCATCTCCATGAGGCTCTAAATAATCAACTTCGCCTGTCATAATATTTTTTTCTGCGATTCCATCTTTCCCAGCATACTGCCATGCATTTCCTTTATATTCAAGAACTTTTATAGATGGAGTCATATAGATTTCTTCTGTCGCCTGTTTACCTATATTTTTCACTGTTGTTGTCAGGTAGACAAATTTAGGATGAATTAATTTTGATTCTACTAATTGATCAATTGAATCTTTACCATTTCCAATTTTATATTTATCCCTTCTATATGGTATCAATTGTCCAGCTTGATCCAAAGCTTGATTCCTGCTTAGTATTCCTAAGCCCATTTCATTAAAGTTCTCTTGTTTAAAATCTTTGATTGAATCAAAGATTTCAACTTTTTCTATCACATATTCAATTTGACTGTTATCCATAGATATCGTTACTGGAACCTTTTGCCCTATATGAAATAGTCGTTTGCTATCCTTCTTCAAAGGAATTACCTTAGTTGTTTTACTTTCTTGGCTAAAATACTTTTTATCATAATCGCTTATATATGATGACTTTTCTTTTGACGTGGGCTCAAGTGAAATGCTCCCTAGCACATCTATCATTTGTTCTTCGTTTATATCATTTCCAATGTAACTTTGTAACATAATTCCTTCTTCCTCAAAATAGAGAAAAATTACTCTATTAAACATTAAATCTTTATTACCATTTTCTCTATGGACAATTACTGCCTTCTTACCATTTATCTCTTTTTCTTCATAACTTTTCGAGTACAGAGTTGGAAAATCTGAATTCCCTCCTACTCTCCAAAGAACGAATGAAAATCCACCCATTGCGTAGTTATCTTTAAAGGAATATTTCATAGCAGAGTCATCAATTGCTTCCATATTTTCTGGTAATTTATCGATTTTCAGCTTATACCACTTATCAGCCTTTTTCGAGTCCTTATTTGTTACTGAAACATTTACTTCATAATTTTGTTTTTGAACGATCATATTATAGACCTTTACTGCTCCAAAAACGGTTGTCGGCATGCCGATCAATAAGCAAGCAGCAGCGATTAACATACGATGTCTTTTACGCTTTTTCAGCGGTTGTCCATCTTGCGGTTTCATTTCCTCCATAAACAATTTCTTTTTGCGCGTATATGTATGTGAAAATTCATGTTGTTGTTCAAGTTTATCAAAATCATCTAAAGCAATTTTTTCAGCAAGTTCATATATTTCTTTGGAGTTCTTTGAATTCGTCATGTTGTATACCTCCTATCATATTTTGGACTCGTTTTCGAGCGCGTTCAAACTGCTTGCGGACATTTGCCTCGGTTATCCCCATGACACTTGAAATTTCTTGATACGTTAAGTTATAGAAGACTTTGTACTTAAACACCTGTCTATTAGATTCGTTTAACTCTTTTAGCAATGCATCAATTTGAACCTCAGACATTTTACGTTTTTCCCACTCTTCAATATTTTCATCTACTGCTTCTACAGATTCTCTTTCATATTCTTCTAAAAATGTTTCATGTCGTTTGTTTTTCCGGTAACTATCAATCGCCTTGTTTTTCGCAATCCTCAAAATGTAACGTTTAAGCTCTTGAGTAGCCAAGCTATGGAGCTTTTCCAAATTCTTATAAAGAGTAATAAACGTCTCTTGAACCGCATCTTCAGCCTGTTGAATATTATTTAAAATAGAATATGCTACATAATAAATCTTTTGTTCATACAACTCATATAGCTCTTCCATCTTTTCATAATCGTTGTTTGTAACTTTCATATAATTCCTCCTCTCACTCTATATAACGAATGAGCGCTATACTTTGTGACACTGCAAAATCTTTTTATATATAAAATTTAATAATAGAATAAACAAAAGCCCAATTTCTCTATTGTAACTGAGAAACTGGGCTTTTTAATATTAGAATTTTCCTGACCGCTACGCCTTTTCAGTAAGCAGCATATGCTCTATCGCTTCTTTTAACAAATTCTTTGTCTCTTCCAAGTTATGATTCTGCTTTTCTCCTGGTTGTACCATATAAAACTCAGCAAACGAACGCTCTTTATATCTTGGTACGACATGCATATGATAATGTGTTAACTCGTTAAATACTCCACCATTTTGACAAACTGTAACTCCGTCAGGTTTATATACTATCTTAATCGCTTTTGCAATGAGCTTAGAAGCATCCATAATAGATTTTGCTACAACGTCATCTAATTCGTCTACTTCTACAACATGCTGCTTTGGCACAATTAAAGTATGTCCTGAGTAGAAAGGCGCATGATCTAAAAAACATGTTACATAATCATCTTCATATATTTTATATATAATTTCCTCTCCGCCTGCTAATTTACACCCTAAACATTCCATCATATTTCCCCCTTTATTAAAAACATAAAAACGTGAGAGCCGTATTCTCACGTTTTTATGTTTCATTTTATTAGTTCAATTGTTTCCGTAACCTTTATACTATCTTTTACAGATTGAACAATCGTACAATTTTTCACTGCAAGCTGCAATGCTTTGTCCAACTGCTCTTCTGTAATGTTTTCCGCTTTAATTTTATAGTGCAAATGAACACTTTCAACTGGCTTCGATAACGCTTCACTTCTACCAATTTCAGTTTCGATTGTAAACGTATCGTATGGAATACGTTTCTTTTCTAAAATCGTTCGAAAAACAATTGCACTACACCCTGCGATAGAAGAAACGAGTAATTGTAACGGTGAATAACCGTTTTCTTTTCCAATCGCTAATTGACCATACGATAAATCTGCTTCTATATCATCGTGTTTGATTGTTAGTTTCATTTGTTTTTTCCATCTCCACTTTCATCGGTTTCTGCCGTTTCTTACTAATATAATAATATATATAGCAGAAAATGATAAATGGAATACCACAGTATAACGCCATTCTTTGTTCAGGAATAAACGCTAAACTAATAACAACAATGCTATTTGTAATTAAAGCTAAAATTGGAACAATCGGGTATAGTGGTGTTCTATACTTTAAGTCCTCTAACTTTCCTCCGCCTTTTATATACTGACTTCTAAAGCGAAGTTGCGATAGAGCAATAATGATCCAACTTGAAACAGCCGATAAACCAGCTATCGATAATAAATACATGTATACTGTATCTTCTGCAAGGAAACTTGTGAATAGAGATAATCCAGCTACCGCAATCGTTACGACTAGCGCTGTAATTGGAATACCACGCTTATTTACTTTCTGGAAGGAAGTTGGTGCCATTCCCTCATTTGCAAGTGACCATAGTATACGCGTCGCTGCATATAATCCAGAGTTCGCTACAGATAATAACGCAGTAATAATAACGAAGTTCATAATATCAGCTGCGTATGGAATACCAATTTTATCAAATACGACTACGAATGGACTTTCAATTACACCTGCTTCTTTCCAAGAAATTAATCCTACTAAAATTGTCATTGTTAAAATGAAGAATAACATAATGCGCCATACTGTATTACGGATCGCACGTGGAATTGTTTTTTCTGGATTTTCACTTTCTCCCGCTGCAATTCCGATTAACTCTGTTCCTTGAAATGAGAAGTTAACTGTAATCATTGTAAGTAGTACGGCAGCTAGTCCATTCGGGAAAAGTCCACCATCGCTTACAAAGTTAGAGAAAAGAGGTGCTGCTTCTTTTCCGTCATATGATATAAATCCTAATAATGCACTACCACCAAGAACAACAAATGCAAGGATTGTAATTACTTTAATACTAGAAAACCAAAATTCTAATTCAGCATAACTTTTTGCCGAAATTGCGTTTGAAGCATATAAAATAACACCGAATACAAGGCACCATACCCAAACATCAACATTTGGAAACCATCTTTTCATCATTAAACCGATTGACGTTAATTCTAGACCCACTGTTACTGCCCAGCCAAGCCAGTATAACCAGCCAATCATAAAGCCCGTTCCTGGTCCAATAAACTTCGTTGCATACTTTTGGAAAGATCCTGAAACCGGCATCGCTACCGTTAACTCTCCAAGACAAAGCATTGTTAAATACATAATAAATCCGCCTACTAAATATGAAAGGATGGCTCCCCCTGGTCCAGCCTGATTAATAGTGTAACCTGAACCTAAGAAAAAACCAGTTCCGATTACACCACCAAGTGCGATCATAAATAAATGTCTACTCTTCATCGTGCGATGTAATTTCTCATTCGTTGGTTGCTGCATCTAAATCCTCCCCCTACCAATACCCCTATATCTTGTTAAAATTTTCTGATAATAAAAATATACACGAAAGCGATTACATTTTCTATATAAAATTAAAACTTTTCTGATAAAATAATATAAAAATCGAATTATTGCAAGATTTAGATTCTATTTAGAGGAAAATAAGGAGAAACAAGGAAAAAACCCTTACATATATTGTAAGAGTCAACGAAGTTCTAATCTTCTCGATAAAATTGATAAACTATAATTTACGATAAAGTACATACAAGCTACTAATATAAATGTTGGAATCATGTAATTCACATTTTGCCCGCTAATAATTTGAGCATTATGCATAAGCTCAGGGAGTGATATAACAACCGCTAGCGACGTATCCTTCAGCAATGAAATAAATTGACTGACAAGCGGCGGAACCATTCTCCTTAATGCTTGTGGCAAAATAATATGCCAAAGCGCTTGCACATAAGTTAATCCCGAAGATCTTGCGGCTTCAACCTGCCCTTTTTCAATAGACAATAAACCACTTCTAACAATTTCAGATATCATTGCTGCCTCAAATATTGTTAAAGCAACAATTGCAGCTGTTATAATTTCTAATTTCAAGCCTGCTTCTGGAAGTGCAAAATACGTGAAAAATATAATTAACAGTAGTGGTAAGTTTCGAATCACTTCAACTATAACTCCTAATACTTGTGAGACGACAGGTATTTTCGTGTAGCGCAATATACCGATTACACTTCCAATAATAAAACTAAGTACAATTGCTATGAGCGCTACCTCTAATGTTATCAGTAATCCTTTTAATAAAAATAGAATATGATCCCCTGTAATTGCTCCCTTGAAATCCATTTACACCGCCTCCTTTGCCAAGCGTTTTTCTAAATAACGCACTAGCATACTGAGCGGAATTGTTAATATTAAATAAAACATCCCGACAAATATATAAACATCAAACGTAACAAACGTCTTCGTTGAAATTAAATCTCCTTGATACATTAAATCAGAACCAGCAATGATTCCAAGTATTGAAGAGTTTTTAACTAAATTGAGAAACTGGTTTCCTAAAGGGGGAATTACAATTTTCACAGCTTGGGGTAAGACAACATAATACATCGCCTGCACATACGTTAGCCCTGAAGAGCGGGCAGCTTCCATTTGCCCTTTCGCAACTGATAAAATACCAGCGCGAATTACTTCTGCAATAAAAGCTGCCGTATATACCGTAAGCGTAACTGTTCCTGCTACAAAACCATTTAAAGTAATTCCTATTACAGGTAAAGCAAAATAGAATATAAATGCAATTAATACGAGTGGAATATTTCTTACAAACTCCACAAAAGCTGATCCTATCCAATTTAAAATACGAATAGGTGCAATACGCATTACTGCCAAAATTACTCCTAAAATAAAACTGCCTATCAATGCAATTACACTAGACATAACTGTATATTTAAATCCTTCTAAATACATATCAATGTTATTCGTTAATATAGAAAAATCAGGCACATATTCTCCCCTCTTTCTTTACAAGAAGAGGATGAGTACTCTCATCCTCTCACTTTTACTATCTACTTTTCTGGTTTTTGTCCAATCCACTTCTCATATAATTTGTCATACTCCCCGCTTGCTTTCATGTCTTTAATTAAAGTATTAATCTCTTTCGTTAAATCATCTGCCCCTTTTTGCACTGCAATTCCGTATGGTTCATCTGTGAAAATTTTCCCTACTACTTCATAATTAGAATCTTGTTTTGCCATTCCGTAAAGGATCGCATTATCTGTCGTTAACACATCACCTTTACCTGCCTTTAACGCTGTAAATGCCTCACTATAATTTTCAAACTCTAATACAGTCGCTTCTGGTGACTTTTGACGAATGTTATTTGTAGATGTTGATCCTTTTACAGCTAATACTTTAACGCCTTGTTTTATATCATCGACACTCTTAATATTGCTTCCTTTTTTCACAAGTAACGATTGTCCTGCTTTAAAATATACATCTGAAAAATCCACTTCTTTTTTGCGTTCTTCCGTAATTGTCATTGTTGCAATAATTGCATCAATATCACCATTTTTCAGCATTGGAATACGTGTTTTAGACGTTACTTCTTTCAGCTCTAGCTTCTTTTCATCTCCGAGAATCTTTTTCGCAAGTGCCTTCGCGACATCAACATCGAATCCTTCTACCTGCCCTGTTGAAGGATTTTTTAATCCAAATAAATTCGTATCATTCTTTACCCCGACTACTAATTTCCCTCGTTTCTTAATTTGTTCAACAGCCCCGCCTTGCTTCGTATTTGTTTCCTTCGACTCATCTTTCTTACTTCCGCATCCAGCAACAACAAGCACGAATAAACATGAAAATACAATTAAAGTAAATAATTTTTTCATTTTAAGCATAAAATTCCTCCTCTAATGATTTAGCACCCGACTTAAAAATAAACGAGCTCTTTCTTGTTCAGGGTTTGCAAAAAATTGCGCCGGTGTTGTATCTTCAATAATTTGACCATCATCCATAAATAAAATCCGATCTGCTACTTCTCGCGCAAATCCCATTTCATGCGTGACAACGACCATCGTCATCCCTTCTTTAGCCAGCGCCTTCATAACATCAAGTACCTCTCCAATCATCTCTGGATCAAGAGCAGACGTAGGCTCATCGAATAGCATAATTTCCGGCTGCATCGCAAGTCCTCTAGCAATTGCTACCCTTTGTTGTTGTCCTCCGGATAATTGATGTGGATATACGTTAGCCTTCTCTGGGATTCCTACTTTCTCTAAATAAAGCATTGCTGTTTTCTCTGCTTCTTCTTTGGAAACTTTATTTACTTTAATCGGTGCTAATGTAATATTTTGCAGAACTGTTTTATGTGGGTATAAATAAAAATGTTGAAAGACCATCCCAATATTTCGCCGCAATTCATTCATGTCCGTTTTTTTATTGTGTACCTCTGTATTTTGTACAATTAATTCTCCATCTGTAATTGCCTCTAATTGATTTATACATCGAAGCAATGTACTTTTTCCTGATCCTGAAGGCCCGACAACTACCACCACTTCACCTTTTTTCACTTGCACATTAATATTTTTCAAAACTTGAAAGTTACCATAATATTTATTTACATTACAAAATTCTATCAACATACTCCCCCTTCCCCTAACAATGCATGTACATTCTTTTTATATTCAAAAATAGTCTCAAAAATAACTTTTAGCTTCAATTTGTCCATAAAAAAAGCAAAGAGTTTCCCCTTTGCTTCTTCATTTCTATTCTGTTAAGATACTTCTTCTTTCTTATCTTTCCCGTATTCATGCTCCCAAAAATCAGCATTTTTAATTCCTAATGGCCCTGGATCGAATACTGGATCTTTTCCTTCTTTTTTCTGTTTTTCATAATCCTTTAATGCGACTAATGCAGGTTTTTGTAATAGTAAAATCGCAATGATATTTACCCATGCCATAATTCCTACCCCAATGTCGCCTAAAGCCCAAGCCGTTGCTGCTGTTTTTATACATCCATAGAATACAGCTCCTAAAAATACAAACTTTAGTACCATAGACATCCAAGGACGGTCTTTATCACGATTTAAGTACGCAATATTCGTTTCTGCAATGTAGTAATACGCCATAATTGTTGTAAACGCGAAGAATAATAACGAGATTGCAACGAAACCGTTTCCAAATCCAGGGAAAACAGATTCTACTGCCGCCTGTGTATACCCCGGTCCTGGCTGAGCACCGTTTAATTTATTTACGATAAAGTTTTTTCCGCTCGCATCAAATACGTTATACATGCCTGTAATAATCATCATAAATGCTGTTGCTGAACAAACAAATAATGTATCAATGTAAACGGAAAATGCTTGCACTAAGCCTTGCTTAGCTGGATGTGATACTTCAGCAGCTGCTGCTGCATGTGGCCCAGTTCCTTGCCCTGCTTCATTGGAATAAATACCACGTTTTACTCCCCAAGAAATTGCTAAACCGATAATACCACCGAAAGCCGCCTCTAATGCAAAAGCACTTCTTATAATTAACATAAATGCTTCTGGCAATTTTTCAATATTCATAGCAACAATAACGCAAGCTACTAAAATATAACCAACTGCCATAAACGGTACGACAACTTGTGCAACGTTAACGATTCGCTTTACTCCACCGAAGATGATAATAGCTAATACAACAACTAATAAAGTCCCTGATAATGTAGTGTTAATTCCAAAAGCTGTCTCTAAACTTACAGCAATACTATTTGCTTGCACACCTGGCAATAAAAGCCCCGTTGCAATAATTGTCGCTGCAACGAATACTAATGCATACCATTTTACACCTAAACCTTTTTCGATGTAATAAGCAGGTCCACCACGAAACTGCCCTTGATGTTTCGTCTTATATATTTGCGCGAGTGTTGATTCTACATAAGCTGATCCTGCCCCTAAAAAGGCTACTGCCCACATCCAAAATACAGCTCCTGGTCCACCGAATGCAACCGCTGTTGCTACCCCAGCGATATTCCCTGTCCCAACTCGTCCTGATAATGAAAGTGCTAACGCTTGGAATGAAGAAACACCAGCCTCTGATTTTTCTCCTTTAAATGTCAGCTTCACCATTTCTCCTACGTGCCTTACTTGTAAAAACCTCGTTCGAATGGAAAAATATAAACCTACTCCTAAACATAAATAAACAAGTGCTGGACTCCAAACAATATTATTTATCCAATTTACGAAAGTTTCCAACATTCCCCCTCCTCCTTTATAAAGAATATTCAGAATATATATAAAATTATAAGTGCATACTGAATCTAGGACAATATTATTTTAATAAAGTAAACATATTTTTGTATAAAAAAACAAAGTATATATTTGTTTTATATACTTTGTTTTGAACTAAATGTATTATATATTCACAATTGCTTCTCTTTTAATAATTCTTTCGTATAGCTCTTCTGATAATTTCAAGAAGTTATCAGGCATATCTTTACCTTTAAACTTCTTCTGAAGCGTTCCATATAAACCTATATCACGTAAACGTAAAAATAGTGGCAACGATTCATACCAACTATCCGCCAGCCTGTGCTCATACTCATATCCTTTTCGTAACACTTGTAACTGTTTACGAGCAAAATCTGTCTTCTCTTCTGCTGTCCACGTTGTAAATAGAACAGAGTAGTATAGAACCATCGCTAAATCATGTATAAAGTAATTATAAGCCGCATCATCAAAATCAAAGATTGTTAGCTCTTTACCATCATAATGAAAATTACCTTGATGGATATCACCGTGCATAAGACCGAACGTTTCTCTTTCAACTGGAAGGGCCTTAATTTCATCCATTAGTACCGCTGCAATCTTTTTCACTTGACCATCTTCTAATTCATTAACAATTCCACTTTCGTCTTCTTCCCACGTATCACGGTAGTCTGTTTTAGGATAATCCATTGTAAGGCGATGCAGTTGCCCAATCGCTTTTCCCCATGCTTCAAAATAAGCATCTCCCCAATAAGGCGATTCCTCTCCTTTTACTTGCTCACCTTTTGCATATGTAAATAAAGAAGCGAAAAAGAACGTTCCATCCTCTGCTACGATTTCTTCTACGAGATTTCGAGACGTTGAATAAAGAGGTCCTGCTACCTTTGCCCCATTCTCCGCAACATATCGTAAAAAATCTAGTTCAGCCTCTACCTCTTGTTTAGAACGATGAGAAGAATGTGTTAAACGTAATACGTAATCTTCATCATTATCACCCTTCGCCTTAAAAATATAATTCTCAAAATCTCCAAGTGGCTTTTCTTCCACTGTTACATGAAACAAATTCGCTGCTCTTTTTAAAATCTCTTTCGTAAAAACACGTTCTACAGCTATTTCCACATATATCCCTCCTATATATCTTCTTAATTCGACACAAATGTTAGAAGTACTGCTATGAAATTGAATAATGCGCAAAAGACAATGTAACGTAACTTTGAATTCTCTTTTTAAAAAAATAATTCAAGCATAAATTTCTCACAAACGACAAAAATTAACAGAAACAATTGTACTTTAAAAGAGGTGGAAATTATGACAGACAAAAAAGAACAACAAGAGAGTAAAAAACAAATGCATATGTTTCCATCACTTCTGGAGAACATTAATTACATTGAAAATAAACTTTCTCATTCTGATGATATAAAAAAATTAGATCTCCCTTTTCAAAACGGAAAAGGAATAATCATATATATTGAATCTTTAGCAGATCCAAATTTAATTCATCAATTAGCTCTTGAACCATTATTAACGAGGTCGGATTTATCTTTAGATAAAGCTTTTTCTACGTTAAATATGAAAAAAGAAACGAATTTAAATTATGGAGTACAGGTTTTATTACAAGGTAAATCCTTATATTTTCATGAACACGTCGATAGTTTTTGTATTTTCGAAACAGCTTTATCTTTAAAGAGAGATATAGCGGAGCCTGATAATGAAGGGATTGTGCGTGGTCCACATACTGGTTTTGTAGAGGATCTAGCAACTAATTTAAGCTCTATTCGTAAACTCATTAAGAGTCCAAATTTAGTTGTTAAGTATTTTACAATCGGTGAAGAAATGCACACGAAAGTGGCAATTGCTTATATGCAAAATATAGCGAATGACGATTTAGTTACAGAAGTGAAAAGAAGATTAGAAACGATTAAAACGGATGCACTTATGTCACCAGGATACATACAAGAATTTATAGAGGATACGTCTTTCTCCCCATTTCCGCAGCAATTAAATACAGAGCGTCCAGATAGAACTGTTGCTAATTTAATGGAAGGACGTGTTGCCATTTTATCTGACGGAGATCCAACAACGCTCATCGTACCTGTTACGTTATTCGCTTTTTATCAATCACCAGATGATTATAATAACCGTTGGATTGTCGGTTCTTTCGTCCGAATGATTCGCTTAGTAAGTTTTTTAATTGCCTTTCTCTTGCCAGCTTTATATATTGCAACTGTCGCATTTCATCCCGATGTGTTGCCGCTCGAACTTGTGTATACGATTAAAGCTTCGTTAGAGAAAGTACCGCTTCCTCCTATTTTTGAAGCTCTCTTAATGGAGTTAATTTTCGAGTTATTACGAGAAGCTGGTATTCGCTTGCCGAGCCGTGTTGGACAAACAATCGGTATTGTAGGTGGTTTAGTAATTGGTGATGCGATTGTAAAAGCTGGGCTCGTTTCTTATACGATGATCATCGTAGTAGCTTTAACTGCAATCTCATCTTTTCTCGTTCCATCAAACGATATGAGTTCAGCAGTTCGAATTCTTCGTTTTCCATTAATGCTCCTTGCTGCCATATTTGGATATGTAGGCATATCATTCGGTCTCATTATAACTTTCGTTCACTTATGTCAGCTTCATTCATTTCATACACCATATCTTTCTCCTGTTGCCCCGATGCGGATTAAAGATATGAAAGATTCTTTCGTAAGACTACCAATTTGGTCATTTTGGGAACGACCACATGATCCAAAACCAAAAAAAATGCAACGCCAACATGTAACGAGAGAGGATGAGGACGGTGACAAACACGCAAAGTAAAATCTCGCTAGTTCAATTTACCTTTTTCGTTATTCAATGCCAAATTGGGGTCGGTATACTATCTCTACCTAACCGGCTTCATCCGATAGCAAAAGGTGGTGGTTGGATTTCTGCGCTCATCGCGGGGCTTGCCATTCAACTTATTATTTTACTTATGTGGCTTTTCTTAAAACGATTTCCTGATGCAGATATGTATAAAAGTGTTTGTATGCTATTTGGTAATAAGTTAGGAAAACTATTGGGCTTTTCTTATATTTTTTATTTTACCCTTATCGGTATGACGGTTATGTTGAATGCTTGTAACGTCATTAAAGTTTGGATATTACAAGCAACTCCGTGGTATGCCATTCTCATGCTATTTACAATAGCTTGTTGTTATGTAGCTTATAATACGTTTAAAGTCATCGTACGATTTTATGTCATGACCTCTATTCTCATTTTACCTATGGCGCTTTTAATCGCCCTAGGGCTTTCCCGAGCTGACTTTTCTTATATTTTTCCCATTACAGAGGCTGGATGGTGGAATATTATTCAAGCATCGAAAGAAACAATTACAGCTATGTATGGTTTTGAAATCTTTCTCATCGCATTTCCTAAAGTAAATGGGAGTTCTGTGGAAAAACTGAAGGCAATTTCTATCGCTAATGGATTTGTGACTCTCTTTTATGCTTTCACTGTTTGGATTTGCTTTATCGTATTTAGTCCAAAACAAATTGAACTTATCCCAGAACCAGTTGCTTACTTATTACGCTCCTTACATATCGGGATTATAGACCGGACTGATTTACTATTCATTCCAATATGGATGATAACAGTTGTCGCTTCTATTGCGAGTTATTACTGTGCCGCTTCTATAGGAATTGGACATATATTCAACCTCGCTAATCATAAAAAGGCTGTTCCAATCGTTGGTATTATTGCTTTTAGTGTAGCCTTATTTATAGATACACCTGAAGAATTAAAAGTCATTGCAACTTTCACAGATAAGTTCACCTATATTTTCATCGTTGTTCTCCCTCTTTTATTTCTACTCTATTCAGTAATAAGAAAGAAGAAAGGAGAACAGTATGTTTCCAAAAAGATTTAAATTACTTTTTATATTATGTACTAGTTGCCTCCTTTCTGGCTGTTGGGATCAAGAACCATTAAGAGAAGCTAGATTAGCTTATAGCATTGGATATGATGTTACGGAAGAGAATAAGCTTCAGCAAACGCTTGAACTCGTAAAAAGTTCAAGTGGAGAGCAATCTTCATTCGAAAATGAAATACATTCAGCAACCGGGCATAACATAAGGGATACAAGCGATGCCCTAAAAAAAAATGTGACTGGGAATATTCGCTATTTTAAATATGGTGTTCAATTACTAGGAACCAAAATTCTAAAAAAAGGTATATTACCCTATTTAGATGTCAGCTTTCGGGACCCAACAAACCCAACTGCTTTAGTAAAACTTATTGCAGTAGATGGTGAAACATCGGAGATACTCGAAAAAAAGAAAATAGGAAATTTACTAATTGGAGATTTTCTACAGAAAAAAGTGAAAAGTTTAGAAGATATGAGTGTATTTCCAAAAGAAACTTTAGAAACAGCCGCTACAAAAATGTTAGATCCCGGTAAAGACTTTACACTCCCTTCTATAAAAATAAAAGGAAAAGAATTAATTACAAATGGGTTAGCTTTATTTAACAATGATAAATTGACTGGACATTTACCTTTGAAACAATCTGTTTTATTCGTATTATTAACCGGAAAAATGGGAACAAGTGCCCGTATAACCCAAAAACTTACTAGTGATGAATCTGAGAAGACATCTGATTATTTAACAATGGAAATTAGCAATCGAAAGTTAAAACGAGATTTAAAAATAACAACGGATAAAAAAGGAAATGTTTATGCTCACATTAAGCTCCAACTAAAAGTAATAGCACTTGAAGCCCCAAGAGATAATATTTATAAAATGGAAGCCAGAAAAAAACTAAATAAGGAATTATCAAAGCAACTTACGAAAGAAGCGAAAAAAATAACAAATAAACTACAAAAAGCAAATTGTGATGCTTTTGGAATTGGTAGACATCTCATCGCTTATCACCCTGATTTATGGAAGAAAAAAAATTGGAATAAAGATTATGCAAAAGTAAAATTCAAACCTGAAGTAGACGTAAATATTTTGTATAGTGGTGTCTTAAAATAAAAAGGTTGTATGCCGCTCGGGCATACAACCTTTTTATTTCGTATATCGATACACAATTGATTCATATGGTCTTAATTTAAGTTTTGTAATATCCTTGCTGGAATCTTTATAATTCGACAGTAGTACCTCTTGTTTCATTCCATCTAATTGAACGTGCGCCGGTACAGAGTACGTTATTTCTTCTCCATAGAAGTTATTTATAACAAGTAGTACTTCACTTTCTGTAGTACGAGTATATGCCCAAATTTTAGGATCATTTTTATCCAAAATAGCATATTCTCCTTCTGTAATTACATCATACGTTTTTCTAAGCTCTATTAACTTTTTATAATGATAAAATACGGACTCTTTATCTGCTAATGCCTTCTCTACGTTTATTTCTTTAAAATTTTCAGCCACTGAAATCCAAGGTGTACTTGTTGTAAAACCACTGTTCACCTCTTCATTCCACTGCATCGGAGTACGAGAGTTGTCACGAGATTTTTGCTTTAAAACCCCTATAATCTCTTCTTGTGATAGCCCTTCTTTTAGCTTTATATCGTATATATTTAACGATTCCACATCACGATATTGCTCGATGGACTTAAATTTAGGATTTGTCATACCGATTTCTTCCCCTTGATAAATATAAGGCGTTCCTTGCAGCATGTGCATAGCTGTCGCTAACATTTTTGCAGATTCGTTTCGGTACTTTCCATCATCACCAAAGCGTGACACGATGCGAGGCTGGTCATGATTACACCAAAATAACGCATTCCATCCTCCGCCCTTTTGCATTTCAATTTGCCAATTAGACATAATTTCTTTTAATTTAATGAAATCAAAATTCGCTTTTGTCCACTTATCTCCATTGGGATAATCTACTTTTAAATGATGAAAACTAAACGTCATACTTAATTCATTACGCTTAGGATTTGAATATTTAATACAATTATCAATTGTCGTAGAAGACATTTCTCCAACTGTAATTACATCTTTTCCTGCAAAAACATTGCGATTCATCTCTTGTAAATATTCATGAACACGCGGGCCATCTGTATAATACTTGCGTCCATCACTTGTCGCAGTATTACCTTCATCATTTAAGAAGCATTGGTCTTTTGAAATTAAATTAATGACATCTAATCGGAATCCCGTTACCCCTTTATCCAGCCAAAAGCGCATCATATCATATACTTCTTCACGAAGTTTTTCATTTTCCCAATTTAAATCAGCTTGTGTTTCATCAAATAGATGTAAATAATATTGCTCCGTCTTCTCATCATATTTCCAAGCAGATCCACCAAACTTAGACTGCCAATTATTTTTTTCATCACGCCAAATATAGTAATTACGATATGGACTATTTTTATCTTCCTTCGCTTCTTTAAACCACTTATGTTCAGTCGAACTATGATTTACAACAATATCAAGCATAATTTCAATGTTACGTACTTTCGCTTCTGCTAAAAGTTCTTCAAACTCTTCCATCGTTCCGTAAGATGGATCAATGCTGTAATAATCACTTACATCATATCCATTATCATTTTGTGGTGATTGGTATATCGGTGTTAACCAAATATAATCCACTCCGAGTTCTTTTAAATAATCTAGTTTCTCTGTAACCCCTTTTATATCACCGGTTTCTCTATTGTAATAACTATTAAAGCTCTTCGGATAAATTTGATAGACTACACTTTTATGCCAATCCTTCATGTTTAACTTCCTCCTACTTCTGTTTCACTCTTTTTGCAAATAACCATGTTAAAGTAAATGGGATTACAACTGCAATAATCATTCCGACAATAAACATTGGAATCGATTTCGGAATGATAGAAATAAATGCTGGCAATCCCCCAATTCCGATAGCAGGTGCTAATACACCATTTAATGTAATGAATATCGCTGCCACAGCAGACCCTATAATCGCTGCATAAAACGGGAACTTATTTCGTAAATTCACACCAAACATCGCTGGTTCTGTAATACCGAAGTATGCTGAAATGGCTGATGTTGATGCCATACTTTTATCATTTTGATTTTTAGAAATCCAGAACATCGCAAGTGCCGCACTACCTTGCGCAATGTTAGAAAGAGCAATCATTGGCCAAATAAATGTACCGCCATGTTGTGCAATCAATTGTAAATCAATTGCAATAAACATATGATGCATACCTGTAATTACAAGCGGTGCATATAACGCTCCAAATAATACTGCTCCAACTACTGGTACTGTTTCATATACACCTACCAATCCTACTGTTAATAAATCTCCAATATGACGTGTAACCGGACCAATAATTCCTAATGCTAACACACCTGTCACAACGATTGTTGTAATTGGTACAACTAATAATTGAATTGCATTTGGTACATGTTTCTTTAAGAAAATTTCTACTTTACTTAACACAAATGCAGCTACTAAAACCGGCAAGATTTGACCTTGATACCCTACCTTTTCAATTTGGAACAGTCCTAAAATATCGAAGTACTCAATCTTTTGTCCGTCTAAACCAGTCGCTGCTTTTCCATAGTCCCAAGCGTTTAATAAGGCCGGGTGCACAAGCATTAGTCCCATAACAATCCCTAGTATTGGACTACCACCAAAACGCTTCGTTGCTGACCAACCGACAAGTGCTGGTAAGAATACGAATGCTGTATTGGCCATCATATTAATTAAATCCCAAAGCCCGCCTAAGTTCGGATAAACATCTAATAAATTTTTCCCATCAAAAAATAAGTCCTTTGCGCCTAATAGATTGTTAATACCCATTAGTAAACCAGCTGTTACGATCGCTGGTAATATCGGCATAAATACATCCGAAAATATTTTTACAAACTTTTGAGCTGGATTTAACTTCTGATTTCCAGAGTCTTTTACGTCAGCTACAGTCGATTCTTTCATACCTGCAAGCGTTATCAATTCAGCGTAAACACGATCTACATCCCCTGGACCAATTACAACTTGAAATATACCAGCGTTATGAAACGCTCCTTTCACTAATGAAACAGACTGTAATTTATCATTATCTATTTTACTTTCATCTTTTAAAGCGATACGGAGCCTCGTCACACAATGTGCAGCTTGTTCAATATTGTCTTTCCCACCAATATACTGCAACACTTCCTCTGCTGTTTTACGATAGTCTTTCCCCATATTCCCATCCCTCTTTTCTTTTTTTGATACCGTTTACAATTACATATTAACTCGTATATATAAGTTAGTCAACACTCGTATATACGAGTTTGTGTTTTTTTTATAAAAAAAGAGATGAAACAATATTTTGTTCCACCTCTTTACTTCCTGCGTGCCACATCCGAAAAGTGAAAAATATCTAAACGGTGGCGTGATTCTGTATATTCAAACTGACTTCCATCATACAAATGTGTAAAGTTTTTCACAACGACAACATAGTCTGTTCCATTTAAATCTAAATACTTTCTGTCATCCTCTGTACATGGCTGTACTTCAATTACCCTCTGCGAATAACTAATATGTAGCCCAAGCTCTTTCTCGATGTATTTATAAATCGATGCAGTTGCAATTTCTTTCGTTAATCCTGGAATAAACTCAGATACAAAATGATTTATATCTAAAATTACTTTTTCTCCATCAATATTTCGTACACGTTTAATATGATCAATCTCTGTTTTTTCTTTTACATTTAATAATTTTGCAATTTCTTTTGTGGCTTTTTCTTTGTCCATTTCCACAACTTCCGTAATACAATGACGTCCCAAACGTTCATTTTCTTCTTGGAAACTTACAATACCGCCAAAATTAAATTCAATATTTTTTCGCTTTAAAACAAAAACACCTTTTCCATGAATTTTTTGCACATATCCACGCTCTTGCAGTAAATCTACAGCTTTTCTCACCGTGCCTCGGCTTGCCTCATACTGCTTCATTAATTCTGTTTCTGATGGGATTTTGCATCCCTCTTTTAATTGTTTATTATCAATAGATTTACTGATTTCTGTATAAATTTGTTCATACTTACTCATCATCTACAATAGCCCCTTGTCACCTTCTAATTCTATATGTATTATAACATGCTTCACTCTTCTGCCAATCTCTCACTTATTTTCCAGTACAAGAAAAATATAGGTAAATATTTAATCTTTAAAACGTATTTTTATAAAAATTTTTATATTTTTCTTTTCATTCAAAAAAACATGTAGTATACTAACTTCAAAATCAGAGGAGAAAGGGAGCAAAGAACTATGCTTACTTATACAACAACTGTAGTTACATTTGCACAAAAACATCATCATCATACGTAACCCTTGAAACCTAGCGGAAAAATTACGCGTAGGTACAAGGGTTATTCCCGTTGTACCTACGCTTTGGCAAAAGAGCCATGTAGGTATTTTTTTATCTACATGGCTCTTTTTTTATTGTCAAAAAGCTAGTAAAAAATGATGTTTAAGCAAAACTTACTACAAAGGAGTTAACAAAAATGGAAACGAAAAAATGGGGATTATGGGTTTTAACAGCATTTGTTATCGGGAATATGGTTGGCGGTGGCGTATTTATGCTTCCAGCAAATTTAGCACAAGTATCAGGTCCAATGGGTTCTACACTCGCATGGAGTATTACAGGCCTTGGCGTATTTATGATTGCACTTGTATTTGGAAATTTAGCGATTCGTAAACCAGAATTAAAAGCTGGACCACAAAGCTATGCTCAAGCGATGTTTCCTTCAAAAAAAGCTGGTAAAGTTGCAGGATATAGTATGGCATGGGGATATTGGGCTGCTAACTGGGCTGCAACAGCATCTGTTATTATTTCCTTTGCTGGATATTTATCAACATTCTTTCCAGTTTTACAAAGTAAGCAAATTCTTTTTTCAATAAACGGATTTTCACTAGAACTCGGAAAAGGGTTAACTTTCCTTGTATGTAGCCTTATGCTATGGGGAATTCAATATATTCTTTCTCAAAATATTGATCGAGCTGGAAATATGAATCTACTTGCTACTATTGCAAAAATTATCGGATTTACAATGTTTATTGTAATTACATTATTCATTTTCAATGCTTCTAATTTCGGAGACGGTCAAACCTTTATGAATGAAGCAGGACAATCTATCTCGTTAGGTGGCCAAATCAATTCAGCTGCTATTGCAACACTCTGGGCATTTATCGGTATTGAATCAGCGGTTATGCTTTCTAACCGTGCAAAATCACAGCGCGATGTAAAAAAAGCTACGATTTTCGGATTAATTATCGCTCTTCTTATTTACATGTCAATTACTTTACTTACAATGGGAGCTCTTCCGCAAGATGCTTTAAAGGAGTCTCAAAAACCGTTAGTAGATGCATTAAATTTAGCAATTGGAAATAAAGGTGCATATATAATGGCCTTACTCGCTCTTATATCTTTATTTGGATCTACAGTTGGCTGGATCGTTGTTAGTTCAGAAGTACCTTACCAGGCAGCAAAGAATGGACTTTTTCCTAAGTTTTTTGGGAAAACAAATAAAAAAGGTAGTCCTTCAAAATCATTATTGATTACAAATGTAATGACGCAAATTTTCTTATTTTCAACGATTTCTGGTACTGTTTCAGAAGCATATAGTTTCGCTATCGTCGTAGCAACATTAGCCTATTTAATTCCATACCTTGTTTCTACCTTGTACCAATTAAAATTAGTTATTACAGGAGAAACGTATGATATACTACCAGGATCTCGAGTAAAAGATGGAATTATCACTACATTGGCATTGGTATACTCCATTTGGGTTATCAAAACGGGAACTGCTGATTTAAAAACGTTCTTCTTAGGAATTGGATTGTTTATATTAGGTCTTATTCTTTATCCAGTACTAATGAAAGACTCACAAAAAACGGATTAAATAAAGAGAAGCTGCTGGCTTCTCTTTTTTATTAAAAATCTGTAATTAACTTTTCTTTTAGCTCTCCTACAGATAAAGGTTTCGCATAATAAAATCCCTGTACATAATCACAGCTCATTGATTGTAACAAACTCTCTTGCTCTACTGTTTCTACTCCTTCAGCAACTACTGCTAAATTTAAACTATGAGCAATTTCAATAACGGATTTTACAATCGTTCGTTCTGGTTGTGCGTGATCATAATGAAATTCACGAATAAAATTACGATCAATTTTTACAATATCCAGTGGTAGTTGTTTTAAATAATATAAGGAAGAATAGCCAGTTCCGAAATCATCCAAAGCAATTAACACACCCATATTTCTTAATTCTTGTAATGTAGCAATAATATAATCAAAATGGCGGACTGCTATGCTTTCCGTTATTTCTAATATTAAACGGTTCGGAGGAAAACCAGTTCTCTTTAAAATGCTACGTACAGAGAAAATAAAACGTTTCTGCATTAATTGTTGTATAGATAAATTCACTGATAACTTTAGTCCTTCTTGATAATTTGGCAATGTTTTAAACAATCGGCACGATTTTTCTAATACCCAGTCTCCTAGCTTTATAATAAGTCCAGACTCTTCAGCTACCGGGATAAATTCGTTTGGTGAAATAGGTCCGTCTTCTGTCATACAGCGTACTAGAGCTTCTATACCAGAATATCTCTTCGTTTTCAAATCAATAATAGGCTGCAATACTACATCTAACTCTTCATCACGAATTGCCTTTTGCAAAGCAAACTCAACTTTCATTCTACGATTTATTTTCGCGCGTAGCTCATCTGTAAAGAAACATGCAGCATTTCTCCCCTGTTCTTTTGCACTATACATAGCTAAGTCGGAGTTTTTCAATAATGTTTCCACGTCTTGTCCATCTTGTGGATAAGAACAAAGTCCTAGACTAGCTGAAATATATACTTCATGGCCTTCAAGAATAAATGGTGCCTGGAAACATGACAACACAGATGTCGCTAACTGCCTCATATCATCTTGTCTATGATTTTTTGTTAACAGCACAAATTCGTCGCCACCTAGCCTAGCCAGAACATCTTTCTCTCCTAGTACATAATGCAACCTTGAAGCGACTTCGCTTAAAAGTAAGTCCCCTATCATATGACCTAACGTATCATTTACTAATTTAAAACGGTCCAAATCAAAGTAAATCATACCAAATTCTTTTTTATCTGCAATCAATTTATTAACGGTCGTTATTAATTGCAAACGGTTCGGCAAACTCGTTAAAGCATCATGATAGGCAAGTTCCCTATAACGACTTTCACTTAGCCGCAACCTCTGTTCCGCTTCTTTTCTACTACTAATATCATTTCGTATTGCGATAAACTGGTATGGCTCTCCTTTTTCATTTAAAAATGGAACAATTGTTGTTTTGACCCAATAATATGTACCATCTTTCGCTCGATTCCGAATCTCACCTGTCCATACTTTCCCATTCAAAATACGTTTCCATAAGTTTTGAAAAAAGGTTTTCGGATGATGACCTGAATTTAAAATACGGTGATCTTTTCCAATTAATTCTTCCCTTTTGTATTTAGAGATTTCACAAAATTTATCATTTACATATGTAATAAGACCTTCTCGGTCTGTAATTGCAACAATTGAAGACTCATCTAATGCTAACTTTAAATCTCGCAACGAAGAGTCATATAATGCATGACCTCTCTGTTCTAGCATGCGCATCTCTCCTTGCTTCTATCTGACTAAAACACAACCTGTTTCTCTTCATAGAAATAGAGATATTTCATTTTCTAATACTAGCCCTTTACATAAATTATCTTTTTAAATAAACCGATTAAAATAACATAATATTATTTGTAATAAAAAGCAATATTATACCGTTTCAATTATAACTGGTAGCTTCCCATATCTCTAATTACTTCGCGCCTTATTATACCGCAATCCTTTTAAGTAGCTCTATGCAAGCCTTGTTTCCAACTAATACCACTCATATCTGATCTCTTTGTTATTTAATAACGAAATAGAAATTAGATCATACTACATAACTATTCACGAATAATAATATGAAAATCTACATTAATGTGTATGTTTTTGAATTACAATAACAAAATATTAACATATTTCTACCTTAACTTTGGAATTATTTTATAAATAAATACTGTATTAAACTAAAAAAGAGGATAGCCTCTTTTTTAATTTAATACGAATATGGTATTTGCTGATAACCTGGGTATGGCATTGGATACGTTACAGGGTATGGCGATGGATAAGCTACTGGATATGGAGCTGGATAATATCCTCCACTTGTTGCACCTGTTAATGCACCAGCTGTCAGTCCGCCTAACACTCCTCCTGCAAAGCTTCCAGGGAAAAATCCACCTCCCCATGAACTACCACCACCCCAGCCCCATCCGCCTCCGTGATGATGATGGTGATCATAGTGATTGTGTCCTCCATGGTGATGATGTCCACCGTTATGATTGTGCCCACCATGATTGTGTCCTCCATGATGATGATTCCGATAGTACAATCCATTGTTTTCTATATAATTCATGTTTCTCCGCTCCTTTTCGATTTTTTCATTTTCATATGCGTTAAGAGTGAGATAAAAAATGGGATAGTACACTGTATGTAGGACAAATGCGGAAAGTATAGGTGATATGTCTATATTTTGTAAAAAAAGCAAAACACCTTATAATAAAGATGTCATATTACATCTTCTATTTAAGAAGTCTATATTGAAAAAAGATTAGGGGAATTATATAGAAATGAAAAAGCCTATCGTTCAATTACTATTAATATTTACAATCGTATCTATCGTTCTGTTCCTATTAAATACATCGTATATTTCGTTATATACATTTGTCGGTGCTCTATGGTCCATCACAATCGTCGGAATTTCATTCGTTATTTTTATAGAAAATAGATCTCCACAAAGTACGTTAGCATGGTTTTTAGTATTAGCACTTCTTCCTATTATAGGTGTGCTTTTATACGCTATTTTCGGACGCAGCCGCTGGAGAAGAAAAAAACATCTCCATCGTTCAGAAGAACAAAGAAAATTATTCCGTGAAATATTAGAAGGAAGAAGACTAGAGTTATTACTCACAGTCCCACTAAATGAACGTTCCATACATTTAACAGAAGTCATACAAAAATTTGGAGGTGGTCCTGCCGCAGATAAAACAACTACAAAACTTTTAACAAACGGAGATCAAACATTTTCAGAAATTTTGCGAGCTATAGAGCAGGCAAAGCATCATATACATATTCAATACTACATTTATAAATCTGATGAAATTGGTACAAAAGTTCGAGATGCTTTAATACAAAAAGCAAAAGATGGTGTTATTGTACGCTTCCTTTATGATGGCCTTGGAAGTAATACGTTAAGAAGACGATTTTTGCAACCTATGAAAGAAGCTGAGATTGAAATTGTAGAATTTGACCCTATTTTTTCAGCTTGGTTACTTGAAACTGTCAATTATCGTAACCATCGAAAAATCGTTATTGTAGATGGAGAAATTGGTTTTACCGGAGGACTCAACGTCGGTGATGAATATCTTGGCCGTTCAAAGAAATTTCCCGTTTGGCGTGATAGTCATTTAAAAATAGAAGGAAAAGCATTATATAAATTACAAGCAATCTTTCTAGAAGACTGGCTCTATGCCTCTAGTGGTTTAAATACCTATTCCTGGGATCAATTCATGAATAGACAATACTTCCCAGGTAAAGAAATTTCAAATGCAGAAGGTGCTGTTCAAATCGTAGCAAGCGGACCAAGCTCCGATGATAAAAGTATTCGTAATACATTATTAGCTGTTATGGGCTCTGCAAAAAAATCCATTTGGATCGCTACCCCTTACTTTATTCCAGATCAAGAAACTTTAACATTATTACGCTTAAGTGCAATTGCCGGAATAGATGTACGGATTTTATATCCAGGTAAAAGTGATAGCATCATTAGCGATCAAGCATCTCAATCCTATTTCACTCCGCTTTTAAAAGCTGGTGCTTCTATTTACAGTTATAAAGATGGTTTTATGCATGCAAAAATTGTACTCGTTGATGATACAATTGCAACTATCGGAACAGCGAACATGGATGTACGTAGCTTTGAATTGAATTACGAAATTATTAGCGTACTTTATGAATCAAAAACAGTTCACGATATTAAATGTGATTTCGAAGAAGATTTTAAACATTCAACTGAAATTAAATGGAACTCTTTCCAAAAAAGAAGTATAAAAAAACGCATATTGGAGTCTTTCATGAGGCTCATTTCTCCTTTACTGTAGGCAATCAACTTTATCTTGATTGCTTTTTCTTTTCCCTTTATCCTCCTTCCTTTTCTTTGCATACCATATTAAAACAAGTTATCATAAGATGTATTACTTTATGAAAATAATGTTAGGTGGGAAATACATGTTAGAACAATTTCATATACATGCTGATTTAAAACAACAGCTTTCTACGATTCATGAAAAGAATAAACAAGAAGCTGGTGAAAATGCACATTTAATCGGAACGAAAATATATAAAGCGTCTGATAATAGCATTATTGAAGATGCGATTACAGCACTTCTTCTTGGCAAGAACATTCTCTTAAAAGGACCGACTGGTAGTGGTAAAACAGTACTAGCGGAAACTCTTTCTTCTTTATTCCAAAAACCAATGCATAGCATTAACTGCTCTGTCGACTTAGATGTAGAGGGTATTTTAGGATACAACACACTACAAACGAAAGATGGTGCATCTGAAGTTTCATTCGTTAACGGTCCTCTTATGAAAGCAATGAAGAACGGTCACTTCCTATATATTGACGAAATCAATATGGCAAAACCTGAAACTTTACCGCTACTTCACGGCGCATTAGATTACCGTAAAATGATTACAAACCCATTTACACAAGAGGTTGTATACGGTGATGACGAATACCGTGTAATTGCTGCGATTAACGAAGGTTACGTTGGAACAAGTGAACTAAATGAAGCGTTAAAAAACCGTTTCGTTATTATTGAAGTTCCTTACATTCAAGGTGACACATTAAAAGAACTATTATTAGCAGAATCAAAATTAAATGATGTTGCAACAATTGAAAAGTTTGTTGCATTTGCAAGCGACCTTATGCCTTTAGCTCGCGATGGACGTGTAAGTGAAGAAGCAGCAAGTATTCGTGGTATTATCGACGCATGTGATTTAGGTGTATATATTCCTATTATGCGAGCGATTGAACGAAGCATAATTGCAAAACTTAATGATGAAACAGAACAAATGACTGTCCGTGAATTAGCAGAAAGTTATTTCTTTGAGGGATAATTTATGAGACAAATTTTTAGTGACAAAAAAATTGATGCGTCGCTGTTTCTACAAATGGAAAACTTAATGTATGCCCTTCTAAAAGAAGACGATGCCTATCTTGAATATGGCTATAAAGCATACTACGACGAAATTGAAAAGAAAGTTGTCATTAGTCACTTTTGGGATGATCGAAAAGAAGAAGATACAGTAATCGGATTAAAAAGCGAAGTGTTCTTAAAAGCACTTGGTAATAAACATTACTCGGACATGACTTTAATTCGTTCTTATGCGATTGAATTGCAAGAATCGCCCCTAAAAAAGTTTTTAACACAATTATTTGTTCTATTAGAAGATTTACGCGTTGAGGAAATCGTAAAGAACTTACGTCCTGGCACGAAGCATGTTTTTAAACGTCGAAAAGAAATGTACCGCAACTATTTCGGCTCTCAAAATGAAATAAACCGCGTTCGTAATTATCACGGTGATCGTCTATTTTGCCTATGCTATCTTTCATTAACGAGCGATAAATATGAAATGTTTAATAATGAATATTTTGAGCAAATTGAAGCGATTTTACATGAAACATTCCAAGCACGTAATACAGAAGATATTATGTATATCGTTGAGAAAATTCGCTATCGCTTAGAGGCGCTTCTTGAAAGTGATATGCTTAACAACTATTTCGGACATGCTCCACTTTACTTATCTGTCCTTGCAGACGAAAAGAACTGTCGCGTCGAAGATTTAGCAAATGATGATACGCAGCTTATAGATGACGATGAAAATAAAAACAAAATGGATGAAAGTTTCTCCACATGGCATCGTGAAAATAAAAATAACGAAAACGAGAACTTTTTACGCTTTGAATTAGAAAGCGGAACAAAAACAAACATGATGGGCGATACTGCTCGCGAATCAGAAGATGGCGACCAAGCACTTGGTTCTGTACAAGGTACTTCTCAAAAAAGTACACAATCCAACTTTGATGGCGCTGATACAGAAGAAGCAAGGGCTTCACACGCTTCTAGCCAGCACGACGGTGCATACGGTAAGTATAATGTAGGTGCTTCTCATACATTTAAAGAAGCTCGCAAAGCAAACTCAGATGAGAAAAAAGATTACCAAGCTATCAAATCAGTCGTCAATAAAGATGTAAAAGAATTAAAGAAAATTATCGAAAAAACGATTGAAAATAAAACGAATGCGAATAGTGATAAATATTACGGAAGACTTCGTAAGAAATTCCTTCGTATTTATACCGAAAAACAACCACGTATGTTTTATAAAAAAGGACAAGAGTCACAAGAACTCGATGTTGCATTCCAACTGTTAGTTGACTGTTCTGGTTCTATGTATAACAAAATGGAAGAAACGAAGAAGAGTGTTGTACTATTCCATGAAGCTTTAAAGTCTTTAAAAATCCCGCACGCTATTAGCGGATTTTGGGAAGATGCCTCTAGCGCTAAACCTGAAGATAAGCCGAACGTTATTCATGAAGTTGTAAATTATAAAAACTCAACGTTACCAAACGTTGGTCCAGAAATTATGCAACTTCGTGAAGAAGAAGATAACCGCGACGGATATATTATTCGTATCGTTTCTGAAAAACTTGCCAAAAGACCTGAGAAACATAAATTCTTACTAGTCTTCACAGACGGTGAGCCTTCTGCGCTAGACTATCAACAAGACGGAATTTTAGATACGCATGAAGCTGTTAAACTCGCGCGTAAAAGTGGTATGGAAGTAATCGGTATCTTCATCGAAGAAGGCGAAGCGAAAGAAGCAACTTATCAATTGATGAAAAACATTTATAACCATCACTTCTTAGTTGCAAATCATGCTGAAGATTTACGATTGAAGATTAAACCATTGCTGAAAAAACTATTACTGAAGACGATTGAATAGAAAACAGGAGCCTTGTGGCTCCTGTTTTTTCGTTCAATTACTTTGTTTCTGGTTGAAACTTGTATGGAATGGCTACTTCTAATAAAGATTCAAATCCTCCGTCATAGTATGGGAAGCGCTCATTCGCAATTGTTCGATCTACCCACTCTATTGCAGAAATTTCACCTTCATCTTCCGCAATAAGTTCCCCTTTTACTACATTCGCTCGGAATGTAAAAAACAGTGCATGATTCCCTGATTCTTCAAAGAATTTTTCATTGATCGCAACAAGTCCACCTAACGTAGCAGTTAAACCTGTCTCTTCTTTCACTTCTCTTATTAGTGCTTCCTCTAATATTTCACCTTTTTCCACAGCCCCACCTGGCAATGACCAAACGTTTTGTTCTGTATTATGTACCATTAATATTTTATCTATTTCCTCGTCATGTATTAGTGCGTATACGACATCAACTCTTTGCATAAGACTTCTCTCCTCCCAAAAATAATGAAGAGCCGATTCCTAAGAATCGACTCTTCCTATTAATTCATCACTAACTCAGCTGCGAGCTTTTTTTTTAACTTAGCCAGCATGTCAGTTGTCATTTTGTCTAAATCGTATTCTGCTTTAAAGCCCCACTCTTTCATTGCTGCAGTTGCGTCAATAGAGTTTGGCCAGCTATCAGCGATTGTTTGACGAGCTGAATCTACTGCGTAATCCATTGTAAACGTCGGAATGTGTTTACGAATTGACGCTGCAATTTGCTCTGGCTCGAAGCTCATTGCTGTAATGTTAAATGCATTTCTATGCACTAGCTTACTTGGATCAGCTTCCATTAATGAAATGATCGCTTGTAAAGCATCAGGCATATACATCATGTCCATGTACGTTCCTTCAGCAATGTATGAGGTGTATGCACCTTTTTTAATCGCCTCATAATAAATTTCAACTGCATAATCAGTTGTTCCGCCTCCTGGAGGAGCTACGTAAGAAATTAAACCTGGGAAACGGACACCGCGCGTATCTACACCAAATTTTTGATGATAATAATCACATAGTAATTCTCCTGCCACTTTGTTTACCCCGTACATCGTAGTAGGACGCTGAATTGTATCTTGCGGTGTATTATCTTTTGGCGTCGATGGACCGAATGCGCCGATAGAACTTGGCGTGAAGAATTTACAGTTTAATTCACGAGCTGCTTCTAATGCATTTACAAGTCCGCCCATATTTAAGTTCCATGCAAATAACGGATTTTTTTCTGCTGTTGCTGAAAGTAAAGCTGCTAAATGAATAATTGTATCTACTTCATTACGCTTTGTGATATCATGTAGTTTTTGTCCATCTGTTACATCTAACGTTTCAAATGGACCAGACGTTACTACTTCACTATCTGTTTCACGAATATCTGTTGCAATAACATTTGATGCGCCGTATACATCACGAAGTTTCATTACTAGTTCAGAACCAATTTGCCCTAAAGAACCGGTTACTAGAATTTTTTTCATTTTCCCCACTCCTCATTTGCAAGCTATTCAAAAGATGTCGTTACTTAAATGATGCCCATTTCTTTTCCTACTTTTTCATACTTAAGAATTGCTTCATCTAACATTTCTTTCGTATGAGCTGCTGTAGGCATATTACGAACGCGCCCTGTTCCTTTTGCTACAGTTGGGAACACGATAGATTTTGCGTATACACCTTCTTCATTTAGACGTTTACTAAATTCTTGTGTTAATACCTCATCCCCAATGATACAAGGTGTAATTGGCGTTTCACTTTCCCCAATGTTAAAGCCAAGTTCTTTTAATCCTTGTTTTAAGTAGCGACCATTTTCCCATAAGCGATCGTGTAACTCTGTGCTTTCCATTAAGATTTCAATTGATCTCATGCAAGCTGCTGCATCAGCTGGTGTTAATGCTGTAGAGAATAAGAATGGACGTGAACGAACTTTTAACCAGTCAATTAAATTTTGTTTCCCTGCTACATATCCACCAATCACCCCAATTGCTTTTGATAATGTACCAATTTGGAAATCAACTTTATCAGAAAGACCGAAGTGCTTTACAGTTCCTGCACCTTTTCCAAGTACACCTGAACCGTGTGCATCATCTACGTATGTCATTAAATCTAACTCTTCTGCAATCTCAACAATTTCTGGTAGTTTTGCAACATCTCCATCCATTGAAAAGACACCGTCTGTAATTACCATTAATTTATTGTAAAGACCTGATTCTTTCGCCGCAATTGCTTTTTGGCGTAAATCTTCCATATCCGAATGTTTATAAACAATAATTTTTGCTTTTGATAGACGACTACCATCAATAATAGAAGCATGGTTTAATTCGTCTGAAAGAATTGCATCATTTTTATCCATAACAGCTGAAATCGCTGCCATATTACAGTTAAATCCTGATTGATAAGCAATTGCTGCTTCTGTATGTTTAAACTTTGCAATTGTTTCTTCTAACTTAATATGCAAATCTAAAGTACCGTTAATTGTACGAACAGCCCCTGCTCCAACACCGTACTTATGAATAGCACCAATTGCTGCTTCTTGCAAACGGCTATCTGTTGCTAATCCAAGATAGTTGTTTGAAGATAAGTTAATATATTCTTTTCCGCCAATTGTAATGATCGGTCCATTTGAACTCTCAAGCGGATCAATTACGTTATAAAGCCCCTTTGATTTTAAATCCTCTAAGTTTTCTTCTAAAAATTTCGCAAGTGTTTTACTAGACATCGTGAAGCCTCCCATCGTTCATGTAAGCGGATTATTGTCTTAATAGTTCTAATAATCCCTCTACTAGCTTAACACGTTTTCAGAATTTATTATAGAAAAATAGTTTAAAGTAACCGCTTACATTTTTAGATTATATATGATTCATTACAATAAATCTATCATTTACTTTTCATATTTGATAGAATTAAAAAAATATTTCGGGAGGTTTCAAACATGGCATTTACAGAATCTGATGTATACAATAACACAGCATTTTTCGAACAATATATGAAACGAAGATACCGAGAAAATAGCCCAAATGAATCCATTGAAAAACCAGTATTCTTTCAGATCATTGGTCATGTACGAGGAAAACAAATTCTCGATTTAGGCTGTGGTGATGCTAAGTTTGGCGCGGAATTATTAGAAAAGGGATGCTACTCTTACACCGGCATTGAAGGCTCCGAACTTATGTATGAAAAAGCTAAAAAACAACTAGAAAATAAAAATGGATCTGTTCATTTTTTAAACCTCAAAGATTATACCTACCCCTCTTCCACTTTTGATTTAGTAACATCTAGACTCGCCTTACATTATATTGAACATCTTGATACCATTTTTCAAAATGTATTTCAAACTTTAAAAACAAATGGCACCTTTACCTTTAGCGTTCAACATCCCGTTATTACTTCTTCGTTTGAAAGCTTACAAACAAGTGGTAAAAGAACGAGTTGGCTCGTCGATGATTACTTTAAACTAGGCAAACGGGTTGAACCATGGATTGACCAAGAAGTTATTAAATATCATCGTACAACGGAAGATTATTTCACATTATTACAGCAAGCCGGATTTACCATTACATCATTAAAAGAAGCTACACCAAATCCAACCTATTTTCAAAATGAAGCAGATTATAAACGTCGCTTACGTATTCCTCTCTTCCTCTTATTTTCTTGTACCAAATAAAAAAAACGATGAATCACTCATCGTTTTTTTATCTCATTGCCTGAGCAACTTCTTTAACTACACGTCTTCCTCTTCCGTGAGGTATACAAAGCGGTGTTCCAAACAACGGATCCGTACTAATTTGACACTCCATTCGGAATACATCACGTACTAGTTTCTCATCTACCACTTCTTCAGGTTTACCTTGTGCATATATTTGTTTATCTTGAATGGCTACAATGTTATCTGCATAGCGACATGCTAAATTTAAATCGTGTAATACCATAACAATTGTTCTTTGTTCTGTTTCATTTAATTCGAATAATAAATCTAGCACTTCAATTTGGTGAGTCATATCTAAATATGTAGTAGGCTCATCCAGTAAAATAATATCTGTATCTTGTGCAAGCGTCATTGCAATCCAAGCACGTTGTCGTTGTCCACCTGAAAGAGCATGCACATCACGCTCAGCAAATTCTGTCATACCTGTTGCTGCAAGTGCCTTCTGTACCATTTCCTCATCTTTTTCTGACCACTGTTTCAGCCATGTTTGATATGGATAGCGTCCTTGTTTTACAAGTTGCAATACTGTAAGCCCTTCAGGTGCTTGCGGTCCTTGCGGTAAAATTGCCATTTGACGAGCAATTTGCTTCGTTTGCATACTTTGAATAGCTTGATTATCTAACAAAATGTCACCAGTTGTTGGCTTTAATAATCTAGCTAGTGAACGTAATAAAGTTGATTTCCCGCAACCGTTGGAACCGATAAAGATTGTAATTTCACCTTTTGGAATTTCTAAATTCAACTCATCAATAATAATTGTTTCACCATAAGACAACGTCAAACATTTCGTCTCCAATGCTTTTTGCATATTCATCTCCCTTTATGAATTCCGACTTTTATAAAGTAAATAAATAAAATAAGGTGCACCAATTGCTGATGTAAATACCCCTGCTGGAATTTCAAGTGGTGTGAAAACTGTACGCCCAATTAAATCTGCAGCAAGTACTAGAATTGCACCGACAATAGCTGCAACTGGGAGTAATGCACCGTATAAAGAACCAACTAGCCTTCGTGAAATATGAGGTGCCATTAAACCGACAAATCCAATTCCTCCGGCGAAGGCAACTGCTCCCCCAATTAAAGCCGTACTAAGTAATAACATGAATACGCGTGACTTCGTTAAAGGAACACCAAGTCCTACCGCAATATCATCCCCTAGCTCTTGCGCATTTAAATGTCTAGCAGCTATAAATGATATTACCGTTAAAATGAGAACCCACGGTGCAAGCACCATAACGTTTTGCCATGAAGAACCATAAACAGTACCTGTAATCCATACATTCGCTTGACTCGCTTGATAAATTGGTGCTAACAACATAAACAAAGTCGTTGCCGCTTTCGTTAATGCCCAAAACCCCACACCAATTAAAACAAGACTAATCGGCGATAACCCGTCATTTCTCCATGCAAATAAATATACAAAAAGCGCCACAATCGTTGCCCCAACAAAGGCTGCTAACGGCATATAATGAATGCTTACAGTTAGCGCATTATTTTTATCACTAAATATAGCTAAAAACAATACAACTGCAACACTTGCCCCACCCGTAATCCCGATGATATCCGGAGAAGCAAGTGGATTTCGAACGAGACCTTGTAAAATACATCCTGCTACAGCAAGCGCAATTCCTACAAGGATGGCAATTAAAATACGCGGCATACGAAACTTATTTACAACCATGTTAGACATCGCATCGCCATTTCCAGTGATCGCTTGCCATACATCATAAGGAGCAATTTTCATGTCTCCCATACCTGCACTCGCAAAAAATAATCCTATTAAAACAACTAATAAACTAAATAAGACGAGACAAGCTCGTTTATACATTAAAAACGAGGGCCCGCCTTTCCCTATACGAAATGGAATATACTTCTTCATTTGCTAAGCCCTCTCTTACGTGCAATATAAATAAAGAATGGAGCTCCAATAAATGCTGTCATAACTCCTACTGGTACTTCTTGTGGCATAATGACATATCTTGCTGCTATATCAGCTAAGATTAATAGTATTGCACCTAATAAACCGCTATACGGTACTCTCCACCTATGATCTACTCCAACTAGAAATCTGGCAAAATGCGGGGTAACAATACCAATAAATCCAATTGGACCTGCGACCGCAACTGAACCACCAGACAACAGGACAATAATAAGTAGTACGAATGATTTCATTAAAATCGTTCGTTGTCCAAGTCCTTTTGCAACGTCTTCCCCCATCATTAATGTATTTACTTTCCCTGCCATCATAAGAGATGCAATCCATCCTATTAATAAATATGGGAATACAGATTGTAAAATTTCTAACTTTCTCCCTTGCACAGATCCAGCAAGCCAAAATAATACCTCTTCAAGTGCTTTTTCATTTAACACAAGTAATCCTTGTGTTAATGATGAAAATAATGCACTAATTGCGACCCCTGCTAACGTTAACTTAAGAGGTGTAGTCCCTTCTTTTCCTAAAGAACTAGAAGCAAATACAAGTACAGCTGCAACCGCCGCTCCTAAAAAGGCAATCCATGTGAAAGCTGATAATGATGTTACTGAAAAGATTACAATTGCTACAACTATAAAGAACGCAGCACCTGAATTTAATCCAATAAAATCTGGAGAAGCAAGTGGATTCTTAGTTAAAGTTTGCATAAGACAACCAGCAATGGCTAAACTAGCACCAACACTAGCTGCAATTAACGCCCTAGGCAGACGTACATTTTGAATAATAATATGTTCATTGGAACCGTTAAAATGGAAAAAAGCATCCAATGCTAGTTTCCAACTCGTATTTGTATATCCGAAAATAATACTTCCCCAAATACAAATAACGACTGCAATGATTCCAACAAATAATCCAATCCATTTTGCTCGATTTGTTTTTAATAACATGCAGCGTTTCCCCTTCAATGTATAATGATACGTTGTTAGTGTATTTCAACTTAATTCTCATTGTCAACGGAAATGAGAATTATTTTCACCCATATGTATTGACAATCAAAAGATAAAGGCTTAATATCATGCTTGCTATTGAAAAATATTCTCAACATGTAGGGGGTACATAATGAATTTCATGCGGAAGAAATCGTTTACAGTATTTGTATTTTTACTAGCATTTTCAATGCTTTTAAGCGCTTGTGGAAAATCAAATAACAAAGAAGAATCTACAAAAGAAGATAATAAAAAAGAAGTGGTTACTGTAGAACATGCAATGGGTAAAACAGAAGTTCCTGCTAATCCAAAACGTGTAGTTATCTTAACAAATGAAGGAACTGAAGCTTTACTTGAATTAGGTGTGAAACCAGTTGGTGCTGTAAAGTCTTGGACTGGTGACCCATGGTATCCACATATTAAGGATAAAATGAAAAATGTAAAAGTTGTTGGTGATGAAGGACAAGTTAACGTTGAAACAATTGCTTCTTTAAAACCAGACTTAATTATCGGTAATAAAATGCGCCACGAAAAAGTGTACGAACAACTAAAAGCAATTGCACCTACTGTGTTCTCAGAAACATTACGTGGTGAATGGAAAGATAACTTCAAATTTTATGCAAAAGCATTAAATAAAGAAAAAGAAGGTCAAAAAGTTGTAGCTGATTACGAATCACGTATAAAAGATTTAAAAGGCAAACTTGGCGATAAAGTAAACCAAGAAATCTCTATGGTTCGTTTCATGCCTGGTGATGTTCGTATTTATCATGGCGATACATTCTCTGGTGTTATTTTAAAAGAACTTGGATTTAAACGTCCTGGAGATCAAAATAAAGATGATTTTGCAGAGCGTAACGTATCTAAAGAGCGTATTTCTGCTATGGATGGTGACGTATTATTCTACTTCACATTCGATAAAGGAAATGAGAAAAAAGGGTCTGAACTAGAAAAAGAGTATATAAACGATCCTCTATTTAAAAATTTAAATGCAGTAAAAAATGGTAAAGCATACAAAGTTGATGACGTTATTTGGAATACAGCTGGTGGCGTAATGGCCGCTAACCTACTATTAGATGACATCGAAAAACGCTTTGTTAAATAATATTTCCTTAACCAGCTCCCTTATGTGGAGCTGGTTATTTTTCAATTCACTTAAATGTCACATTATTTCGTTTTGTATTTTTATTCCCAATATGTTATATTGAGAAAGTAAATAGAATATATTTTCTTTATATCAGAATAAATGTTTTAATCTAAATTTTCTGATTAATCACTATTTTATTTTCTTTTAGAATTCAATTATTACATTTGAAAACGCTTATCATCTCGTTTTCAGGGCAAAATACAGTAACGGTCGAAGAAAAATAGAACTTTTTTAGAAATTTTCTTTCTATTTCCATATAATTCTATTGACTTCTAAATATTTTGTAAATTAAAATGATTACATAAATATCCGTTATACAGGATTAGGGGGAAACAAAAATGGATGCAGCTTTAAAATTAGACAAAGCTGGAGAGCAACAATCACCAAAAAAACATCCACCAGGGTTATACTTGTTGTTCTTTACAGAGGCGTGGGAAAGATTTAGTTATTACGGAATGCGTGGCTTATTAGTTCTTTATTTAACAACGAGCTTAGTAAGCGGCGGTTTAGGATTTGATAAAGCAGTTGCAGTTCAAATTTACGGTATTTTCACAATGTTAGTATACTTCACACCTATTATTGGTGGTTGGTTAACTGACCATTTCATTACGAAGCGACATGCCATTACTATTGGTGGTATCATCATGGCAATTGGTAACTTTGTATTATTCTCAATGAACACAAAAACTGGACTTTTCTTAGGATTAGGATTATTAGTTATTGGTAACGGATTCTTCAAACCAAATATTTCGACTTTATTAGGTCAATTATATAGCGAAAACGATTCTCGTCGTGATAGTGCCTTCACTATCTTCTACATGGGGATTAACTTAGGAGCTCTTATCGCTCCATTCATTTGCGGTTACTTCGCAGATTATAGATACGGTTTCTTAACAGCTTGTATCGGTATGATTATTGGGCAGCTTGCCTTTAATTTCTTAGCACCTCGTTACTTAGGGTCTATCGGAACAACTGTTGTAGGTAAACAATCTAAAGAAAAAAATGCAAAAGCAATTGAGAAAAAACCTTTAACAACACAAGAGAAAAAACGTACTGCTGCAATTTTAATTTTAACTTGTTTCGTAGTATTCTTCTGGGCAGGATTTGAGCAAGCTGGTAGTTCTTTAACACTTTACACAGATAAGTTCGTAGATCGTACAATTGGTGGATTTACAATTCCAACACCTTGGTTCCAATCTGTAAACCCACTATTCATTATCTTACTAGCATTACCTGTTTCTGCGTTATGGATTAAGCTTTCAAAAACAAAAAATGGCGATTTGAAAATCCCAACAAAAATGGCATTAGGCATGATTTTACTAGGGATTGGATATTTAGTTCTAACTTTAGCTGTTTTAAAAACTGGTAGCGATGAAGGTAACATTACAATGAAAGCAAACTTACTATTCATTGTATTCACTTACATGTTCCACACAATCGGTGAGTTATTCTTATCACCAATCGGATTATCTATGGTAAGTGCAATTGCTCCTGTTAAATTAGCATCATTATTAATGGGTGTATGGTTAGCTGGTACTGGCTTCGCAAACTTATTAGCAGGACAATTAGCCGCTTTCACTCAATCTTTAGGATATTTAGAAGTATTCGCAAGCATCGGTATTATCGTAATTGTACTGGGATTAGTACTTCTTATGTTCTCTAAGAAAATTGCACATATGATGGAATAACAAAAAGACGCTTCTAAAATTAGAAGCGTCTTTTTTATTACTTCTCCTCTAAAGCTGTCACGTCCACATGAACGCTCTCACCAGGATTAGATACATCATACACTTGAGCACTCCCCTTCTGCTCATCACAGCTCTCAATCCATACTGGTACGCCCTCATATGTAACGTCAATTCTACTTGAAGAAGATAAGATTTGTTTCACACGTTTCACATCCATACTACTATCCCTCCTTTTGCTTACTATACTCCTTTTTATTTTTTCTTTTCCTTTTAGAATATATTCCGTAAGGCAGCATATTGATTGATAGTCATTTCTTCCTAACATGCTAATATTTACTCTCTCGCTACCTTTCTGACAAATAAAAAAAGACGTATATTCTACACGTCTTTTTCCATAATATTCAAATTTTAAGAAAATAATGTTTTTACTACTGCACTTACTTTATCATTATGGATTTGATAATACACTTCTAATCCTCGTCTTTCAAAGCGTACTACTTTATTTTGCTTTAACTTCGTTAAATGTTGTGAAACAGTTGATTGTGGAATTTCTAATACTTCCTGGAGCTGTGTTACATTACATGTTCCTCTTTGCATAAGTTCCATTACTAGACGTAGACGAAGTGGGTGAGCTAACGCTCTTAACATTTGTACATCTTCTTCTGAAATACGACATTCGAATTGATTTTGGCTCATAAAGTTCCCCTCATTTTCGTTTTTATTTGCGTTTTTATGTTCTTTTTATTTATTTATATATCTGTTCTTATATTTCCTGTTACGACATAACTTTATCAACCTATAAAGCCGAAAAATTTTTCCATCTTTATCAGCAAAAATTCAGGAAAAAATCCTTGCTGATTTTGAATATTATACTATATGATATAACGAAAAAGCAAAATAATGGCCTACGAATACTTTGCTTGCAAACTTTGTTTTATCAGGCTTTTTGTTATATTTTCACCTCATTGAAATGCACAGTAACGGTATTGTAAAATACCGTCTATAATTGATAACCTATCGTAATGTAGTTGAACTATAATTAACCTCTTTGTTACGCTAAAAGGAATTTTCAGTAAAAAGAGATGATGTGATATTAAAAATTTGTTTCTTATTTTTTATTCGTATTGCAAGCGGTTGGATTGTTGTGCAAAACTTCCTATTAAATCCACTCACCGTTCCCCCCACTAGATCAAACAGGACAGATAATTGCATATATCAAACTTTATACTTAATATAAAAGACTTCATCTAATATACGCCTATAAGGAACATGCCATCTGAATAAGCAAAATAATATGCACATAGTTTATACAGCGCACTTAAATTCATTTGAGTGTGTTTTTTGTCTACTTTATGAACAAAGCTTTTCTTTTAACACTATTATGGAATAATTATACTTTTTTACGTTGACAATAGTGTTGAAGGAGAATATACTAAGCATGTAAGTTGATTGTGAATTGTTTCACAAATAATGTGAATTTCTTCACATATAATAGATAGGAGTTGTCATTATTATGAGTACTTGGACACAAATTTATGACCCGTTAAACAATATTTGGTTATCTGCACTAATCGCAGCACTTCCAATCTTTTGTTTCATCATTTGTTTAATGGGATTCAAAATGAAAAGTTACATGGCTGGTCTTTATAGTGTGATTGTCGCTATTATCCTTGCAATATTTGTTTATAAAATGCCAGCAACAGTAGCTGTAGCATCTGCCGGATTCGGTGTTTTATCTGGATTTTATCCAATTTGTACTATCGTTATCGCTGCAATTTTCCTTTACAAATTAACTGTTAAAACAGAGCAATTCAATATTATTCGCGATAGTATTTCAAGCATTACAAATGATCAACGTTTACAAGTATTATTAATCGCTTATTCTTTCGGTGCTTTCTTAGAAGGCGCAGCTGGTCTAGGGGTTCCAGTTGCTATTACAGCCGCACTACTTGTAGGTATGGGCTTTAATCCATTAAAAGCAGCAGGTATTTGTTTAGTAGCTAATATTGCTGGTGGTGCTATGGGTGCTATGGGTATTCCAGTTACAGTACCAGCACAATTAACTCAACTTGACGCATTAACTATTGGTCGTCAAACTGTTCTTATTTTACCTTTCATTAGTGTTATCTTACCTTTCTTACTTGTTTCAATGGTCGATGGAATTAAAGGTATTAAAGAAACTTGGCAAGGTATTCTTGTAAGTGGTGTTTCTTTCGCTATTACTCAATTCGCTGTAACTTACTTCTTAGGCGCAGAACTTACTAATATTTTCGCAGCCGTTGTAAGTATGATTGCTCTTGCATTATTCTTACGTGTTTGGCAACCAAAATCTTCTACTAAAGAAGAAAAACAAGAAACTAAAGTATCACATACATTCAATCAAATTTTATATGCTTGGTCTCCATTCGTATTCTTAACTGCATTTGTAACAATCTTTAACTTAAAACCGATTAAAGCTTTATTTGCTCCAGATGGTGCGTTAGCAAACTTAGTATTTAACATTCAGTTCCCTGGTCTTCATAATGCTGTTATGAAAACTACACCAATTACAAAAGCTGATACACCTTTCGCAGCTGTTTTCAAATTTGATGTATTCTCTTCTACAACTACTGCGATTGTACTAGCAATTATCGTTTCACTTATCGTTTACCGCGTAAAAGGTAAAATGGTTAAGGAATTAATGATTGAAACAATGAAAGAATTAAAAGCTCCAGTATATACAATTTGTAGCGTTATCGCTTTAGCTTACGTAGAGAACTACTCTGGTATGTCATCTACACTTGGACTTGCATTCTCTTCTACTGGTAATGCATTCCCAGTTCTTTCTCCAATCTTAGGATGGATTGGCGTATTCATTACAGGTTCAGTAGTTTCAAGTGGTTCTTTATTCGCACCACTTCAAGCAGTAACAGCAGACCAGTTAAACATCGTTCCTTCTACACTCGTTGCCTTAAACGTAGTAGGTGGTACAATGGCAAAAATGGTTTCACCACAATCTGTAGCAGTTGCTTGTGCCGCAGTTGGACTAGTTGGTAAAGAATCTGCTCTATTTAAAACAGCAATGAAATACAGTTTAATCTTCTTAGCTGTTATTAGCTTACTTCAATTAAACGCTGTATTTAATATCTTTTAAAAATAAAACACCGATCCAAATGGATCGGTGTTTTTCACATTACATTTCTTTATTTTTTAATAAAGAAGCTCCAGCAATTTCAGGGTGAGTCATTTCGAATGGATCTAAAATAATATCCAATTCCTCTTCTGTCAGTACACCATGCTCTAAACATAACTCCCTAACAGATTTTCCTGTTTCAATCGCTTCACGTGCAATACGAGATGCTGCTTCATAACCAATATGAGGATTAACTGCTGTAATAATTCCAACACTTTTCTCAACATATTGCTTCAGCAATTCTTCATTTGCTGTAATTCCTTCAATACAATATTCACGGAATACACGGAATCCATTATTCATAATACTTATAGATTGAATTAAATTAAATACAAGCACAGGCTCCATTACGTTTAACTCTAATTGTCCTGCTTCTGATGCTAAGCAAATTGTATGATCGTTTCCGATTACTTGGAATGCGACTTGGTTAATCACTTCTGCCATAACTGGATTTACTTTACCTGGCATAATCGATGAACCTGGCTGACGTGCTGGCAATTGAATTTCAGCCAACCCAACACGTGGCCCAGACGCCATAATACGAAGATCGTTTGCAATTTTAGACATGTTCATCATACATACTTTAAGTGCTGCAGATACTTCTGTGTATGCATCTGTATTTTGCGTTGCATCAACTAAATGCTCTGCACCAACAAGTGGGAACCCACTAAACGTTCTTAAATGTTTTACCACCTGTTCAATATACGTAGGATTTGCATTTAATCCTGTACCAACAGCTGTCGCCCCCATATTCACTTCATATAAATGTTGACGAGACTGTTTAATTCTTTTTATATCACGCGCAAGCACTCGGCTATACGCTTCAAATTCTTGTCCAAGGCGAATTGGAACTGCATCTTGTAAATGTGTGCGTCCCATTTTAATAACGTGATCAAACTCTTTTGCTTTTTTACGAAAAGCAGAATGAAGTTCTTCCATTGTAATAAGAAGCTTTTCTAACATCATAAGAGTTGCAATATGAATTCCTGTCGGAAACGCATCGTTCGTTGATTGGGCCATGTTCACATGAGTGTTTGGGCTAATTTTCGCATACGCCCCTTTTTCATATCCCATACGTTCTAACGCTCTATTCGCAATTACTTCATTTGTATTCATATTAATAGAAGTTCCGGCTCCGCCTTGAATAGGATCCACGATAAATTGATCATGAAACTTTCCATCAACAATTTCTTGCGCTGCTTCTGCAATTTCATGTCCAATGTCTTTAGCTAAGTAACCAGTATCTATATTCGCAAGCGCCGCCGCTTTTTTCACAATTGCCATTGCTGTAATGAGTGATGGATGAATGCGATATCCTGTAATTGGGAAGTTTTCTACGGCACGTAATGTTTGTACACCATAATAAGCTGCACTTGGTACTTCTTTTTCACCTAAAAAATCTTTTTCTATACGTATATCCTTCGTTGCTATCATTTTTATCACCTATACTTTTTCATTCTAAATCCTTATCCAAAAAATCCGCCCTCTAAAAACACGAGTATCATTCAGAAGAATTTTTCAGTATCCACCTTCACTATATAGTACCTTTTTTGAAAGCGCAAACATTTATTTTTCTGCATATCCTTTTTATTAAAGTTTATAGAAAATCATTCTTCTACTTTCCTTATTTCCACTCGTTTAATTTGATGCATATCCTTTTCAAGGACTTTAAAATAAAAACCGTATTTCTCAATAACATCTCCTTCAGCAACGATTTGTTTTTGTACCATAATCCAGCCACCAATTGTATCTACATCATCAGCAATTAAATGTATGCCAAGCAAATCATTTACTTCACTAATAAGCACTTTTCCCTCTACGATTTTATAACCTTCACTTACATGCTCTATAGGTGGATTCTCATCTTCATCGTATTCATCTCGAATTTCTCCAACAATTTCTTCTAAAATATCTTCTAGTGTAACAATCCCTGCTGTACCACCATATTCATCATACAATACAGCTAATGGAATGTGTTTTCTTTGCATTTGTAATAGTAAATCATGAATTGGAATATTTTCTAGCACTTCAATAACTGGCCTTGTATATGGCATAATCGAGCACTCCTCGTCCCGATTACCATCCATATAACGAATAAATAAATCTTTTACATTAACCATCCCAATAATTTCATCTTTATCTTCACCAAATACAGGATATCTCGTGTACTTTTCTTGCGCGATTACTTTAATATGTGTTTCAAATGGTTCGTCCTCATATAAGCCTACAACTTCCGTACGAGGTACCATAATTTCTTTTGCTACTCTATTATCAAATTCAAAAATATTATTTACATATTTAAATTCCCTTTGGTTAATCTCTCCGCTCTCATAGCTCTCAGATAAGATTAACCTTAATTCTTCTTCTGAATGAGCTACTTCATGTTCAGAAGCTGGATTTAATCCAAATAAACCAGTTACAACCCTCGCTGAACCATTCAAAGCCCAAATAAACGGATACATAACTCGGTAAAAATAAATAAGTGGCTTCGATAACAATAAGCTAACTTGTTCTGCTTTTTGTATAGCAAATGTCTTTGGAGCAAGTTCCCCAATGACAACATGTAAAAATGTAATTACTGCAAAGGCAATAATAAATGAAACTGTACTGGAAATTGTAGGTGAGAATTGCAATTTTAAAAACAACGGCTCGAGTAAATGTTTAATGGTTGGTTCCCCTAACCACCCGAGCCCTAAAGCAGTAATTGTAATACCTAGCTGACAGGCCGATAAATATTCATCTAAATTTGTAGTTACCTTTTTAGCGGCCAGTGCACCTCGTCTTTTTTCGCTAACGAGTTGATCAATACGACTGCTACGTACCTTAATAATTGCAAATTCAACAGCCACAAAAAATGCTGTTAACCCAATAAGAATGACTACCATCAATAATTTTAAAATATCCACATATGCTCTTTAGCTTTCTTAGCTAAAGTTACACCTCCTTTTAAAAAGAAGTTTCACTTTAGTTTCTTCAATTATTGGAAAGCAACTCTATATAAAATCCACCAATTTTCAAACCTCATACAATTCTAAAGGTAAACCATCAGGGTCTTGGAAAAAGACGAATTTCTTCCCCGTTATTTCATCAATACGGATCGGTTCGGTCTCAACACCACATTGATTTAAATGCTTCACAGCTTCTTCTATATTTGTAACAGCAAATGCTAAATGTCTAAGACCGGCTGCTTCTGGAAAACTTTTGCGCTCAGGCGGATTTGGAAATGAAAATAATTCGATTTGATACTCTTCTCCTACACATAAATCTAATTTATAAGAATCTCGTTCCTTTCTATATACTTCATTCATTTCTTTAAACCCTAATATTCTAGTATAAAAATACTTTGACGTCTCATAATTCGAACAAATAATTGCAACGTGATGCACTCTACATATATTCATACTCTCTCTATTCCTTTCTTTACCAAAGATGCATATTCTCCCTTGAAATGAAAAACATATATAGCAGAATATCTCTTTTAGGGGGCTTACCATGAAATTCATTACTTTTTTCGTCGGACTAATTGTTGTTTTCTTGCTCGCTTATATTGCTAGCAATAATAAGAAGCATATTAAATTTAAACCAATTTTTATCATGCTTATTATACAGTTAATTTTAACCTATTTACTATTAAATACAGAAATCGGCCTCATACTTATTAGAATCATTTCCAGTTTGTTTACAAAGCTACTCGAGTATGCTGCTAATGGAATAAATTTCGTATTTGGTGGTCTTGCAAATAAAGGTGAAATGCCATTTTTCCTTACTGTATTATTACCAATCGTCTTTATTTCTGTTTTAATTGGTATATTACAACATTTCAAAATACTACCATTTTTCATTCGTTGGATCGGGTACTTTCTTAGTAAAATAAATGGTCTTGGGAAATTAGAATCTTACAACGCTATCGCCTCTGCCATTGTCGGCCAATCAGAAGTTTTTATTACAGTAAAAAAGCAATTAGCTCAAATCCCAAAACACCGTCTTTATACACTTTGTGCCTCCGCTATGTCAACCGTATCTATGTCTATCGTAGGTGCCTATATGACAATGATTGAACCTAAGTATGTAGTAACTGCACTCGTTCTCAATTTATTTAGCGGTTTTATTATCGTACTCATCATTAACCCTTACGACGTTAAAGATGACGAAGATATTTTAGAAATCAAAGGTGAAAAACAAAGCTTTTTTGAAATGCTTGGAGAATACATTCTTGATGGTTTTCGTGTAGCCATTGTTGTCGGCGCTATGCTCATCGGATTTGTTGCCTTAATTAGTTGTATTAATGACTTGTTCCTCATTATATTCGGTATTACGTTCCAACAATTAATTGGCTACGTATTTGCACCTATCGCATTCCTTATCGGTGTACCAAGTTCTGAAATTGTAGCAGCTGGCAGCATTATGGCAACGAAGCTTGTAACGAATGAATTTGTCGCAATGATGGACCTTAGTAAAATTTCTAATAGCCTTTCTCCCCGTACAGTTGGTATTATTTCTGTTTTCCTTGTATCTTTTGCCAATTTTTCTTCCATTGGTATTATTTCAGGTGCGGTAAAAGGACTAAACGAAGAACAAGGAAACGTTGTTGCGAGGTTTGGCCTTAAATTACTATATGGAGCTACTCTCGTTAGTATTTTATCTGCAATTATCGTAAGCATTATGTTGTAATTAGGTAAAATTTTATCATTTTCTTATCCCTATCTTTTGTATACAATAACGAATAGGTGTCTTATAAAGTGAAACTTTAATCAGAGTGGGGCTATCCCCACTCTGATTATTAGCCTTCACCAATCGGGTATTTACGGGCAGTTATCTCCCACCTAACTTCATTGTATTCACTGGACTTTGAGGTGGGCGTTTTACTGCTCGTTAATACGGGATAAATAATCAAGACATCTATTTTTTATACATGTACAATCGCTTTTATTTAGCGTAAAATATTTTTTATGTGTTTGAATACACTTCTAAATGTATACACTTTGATAGTTTTAAAGGAGAAAAAATGATGAAATCCGACACGAACAACAATACGCGAGCCAAAAAAGGACGCTCAAAGAAAAAACGCCTACTTTGGTTCCTTCTTATTCCATTACTAATTGTAGCACTTGGAGCAGGAGGCTACTCCTTCCATATATACAGTAAAGCAAAGTCCGTCTTAAATAATGCTTATGCTGAACTAGGTCGAGGAGATAAGTCCAGTAAACGTGAAAAAGCTGTTAAACCTATGACCGACAATATTTCCGTACTAATTATGGGTGTTGATGAAAGTGATATTAGGGAAAAAGGTTATGGAAAAGCAACTCGAACAGATGCGTTATTACTTGCAACAATTAATAAAAACGATAAATCCGTTAAACTTGTAAGCATTCCACGTGACTCACGCGTCTACATTAAATCACGTGATAAATACGATAAAATCACACATGCGCACGTATTCGGTGGTGTAGACAGCACAATTGATACGGTAGAGAACTTTTTAGATGTTCCAGTTGATTATTATGTAAAATTCAATTTTAAATCCTTTATTAAAATTGTTGATTCTCTTGGTGGCATTACTGTGGACGTTCCAGTTGAATTCACAGAGCAAAACAGTAAAGATGAAGCAGATGCAATTCATCTAAAAAAAGGACGTCAACATTTAAATGGAGAAGAGGCACTGGCACTAGCTAGAACTCGTCACATCGATAGTGATTATATGCGTGGCCAACGACAACAGCTTGTATTAGAGGCCATTGCTGAAAAGGCACTATCTCTTAATTCCATTAATAAAATCGGTGGCCTACTAGACGCTGTCGATAAAGACTTAAAAACCAATTTAACTTTTGATGATATGATGACAATTACAAAAAATTCAATGGATTCAAATTTAAAGATGGAAAAAATGCAAGTAGAAGGTACAGATAAATATATAGGTGGTATTTATTATTACGTTCCAAATGAAAAAAGCGTCGATACTATTTCAACTACCCTTCAAAAACATCTCGGTGTTACGAATAAAAATGAACATAAAAAATTATAATAAAAAGGCTGCTAGATCTTTCTAGACAGCCTTTTTATTATATTTTTCAACATATTTTTCATACACATTGTGACAAGAAGTGACAATTATTACAGCAATGTAACATTTTTTATGAAAACATTACACACGCAGTGAAAATAATAGTATACTAGTACGTACATAATGTTATTTTCATCATTTTTATACAAAAAATGTAATACATATATTTATACATAAATTTCTGGGGGGAAATAAATGAAGCTAAGTAAAATACTGATTGGTTCTGCAATTGCTGGGGGCATATTACTTTGTGTAGGCGGTGTTGGGGGATATCAATATGTATCCAAATTAAATAATCAATTAGATACTACTGCATTACCAAATACTACATTTGAAGGTATTTCTCTCGATGGAAAAAATAAGAAAGATATTCAAGCAATTATTAATCAAAGGGTAACTGAATTAGATCAAAAATCCCTTACCTACATATTCCAAAACGATAAACAAACTTACACATGGAAAGATTTAGGAGTAAATTATAAAGAGAAAGATATTATTGACAAAATCTTTAAAGAACAAGAAGGAAACGTAATGAATCGTTACAAAATGCGTAAGCAAGCTGAAAACGGTGAATTAAAACGTGACTATAAATTAACACCACAATTAAATACAACAGCTTATGAAACCTTTATAAAAGATAAATATAATGAAACATTAAAAAATCCTGTTAATGCAGAATTAAGCATTGAAGGCTCAACAGTAAATGTTAGTCAAAGCCAAAACGGAGAAAAAATTGATAAAGGAAAACTAAACAGTTTAACAAACGAAGCTATTACTACTGGTAAATCAGATGTTACATTACCAGTTACATTCATAAAACCAGAACGTTCTACAGAAGATATACAGAAAATGGGTATTAAAGAAGTCATTGCTGAATATTCTACTCCAATGGCTGGCCGTAACGGAAATCAATCATTTAACGTAAATAAGTCAGCTAATACTTTAAGTGGGGTTATTGTCGCACCTGATGAAACATTTAGTTTTAACGGCCGCGTTGGCGTAACTGATGCTGCACATGGTTACAAATCTGCAGCAGTATATTCACAAGGTAAAGTAATACAAAGTGCAGGCGGAGGAGTTTGCCAAGTCAGTAGTACTTTATACAGCGCAGCTTTAAGGGCAGATTTAGGCATTGTTTCTCGAAGCAATCATTCTATGCCAGTAAATTATTTACCACTTGGGCAAGATGCAGCAGTAGCAGATTATGGTCCAGATTTAAAATTTAAAAATAATACAGGCAATCATATTTATATTCAAGCATTTTCAAATGGAGGTAGTATTACTACACGCATTTTCGGTACAAATACTGGTAAAAATGTTGAAGTTTCTTCTCAAGTAATTAGTAGGACTAGTGATAAAATCACAGCGGTTACGTATAAAAAAGTAACACAAAACGGGGAAGTAATATCAAATGGACAAATTTCAAAAAGCGTATATAAAAGCGCTCCAAAAGAATAGATAATATCAACCAAATAGCATAAAGAAAAAGGCGTGAGTAAATCACGCCTTTTTCTTTTGCAGTAATAGTAAAAAAGTTTCAAGATGGTCTTTCGTTTCTTCTAAAGACCACATACGGTTTCCTTGCTTCGCAGCTAATACACACGCCTCTTCCCACGCGTTCTTTTTCTTCATATTTATTAATTCATCACGTAATTTCAAAACAATTTCTTCGTCTTCTTGTTCAATAAACTCTTCCATCACGCTTACTATTTCATCCTCATGAATACTTAACGTACAGTACGATTTAAGAAAGTATTGTAATGTCGTATACATAATGTACTCCCCCTTCTTATTTATCAGATGGATAAGAAGTAATAATCTTAAACCCTAATTCCCCTGACTTATCTCTTGCTAAAACAGTAACAGTTTTTACTAACTTGTCTTTTACACTCATATTTTTCTTTATTACCGTTTTTCCAACAGGGAATGAATGAGTTGTATTTAATACGAGACGAGCCTCTTTAGAATTTTTTAACCAATCTTGAATTTCCTTGTCATGTTGCTTCAAGCTATCTTTTACAGCTTTCGTCGCTGTTTCTTTATCATAGTATGTACTTGCGGCTGACACTTTATCTGTCTTCAAGCGATTCTTCAAATCCTCTTCTGACTTGCCTACATGTCTTTCAATCGTATGACCATTTTTAGGTGGTCCTTCCATTTCATCTAAAATATTATCACTAATTTTTTCTACCGATGTAGCTTGATTACCTGTCTGTTTCTCTAGTTTTTGTTCTTTTCCTGCACATCCACTTAAGATCAGCATTAATGCCAATAAACTACTGAAGAAAAGACTGCTTATTCGTTTCATCATATCACCTCTTCCATGATTATTATCGCAACTTCACTAAAAGTCAATTTCACAACGAAAAAATTTATCAGTTTTCATTTTTTTCATCTATTTTTCCATATTTACCCGCGCAATTTCATCAACCCTCTATTTTTCGCCTTTTATAATATATACCCCCTATATTTTATAATTATTTCCCGAATAAAATCACCAATAATATAATTATAAAACTCTTTTAGACAAAGGTTTTTATACTGTTTTTCAAAACGATTTAAAATACCCCTATTTTTATATACCTAATACCCATATAAGGTATCAATAACCCTTCTTATCAACGTTTTTCTACATTATGTAAATTTTCCCTTGCCTATACAATCGAAATATGGTGTAATGCAAAAAAAGATAAAGGATTTTAAACAATGGCTGAAACGATTCAAAATTTCTTAACAGAATACTATTCAATCGCAATTCCACTTAGTATCTTAATTAACATCATCATTAGTCTTTTAGGTGTTATTCCTAGCATCTTTTTAACCGCCATTAATATACAGCTCTTCGGTGTAACAAATGGCACAATCATTTCGATCGCAGGTGAGGCCTTAGGGGCTATTATCTCGTTTTATATTTACCGCCTGGGCCTTCAAAAGTTCACTCACGATAAAGTAAATAAGTACCCAAAGGTAGAGCGTCTTCTTTATGTAGAAGGTAGAGAGGCCTTTCTACTCGTTCTATCGTTTCGATTGATACCTTTCATCCCATCAAGTATCGTGACTTTATTTGCAGCTCTAGGGAAAATGTCATTACTCTCCTTCAGTATTGCCAGTACAATAGGTAAAATACCGGCCTTATTGATTGAAGTATATTCGGCATACCAAGTCATGAACGGAACAAATGAAGCGAAGTGGGTTGTAACAATCGCAGGCGTTATTGGATTGTTTTATTTGTGGAAAAAATGGAGAAAAAAATAAAGAAGGAGCCTATGCTCCTTCTTTATTTTTGAGGTATTTTATTAATAACTATCTCTTAAAGTCTTAGTTTACACCAACAGCACTATATGATTGCTTAACTGCTGCTACTTCTGCAGAGCTAGCACCATATAAATCCGCTGCAGCTTGTACTAATCCAGCACGTGCTTGACTAAAAGTAGTAGATTGAGTGAAATATTGCGTATTTGCACGGTAATAGATCGCTCCTACTTTATCTTTACCAATTCCATTCACAGTAACACCGTAATGCGTACCACCATTCGCTAATAAATAAGCTGCTTTGTTAATAATACCGCTGTTTGTATGAACGCCACCATTGTCACTAGTACCAGTATAACGCTTAGAGTAGTGGTCTGGATCACCATATTTCGTTGGATCACTCATAGAGCGAAGCGCATCTCCAGCTTTACCAGGCGTATAAATATCTTCACCAATTTCCCAATCTGGGTTACGGTTATCATAATACTCTACTAATGTACCAAAAACATCTGAAATAGCTTCATTTAATGCCCCTGATTCATTTTGATAAATTAAATCTGAGCTATACTCTGTAACAGCATGCGTTAATTCGTGGCCAATTACATCAATTCCACCAGATAATGAAGTGAACGTTATACCATCACCATCTCCGTATACCATTTGTGAGCCGTTCCAGAATGCATTGTTATACTTACTTCCGTAATGAACTGTTGATTTTAATGGTGCTCCTGCATCATTAATAGAGTTTCTATTAAATGTAGCTTTATAGTAATCATATGTTTTACCTGCATAGTAATGAGCATCTACTGCCGCTGCATCATACGCTGCATTGAAAACATTATCTGCATCTACCCATAAAGTTCCTGGTAATGTAGTACGATTTTTCGCATCATATGTGAAAATCGTTGCTCCGCGCGTATTATCTTGTAAGTAGTAAGAAGATGCAGATAACGTTGTATTAAGTGACTTCGTATCTCCTAATACACCTTTACCAGTACCCACTGCATTTGTCCCTGTTACAGGCTTTACAGCCGGTTTCGCTTCTTGTTTAGGTGCCTCTTGCTTAACCGGTGATTTATCTTCATTTGTTACATGATCCAATTTATTATATTTATTTAACACTTTACCGCTGTCTGCTTCAATGAAATAGTAGTAGTTTCCTGGACTTGGATCTAAGAAGTTTAGATTTACAACGTATGCATATGTTGTTTCTTCACCATTTTGATATACATATAAGTCCGCTTTTGGTTCTACCTCATATTTCGGTGTTACCCCTAAATCTTGCTGCGCAATTTCAATTGCTTTTGCGCCTTCAATCTTATTTTTATTTTTCAACTTTTCCTTTTTGTCTAAATCAGGTGCAACTGTTCCAGACAATACTTTTAAAGAGCCATCTTTACTTACGTGAGCTACTTGAGTAGAACCCCATACAGGCACTCCTTCGTAAACTTGTTGCATACGTACTACTGTTGAATCAGTTACAGCATCTTTCTTCACTTGTTTCACTTTGAAAGAATCTTGCGCACTCTTTTCCCCTAGCTTGTAATCACCTTTTGCTGCGTTTAAGTAATCAAACACAACAGATTCTGCTTTCTTACCAGTCGCTCCAGTTAGATCACCAGAAATAAACTCAGGTGACTGTACTGTCTCATTGTACTTCTTCGTAGAGAGTACATTTTTAGAATCCGCAAATGCAGAGCCTGTCCCTCCAAACGTTGTAACTGCCATTCCTGTCGCTAACACTAACGCTAAACTTTTCTTTTTCATGAACCTTCCCCCTAATAAATTTTTTTGAAAAAGAGTAGTTTTATATTAGCATTATGTTTTCACTATTAATATACTAAAAATTCAATTAATTTATTTCTCAAGTTTTGTAGAATTTTGAGGAACAAATATTGAAAAACCCCTTTCCTGTTGGAAAGGGGGGGAGATTATAAATTAACTTGTTCAACAGTTTTAGCTTGTTGACCAACAATATCAGGTTTACTGCTATATTGATGTATTCCTCCAGCAACTGTAAGAGTCACTATAAACGCCAATACTCCAAATACCATCTTTTTCATTTTTATTCCTCCTTATTATCATTCATTAAATCAATAACTAACCTATAGTATCGATTACTTTCTTCAAATCTCGATAAACTGGAAAAATGTTCTGCTAGTTCAACGTATACTTTCTTTAATTCTATTTTATTTCCTGCAGATTTATACAACGGGATAGCCTCATTTTCCAAAAATGCTTTATAATCTTTTGCTTCTTCAAAATATTTATATCTAAGCATTAAAAGCAAATATAATTTTGCATTAAATCTCTCTTCCTGTTTTGCTGCATCAATTCCCTTATCAATTAATGTCCTTGCCTCTTCCAACTCTTCTAATTTAATGCATACTAATGCCATTTCGTATATTGTATCTAAATAGTTTAAATCTATTTGTTTTTGAAGTTGTAGACTATCTAAATAATATTTTTTCGCTTGCTGATATTTGCCTTTTTTATAATAGATACTTCCCATATTACTTAAAGTAATAGCTAATAGTACATCCTTATCAGCAAAAGATGTGGCCTCTCTCAATATACTCTCATACATTTTTAAAGCTTCTTCATACTGACCTTTTTCTGTATAACTTACCGCAATAAGGATTTGGCAATTAATTATGTTCCTAAACTTATATTCACTACGAAATCCTTCTAATGCCATATTTACAAAATGAATTGCAAGATGATGAATATCTAAATGAGTATATGCAAGCGCTATATTATAATACAAGCCTGTTTCATGATACCCCTGTTCTTTGGCCATTACTTCTGTTTTTAATAAGTAATCTAGCCCATCCTTCCATCTATACTGTAAACAGCACAATAATCCTCTACTGTACATATATAACAACTTCTGAAATGGAGAATATTTTTTATATACCTTCTTCAACTTATCTAATTCTTCTTCGAGCGCAGAAATATCCCTTTTCATAATTAAATAACGTGTATACAGCAGTTTATAATAATTTATAATTTCAAAATCCAACACATGCTTCATTTCACCTTGCAACTCTTCATATATACGTTCTACTTGTTGCTTGTCCAAATGAACTAGTGCATTCAACCATTCATCCAGCTTCCCCTTTACATCTTCTTCTACATCTCTCAAATCCGTCACAGCAATTTCTAGTCTTGTGCAGAGCAATTGTAGAATTTCTTCTGATGCTTCAATCTTTCCATTTTCAATCTTACTTAAGTATGAGACAGAACAAATGCCCTGACATAATTCTTCTTGTGTCATTTTTTGCTGTAGCCGTTTATAAAAGACTTGTTTGCCTATTTTTTCTAATGTGTGTTGCATTGTCCTCCTCCATTCTCATTACCCCCATTACTCTAATAATACATAAAATCTGGAGAAATATAAATTGATAAATATAAATTTTCTAAAAAATATGCATAATTTCATTTTTTTCTCTCTTGACTTCACATCAATATCTCTTCTTTGCTACGAATGGTGAAAAATTGGTATACTATAACCAAATTATGGAGGTGTTCTCGCGATGACTCATTATAAAGACGATAGTTATGCCTTACATACAGACCTATATCAAATCAACATGGCTTATACATATTGGAAAGATGGTATTCATAATCGCCGTTCTGTTTTTGATTTATATTTTCGAAAGCTTCCATTTGAGAACGGTTACGCTGTTTTTGCTGGCCTTGAGAAAATTGTAGAGTACATAGAAAATTTCAGTTTTACTGAAAGCGATATCGCTTATTTAGCAGAATTACAATTTGAAGAAGAATTCCTTCATTATTTACAAAATATGAAATTCACTGGGACGATTCGCAGTATGCAAGAAGGTGAAGTTGTATTTAATAACGAGCCTTTATTACGTGTTGATGCACCACTTGGTGAAGCACAAATTATTGAGACTGCCCTCTTAAATATTGTGAATTACCAAACATTAATTGCAACAAAAGCAGCACGTATGAAACACGCTGCAAGTAATGATGAGCTTTTAGAGTTCGGCACAAGACGTGCCCATGAGTTCGATGCTGCCCTTTGGGGGACACGTGCTGCCTTTATTGGTGGTTTCTCCTCTACAAGCAACGTTCGTGCTGGGAAACGCTTTGGGATCCCTGTAGCTGGCACACACGCTCACTCTTTCGTTCAAGCATATCGCGATGAATACGTCGCGTTTAAGAAATACGCTGAAACTCATAAAAAGTGCGTCTTTCTCGTTGATACATATGACACATTGAAATCTGGTGTTCCAAATGCGATTCGTGTTGCAAAAGAATTTGGGGATCGTATTGATTTCTATGGCATACGTCTTGATAGTGGTGATATGGCTTATTTATCAAAAAAGGCACGAAAACTATTAGATGAAGCAGGGTTTACAAATACAAAAATTATCGCTTCTAGCGATTTAGATGAATACACAATTATGCACCTTAAATCTCAAGGAGCAAAAATTGACGTATGGGGTGTTGGGACGAAATTAATTACGTCCTTTGAGCAACCTGCATTGGGGGCTGTTTACAAACTAGTTGCGATTGAAGATACTGACGGAAAATTAAATGATACGATTAAAATTTCATCTAACCCTGAAAAAATTACCACTCCAGGACTGAAACGAATTTATCGTATTATCAATCGGGTAAACGATCATGCAGAAGGCGATTATATTGCGTTAGATTCTGAAGAACCTGGAAAAGAAGAGCGCTTAAAAATGTTCCATCCAGTTCACACATATATAAGTAAATTCGTAACAAACTTTGAAGCCCGTGAACTGCATAAAGACATTTTCGTTAACGGTGAAAGAACATATGAACTACCAAGTATATTAGATATTCAAAAATATAATGAACAGAGTCTCTCTCTATTTTGGGAAGAATATATGCGAACTTTAAACCCTGAAGAATACCCTGTCGATTTAAGCCAAGAGTGCTGGGATTATAAAATGAATTACATTCAAACAGTTCGAGAACAAGTTGAAAAAAACATACAAAAGTAAACAGAGAAGTTTCCCCTTCTCTGTTTTTTCAATACTATATGGATATTTGTAAAAAATATATTAAAATAATAAGACGAATGTATTTTATTTGTAAATTTTAATATAACGCTATTTAAAAGTAAAATAATATTTGGTATTATTTTATTGAGTCAATTTCAACAAAATCACCAATAAAAAAAAGGACGCGGGTCGCGTCCTCTTTTTTATAAATCTTTCACTCTTAATACACGCATTGCATTTAACACTGCAAGTAGTGTCACACCAACATCTGAGAAAACAGCTTCCCACATTGTTGCAATACCAAAAGCACCAAGTAATAACACAATCCCTTTTACACCTAGAGCAAAGATGATATTTTGCCACACTATACTTCTTGTACGTTTTGCAATTTTTACAGCTGTCGCAATTTTTGAAGGCTCATCAGTCATAATAACAATGTCTGCCGCTTCAATTGCTGCATCTGATCCTAAACCACCCATCGCAATACCAACGTCTGCACGGGCTAATACTGGTGTATCGTTAATACCGTCACCAACGAAGGCAATTTTTTCTTTTCCGTGCTTCGCTGCATCAATTTTTTCAATCTCTTCTACTTTTTGTTGCGGTAGTAATTCCGCATGAACTTCATCTAAGCCTAATTCTTTACCGACAGCTTCACCAACTGGTTTTGCATCACCAGTTAACATTACTGTCTTTTTAATACCTAGTTCTTTTAACTTTTGAATCGCTTGTTTCGAATCCTCTTTTACCTCATCAGAGATAACAATATAACCCGCATATCTTCCATCTACAGCAACGTGAACTAATGTACCTACTGTTTCTGGTTGCTTAAATTCAATATTTTCTTTTCTCATTAATTTTGCATTACCTGCAAAAATTTCTTTTCCTTGTACTTTTACGACTGTACCGTGACCAGAAATTTCGTTATAATCATCGATTATTTTTTCATCAATTGATTTTCCATATGCCTTTCGAATAGATTGGGCAATTGGATGGTTAGAATATACTTCAGCAAATGCCGCATACTCTAATAACTCTTCACTTGTAGTACCTTCACTCGGTTCCATTTTTGTAACTTTGAAAACACCTTTTGTTAATGTTCCTGTTTTGTCAAAAACAATATATTTTACATCATTTAAAGCTTCTAAATAGTTACTACCTTTTACTAACACACCACTTTTAGATGCACCACCGATACCTCCAAAGAATCCAAGAGGAATGGATACAACTAACGCACATGGACAAGAGATTACTAAGAACACTAAAGCTCTATAAATCCACTCAGAGAATGTAGCTCCTTCTAAAATAAGTGGTGGAATAAACGCCATGATCGCCGCTGTAATAACTACAACTGGAGTGTAGTAACGTGCAAACTTCGTAATAAAGTTTTCCGTTGGTGCTTTTTTACTGCTTGCATTTTGAACTAAATCTAAAATTTTTGATACAGTGGATTCACCGAATTCTTTTGTAACTTCAATTGTCAACACACCATTTTGGTTCACAAAGCCACTTAATACATCATTTCCAACTTCTACTTCACGTGGTACAGATTCACCTGTTAATGCTGAAGTATCTACCATTGATGTTCCTTCAATTACTTTTCCGTCTAACGGCACTTTCTCACCTGGCTTAACGATAATATAATCGCCAATTTTTACATCTTCTGGTGATACTTGCTTCGTTTCATTTCCAACCTTTACATTCGCATAATCAGGACGAATATCCATTAATGAAGTAATTGATTTTCGGGAGCGGTTTACCGCAATACTTTGGAATAGTTCTCCTACTTGATAAAATAGCATTACTGCTACAGCTTCAGAATATTGTTGAATTGCAAAAGCTCCTACAGTTGCAATTGCCATTAAGAAGTTTTCATCAAATACTTGGCCACGAGTTATGTTTCTTATCGCTCTCCAAACGATATCTCCACCTATTAATAAATAAGCAAGGACAAATAACGGAATTGTTACCATTTGTGGTAAGCCCGCTAATGCAGCAATTGCTGTCAAAATTCCGCCGACCACTAATCTCCCTACCATCTTTTTCACATTTGCTTCACCATGATCGTGACTATGTCCGTGGTCATGACCGTTCTTCTCTTCACGAACAACTTTCACATCTGGTTCTAACTTTTGAACGACATTTGTTATATTTGCTACAGTCGCTTCTAGTTCTCTTTTATTCGCAACTTCTACTCGTAATTTCTTCGATACGAAATCAACAGTTGCTTCTGAGACAGCTGGCATTTCCTTCACTTTATTTTCAATTTTCATTGCACAGTTCGCGCAATCTAAACCTTCTAATATAAATACTTCTTTAGCAATTTTATTTTTTTGTTCTTCTTGAACTTTAATATGCGGTTCTAATTTTGTAACGAGTTGTTTTGCTTCCGTAACAACTTCGTTTTCTTTATTTTGTGCTGTTTCTAAGATCATTGTCTTTGTTGCGAAGTTTACAGAACAAGAATTTACCCCTTCTATATTCCCAACACCTTTTTCAATTTTCATTGCACAGTTCGCACAATCTAAACCTTCTAACATCAGTTTCTTTTTCACCAATGCTTCAGCCATCGTTCTCCCTCCTCGCGTTCTTTTATTCTTCTTCGTTTACGTGTTCAAACGCTTGCTCGAAGATATGAATTACGTGCTGGTCAGCTAACGAATAATAAACAACCTTTCCTTCTTTACGATTCTTCACAAGTTTCGCTTGCTTTAACACACGAAGCTGATGCGAAATAGATGATTGTGTCATTCCTAATAAATAAGCTAAATCACAAACGCACATTTCAGCTTCAAATAGCGCATGTAATATTCTCGTACGTGTACGGTCACCTAATACTTTAAATAGTTCTGCTACTTTACTTAAACTTTCATCAGTTGGAATTGTTTGTTTTACTTGCTCTACAACTTCTTCATGAATTATCGTTTGAGAACATGTCTCTTGTGGTGTTTCTACTTTATTTCCAGCCATTATAGCTCACCTCTTTAATTGAACATATGAACAATCATTCATATATCTTATACTCTTATTATATGAGCGTCCACTCATATGTGTCAATGAAATCTGAATTTTTTTTATGAACATTCCGTTCACATTTTAATAAGTCGTATACATATTTTCCGCACTCTCTATATTCTCATACAAAAAAGGATGCACAATTCGCACACCCCTTTTTACTTACTTTTCATTTTTCACCGCATCCACAATTAAAGAAACAAATCCTAACTGATTATCCCGATTTCTATGGTCAAAACGTTTCGAACGATAAATAAATCCATCTTTCTCATTCCAATCATTATAGTGAAACTTACCATTCTCATCACAGTATTCTAAGAGCATCACTTGAAAACCTGCTGATTCAAACATGGACGTGATTGTTTTATAGTTATGAACAATTTTATGGCTTGCTGCAGGATGATCTAATGGACCAGGTCCACCTACTTGTACCCCTTGCTGATATTCTTCATCTGGAAAAAATGCATCTGGTACTGCACAACGAATATATCCATTCTCTATTAAAAACTCATAACAAATTTTTGCAGCTTCAATTCCTTCTTCATATGATAAATGCTCCCATACATGTTCTGCCAAAATTACTGATAAAGAATTAGGTTGAAATTTATCAAGCCAAGTTTCTCTCCGTAATAAATTTAATTCTTCTTCATTCGTATGTAACCAACCAGGGTTATTATTATAACCCTCTGCTCCAACAACAACTTTTGTTTCTTCCATTTTGCCCCCACCCTTTTTTCATATTCCGACATAAAAATTCAACAAAGTAATATACATCCCCTTTATTTCAACAAAAGAAAAAGCCTTGCGCGCTCCCTAGACGCACAAGGCTTACTATACTTATATCCCTTTTAATTAGCTTGTTCTAAATTATCCTGCGAACTTCCATCGTCTTTTAAATGACTATGTTTTTTCGAATAAACAAAGTATACAACTACTCCGATTGCTAACCAAGCACCGAAGTACATCCATGTTTTTAATGGTAGATTTACCATTAAGAATAGACAACATGCAATCGAAATAATCGGCAAGATCGGTACAAGTGGTACCATAAATCCACGTTGTAATTTTGGATGTGTTTTACGAAGAATAATAACTGACACACCAACCATCGCAAATGTTAACAACGCTCCAATATTCGCTAAATTCGACAATTCTTTTAAATCGATAAATCCAGCAATTAAAGCACTACCAATTCCTGTTAACCAAACTGTAAATGTTGGCGCTTCTGTCTTTTTATTAATTTTCGCGAAAGATTCTGGCAATAAACCGTCACGGCTCATCGCGAAGAATACACGTGTCGTTGCATAAATGTAAGCAAAAATTACTGCCATAATACCAATTACAGCTCCAATTGCGATTATACCAGCTACTTTATCTTGTCCTACAACTTCTAACACATATGCCATAGCTTCTGGTACATCTAATTCTTTATAAGAAACCATCCCCGTCATAACGAGACAAACTACAACATAAATGATTGTACAAATGACTAACGAAGCGATAATACCAATCGGTAGATCACGTTGCGGATTTTTTACCTCTTCAGCAGAAGTTGCTAATGCATCAAATCCTAAGAAAGCAAAGAATACTGCTGCTCCCCCCGCGAAAACTCCACTTAAACCGTACGGTGCAAATGGTATCCAGTTTTCTGGTTTCACGTAGAATACACCAACTGCAATGAATAAAACAACGATACCAATTTTAATTAATACCATTATGTTATTCACGCGTTTACTTTCTTTCGTACCTCTTGATAATAACCAAGTTATAACTAATGTAACGATAACTGCTGGTAAATTCACCATACCACCTTGAGACGGAATCGTTAGCAGTGCTTTTGGAATTTCAAGCCCTAATCCACTCACTAAGTTATGGAAGTAACCAGTCCATCCGCCAGCTACTGCGGCAGTCGTTACAACATATACGGATAGTAATGTCCATCCCATTAAATGAGCTACAAACTCGCCAATTGTTGCATATGAGTATGTGTACACACTACCTGAAACAGGAAGTGTAGAAGCAACCTCTGCGTAACATAATGCTGCAAATCCACAAACGATGGCTGCAATCATGAATGAAAAAATAACTGCTGGACCAGCATCTCTTGCTGCTACTAATCCAGTTAATACTAGAACTCCTGTACCAATTATCGCACCAATCCCTAGCATTGTTAGGTCAAATGCCCCTAGCGTTTTCGTCAAAGTTTTACTTTTACTTTCCCCTAACAATTGCGTAACGGATTTCTTTTTAAATAGGTTGGCCACGATGTATGCCCCCTTTTGCCAAGAAGAGCTAAGAGATCTTCACTCTTAGCTCTTATCATGTTGTTTTATATATTGTTCGATTTTGTTTTGTATAATGCTTCTATTAGCAAGATACTGTTTCTGCTTCTAATAATTCTTTAGCACCTTTGTACTCTACACCGTGAGCTTCTGCAACTGCTTCAAATGTTACATAGCCATCTAATGTGTTAATACCTTTTAATAGTGCAGTGTTGCCTAGGCAAGCTTCTTTGTAGCCTTTGTTAGCAATTTGTACTGCATATGGTACTGTTACGTTTGTTAATGCAAGAGTTGATGTACGTGGAACCGCACCTGGCATGTTTGCAACTGCATAATGAACAACGCCGTGTTTTTCATAAGTTGGGTTATCATGAGTTGTAATACGATCAGTTGTTTCGAAAATACCACCTTGGTCAATCGCGATATCTACAACAACAGAACCTGGTTCCATTGATTTAATCATTTCTTCTGTTACAAGTTTTGGAGCTTTTGCACCTGGGATTAATACTGCACCGATTACAAGATCAGACTCTTTAACAGCTTCTGCAATATTGTAAGGATTAGACATTAAAGTTTTTACTTGGTTTCCGAAAATGTCATCTAATTGACGAAGACGTTCTGCGCTTAAGTCGATGATTGTTACATCCGCACCTAGTCCAACTGCAATTTTAGCAGCATTTGTACCAGCTTGTCCACCACCGATGATTGTTACTTTACCACGTTTAACCCCTGGAACACCTGCAAGTAAGATACCTTTACCGCCTTTGTTTTTCTCAAGGAATTGTGCACCAATTTGTGCAGCCATACGACCAGCTACTTCACTCATAGGTGCAAGTAATGGTAATGAACGATTTTCTAATTGTACTGTTTCATATGCAATAGAAACAACTTTTTTCTCGATTAAAGCTTTTGTTAATTCTGGCTCTGGAGCTAAGTGTAAGTATGTGAATAAGATTAAGCCTTCACTGAAGTGTTTGTATTCGCTTTCAATTGGTTCTTTAACTTTCATAACCATTTCCATGTTCCAAGCTTCTTCAGCTGTATCAACAATTTTTGCTCCCGCTTCAACATACTGAGCGTCTGTGAAACCAGACCCTAAACCTGCACCCTTTTGAATGAATACTTCGTGATTGTTACGAATTAAATGTACAACACCTGCTGGTGTCATTGCCACACGGTTTTCGTTGTTTTTAATTTCTGCTGGTACCCCAATACGCATAATGAAATGCCCCCTTATAATTAACAGAAAAAAGAGATTCTTTTTTCTTTTTGTAATAATTAATAACTTATGTCCTTATTCTAGCATAACTTAAAAGTTATGAAAACGCTAACATACCATTTTTATAAAGTTTATATATTTAGAATAGTGTAAATATATAAAACATTGATTCTATTGGGGGTTTCGTGACATTTCATTATCTATCACTCTATTTTTATTATACCTCTTCAAAATAAACAGCAACCTTTTATTATTTGACAATAATTTAACAATGTAAGAAACCTAAGCGATAACGTATACATATACAGTTATTATTTTACTCAATACTTTAGAGATATATTCTTTTCAAAAAAAAAACAGCTACTAGCATTTAGCTAGCAGCTGGGTAACTTATAAATAACTTAGAAAATAAATCATCTGTCGTTTCAGTAATTTTATCAAACAGATCACTTTCTTCCGCTTCTTGCTCTTTTAACATCTTAATTGTTTCACGTGCATCTTCAGGGTAATCGGTTATGATACCATCTACGTTCAACTTATAATATGCCTTTAAATTTTCCATATCATTTACTGTCCATACGTAAATTGGTTTGTTTAACTTCCTTGCTTCTTTTACTAACTTCTTATTTAACATATATTCTTCTGCTACGTAAAAGTCAGCCTTCACATTCTTTAAGTTAGCTCTACTTGCATACAATATATACCCTACTTTTATATCTGGATTTGCACGCTTAAACTCTTTAATAAGTGGATAGTGTAACGTTTGAATTACACATTGCTTCTCAAATTCATTATCTTTAATCGTTTTTAAGACTTTGTTTACAAAATCTTTTTCGCCCCCATGAAGCTTCACTTCTATATTAAGTTTGATTTTGCCATTTGCTAGCTTAATGATTTCATCAAGTGTACTTATTTGTCCTGAAAGTCCATCTTGACTAAGGGTAAGCTGCCTTAACTCAGCCATCGTTAAATCTGACACATGCACATTGGCATTTGCGAGACGTTTCAGCTTCAAATCATGTATAACCGCTAGTTCACCGTCTTTCGTTTGTAATACATCTATTTCAGCGTAGTCTGCTTTTGCATCAATAGCACCTTGCACAGCTTCTTTCGTATTTTCTACACCTTTTGATATATACCCGCGGTGCGCCATAATAATCGGTTCTTTATATGAATTTGAAATAAACGTTACAATGAAAGCAACGACCATTCCGGCAGTAATAATTCCTACAATGTATACGCCAATGAATTTCCAACGATGTTTTTGGAAGAAACATTTATCTGCTTTCGTTTTCGAATAATCTAATCCTTCTTCTAATAAAACATCCTCAACCGGTACCTTTTGTAAGTATAATCGCGTAATCGCCATAATATAAAATGGCGTCACGATAAAGCTGAATAAATACAATGTGCTCGTTAAAAATACAGAAATCGTTGATTCAGCTAATAATGCAAATGTTCCTTTCGGGTTTGTAAATTCATAAACACCCCATAGGCACAATAAATATATTCCCAAAAACACGACATATACAATTCCAATTGAAATAAAAAATCCTACTAAAAAGAATAGTACTTTAAAAAAGCTTTCCTTTACTAAAGTTGCACTTTTACGTGCTGCCACGCGAAATGGTTTTTGCTCTAAAACAACAATGGGTAGAACGAAAATCCATCGAAGATTCAAATACGCGACTACAGCAAAGAACGTGTAATAACCAACTTGTCCCATCGTTGTCTTAAACAGTTCTCCTGTAATAAAGTTAGGAATTTGAATTTGCGGGATTAACGCCGTTTCATATCCCATATTTAAAAGAGGCAACAATACGACAGCATATAAAATAAATCCTGGTAAGCAATATGTGAAAAGAGTAGGTAAATACGTTACCGTTTTATATAAAATCGGACGTAATTTCACCTTCTGTCTTTTATGAGCGAAATACGAAATAATAATAAGCACCGCAAATTCTGTAAAGATAAGAAACAGTGCTAACAATGATAAAATTACGATTGCTAAGATGCCATAAGGCGTCTTTAAAAACGCTAATAATTCATCATTTGTCGCATTTGCATAACCAGCAAAATACAATAACTTATTAAAAATGATTCCAAATAGTGGAACAAACACAATCGCTGCTAATAATTTATAAGCAAGTTGAAAAGTTAATACATTCCAAAAAGCAAATTTAACTGTTTGAAAGGAATGTCTCATTACTCCTGGTATAGATAGTTTTTTACGGTGTTGCATATATTCCTCCAAATTCTAAAACGGTATTTGAGATGGATTCCATATTTCAAGTTCTAATCCATCTTTTTAATAATAATATATTCCGCTTAACATGAACACTCTTATACATATAATGAAAAAAGTGATGGCTACTTCCCATCACTTTTTCATTTATTCTATTTTTTCTCTAGGCCTTGTCCAAATGCTTTCAAGAAGCTAAAACCGAATGTAATAGCTCTATTGATATCTGGATCTTTTAATACTTTAAAGAAATCCATTACTTTTGTTTTTTTACCACTATTTAATTCATCTGTTGCAAATTGCAATCCTGTAACTAAACTTGACGTAATTTGCTTCGTTATTTCTGGATCAACTGAAGATAACGCTTCTCCTGCCCCCATCATATTGTTGAGTGCATTTTTAACTGGTTCACGATTTAATTGCTCCACAGCGATTTTTGAAACATCTTCCTTCGCAGCAAGTAAACTAATTGCTGCATCTAATATACCAGCCTTCTGCAACTGTGCTAAAAGCTGCATCGTTTCTTCTACTGCTTCACGATTATTAGATAACTCATTTAGAAGTTCATCTGCTACTTGCTGTTTCTGTTCTTCCTCTGTTACAACTTTCTTTTTAATTACAGTAATTTCTTTCGCCACTATCTCCGCCCCCTAGTCCACAAGTGATACGTATTGTTTTCTTTGCCATTTTTGCTGGATTTCAACACCATTTTGCGGATTACGCTTTTTATCTCTCGGGTTTGAAGATGGTAACGGACGATTCCCTTTTTCACGTAGTACACGCATCTTTACCATCGTTTGTTTATACGCTGGTGTACACGTATAAAGATCTGTCGCCGTTCCAGTTAAAATATTGATTGCCTCTTCATTTACTGTTGCATGCATCGGTAAATATAGCTCTTTCCCCGTTACACGATCTGTAACAAGTGCCTGTACTTTAATTTTCCCAAATGGTGATGCTAATTCTACAAGACCACCATCTTTCACATTGCGCTCTAGGGCAAGTTCCGGGGAGATTTCAACGAACACTTCAGATACTTTAGATAAAATACCAGCCGATTTATTCGTCATATTCCCTTCATGGAAATGTTCTAACATACGTCCATTATTTAAAAGTAAATCATACTCATCTGGCGCTACAACTGGTGGTATCCATTCATCTAATGATAAACGAGCGAGTTTATCTGGGAAGTTAAATCCGTCTACATATAATAGCGGTGTATCGCTACCATCATGACTACCCCAACATAAACTATTCCATCCTTCTAGACGGTCGTACGTTGCTTGAGAGTATAACGGTGCAAGTGACGCGATTTCGTCCATAATTTCACTTGGACTTTCATAATTCCAATCCCCGCCTAGTGCACGAGCAACTTTTTGTAAAATCCACCAGTCTGGTTTTGAATCACCAAGCGGCTTCAATACTTCATATAATCTTTGAATGCGGCGCTCTGTATTTGTAAACGTTCCTTCTTTTTCTAAGCTTGGTGCCGCTGGTAAAATAACATCAGCAAAACGAGCTGTTTTCGATAAGAACATATCTTGAACAACAAGGAAATCTAAATTCGCTAAAATATGTTGTACATGGTTGGCATTCGAATCTACTAAAGCCATTTCTTCACCCATAACATACATACCACGCAGTTTTCCTTCATCTGCCGCAAGTAACATTGCAATATTATTTAAGCCTGGTGCTTTCGGAATTGTAGTACCGTATGCTTTTTCAAATTTCGCACGGAGCGCATCATCTGAAACCGCTTGGTAACCTGGAAGCCAGTTTGGTAATGTTGCCATATCACAAGCGCCTTGTACGTTATTATGTCCGCGTAATGGGTATGCTCCTGCACCAGGACGACGATAGTTACCCGTAACAAGCAATAGATTTGAAATTGCTGCTGAAGTTGTACTTCCTCCAGTATTTTGAGTTACACCCATTCCCCAAAGTACACAAGTACCATCTGCTTCATATACCATACGAGCCATTTCTTTCAGATTTTCTTTCGAAATCCCCGTGATTTCTTCTGTATAATCAAGCGTATACTTTTCTACCATTTTGCTATATTCATCAAAATTCTTCACATTTTCAGCTATGAATTTTTTATCGTGCCAATCTTGATCAATAATATATTTCGTAATACCAGCGAGCCATACGTAATCAGTTCCTTGGCGCGGATGAATGAATAAATCCGCACGCTCTGCCATTTCATGTTTACGAAGGTCTGCCACAATTAATTTTTGGTCATGTAATTTATGTGCACGTTTTACACGCGTTGCAAGTACAGGATGTCCTTCTGTTGGATTTGCTCCAACGATAATGACAAGGCCTGCTTCCGCAATATCTTTCACTGTTCCAGCGTCCCCGCCCATACCGACAGTTTTAAATAAACCGTCTGTTGCTGGAGATTGACAATAACGGGAACAGTTGTCTACATTATTTGTTCCATATATTTGACGGGCTAGTTTTTGCATAAGATAATTTTCTTCATTCGTTACTTTCGAAGAAGAAATAAATCCAAATGCATCACTTCCATATTCTGATTTAATATGCTGCATATTGGATGCAACAACTTCAAGAGCCTCTTCCCATGAAGCTTCAACAAACATATCTCCTTGGCGAATTAATGGCTTCGTAATGCGATCTTCACTGTTTACAAAATCCCATCCAAATTTGCCTTTTACACATGTGGAAATACCGTTAACCGGCGCATCTGAAACAGGCTGTACTTTCAAAATGTGGCGGTCTTTCGTCCATACTTCAAATGAACAACCTACACCACAAAATGTACAAACTGTTTTTGTTTTATTCACTTTCGTCTTACGCATCGCAGCCTCTACTTCTGAAACTGCTAAAATACTACTATATCCAGGTTCTACATCCTTTACAAAATCAATCATCGGATCTAACACATCCGGTTTCAATCCTGTCATGAATCCAGCTTCACCCAGCATTGTTTTTTCCATTAACGCATTACATGGACATACTGTTACACACTGCCCACAACTTACACAAGATGAGTCATTTATACTTACACCATTGTCCCATATAACACGTGGACGGTCTAAGCTCCAATCAATCGATATAGTTTCATTCACTTGTAAGTTTTGACATACTTCTACACACTGCCCACAAGCAATACATTGATTTGGATCATATCGATAAAATGGATGTGACATATCCACTTCACACGCACTTACTTTCGGCTCATACGGATATTTCTGTTCCTCAATTCCCATCATATGTACTGTATTGTGGACTTTACAGTTACCATTATTGTTATCACAAACAGTACAATACAATAAATGATTCTCTAATATCCGATCCATTGCCTCAGTCTGTGCCTCTTTTGCACGCTGGGACTGTCTTTCAATATGCATACCATTCTCTAATTTCGTTGAACAAGCACGCATTAACTTCCCATTTACTTCTACAATACACGTATCACAAGTTTGAATTGGATCTACTTCTGGTACATGACAAATTTGAGGATGTTCCAAATTACTCTCGTTAAATAATTGTAGTATCGTCTTTTCACCTGATGCAAAAAATTCTTTACCATCGACGGTTACACGGACTGTCTGTTCTGCCATAGTTTCCCCTCTCCTTACAACCAACTGTACAACACAATTATGAATCCGTTTTCAAAATCGCATTACTGTACATATTTTTGAAACGCTCTACCCAAATACTTTCTTATGAAGTCGATTCTAGATGTTATAAGGTATAACTACGAAAGCTTGAAATTATCACTATTCTACAGTTCTATTATATCGTACATATACAATAATAACCAAAATAATCTGTGATCTTCTTGTTAATAGGTGTTTTTATTTTTTCCATTGTTTTATGATAAATGTGGGAGAGAAATACATATAAAAGGGGAATTTAATATGGGGCCTACGCAAGAGACTTATACAATTGTACGCTATCAATCTGGTACATTTTCAAAACAGCTTGATGAGATTGTTACAGAATCTCCTATTACTATTAAGTTGAATGGTGAAGAATATGTAACAGTCGTATGCACACCAAATTATATTGAAGATATGGTAATTGGTTTTTTAATTTCTGAGGGGATTATTTCTTCCTATAAAGATGTTGAAGAACTATGGGTTCAAAAAGATAACGGAATTGTCCATGTAAAATCATCAAAAGTGAATCCGCTCTATCAAACTTTATATAATAAACGATACATCACTTCTTGCTGCGGAAAAGGTAGACAAGGTTTTATTTTCGTAAACGACGCAGCAAAAGCAAAAGACTTACATGATATACATGTAAAAATTACTCCTGAAGAATGCTTTCACTTAATGAATACCTTGCAACAATCTTCTACTACATTTCGCCAAACTGGCGGTGTTCACAATACCGCGCTATGTGATCGAAACAATATCCTCCTATCAAGAATGGATATTGGAAGACATAATGCATTAGATAAAATATATGGTCATTGTTTGCGTAACGATATATCCATTAAAGGAAAAATCATCGCATTTAGCGGACGTATTTCATCCGAAATTTTACTCAAAGTTTCAAAAATCGGATGTGAAATTGTTCTATCTAAATCCGCTCCAACAAAACTGGCATTGCAACTTGCCCATGATTTAGGCATTACAGTCGTAGGATTTATTAGAAATGAATCTTGTAATATTTACACACATCCAAAACGAATTGATGGCTATCAATCCAATGTTTAAAAAATAACTCCTCAATCGAGGAGTTATTTTAGTTATAAAAATGTAACATATTAAACACTTGAATAGTTAACAAAGTTAATATATAATTTCATTACATAATTAAAACAAAACATTGTAGCATATATCTTTTCATTCTTTTACAAATTAAAAGAGAATACTAACAAAACATATACTCAATCTTATAAAAGTAATGGATTTATTTGAAATCCACCAGGGAGGTTACAACTATGGAAATTCGCTTATTAACAACAGAGGACGTAGAAATATATTTAAAAGTTTGTATGGAAGGTTTAACGAAGAATCCGGAAGCTTTTAGCTCTTCTTATGAAGATGTTCTTAAACATGAAAATCCTGTGGCTGCTATGGCTAAACGATTAAGCAATCCGGATAAGTATACTCTAGGTGTCTTCAAAGATAATGATTTAATTGGTATCGCTACTTTAGAAACAAAACCATTTATTAAACAAGAACATAAAGCAAAAATTGGCTCCGTTTTTGTTTCCCCAAAAGCACGTGGTCTCGGAGCAGGACGAGCTCTAATTAAAGCAATTATTGAAAATGCCGATAAATTACATGTAGAACAACTCATGCTTGATGTTGTAGTTGGTAACGTTGGTGCAAAAAAATTATATGAGTCATTAGGTTTCCAAACTTACGGCGTACAAGAGCGTTCATTAAAACACAATGGTCAATATTGGGACGAGGAACATATGGTTTTGTTCTTAAATGATTAATACTTCAATATAAAGTGAAACTTTACTCAGTGTTTTTTTTCCATTCCCTACTGAGTATTAGTTGAACCAATCGGGCTTTTACGGGCAGTTATCGCCCACCTAACTCCCTCGCATTCGCTGAATTTTAAGGTGGGAGTTACTGCCCACAAATAGCGGGGTAGTTTTCCAAAAACATCTTTCTTAATAAGAAAGATGTTTTTTTGCATTACAACAATGTAATCTTCATGTCACCTTTATCGATCGTACCAATCCTTACCATTCATTATACTAAAAATATAAAGTGAAACTTTACTCAGTGGGGAACTACATCCCACGCTGATCGCATGTACTTGATATGTAGAGGAGAATGTGATATGAAACAAAACAAACGAGCTATGCTTTTAATATTTACTACAGCAATTGTAACTTCTGGGTTAGCAATTTTACCTTGGTTTATCATATAGGAATACTCCCCTAACAATGAAAAAAGCTGATTGCTCCTTAAGAAGCAATCAGCTTTTTTATATTATAAAATCCCCAAAATTTTATTTACGCAACTTATAATAATAATCATAGATACGGCAACACACATGACAACCGTATTACGATCTTGCTTTTCTTTTTTTGAAATTTCTTCTTTTGAATTCATGTGTATGATCTCCTTTTAAAAAAAGTGTGAGATAGGAAATTTTTCTTATCCGATGCGAGGTGAATACGAAAACCCTCTCTATCTCACATACACAATAGAATGGAATTGTCATTTTATAAATAAAATGACATGACGTTATGTCGCAACATAGGGTATTTTGTGTCGCTACGTTTTCTATTATAAAAAATAGTTGTGCAAAACTAGTGCATTTTTTATGTCAATTACTCTGAGCGAAAAATAACTCTTCCACTCAATCACATAAAAAGAGTTTTTTATTATTTTCATGTAAACTATACAAGTAGAATGAACAGTTTGGGGTGCACAAGATTATGGTAAAAATTTTATTAGTAGACGATGAAGAACGTATGTTACGATTATTAGATCTGTTCTTAAGCCCTCGCGGCTATTTTTGCATGAAAGCTACCTCTGGCCTTGAAGCACTAAATTTAATCGAACAAAAAGAATTCGATATTATTTTATTAGATGTTATGATGCCAAATATGGATGGATGGGATACTTGCTATCAAATTCGTCAAATTTCCAATGTTCCTATCATTATGTTAACAGCTCGTAATCAAAACTACGATATGGTGAAAGGCCTCACGATGGGCGCAGATGATTATATTACAAAACCATTTGATGAGCATGTATTAGTCGCACGAATCGAGGCTATATTACGCCGTACAAAAAAAGATGGCTTTGTTAGTTTCAATGGTATTGAGTGGGATAAAACGAAACATACTGTCACAGTTTATGATGAAAAAATCTCATTAACTCCTATCGAATTTTCGTTACTCGGACTATTTTTGCAAAATACAAACCGTGCTTATAGCCGAGATGATTTAATCGAAAAAATTTGGGGCTATGAAACAGATATCGAATATAGAACAATTGATTCACACATTCGTAATATCCGTGATAAACTACGCAAAAAAGGATTTCCAATTGAAGATTACTTAGAAACGGTCTATAAAGTCGGATATAAATGGAAAAGTGAATAATTACTTCGGTCAGTGGGAAATCGTATACCACTGACTCTTTATTATGAATAAGGTATGGTGAAAAAATGAGTAAACTTTCCCTTAAAATTGGGACATACTTTTTAATATTAGCTTTATGTATTGAAACAATTGCTTTCGTATCTTTTTATAAAAGCCTTTCAAAAATGCGTATTGTAGAGGAAACAGATGCTCTTTTAGAGAAAGGTAATCGCTATAGTAAAAAAATAAAAAGCCGCGAGAGACGGGATGAATATTATAAAGAAATGAAACACGCTGAACATAATAAAAGTCCTAAACGCCCTGTGTATCCTGAATTCGATATTACGAATGAGGCTGCACACTTAGTTGAATCGGAATCAATTTCTAACTCCGATATAGCTATCATTATTACTGACCATAACGGCAAAATTATTTCCACCTCAGAACCCGTAACAAAAGATATGCAAAAACAACTTACTTGTAAAACAGAAACTGTCCCAGACGGCGGATTGGTCGTTGAAAGGAACTGGAAAAAATCAAAGTTCATCACAACAGTAAGCCCACTTAACACAACAAAGTTTCAAGGAAAGCTATATATGCTATTAAAAACATCTTTCCTAGAAAATATGTTACTTAAACTCATGAACCAATTTCTTATCATTAGCGTTTTAACAATTATTTTAACAACAATTTCTGTCTTTGTTTTTTCACGCGTTATTACAGAACCACTTGTAAAAATGAAGAGAGCGACAGAAAAAATGTCAAAATTAAATAAGCCAATTCAATTAGGTATTAAACGGAATGATGAACTCGGAAGTTTAGCAAAAACAATTGAAGATTTATCGAGTGAACTTACGTATATGAAAAAAGAGCGCAATGAATTTCTCGCTAGTGTCGCTCATGAACTATTAACTCCATTGACCTATATGAAAGGTTATGCAAAGGTAGCAAAGAGAGACTCTTTAACAAAAGAGGAGCGGGAAGAATACTTACAAATCATTGAGGATGAAACGGATAGTGTAACCGATCTCGTCCAAGATTTATTTATGCTTGTACAATTAGAACAACACCAATTTGTTATAAAAAAACAAAAAGTGCTTCTTCAGCCATTTTTAGAACGAATGGTTGAAAAAACAAAAACAACATTAACGAATAAGCAAATGCAACTTCATGTATATTGCAAAGATGATTTAGAAGTTTGTATAGACGAAAGACGTATGGAACAAGTTATGTTAAATTTATTACACAACGCTTATCAACATTCGCCAGAAAACACATCCATTACGATACGTGTACTCATGGAAACAGATTCTTTTACAATAAGTGTACAAGATGAAGGTGAAGGTATTCCTGAAGAAGATATCCCGCATATTTTTGACCGTTTTTATCGTGTTGATAAATCTAGAACACGAGCTACAGGCGGAAAAGGCATCGGGCTAGCTGTTGCAAAGGAAATTGTAGAATTGCATAACGGTTCTATTCTAGTAACAAGCCAATTAGGAGCGGGAACAAACTTTATAATCGAGCTACCTTTTGAATAATATGCGTGTGAAAACACCAGTAGTAGTAAACACTACTGGTGTTATTTTGTTCATAAAAACAGCTCATATAAGCTAAGCTTTTGAAATTATTCTTATTTCAATATAAAATAAAGGTACATTTGCAAAGATTTGGAGGGTGATATAATTGGATATCCATGTATTAACAAAAGACGAAGCAGAAATTTACTTAGAACTTCGCGTAGAAGGATTAAAGCAAAACCCTGAAGCATTCAGCTCTTCTTATGAAGATATTATTAATAAAGAGTGTGCGATTGAATATAAAGCACAAAAATTAGCACAAGATGAAAACTATACGCTAGGTGCATTTAAAGATGGAAAATTAATCGGGGTTGCAACACTGGAAACGAAACCATATGTAAAACAAGAACATAAAGCTAAAATCGGTTCTGTATATGTATCTCCAAAAGCACGCGGACTTGGAGCAGGAAAAGCACTTATTAAAGAATGTCTTGAGCTTGCTAAATCTTTAGAAGTAGAACAAGTTATGCTTGATGTTGTTGTTGGCAACGATGGAGCGAAAAAACTTTATGAATCATTAGGTTTTAAAACATTCGGTGTACAAGAACGTTCATTAAAATATAACGGACAATATTGGGACGAAGAGCATATGGTCTTATTCTTAGATGAAAATAAATAATAAAAAACATCCTCATGTTTGGAGGATGTTTTTTACTTTCTTGTAAACCATGCCGTGTGTAATAATTGAATCGCTTTCGCAATCTCTTCCTCTGATAATATCGCAAACCCAAGTAAAACTACACTCTCAGGCGCCGTACCGTCTTTATAGTACGTAGACACAGGATATATTTTAATACTATATTTCGCAGCTTCTTGAATTAATTCTTCTTCCCGCATTCCATTATGCACTTTTAATAAAATGTGTAATCCGGAATCTTCTCCTATCACTTCAACACGATTAGAGAAATACTTCTCTATTTCAAAAACAAGTCTATCTCTCTTCTTTCGGTAGACAACACGCATTTTATGAATATGTTTTTCCCAATATCCTTCATTTAAAAATCTTCTAATCACTTCTTGATCTATTCTTGAAACACTTTGTGTATAAAATAAATATTGCTGTTGATACTTTTTAATTAATTTCTTCGGCAACACCATATAGCTCATCCGTAGCGATGGCAATAATGCTTTAGATAGCGTCCCCATATAAATAACTTTCCCCTCTGTATCTAACCCTTGCAGCGCCGGTATAGGCTTTCCAGAATAACGAAATTCACTATCGTAATCATCTTCAATAATATACCTGTTCTCTTCTTTCTTTGCCCATTGTAAAAGCTGCATCCTTCTCGTAATAGGCATAATCATTCCAGATGGAAACTGATGGGAAGGTGTAACAAATACAACATTCGCATTGCTATTTTCTAAATCTGCAATACAAATTCCATCTCTATCTAAAGATAACATTTTGACTCTTGCTTCTCCCTGTTCAAAAACAACCATCTTCCTATGATACCCTGGGTTTTCAACTGCATAATTGCTTTCCTTTAACAATTGAAACAATAGTTTCACTAATATTTGCGTTCCCGCTCCTAATACAATTTGACTAGCTGAACAACGCACACCTCTAGATTCATACAAATAATTTGTAATCTCTTCTCTTAAGCTTGCTTCCCCTTGAGGGTGTCCTAGAAAGAGAAGTTCGTTATTATGCGGTTGCCATACTTCATTTACAATTTTCCGATACATATTAAATGGAAAAGCATTTGTATCAATTCCTGTTTGTGTAAAGTCAAATTTATAACGCTTCTCCTGAAACAGGACTTCTTCTATCCTCTCTTCGCTATCCTCTACATGAACCATTTGCTCAATCTTGCATACAAAATAACCTTTTCTCGATATCGATTCAATATAACCTTCTGCAAGTAATTGTTCGTAGGCTGCCTCTACTGTATTTTTACTTACTTGTAAATGTATCGCTAACTTTCGCTTAGCCGGTAATTTCGTAAAAGGGACAATCAATCCATCTTTAATCTCTTTTTTTATATACTCATACAATTGCACATACAATGCCTTTTTACTATTCACATTTAAATTAGGCGTTAATTCTAACATAATATCTGACCCCTTAATAAAACTAAAATCTGATACTTTTTACAGTACCAGATTTTATATATAATTCCTTTTATCATGTCACCCATCAAAAATCAAATACCGGAGAGGAGAAACATGATAATGAACAATGGTAGACGTATCGGACTCATTATGATTATTACAGGGGCTACATTATGGGGATTATCTGGTCCAATGATTCAGTGGCTATTTCAGCATACTAATGTATCCTCAATTGATTTTTTAACAATTCGATTGTTACTTGCAGGAATATTTATTTTGTCTTTCTTACTTATAAAGAAACAAAACATATTTCAAATTTGGAAACACCCTAGATATTCTATACAACTTATTATTTTCTCTATTCTCGGCATGCTTGGTGCGCAATACGCCTTTATCGAAACGGTTCATATTAGTAACGCGGTCACAGCAACGCTATTTCAATTTCTAGGTCCTGTTCTTATTACCATGTATGTTGCATTTGAACAAAGAAAATTCCCTGCTTCCATGCAACTATTCGCAATTATAGCCGCGCTAATAGGAACATACTTTATTATTACAAATGGCTCAATTGAAAATATTGTTTTATCTAAAGAAGCTATTATTTTTGGACTATTAACAGCAATTGGATTTGCATTTTATACCCTTCATCCAGCTTCGCTTATTAAAGCATGCGGAACAACTATAGTAATTGGTTGGGGGATGTTAATCGGAGGAATTGCACTACTTATTTATAATCATTCATTCGGGTGGAATCAATTTTCACAAACCTTTACACTAAAAACTTTTTCTATGCTTATTCTTATCATTATTAGTGGTACCCTTTCTTTCCTTCTGTATATCGGTAGTCTTAAATATTTAGCAGCAACAGAAACAAGCATTTTATCTAGCATTGAACCCCTTGTAGCTGCCATCGTTTCAATCACTTGGCTAAGTGAATCTTTTGGAGCATATCAATTATTAGGCGGCATATGTATCGTTCTATCCGTTATTTTTTTGACGATGCCCCAAAAAGAAACCGAACCAACCTATACAACGGAACAAATATAAAATGAAACTTTAATTAGTGGGGCTATCTCCCACTGATTATTAACCTACACCAATCGGGCTTTTACGGGATACAAAATGTCAAAAGAGGTCGTACAAAACTTACGACCTCTTTTGACATTTTAAAGGAATTGTCCCGCCTTCTAGCAAATACAATTACACTAACAATAAAAACTAGGAGTGTGGCACCATGAAAAAAATCGGAACTATGCTACTTCTCTCCTTCCTCATCACTGGATGCACACAAGCACAACCTGATTCAAAAGCATCTAAAACTGAAGCTGTCGCAACGTCCAATCAAGTGAACGCACCTTCCTTCTTTCATCTTAGTGTTTTAAAAGATGTAAATTGGGAAGAAGCACCCTCATTCATAGACGGAAAAATACCTTTAAAAGGCATCGAAGGAAAAATCGCAATGGCTGATAGTCCTATTATCGCAAATGAACAAAATGAAATAATGTGGTACTTTCTAGATTCTGAAATACCAACTGGAAAATTGTCTATTATTGCGCTAAAACAAGGATCTGTAACTCCAACACCAGTACTCTTTCAAAAAGAAATTTCCAAACAAACTTGGACTACTTCAAATACAATCAATTCTACTACAAGCGAACTCCCTCTCGCTATGTCACTACCTTCATCTGGATTATGGTTATTAAATATATATGTGAATGAAAAATATTATGATCAGTTTGTAATCACCGCTGAGTAAAGTGACAAAAATAAACAACTTTCTTACAACAATGTAATTTCTACGTCATGTACTTTGATAGTTGAATTATCTCTCTTCTCTTATACTTAAAGTAAGAAATGAACGAGGAGAGATGAGAGATGAAAAAAATGATAGAAGTAATCGTAGCAGTAACTGAGGTTTTAGTGAATGGTAAACAAGTTGCAATGGAATTAAATAAATAGTGAAGAAACATAAATAATTCTACACTTCTTCATTATTTTGATTTCTTATCTCAAAAAAGCAGTGCCTTTTAGGCACTGCTTTTAGCTATTAATAACGTGGTATTTTCGTAATTTGTGCCACGCCTGAATCAATAGCTGCTTTCGCTACTGCTTCCGCAACACTTGGAACAACTCTTTTATCTAATGGATTCGGGATTACATAATTCGCATTACGTTCTTCATCAGTAATGATGTTAGCGATCCCATATGCTGCCGCTAATTTCATCTCTTCTGTAATATCAGTTGCGCGCACATCTAACGCACCGCGGAATATTCCGGGAAACGCCAATACATTATTTACTTGATTCGCATAATCCGAGCGCCCAGTTCCTACTACGGCTGCCCCAGCCTCTAATGCATCCTCAGGGAAGATTTCTGGAATTGGATTCGCCATTGCAAACACAATTGCTTTCTCATTCATCGTCTGTACAAGTTCTTTCGTTAATACGTTAGGAGCAGATACGCCAATAAAAATATCAGCTTGGTTAATCGCTTCTTTTAACGTTCCACGCACATGTTCACGATTTGTCTTTTTTGAAACTTCAATTTGTGCTTCGTTCATCCATGTTTCACCTTCACAAACAATACCTTCTAGGCTAACTAGCGTAATGTGCTTTGCACCAGCCTTTAATAATAATTTTCCAATTGCAATTCCTGCCGAACCCGCACCGTTAATAACAATTTTCACATTATCCATTTGTTTGCTAACAACTTTTAATGCATTAATAACAGCTGCTAAAACGACAATAGCTGTTCCATGTTGATCATCATGGAATACAGGAATATTCGTTTCTTCTTTTAATCGTTTTTCAATTTCAAAACAACGCGGTGCTGCAATATCTTCTAAATTAATCCCTGCAAATGTAGGCTCTAAATTTTTTACAAGGGTAACGATTTCATCTACATCCGTTGTGCCTAAACATAATGGGAAAGCATCTACATTCGCAAACTTCTTAAACAAAATACTTTTTCCTTCCATAACAGGCATAGCCGCTTTCGGTCCAATGTTTCCTAAGCCGAGTACCGCTGTTCCATCTGAAACAACTGCCACCATATTGCCACGTGCTGTATAGTCATACACCGTTTCTTCATCTGCTGCAATTGCCTTACAAGACTCCGCTACACCTGGTGTATACGTCAGGCTTAAATCATCCGCTGAATTTACCTCAACTTTACTTGTAATTTCAATTTTCCCTACTAATTCTTTATGCAATAACAATGATCTTTCATTAATTTGATTTGCTAACATACTTATAATCTCCCCTTAATTTGACAAGCTAGCTATATGAATATAGCTAGCTTGTTTGATCATGAAAACATCTTTAATAATATTGTCGCCGTTACAACCATTGCTGCCCCGCCTAAACGAGTCGAAATTTGCGCGAACGGCATTAATTCCATACGATTTGAAGCCGATAAAATAGCAACATCTCCAGTTCCACCTAAACCGCTATGACATCCAGTTACAATCGCCGATTCAACTGGATACATCTTCATCACTTTCCCTACAAGAAAACCTGATGCTACCATTGTAAGAACAACCGATGCGCACACAACAACATATCCTACTGAAAGAACTGCTGCTACGTCTTTTAACGGAATATATAGCAATCCTAATCCAACCATTAAAGGCCAAGTTAAATTCTTCGAAATAAATTTATATAAATGGAATGCCCCTTGCTCCATTTTTGCTGGCATTAATTTAAAGTATTTCACAAGCGCTGCTGAGAAAATCATAATGATTGCCCCAGGAATACCGATGAACTTAGAAGCAAATCCTCCGAAGATAAAGAACGTACACGCAATTAATAAACCTGCTCCCATTAATGAGAAGTCAATTGGCTTCTCTGTATTTTGTTCTTTTAATAATTCTGCTTGGTTGTCTGTTTTCACTAATACACCGTTACCACTAAGCTCCGGTTTCTTCTCACCTAAACGCTTCATATACCCTGCACTTACAATTGCGAACATATTTCCAATAATAGCTGCTGGAATAAGCTGTGATACAAACGTTGCTGATGATTCATTTAAAATATCACTATAAGCTAGCGACAATGGTAAAATCCCTTCCCCGATACCACCACTCACAATTGGTACGATGATAAAGAAGAATGTGTGCTTCATTTCAAATCCAAATAATGAACCGACCAATAATCCTACTGCTACAGAAGCTAACGTCCCTACTACTAAAGGAATAAACATGCGAACGAAACCTTGTACTAACACTTTACGGTTCATTCCTAAAATACTTCCGACTACTAAACAAGAAATATATAAATATAAAAAGTTCGATTTTTTCATTAACATAGTCGCAGCTTCCATTGAAGCTGGATTCATCCAGTTAAAAAATACAAGTAATGATGGAATAAATAACGAAAGTATTGCTGGACCGCCGATATTTTTTAAAATTGGAATTCTCATCCCAATATCGCCTAAGAAAATCCCCATGATCATAATAACTGCAAATCCACCAATCATATCTGCTGGCAATTTATTATATACAGATGCCCCATAAATAATAGCAGCCAATACTACATATAACGGTAAAGGTATAACACCGATTTTTACATTCATAATTTTAGAAGCGAAAGATTCTCTTTGTACTTCATTTCCTTCAGAAAATGATACCGCTTCCACATTCTTTTGAATTCCCATATGGCACCCCCTCGTTTTCTTAATAACAATATTAAAACGCTTTCAATAGTAAAAATAGTTTTTGTAAGTTTTGTAATTGATTTTGTAATTAAAAAAAGTATAAGCGACTTATATTAAGTCGCTTATACGTAAAACTCTATTTTCTTTTGATCAACACATCTTAATTTACTTACAGGTCTTCCCACATGTTGGTACATCATTTCGTTTTCTAACACCCCAATGTCAGTCAGAAACATTACATATTTTCGAATAGAAACTCTTGAAATTCCAACTAATTGTGCCATTTCATCTGTTGTAAATACTCTTCCATTCAGAGACTCGATCTTCTGCCAAATTAATTGCAACGTTTGCTTCGTTAAACCTTTCGGAAGCTCTTTAGTGACAGTAGGCTCTCTTTTTTCTTTTTGTAAAATTAACGAATCTAATTCCGATTGACTAATTTTTTGTTGTTCTTTCATGAAAGTAAATTTTTCTCGATATATAGTTAATGCCTCTTTAAATCGTTCAAATGTAAATGGTTTAATTAAATAATCTACAACTCCATATTGTAATGCTTTTTTAATACTCCCCATATCATGTACAGCTGAAATCATCATTATATCGATTTCTTTTTCTTGGTTCCGGATATACATTAAAAGCTCAAACCCAGTCTCTTCAGGCATAAAAATATCAAGTAATACTAAATCAACTCGTGATTTCTCTAATACTTCTATCGCTGACTTTACTGAGTTAACTGCTTGAACAAGTTCAAACCCTCCTACTTGTTCTAAATAATGCGTATTTAACATTGCTACCATCGGGTCATCTTCTACAATTAAAACTTTAATCATATTTGCCTCTCATCCCTACCTTTAGGTATTTCAATTGTTATCGTTGTTCCCTTTCCTACTAATGAATGCATATGAATTTCCCCATTTATTCGCTGTATACTTTCTTTTACAAGATACAAACCATAACCGCGGTTATCTCCCTTTGTGGAATAACCTTTCGTAAATAATTCCTCTATTTCTTTTTCTTGTATACCTTTTCCCGTATCTTGTACTGTAATAGTTAGTATATCCCCATGTTGTATCTCAACTTCAACTTGCTTCTTTTCACAATTCGTCACTGCTTCTAATGCATTATCAATTAAATTTCCGACAATCGTAATAAGTTCATGAGTAATACTTTCATCATCTATTTCCGGCATATAAGAATCTTCACTTATAATTAATTTTATATTTTTCTCTCTAGCATAGCTGAGCTTACCTAGTAAAAAACCAGCAAATACTGGACTTTTTATTCTTTTCATAACTCCACCAATTTCATATTGATGCTCTGATACCATGCCGCTTATATACTTCTGTAATTCTTCATACTGTTTCATATGTGTAAGCCCTAATACGACATGCATCTTATTCATAAACTCATGAGATTGTGCCCGTAATGCTTCTGCATATAGTCTAATACCAGTTAGTTCCTCTGCTAGTTTTCTAATCTCTGTTTTATCACGAAATGTTGCAATTGCACCAACTATTTCTCCTTTTACATATAAAGGAACTCGATTCGTCACAATCGTAATTCCATAAATATTTTGTTCTTCGTTTAATTGTACTTCTCCCGTTTGCAATACTTCTTTTATACGTGAATTTGGCATATACAACTCAACATCTTTACCGATAAAATCTTCTTCAAGTCCGCTTTTTTTAAATAGACGTTTCGCTTCATTATTAATTAACGTTACTCTAGCCTCTTTATCTACAGCAATAATACCTTCCTTTACAGATTGTAGCATCGTATTTCTTTCTTCAAGAATTTTTGCTATCCTGTGCGGCTCAAGACCGAATAAACTTTTCTTTATATGTCTAGCTAGCAATATTGCTCCTATAATTCCGACTAATACACCCACTCCAACACCAATATAAATGATATGTCTACTTTCCTTAACTCTCTCTTTTACATTATCTGCTGAAATACCAACAGCCACTGCTCCAAGTTGTTCACCTGTTTCAGAAAATATTGGTACAAACACTCGCATGGAAATACCTAAAGTTCCTTCTGCTAACGATACATGTTCTTTTCCTTTCAATGCAGGCCCTTCATCTCCCCCAATAAAATGATGCCCTATTTTTTGAGGATTTGGATGTGACTTTCTTATTCCATTCATGTCCATAACTACAATAAATTGAACACCTGTGTTTTGTAATATTCTATTTGTATACGTTTGGATTGCAGAGGTATCTGCTTTCCCAACCAAACCATCGATTACAATCGAATCATTCGCCACAATGTGTGCAATTGTTTTTGCTTTCTCTGCTTGGCTATCCTCCGTCGTCCGTTCTACATTATGACTAATTAATATATCTGTCACAAGTAAAGAAAAAATTACAACTGTACAAACTAACAATGTAATCGTTTTCCATAAATTCCATAGTCTTTTTCTTTTTTTCATCCTGTTAATGACTCCCCTAATTGCTGAATAGAAAAATAAGTAAGGTGATATTATTTTCACCTTACTTATCTGCTGTTATTATACTTTAAATTTACTAGTCATCGCTTGTAGTTCTTCTGCCATCTCAGCTAAGTTTTGCGAAGCTGAACTAATTTCCTCCATGGAATTAACCTGTTCTTCTGTTGAAGCTGCAACACTTTGCATACTAGCTGTATTTTCTTCTGCAGCAGCTGCAATTTCATCAATAGCATTTGTCACTTCATTTGCATCTCCAGCAATTCTCTTCGTTGTTTCTACCATTTGATTAACTTGAGAAACAATATGTGTAGTAGAACTTAAAATTTCCGTAAAACTTACTTTCGTTTTTGTTACAACATCAAGGCCTTGTTGAACTTCTCCATTCACATTATCCATCGCCTTAACAGTATGTTCAATATCCGCCTTAATTTCTGCAATTAAATTTGCAATCTCTCCAGATGACTCTCCTGATTGCTCTGCTAATTTTCTAACCTCATCTGCTACAATAGCAAATCCTCGTCCCTGTTCACCTGCTCTTGCTGCTTCAATAGCCGCATTTAAAGCTAATAAGTTTGTTTGAGTTGCAATGTTTTGAATTGCTTCAGAAATAGCTCCTACTTGCTTTGATTTCTCATCAAGAAGTTTAATAATAGCATCTGACTCGGATACCGACCTAGAAATAGACTGCATTTGTTTTGCGGTTTGTTCAACTAAATCTTCTCCCTCTTTAGCTCTTTCACGGGCATGTAATGAGGAAATAGAAATTGACTCTGCGCTTCCGGTTACATCTTGAATTGCTGTATTTACTTGTTGTAATGTAGCAGCACCTTCTTCAACACCTTGACTTTGTGACTCAGCCCCACCTGATACTTGTTCCATCGCAATTGTAATTTGATCTGTCGCATCATTTGCTTGCTGTACGCTCGCTGTTAACTCTTCAGCCGATGCTGCAACATGTTCTGCTGAAAAGCTAATTTGGGTAATAACATCTTGTAAAGACGTAGACATTTCATTAAATGAATTCCCTAATTTCCCTATGTCATCCTTGGAATGGATTGTAATTTTCTCTGTTAAATCTCCCTTACTAATTTTATATGCCGATTCAGCTATTTTTCGTAATGGCCCTGTAATAGACTTTGTAATGAAATAAATTAATATACTACCAAATGCAATAGCAATAGCAATGACAATCAAAGTCTTATAAAACACTGGACTGGCAGCTTGGTTAATTTCTTCATCGAACATAACACCAACTACTTTCCAACCTGTTTTCTCATTTGTTGCAAAGATTAAATTCTTTTTATCATCTTGTTCTGTATAAGAGACATTTCCTTGTTTTTCTTCATAAATTGGTTTAATCCAAGGATCAGTAACTTTTGCACCTGGTTTTCTAGATGGATGACTAACAATTTGCTTATTTTGATCTAAAATAACTGCATAACCTTTTTCACCAATGTTAATCATTTTGGAAATTTTCAAGATGTTATCTAGATTTAAGTTAATTCCTATAACACCTTTACCATCTTTTACTTCTTTTGCAATTGTCACTACCATATTTTTTGTAGATGCTGATTGATATGGTGCAGTAACAATTACTTTCCCTTTATTTTCATGTGCTTCTTTATACCAAGATCTATCTGTTGGATTATACCCACCATCCATTTGGATAAATGGTTCTCTTATAAACTTTCCTGTCTCTGTTCCAATATAAATACCTTCTACTTCTGGATGAAGTTTTATATATTGCGCTAGCTTCGTTCTTACTATTTCTTCCTGTCCATTTGGATAGGTATCCTCTGTTAAGATGTCTGCAAAGTACGTCGCATCAACAAATTTCTCTTCTATATTTTGAGAAATAACAGTATTTAAAATCGAAATATTCTCCTTTGCTTTAGCTGTCATTTGATGTTCAAAATTTGTTTTGGCAGTTTGATATGAAACACCACCGATAATAATTCCTGGTATAGTTAAAATAATAAAAAATGAAATGATTAATTTTTTATTGATACTCATACATTTAACCCAGTTAAATATTTTTTGCATAATAAGCCTCCTTTATGTAATGTGGATACTTGTGTCATTTTATACAATTAACATGTATAAAACAATATATAATGATAACATGTAAATTTTTCGTCAATTATGCATTTTTACATATTCACTCCTTCTAAAGATGTAATCATAAAAAAATAAGAGAACTTCAGCTTATATAATAAGTTCAAGTTCTCTTATTTCGTAACAAAAAACCCCCACAAAAACTCCTCTTACAATTCCTTACATCTCTTTTCTTACTCATTCATTTAGAGCTTTTCACATAACTAATCGCCTGACTCCCCATTTGCATCCATGCCTTTTCAAAACTTTCTCTCGGTATTTTTACATCTAAACTTTCATTAAGAGGATCTCGAATATATACAAATTCCTTATCATATCCAATAAGCACTACACAATGTTCATTATACGTAATTGAAACATCTCCACTATTTGTTTCCCATGTAGTAAATTCATCTGCATCTAATGGTGCAAATGTTGCATTTGTGATCATGACTACCGGTTGTCCTGCTTTTACACTCTTATAAATTTCTTCTATATTCTTCCCTGTTAAGTCTACAGCTTTATTAGGTAAATATTTTTCCGCTAACTGAAAAAGTGGCCCATGATATACACCGTATCCTGATTCAGAAAATGTATAAATATTACCTACAAATCCTTCATTTGGATTCCCGCGCACACCATCATCTATAAAATCAACTTTTTTTATTTCATTTGCTAATGTCATCTTATCCACTGAAACACCAGCGTATTGTAACATCATCGCTAAGCTTGTCACTTCACAGCCTCGATCTAGCTCTGGTAGTTGCTGAATTAATGGTACACTTGATAAAATGACCTTTTCATCATTATTACTAAATTCCGGTTCTTTTCCGTTTTGTATATTGAAGAATGTCAACTTCTCCACATACTTTGTAACTCCATTTGTATATACACTCCATACCGCTATAGCTAGTAATGCTAATATATACCACTTAAACCTCCGTATCACTCTCACGCCCTTTTTAGTTCGTTAAATAAGAATAAAATGCGTCAGCATCCGTTCGAATCACTGGTACAAAATTTAGTTCTTTTTCTCTCTCAGGTTGATCTTTTTTTATTTTTTCTGTTAGCTCTTGAATATTCATGTTCGCTTTGTCCATATTAAGCTCATCTGCCAATTGTAGCACCTTTTGTTCATTAATTTCTCTTAATACTTGATATATATCTTTCCCATACAAATCAATATGATATTTTTTTGCTTCTTCCTGCACTTTTTGTTCGTACACCTCTTGTGCTAATTCTTCAATTTCTTTTCCCTTTTGAGAAATGTCTAACTTCCCTGCTTCTTCTCTTACTTTCTTTCCATAGATTTCTTCTGCAATGTCCTCTATTTCTTTTCCATTTGTCGAAATACCTAATTTATCTGCTTCATCATTAATTTTAATCATATTAATTTGATTAATTAAATTTACAATTGATGTATTTTCTATAGATATGCCTAGTTTTAACGCTTCTTGCTTCACTTTTGTTTCATAGATTTCTTCTGACAACGTCCCAACATCTTTTCCTTCAATCAATATGCCTAACTGCTCTGCTTCCCTTCCTACTTCTGTTTCATGAATTTCTTTTTCTAGTGTAATTTGTTCTTTTCCTTCCGTTTCAATACCTAGTTTCTCTGCTTTTTCTTCTGTATGCACTGCATGTATCTTACCATTGTTCAATTGTTCTTTACTGCGCTGCGTGTAATCAGTCTTTCCTTTTTGTGTTTCAGAAGGAGAGGCACCCCCTAATATACTTAAGCTCATTACTCCAATAGTGAATACCGTCATCATTTTCTTTTTCAAAATTAATTCCTCCCTCTTATACTTTCTTTCCCATCATTCCCCTAGTTTTTTTAATACTATACATACATCTCATCGCTGCTTGAGATAACATTATGATTGATAAACCCCACTCACATACACCTTGTCTCTTCTTCATGTAACGAGCTTTCTTTATGCCATACATAATATAAATAGTTTCTTAACTTTACCTTAAAAAAAGACGACCTTGTGTAAAAACAAGGTCGTCTTTTTACTTATATTTTTTGATTTTTAGGGAAAATCACTTCAAAACAAGTGCCATCTCCCCATTTGCTCTCTACTGATATTTTTCCGTAATGCTTTTCTACAATCCAATTTGCGATTGAAAGACCTAATCCAGCTCCTTCTGACGTACTTCTTGCTTTATCCCCTTGATAAAAACGATCAAATAATTTCGGAATATCTTCTTCTTTCACTCCTATCCCGTCATCTTTCACCTGTATACGAATTGAACTACTCGTTTGCGTGCAATCAATTTGAATATGCCCACCTTCATTTGTATACTTCATCGCATTATCCAACAGTATGACCATCATTTGATGAATCCGCTCTCTATCCCCCATAAAAGATACACCACGTTCTACTTTTAGCATCATTTCTTTTTCTTGATAAGAAGCAATCTCCTTATATGGAGCTACTATTTCTTCTAACAATTTATCAAGTTCAAATATTTTCTTATCCATCTCAATTTGATTAGAATCAGAACGTGCTAGCAATAATAAATTACTAACGAGTTTCGATAACCGCCTACATTCTTTTGAAATTGTAGAAATATCCATCGCTTTTTCTTCTATCGTAGCGGATGGTGACTGAAATAAAACATCCGTTTTTGATTGAATAACTGCAAGTGGTGTCCTGAGTTCATGTGATGCATCAGAAACGAATTGCTGCTGTTTCTCCCATGAATTTTGAATAGGTACGAGTGCTCTGCCAGCTAGGAAAAAGCCGATACCTATCGCACAGAGGCTTCCTATGCTACAACCTATAACGAGGATTAAAAATAAAGTATTTAACATTCCTTCTTCCGCTGTTATATCTCGCACGATTTGAACTATTTCTCCATCTTTTTGAAGCGAAAATGCTCTAAAATATCGTCCTTGTACTTTGATATCTTGTAACTCCCCTATTTTTTCCGGAGAAAACTTTTCCAAATTCTCTTCAAAAATAGAACGGAATTTACGGTTATCGCCCTCTATTTTCACTATTTTCCCATTCCAAGTTATTCTAGTTACTCGCGGATCTCCAATTTGGATATTCTCCATACGTTTTCTTGGTGGTATTTTAACATTTAATTTTTCTCTATACTGAGCCATCATTTTTATAGATTGATCCACTTCATTATAAATACGCTTATATGTGTATGAATAAATAATACTACCTAATATACCTATTAATAGGATAAATACTAATGAATTCACTATAGTCAATCGAATGCGTGTCTTCTGAAACATACTTCCTTTTTTCATTGTTCTTTTAATATATATCCAATACCTCGAACGGTTTGAATATCTTTCTGATAACCGAATGGTTCTAATTTTTTACGCAAATGATGCACATATACTTCTACAATCGCTACTGTCGTATCTGAATCAAAGCCCCAAACACGATCAAAAATTTGTTCACGCATTAAAATCTTCCCGCTATTTTGAATGAGATACTCTAGCAGCTCATATTGTTTCAATGTCAGCTTAATACTTTGTCCATCTACTTGAACATCTTTATCTTTTCCGAACAATTCAATCCCTCTATAGCGAATCGTTTGCTGCGTTGTTAAACTACCACTTCTTCGTAGTAAAGCACGAATTCTCGCTTTTAATTCAGGGGCCTGGAATGGCTTAACGATATAGTCATCTCCACCAAAATCCAATCCCTTCACCCGATCTTCTAAAGAATCTCTCGCTGTCAAAAACAGGACTGGTGTTTCAATCTTTTCATCACGTATTTTTTGAATTACTTCAAATCCGTCCATCCCTGGCATCATCACATCCAGTAAAATTGCATCATATATATTTTGAAGAGCTAAAAACAATCCATCTTCTCCATTTATTGCCGTATCTACTTCAAATTCATCACGCAAAATTTGTACGATAGACTCTAATAACGAGGCATTATCTTCTACTACAAGTAAGCGCATGCTCTCACCTTCCATCAAATAGTTCAATTCTATTTATTATTACATTTCTTCTCTTCATAACAAAAGAATGTAGTTACATTACGTATTTTCATTTTTAACTATTTCCTTCTAAAATTTTGAAGTTTTATTATAAAAACTTTGTCTTAAATTTAGCTTAATAAAAAATTGAAAGAAATAAGATTCCTCTTATCTCTTTCAATTTTTTATTACATATACCTTTTTACTCGGCAATTCCAAACAATTTAGCTGACCACCGTACACAGCCCCGCCATCAATTCCAATAATACGATTACTACCAAAATACACTCCGCAATCCTCACTACCATGAAGCGTTTTTGTTTCCGTATGCCCAAATACAACAACCTTTTCACCGCTATATCCATTATGAAATTCATTACGGATCCACATTAACGTATATGGTTCAGATTCAGAAACTCGTTTCATCGGTTCAACCCCAGCATGTACAAATATATACTCTTCTGTTTCAATGTAATGATCTAATTCTTGAATAAACTTTATATGTTCCTCTAATACACGAGAGTGTAAAATCGATTTTTGGAAGTCTTTGTCATTAACCGCAATATCCTCTTCTACAAATCCATAGCTATATAATGTCTTATCTCCACCATTTCTTTTTACCCAATGGTTCCATGAACGTTCCTCATTTGTCGTTAACGCCTTAATCATCATATCTTCATGATTTCCCTTTAAAGTGAGTGCTCCCTCTTCTTTCAATTCTCTTACCTTTTCAATTACAGCACGCGCATTTGGACCACGATCTACATAATCTCCCAGTAAGATTAATTGATCCTGTTTCGCATCATATTGAGCTTCTTCCAATAACTGTTCAAACTTTTCTATCTCTCCATGAATATCACTAATAACAAGAATTCTTTTCATATTATCCCCCCCTCTTTCTAATTATAGTTCAAAACGACAGAAAGTTCAGAATTGAAATCCCGAATCATATTTATCCCGCATTAATGGGCCGTAAGACCCCCGCTCATTAAAGTTTCACTTTATTACAAACTAAACTATTATCCTTACAACAATGTAAGTCTCTTGTCATCCAATTCGATAGTTGTAATTACTGTATTTCCTTATACTGAAAGTAAGAAATGAAACAAAAAACAAGGAGAGATGAGAGATGAAAAAAGTAATGGAAGTTATAGTAGCGGTAGTAGAGGTTTTCGTAAATGGTAAACAAGTCGCAATGGAGTTAAATAAATAATGAAAAGGACAACATTCACTCTAGACCCTTTACTCATATAAAAGAGATAAGACTTCATCATTTCTTTGATCCCTTATCTCCCTATAAAGAAAGCCGTATCCCTTTTAAGGATACGGCTTTCTCTTATTTTTGACTTGTACGAGCTGAAATGCTAATTGCTCTATCTGTTGCTTTGGCAGCTTCATCTAACGCTTCTTTACTATTCTTCCCGTCATACATCGCTTCTAATGCTTTTACAACTGCATCTCGTGATTCTGGGAATACACTAATTAAAGCCCCTTGTGTTGCTGGAGATTGCTTCGTCGCTTGCAGTTGATCTACTGTTACTTTCAACTGTGGATATTTTTCATATTGCTCTTTTACTAATGGCTCATTATATGCATCTGGATTAATTGAGAAATAACCTGTTGCAGTATGCCATTTTGCTTGTACGTCTGGCTTCGTTAAATATTTCATAAAGTCCCAAGCACCTTGTTGCGTTTCTTCTGAAACCATATTCGTCATCCATAATGATGCTCCACCAATAACAACACCATTTTGTTTCGAATCCTCTGGATACGGAATATATGAAACACCTACATTAAACTTAGATGCATCAATTAAATCACGAACACCTGCTGAAGAATCTAAATACATAGCAACTTGTCCAGACTGGAACGCGGCACGAATATCATCCCAACTTGCTCCATACTTTCCAAGTGCGCCAGCTTTATTTAAATCATCTAACATTCCAAATACTTTCTGTCCTTCTTTACCGTTAAATACCGCCTTCTTTGCAGCATCCTTACGACCGTTTTCGTTATCTACATATAAAGCACCTTGTGTCGCTAACAATTCTTCAAAGAACCAACCGTAGTTAAGCATGGAGAATCCATATTGTTTTACATTTCCGCCTTCTTTAATCGTTAACTTTTTCGCTACTTCTTGTAATTCCGCATATGTTTTCGGAGCTTTCTCTGGATCTAAGCCCGCCTTTGCGAAAGCATCTTTATTATAAATTAATACTGGTGTAGATGAATTAAATGGCATAGAATACATTTTTCCATCAACTGAATAATAATTTGTAATTGCTTTTTCTAATTTTGACGTATCGTACTTATCTTTTTTTATCCAGCTATCAATTGGTGTGATTTTTTTACTATCAACCATATATTTCGTTGTAATTTCACTCGATTGAACAAGAGCTGGCGCTTCTTTCGTTGCAGACATCGTTCTAAATTTCGTTAAAGACTCTTCATATGTTCCTTGGAACTCTGCCTTTATCTCATATTTATTTTGCGACTTATTATAGTCTGCAACAAGACCATCTAGTACTCCTTGTGTTTTTCCACCCATCGCATGCCAGAAGCGAATTACTGTTTTATCACCATTTTTTTCAACTGGTGCTACTTTTGCCTGTGCTTCAGGTTTTCCCTCTGTTTTACTATTTGAACAAGCGACACTAGATAATGCCATTGTTGCTACCATTAATAGCGCAGCACCTTTTTTAACTAGACTCATTTAAATCTCACCTTCTCTTAGTTATTTAATTGCACCTTTTGTTAATCCTTGTTGTAATTGCTTTTGCCCTAAAAATAGTAAAATCAATGTTGGAATAACGATAACCGTAACACCGGCCATTACGCTTCCCCAATCAGTTGCAACTTCTTGAGACTGAAGCTGCTTCACACCGATTTGCACTGTTCTTACTTTTTCATCAGTGGTCACTAAAAGTGGCCATAAATACATATTCCATGTTGTTAAAAAGCTATATACTCCAAGCGTAATAAAACTCGTTTTACAATAAGGAATTACAACGCTGAATAAAAATCTTATATTTCCAATTCCTTCAATAAACGCAGCTTCTTTCAGTTCATTCGGAAGTGTCATAAAATGTTGACGTAACAAGAAAATACCAAAAGCTGTTGCAAAAAACGGCACTGTCATCCCAGCAGAACTATTGATCCAACCAAAGTTTTGAATCGTTAAAAAATTAGGTACCATCGTTGCTTCCCACGGAATCAGCATCGTTGAAATAAACAGGAAGAAAATTAAGTTTCTCCCTTTAAACTGAAGAAAAACAAAAGCATAAGCTGCTAAACTTGATACGATAAGTTGTCCAATCATAACGACTGTCGATACAATTAAACTGTTATATAAGTATGTAAAAAGCGGTACTTTTTGAAAAATATTAATGAAATTATCAAAAGTAAACTGAGTCGGAAATAACCTTCTCATTTGAATATCGTCTGGTGTCATAAAACTTATTAAAAATGCATACAGTACAGGAAAAAATACCATTACTGCACTAATAATGAGCAGCATATATAATAGGAAATTTTGTTTCCACTGTTTAACAATCATTTATAATGCACCTTTCTCTCAGCAAACTTAAATTGAAGTAATGTAGCAAGGAAAATGAAAACAAATAATACCATTGCTTGTGCACTTGCTGTTCCAAATTGATGATTCACAAACGCCTCTTTGTAAATCGAGTACACAATCAAATTCGTTGCATCATTTGGTCCACCGTGCGTTAAAATATCAATTTGTCCAAAGCTTTGGAACGCACTAATTAATGTTACTGTCACAATAAAGAATAAAGTTGGTGATAGCATCGGTAATGTAACACGGCGAAGTTTATATAAATAACTAGCACCATCTATAGATGCACTCTCATATAACGACGTATCGATATTTTGTAAACCACCTAATATAACTAAAAATGCAAAACCTGTATTCACCCAAACTGTTGTAACTGATACAGAGAATAGTGCCCAGTCCGGACTCGTTAACCATGCGATTGCAGGAAGGTTCATAGAGGCTAATATATTATTAAATAATCCTACACTTGGATGAAATAAAAATAGCCAAATCACTGCACTAGCAGCTACTGATATTCCCATCGTCGAAGAAAACAGAACTCGGAATAACCCAATACCTCTTACTTTTCCATTTGCAATCAATGCAAGAAACAAAGCAAATATAATACTCGTAGGCACTGTATATAAAACAAATAATAAAGTTGATTTTATACTTTTGTAGAAGGCTGGATCAGAGAATAAGTATTGATAATTTTCTAAGCCAACGAAAAGATTAGCTTCCCCATGTATATCGGTTAAATAAAAGCTATAGTAAATCGTCCTAAACAATGGATAGAACAAAAAAATCGAAAATAACAAAATAGATGGCGCCAAAAACAATAATCCTATTCTTAAATCTTTCGTTCTCCCCCATAATTTTTTCTTTTTTGACACCTTTGTTTGAACTGGTAACTTACTTACTTCGATCATTATTTCGCCACCACTTTCAACTCTTTTTCAGCTACCACTTTTAAGCGTTCATTCGTGTTTTCGTTAAAGAAGCATAACTTTTCTTGCGAGAATAATAATTTTACTTTGTCACCTTTGTTCAGGAGTAACTGTCCGATAACTTTCGCACTCCAAGTTGTTCCATTTACCGCAAAGTTCAATATAGATTCATTCCCTAATACTTCTACAGATTGCAACGTCACTTCTTGTCCCTCCTCAGACAGTGCAATATGCTCAGGGCGCATGCCTATGCGAATTGTTCCTTCTGGTAATTGCTTTAACTGTCTAATAGATAATGGAATTTGCAATTGTCCTATATGTAATACACCTTTTTCTTTATTTACTTCCCCATCATTTATATTCATAGAAGGAGAACCTATAAAGCTTGCAACAAATTCGTTTGCTGGTTCGTTATATATGTCAAGTGGTGTTCCAACTTGCTGTATACTTCCTTTATTTAAAACCATGATACGATCTCCCATAGTCATCGCTTCTATTTGATCGTGGGTAACGTAAATCATCGTAATTCCTAATCGCTGCTGAATTTCTCTAATTTCAATTCTCATTTGCGCACGTAATTTCGCATCCAAATTCGAAAGTGGTTCATCCATTAAACAGATTGGTGCTTGACTCACAATTGCCCTGGCAAGTGCAACACGCTGTCTTTGTCCGCCTGATAATTGGCCTGGTTTCATTTTCACATACTCTTTCAGTCCTACCATTTCAATAGCTTCCATTAATCGCTTTTGTCGCTCTTCTTTTTGTACTTTTCTTACCTTAAGTCCAAATAAAATATTTTCTTCTACAGATAAGTGTGGATATAATGCATAATTTTGAAATACCATTGATAGATTACGGTCTTTTGGCTCTAGATCATTTGCAACACGTTCATTAATAATTAAATCTCCTGAAGAAATCTCTTCTAAGCCAGCGATCATTCGTAATAATGTACTTTTCCCGCACCCCGAAGGTCCAACTAAAACAAAAAACTCACCCTTCTTAATATGAACCGATACACCTTTAACCGCTGTCTCTTCTGCATTTTTATATACCTTTGAAACATTTTTCAATTCAATCACAAGGTTGCACTCCTTTTTTCTTCTTGTATCCATACTTCATAATGACTTGTTGAAATCGCACTTGCTCCTGCATGAATTGCAATTTCCGCATCTTCTCGCGTTTGAATCAGCCCGCCTGCAATAATAGGAAACTCTATTTCCTCTACTAGCTGTTTAATTATAGAAGGCATAATCCCCGGCATAATCTCTACTGCATTTGGTTTAGTCGTTTTACAATTTTCAATTGATTTAGTAAGGGATAAAGTATCTACAATAAAAATACGTTGAATTGTTTTCAATCCAATTTTATTAGCATTTCGAATTGTTGAACCCTTTGTTGAAATAATACCTTGTGCCCCGATAACATCTTGAATATACAAAAGCGCTTCCTCTGTATTCGTATTTAAGCCTTGTATAAAATCACAATGAAGAAATACATCATGTCCATGTTTCTGCAATTCATATACACGCTCTGGTAATTCCAGCATTGAACCAGTCATAAGAAAAACTGTTTTCGGCAATTTTTTGTATGCTTTGTATCCTTTCCAATCCTTTATCATCGCAATATAAGGTTCTTTAAACATTTTTTCCACCTAACTGTTCTATTTTTATCCAAACTAAAAACACCTACTTACATAGAACGCCTTTCTCCTTATTTGAACTCTAGGGAATAGAGCACACCTAAGAAAGTGGCACATTATATGTAAGTGGGTGTTCTCAAAGGTTCTCTACCCTATTTATTTTGTTACCTTTACTATATTACGCATTTATTAAGTCAGTTTTGATAGATTGTTAATTAGGTGTTAATCGAATGTTAATATTCACCATATTTTCTTAACATTAATCTAGATATACAAATAAATCCTAACGGCAAACAACTATCTTTAAAATTTAAGTGATATGCAAATTCATTCCATAGTTAATTAGTTTTAGTTTTCTCGCAACGGCTTGTGAAGCATAATTATTCCAAGAAGTACTATAAAGTGGAATGCTTTTTCTTCTTGTATTGATATCGCCCAGGCTGTAACACCATCAGTACCATATCCGTTCCCTTGAAACTCCGCTAAAGTTTCCACACTTACCTCAGCAGCTACGGGCGTACTTCTGGCACTGCAACAAACAGAAACTCCCTTTTCATTTTTTACAATTGCAAAATAAGGTTTCCTCCTTATTTACTCCATTTACCATCCATTCATAATCTATTTTTCATATTCAAAATAAAAATCCCATTCAAATACACATTACTGAATCCATCATACTAACTGATTTCTTCATTCTGTCTATCTAAATGGGATTATTTTTCGTTTTTTACTCTACTGGTTGTTGTGGCTGTACTACTTCATTCGCTCCAGCTACCCTCAACATATTTACAATATCTTTAAAACCTCTTTTTTCAGCGTATTGCAGTGGCGTCAGATGTTCCTTGTTAGCCATATTTACATCTGCACCGTGATCAATAAGCAATTGAATTACTTTCTTATGGTTTTCACTACCATTTCCTAATACAATTGCTTCTAATAGCGCTGTTCCACCACGTTCATTTTTATAATTCACATCAATATCTGTATGCTCTAATAATTCTTTAACAACCTCTACATGGCCACGCTCAGATGCAGAAATAAGTGCTGTCCCACCTGACCTAGTCGTTTCTTTCGTATTAACTCCTGCATTAATTAATACTTTTACAATATCCGTATATCCTTCTCTACTTGCATAAAGAAGTGGATTACTTTTTTTCTCATCTTTAATTTCAATATTAGCACCTGCACCAATTAATGCTTTAACTGTCTCTACATGATTTTGGTACGTTGCTGCAAGGACAGGCGTTTCTCCGTTGTCACCTTCTACGTTTATATTCGCTCCATCCTGAATCAACTTCATAGCTGTCTCTGTGTCTCCAAGAGTAGCTGAAAGTAACAACTGTTTGTCCATTAAATTTATACTTTTCTCTTCTTTAGATTCTTCCTGTTCTTTATGCTTCTCTTTTTTCTTTTCATTTTTCACATGAACCGGTTTCGATTCTGGTTCTTCTTGCTTATCGCAAGCCACTACCGTCATTAAAAGTCCTAATAAAATACATAATAAAATTTTTTGTTTTCTCACAACTACAGCTCCTATGAAAGATAATGTTTTCTTAACCATTCCTCCATCACATACAATAACTCTTCTTGAGTACATTTATCCATAAGCCCTTTATATTCCTTCTTTAATCGGATTATCTTAAGCTTATACTATGTTTCTCAACCTATTGAAATGATACGCCTGATGGCCCCATCATTAACATTATGAAGCAATTAGTTTAGCACGTTTTTACCGCATTTGTATACATTTCTAAAAAGTACATAAAGTGAAACTTTAATTAGTGGGGGTTTTGTTCATCCACCACTAATTATTAGCCCACACCAATCGGGCTTTTACGGGCAGCCCGACTCCACCTAACTTCTTTGCTTTCACTAAATTTTGAGGTGGGGATCTTACTGCCCGTTAATGTGGGATAAATGATTGCTTTAGGTTACTATATTCCATTGTAACCGTTCTTCTAAAAATTTTACACCTTTTCTATATTTGCACCTGAGTAATAATAGAAAAAGACAACTATATAGTTGTCTTTTTCTATCATTAATGATGTCCACCATGATTTCCTGCTTTCGGTTTCCCCATCATCTCTTTATTCATTTCCCATTTATGCTCTGCTAGCTCTTTATATGAAAGAACTTTCCCCTTATAGTTAGATACAAAGCTCTCTGCATCTTTTTTATTTTTAAATGAAATGACATTATAAGCCATCGGTGTCGTTATTGTTTTATCATATACGTAAGTAGCGTCTTCTAACGAAATCCAATCTTTCGAATCATAATCTCGAACAAATTTCTCTTTCGTCTTTTCACCTGAGTTGATCTCCATCCATTTATACATACAACCGATATCATCAAACTTTAACGCTTTTCCATTTTCTAAAATAATTTCTGTTGCAAATTGATTATCTGTTACCCCAATTTGACAAATATCACATTTATCATGTTTCTCATCAATGGCAACAGCTGCTGTTTCCTTTTTCCCACACCCGACTACCGTAAATACGAAACATAAACATATAGCAAGTACGACATATTTTACTTTCATCAATATTCCTCCCTAGAAACCATATACTCCACGAAAAGAATACCAAAAGGTTGTGTGAGATTTGTGAAAAAACAATGTGCTTTTTGTAATATAGGAAACAAACAAAGATGTGTAGTTATTTCTACACATCTCTCATCACTCGCAACCTGTAATTAACAAATCATCTTCTAACTTAACTAATAATGTATCCGCACTAATTTCCTGTCCAACTTCTACATTTACCAATCTTATATTTCCACTAATCCCGACTGCGATTTTTTTAAGCTCACCGTCATTTTTTCGGATCACCAGTAATTTTTCCCATTCATATACGTAAGAAGATTCATTAATAAAAATCTCCTCTACTTTTCCTTCATAAGAGCTATAAATCTCTTCAATTCTCGTTTTCATATAACATCTACTCCCTATTTCACACTTCACTATTTTCATCTTATTCTACCATTCTTACGAGGAGCAGCTTACTTTTTAAAAATTCAAATTAACTACCGTGAACAAAATGAACAAAATAAAAATTATGCTTCTAATGATGTTATTTTTCAAATTATTTACCATTTGAATAGATGCTTTTATTATAAATAAAAAACCTTTTTCTGAATTTTTATTCTATTTTGAAAGCGCAATCATTCTTTTGAGGGGGAAATTACATGTTAGCACTACTTGGATTTGCGATGGTATTTGTCTTTATGTTTTTAATTATGACGAAACGTATGTCAGCGCTAGTAGCATTAATATTAATTCCGAGTGTTTTTGCATTAATTGGCGGATTCTATGCCAATATGGGACCTATGATGTTAGAGGGGATTCAAAAATTAGCACCTACTGGTATTATGCTTATGTTCGCTATTTTATATTTTGGGATTATGATTGATAGCGGTTTATTCGATCCTGTCATTAGTAAGATTTTAAAATTTGTAAAAGGAGATCCTTTAAAAATCGTTGTCGGAACGGCTATATTGACTATTATCGTCTCTCTAGATGGTGACGGTACAACAACATACATGATTACAGTTTCCGCAATGTATCCACTATATAAGCGCCTTGGAATGAACCCCCTCATATTAGCTGGAGTTGTTATGTTAGGGGCGGGGGTAACAAATCTTACACCTTGGGGTGGACCCACAGCTCGTGTTATGAGCGCACTTGGACTTGAGGCTTCTGAATTATTTACACCTCTTATTCCAGGAATGATTGCTGGTGCAATTTGGGTCGTTTTCGTTGCTTACTATCTTGGAAAAAAAGAAAGAAAACGTTTAGGAATTATGGATGTACAGTATTTAAAACAAATGCAAACAATGGATGAGCAAGCTGCAACTGTCGAAGACGCAGTGCATAAACGTCCTAAACTTCTATGGATTAACTTTTTATTAACCGCTACATTACTTGTCTGTCTCATACTAGAAGTTATGCCGTTACCTGTTTTATTTACAGTCGCTTTCGCTATTGCTGTTATGATTAACTACCCAAACTTAGAACAACAAAAAGAGCGTATTGCTTCTCACGCAGGAAACGTATTAGCGGTTGTTTCTCTCGTATTTGCCGCTGGGATTTTCACTGGAATTTTATCAGGAACAAAAATGGTAGATGCAATGGCTAAAAGTGTAGTAACTCTTATACCAGACGCTCTTGGACCACAACTACCAATTATTACAGCACTTCTTAGTATGCCATTCACATTTTTCATGTCCAATGATGCATTTTACTTTGGGGTATTACCTATTTTAACTAAGGCTGCTGCTACTTACGGAATTAGTGCAGCTGAAATGGGACGTGCTTCCTTACTTGGGCAACCCGTTCACTTATTAAGTCCTCTTGTTGCATCCACTTATTTATTAGTTGGGATGGCAAAAGTTGATTTTGGTGAACATCAACGTTTTACTTTATTGTGGGCAGTTGGAACGACAATGGTGATGTTGATTACTGGAATTGTAATTGGGATTATTCCAATATAAGACGCAAAAAACAGTAGAAGAAATAAATCCTCTACTGTTTTTTATTATGAAGAAACAAGAAAATACCGTCTCTCCGGTCTCCCAACACTTCCATATATTAGCTCTGCGTGGACTTTCTTCCCAGATATCAAATACTCTAAATAGCGCCTTGCAGTTGATCGACTTACGCCTACCATTGAACTTAGTACCTCTGCTGTAATCCCTTCTTCATTAACTGTTAACATATGTTTTTTTATTTTTGCTAAAGTTAAGGGGTCTATCCCTTTCGGGGCATATTCCATTTCATTTCCCTTTACGCCTCTTTGAGACCATAAATGTTCTATTTGTTCTGTAGATAATTGATTATTTTTCTTCAGCTGCACAATCTTTTTTTGATAACTTTCCAAACTCGCCTTAAATCGATCAAACATTAGTGGCTTTACAATATAATCTGTTACTCCGCCCCGCAGGGCGTGCCTCACTACATCTGTTTCCGATGCCGCTGTAATCATAATAATATCTGTATCGTGCAAATGATTCCTAATATATGTGACAAGTTCCGTTCCGTGCATATCAGGTAAGTACACATCTAATAACACGAGCTGTGGCTTCACAAGCTCTAGCCATTCTTTCGCTTGTTCTCCAGTCGTTGCCGTTCCAATTACTTTAAATCCCTCAATTTTTTCAGTAAAACGACGATGAATATCAGCAATCCGAATATCATCTTCTACAATTAATACTTCAATCTCCTCACCCATTACTATTCGCCTCTCTCTTTCGGTAGTGCAATAATAAATAACGCACCACCTAAATCCCCTTTTTCAATTGCAATACTTCCATTTAAATCTTCTACTAACTCTTTCACTTTTGCTAATCCATATCCTCGCTCTCCTCCTTCTTTCGTCGAAAAGCCTTTATAGAATATGCTAGTAATTATTTCATCATGAATCCCTTGCCCTGAATCTTCCACTTCAATTACTATTTCTTCTCCAATATCAGTTACAAACATCCTTACTGTCTTATCATTCTCTTCATTTTTTTCAATTGCTTCAAATGCATTCGTAATTAAATTTCCTAAAATAGAAACGACATAATTACTCTCAATATGTGGACTTAATTTGTCTAAACCACTTTCTCTATCTAGCATAAAATCAATCTTCAACTCTCGTGCTCTATTATAAAATCCAATTAAAATTCCACCTAGCCATGGATTTTGAATCCGCTTCATAATAAATTGAACAAAATCTTGATATACCGCTGTTTCCTTATGAATAAGCTCTAAAGCATCTTCGTATGATTCTAATTGAATAAGACCTGAAAGTGTATACAATAAATTGTTATATTCGTGCGCTTGCGCTCGTAATGCCTCTGTATATTGCTTCGTCTGAGATAATTCTGCTGTTAACTGATCCATTTCAGATTTCAAACGTAAGCTCGATACAACGCCAGTTACTTTATTCTTTACTTTAATAGGTAGACGGTTCGCAATAACAGCCTGTCCTTTTATATTTAATTGGCGATCAAACTGTTTTTCACCAGTTTGAAGTACATCTAGTATCGTTGAATTAGGAATTACATTTAAAATAAATTCCCCAATAATATTTTGTTGTTTATCTAGCGAAAGAATATCATAAGCTGCTTGATTGACTAAACTAATCATGCCATTTTTATCGATTACAATAATCCCTTCACGTACAGATTGAATCACTGTACTATGCTCTTCATATAAAGATGAAATTTCTTCTGGTTCCATCCCGAACATCATTCTTTTTATACTTGCCGCTAAATATATAGAGCCAATTACTCCAATTAATAGCCCTATTATTGTAATCCAAAATACACGCTTTCCATACACTTCTATCGCTCCATGAATATCGTCCATTGAAAATCCAACAGACACCACACCAATGATTTCATTTTCCTGATTACGGATTGGAACTTTTCCACGTAATGAAGGGCCTAATGATCCAGTTGCTTTCGAAACATATGATTTTCCTTCTAATAAAACACCTTTGTTATCTCCACCAATCATCGCTTCTCCTATTTTATCTCGCTCAGGATGTGCATATCGAATCCCCTCTTTATTTCCAACTACAATGAAGTCAGCCTCTGTATCCATTCGAATTCTTTCTGCAATCGGCTGAATGATAGAAGCTGGGTTTTCTTTTTGAAAAGCTTCCTTTATTTCAGGTATAGCAGCAACTGTTTTCGCAACATGCAAAGCTCGTTTCCCAATTTGCTCTTCTACCGTTTCAGATAATATGTAATAAAATAAATAACTCGTTAGCATAAGTACAACTAAAATAAGTGTACTTATAGTTAATGTAATTCTCGGTTGGAGTTTTAATTTTTTAAATTTCAAAACCATTCCCCTAACATGATTAAAGATAGAATTTAAAGAATATACAGTCTCTTTAATTATACTTAATCATAACACGGTTACTCTATATTTCTTTCTTTTTCTCTTCATAAAAAAAGAAACGAAGTAAAATTATTACCTCGTTTCTTAATATTTGTTATTACACTTTAAACTTACCAATCATCTCTTGTAATTCTTCTGCCATTTGTGATAAATGAACTGCTGCTGCATTTATTTCATCTACTGAAGCTAATTGTTCCTCAGAGGAACCAGCAATATTTTGAACACTTGCTGCATTTTCTTCAATCGTAGCTGCAATTTCATTAATAGATGCACTTACTTGTTTTGCATCTACCGTCATTTGTTTTGCTACATCTACCATGCTATCAATTTGTACAACTGTATCATTTGTAGACTTCAATATTTCGGCAAAGCTTTGCTTCGTTTCATTTGCAACTACAAGTCCTGATTGTACTTCTACTCCAACTTGATTCATAGAGCTTACTGTTTCTTTTATATCAAATTGAATCTCTTTCACTAGTTTCCCAATTTCCGTAGAAGACTGTCCTGATTGTTCTGCTAGCTTTCGCACTTCATCTGCTACAATTGCAAATCCTCTTCCTTGCTCTCCAGCTCTCGCAGCCTCAATTGCCGCATTTAACGCTAATAAATTTGTCTGTTCAGCAATATGTTGAATCACTTCAAGGATTGCTCCAATTTGTTTCGACTTATCGTCTAACAAACCAATGATTTTGTCTGACTGCGAAACAGACTCATGAATTAATTGCATTTGATTCACAGTTTGTTCAACTAACTTCCCACCATTTTCAGCTTTTTTCTTCGTATACATAGAGGCTGTAGATACTAATGAAGAACTATCTGCAACACGCTGAATTCCTTCTGTAACTTCTTCTAACAATGTTGCTCCTTCTTCAACTTCTTTCGTTTGTATTTCTGCACCACTTGATACTTGCTCTATGGCCTGTGTAATTTGTTCCGTTGCTTCGCTTGTCTGCTTCATACTAGCTGTTAATTCTTCTGAAGATGCCGCTACATGACTTGCTGAAGTGTTTATATTGGAAATGACACTTTGTAACGATGCAGCCATCTCGTTAAAACTTTCTCCTAGCTGTCCAATTTCATCTTTAGAATGAACTGTAATTGACTCTGTTAAATCGCCTTCACTAATCTTTTTCGATGATATAACAAGTTGTTTTAACGGACTAATAATAGAAGCAATTATGAAGTAAATTAAAATCCCACCAATTACTAATGAAATACCAATAACAGTTATTGTTTTATAGAAAATAGGGTTAGCTGCTTCGATAATTTCTTTTGAAGGCATAATTCCTGCTATTTTCCATCCAGTCTGCTTATTTGTTATAAAGGTAATATTGCGATCATCACCATCAAGTTTGAATTTAAAATCACCTGTTTCTTGTTTATACAATTCCTTCTCCACTTTTTCTTCTACCTTGTCACCTGGCTTCATCGTCGGATGCGCTATTACATTTTTAGATTGGTCAAAGATTGCTACATATCCTTTTTTGCCGATATTGACCATTTTTGAAGTATTTACAATATCATTAATAATTAAATCAATACCGAGAACACCACTTTTATCCTCATTTTGTTTTGCTATTGTAATAACAATATTCCCTGTTGTACTTGACTTATATGGGGCTGTGATAACCACTTCTCCGCTTTTTTTCGCTGCTTCTTTATACCAATCTCTTTCGGTAGGATTATACCCATCTGGCATTTGAATAGACGGTGATTGAATAAATTGTCCCGTACTAGATCCCGTATAAACTGCTTCTATTTCTGGATGTAATTTATTATATTCTTCTAATTTATTTTGCACATTTTGGAGCTGATCAGTTCCGTAACTTACTCCATTAAATAACTTTGTAAAATATACTGCGTCTACCTTTTTACTGTCTATCTCTTTGTTAATAACATTATTTAAAATCTTTACGTTATCTTCCGCTGATTGTAAAATTGTTTCGTTAAAATTTGTCTTCGCTTGTTGATAAGACGTCCAACCAATTACAATACTTGGAAAAATTAAAACAATAACAAATGATACAAGTAACTTTGCTTTTAAACTACTTCCCCTTAATTTCCCTTGAAGCATATTCCTACCCCTCCATACCGTTTTAAATGTAATTATTTCACATTTAATTTATTTATATAAATTACACGATTAATTGCATTAACTCTTTTTCTATTAAAGAGTTAATACATACCTTTTTTATTCTATATAAATTAAATAATTAAAACAATATATAAAAATGTATATTATTCGAAATATTATAATCCACAGAAGAACCTCTAGCATCGTACTTACTAGAGGTCTCTCCCGCCTTACTATTCTTTCTCTTTTTCTACTTCCTTTTTCTCATCTTCTACTACAGATACAACAGGTTTATCGCTTGATAATTGCTGTACTGCTCCTTTTCCAGCAAATCCTTCTAATAACTCTTTTAAATCAATGCCAGAAGATGCTTTTAACGTTTCTTGCATCGTTGCCATTAAATCAGTCGCATAACCTGCAACTTTTCCGGCGCCGCTATTTTTACCACCGCCACCTGTATCGACAACTGTAATTTTATCAATATTGCTAAGTGGGCTTGCAATTTCTTTCGCATAACTTGGAAGCATTTTAAGAACCATATCCATAATTGCCGCTTGGCCATATAACTCGAATGCCTCTGCAATTTTTTGTTTCGCTTCTGCCTCTGCTAAACCTTTTAATCTAATAACATCCGCTTCCGCTGTACCTTGTGCTTTTTGTACTTCTGCTTTTGCTTGACCTTGCGCTTTTTCAATTTCCGCCTTCGCTAAACCTTCTACACGTACTTCTTCTGCACGAGCTCTCGCTTCAGCTTCAATCTTATATTGATCCGCATCTGCCTTTTTAATTTGTTTCACTTTTTCTGCTTCCGCTGATTGCTCAACAGCATAGCGATCTGCATCTGCTTTTTTCTTAACTTCTGCATCATATTGCTTCTCACGACGCGCAATCTCTTTTTCTTCTAATTCAATTTGTTTCTCACGCTCAATGATTTTAACGCGCATTTGCTCTTCTGTAACACCTTGTTGTGCTTTCGCCTGTTGTAATTCGTAAGAAAGATCCGCGTCTGCTCGAGCTTGTTCTTGCTCTCTCTTATAAGATTGTACTTTTAATTCTTTATGTTTTTCAGCTTCAGCGATTTGAGCATCACGTTGATATTCAGCTTCTTTTGCTTCTTTCTCAGCACGAGCTTTTTCAATACGAGCTTCTTTTTCACGCTCTGCATTCGCAATTGTTGCATCACGCTTCACTGTCGCAATTTGCGGCTGACCAAGTGCATCTAAGTAACCATTCTTATCCATAATTTCTTTAATTGTAAAGGAAACGATGCGAAGACCCATTTTCTTTAAATCAGTAGAAGCTACTTCATGTACTTTTTGAGCAAATTGCTCTCTATTACTATACGCATCTTCTACTGTCATAGAAGATAAAATCGCACGTAAATGACCTTCTAAAACTTCTTTTGCTTCTACTTTTAACTCTTCTGTTTCTTTTCCTAAATATTGCTCAGCTGCTGTAGATACTTCTTCAATCGTAGAACCTACTTTAATAATAGAAACACCATTTACTGTAACTGGAACACCTTGCTTCGTATACGTATCACGTGTACCCACTTCTAACTTATAGTTTAATAGGCTTAAAGGCTCTGCTCGTTGCATAATTGGAACTACGAATGTACCGCCACCGCGAATAATCTTAATCTTCTTTCCATCATCAGTGGTAACTACATTTTTTCCGCCACCAAGCCAGTTCCCTGTAACAATTAACGCTTCATCTGGTCCAACTGTTCGATACTTCGTAATGAATACTAAAATGAGTAGAATTAAAATTGCGAGTAACACTCCACCAATAATTAATGGAATCGTCATGTGAATTCCCCCTTATAATTTTGGTTTTTTTAAAGAATAAGCGATGTTTTGTACAAGTAAAACACCATCTTGGACTCCCTCGATAATAACTTCAGTTCCTTGTGAAATATCTTTTTTCCCAATTGTTTTAGCTGGAATTGCATTACTTCCAAATTGAGAGGAGATTAGTACTTCTCCAAATCCTTCTGTAGGAATTGTTGTAATGACTTCCCCCTTGCAACCTATGAACTCATCCATACGTTGCACAGTATTTTGTTCTGCTTCTGCAATCGGCTTTAAAATTAGTATTTTCATTATGAATACACCAATAAAGGATATAGCACATGCAGCCCCGAAAATAAGAATGCTATTAAAGGAAAATAAATATTCTCCTATATAACTAAGTCCACATAACATGGCGAAAAAACTAAGTAATAAAGTAACAACGGATACCGATCCGCCTCCAAAACTAAATATGGATTCAAATATATCTCCAAAAAAGATATAAATCACAGTGAGTATAGTAGCAATAATAAATCCGTATAAATAAATTGTTTCAAGTGGATAACCAAACAAAACCATTTCTTATCCCCCTCTCTTAAACAATCCCTTTTTTGTTATGTGTATGCCCCACCTCTTTCAAAGATTATTATTCTTAATTTTCAGTTATTTATTTTTTAAAGAAAAGCCTGTAAGACAGGCCCCCTAAAAAAGAACAGGAGAAGCCTATTGTGACAGGCTCCTCCTAGTAAATAACCGATATATTATATATCTATATAATATACTATTTTCCACAAAAAGTAAAGTTAAACATACATTGGAAAAGCACTTATTTTATTGATAATTTGTACGTTCCATCGCCATTATCATATTTATATACATACAAATAATACTTACCTGGTTTTGCATTCATTTTTGCCTCTATATGATTTCCATTAGCTTGACCGTAAGCTGCATAATTTTGCATATCTGATTCATGGTGCAGCACCCATGTCATCCCGATTCCATACTCATTTAAAACGGAAATATCGATATCTTTCGCTGATGCTACATTAAATGTATAAACATCAGTATGATCTCCGCCGATAAGGCTACCTTTTATAGTAGTGTTTAGCCCAATATAATTCGCTTCTTCTGGAAGATTATTTGGTTCTGATTCTGTTAAACTTCCATCTTTAATCGTAACCGTTGTTTCGCTTCTGCTCTCTCCCCCTTTATCATCTTTTACTAGTAACGCAACTTTGTAAGTTCCTTCTCTTTCATATGCATGTACTGGATTAGCCTCTGCACTTGTGCTTCCATCTCCAAAGTCCCATAAATAAGAAACGATTTTTCCATCTTCATCTTTTGAGCCATCACTTTTAAATTGAATACCTTCTTTTACACGTCCATTATAAGGACCATTTATATGAACCGTTGGAGCTTTATTTTCTCCGTCATCTTTTGCGATACCGTGGAAAACTACATCATATTCAAATTCATTTGAGCTATTCACACGATAATTGACGAAGTATGCTGTAACAGTTTTGTAGCCACTCCATTCTTTTTGCGCCAATTGTTCTAAAGATTCATTTACTCTTTTACTCATTGCTTTCCAATCTTCTGATTCACCTTTTGTGACACTACCTGTATACGTACCTTCTAATGTAAATGTATTAAAGAATTGAGAATTATGTTTTGTCATTTTTGTATCTTTCATAGGCAACGTATCACTAATTTCTTTCTTCACCGCTGCTAACGACTTCGTTGCATGTTCAGCTAAATAATCATCAGCTACTTCTGGTACAGTGTATGTATCTTGATTATCAATTAACTGCTGCATATACTCTTGATACTCTTTATTTAACTTATGATCTTTACTTAGATTTTCACGATATGCATCATAATTTTTCACGTCATTCGCACGAATCAAATCTTGAATTTTATCAAATGTTTCAAACTGATGCGTATATAAGTAAGACTGCAATGCGAACGAGTAATTATAGAAATCCCAAGAACCGTATTTAGCAAATAGTGTACGCTCTGCTGTATAACGGCTTGCAGGATCAGATGATAATCCGCTAATTATACTCTTTCTTGGTACAACGTTATTCGTACGAGTAGATCCTGCGAAAAACTCTGCATTTCCTTCTTGGAACCAAGTTAGCCTTTCATTTTGATACATATCTCCTCTTCCAAATAAACCAGGAACTTCATATCTCCCTTGCAGATAATGAGTAAATTCATGACGGAATAACTCTTCTAAACTATAAATACTTTGCTCTGGTGTACGCTCATATGTAAAGAATGTACCTGTCTCTTCAATATAAATTCCACCGTTGTTTGTTTCATATCCATACAATTGTCTATTTAACTGATATTCATCTGGACTATTATAAATTACGATCGTTAATACATCATCCGCATTTCCTGGCTCTAACGCTTTGTCATTTCCAATTACACGGTGATACTGTGCCTTTACTTCCTTCGCAGCCCAATATAGTCTCTTAATTTTTTCTTCTGATACTTTATCTCCTGTTTTGAACACAATTGATCCATCGTCGAATGTATACGTTTTTGGTAAGTATTGCTCTTTTCCTTCTTTACGTATTTTCTCTAAATCTACTGTATTCCCGCTATAATCTTTACCATTATAATTTGTTGTAATTTGTTCTACCGCAACAAAATACGGTTCACTTAAGCGCGGGTACATATGCATTGCTTGTGTAACAACCTCTAATCCTTTATTTGGATTACTATGAAACGTCCCTAAACGGCTAGCAAAATAAATGCCATTATTAACGAGCCATTTATTTTCTGGCGTTACTTCATTTAGAAGAGCAATACGATTTATTTCATTAATAAACCCATCTACTTTTCCATACCACATCGTTTCATTCGCTTCTTTACGAGCCACAGTTAAGTACGACTGTATATCATAGTCAATACCTTGCATAATATCGTATATTGCTTGTCCCTTCATTCGATCATTTACATAAGTAGTATAATTATCATTGTATTGCTTTAAAATATTCGATGCGTATTGAACCGTTTCAACATCACTTGAAGCATTACTAATTAATTTACCGTATGCAGATACGACTGTATCTTGTTCAACTGTACCAAGCTTAAAATTCGGATTTTTTGCGATTGCTTTTAAAGCAGGTAAACATTTGTCCTGGAAGCTTCTTTCATTTAAGTCGCTTAATTCACTATTATAAAATGCAAGATAAAAAGCTGAACGCAGCACTTCAGTAAACGTTTGAATTCCTTTTGAATCATCTTTCGTAAATGTACTACCTCTATGAGCTAATTCATCTATAATGACTTGCATTTTTCCTTTATCTTTATAAAAAGCCTTTGCATCTTCATTAAACTGGAATAAGTCTGTAATTTGGTGCCACTTAATACTGCCTAACGTTTCAACTAATTCTTGATCATTCATTTTGTTTAAATCAGCCATTGAATAGCTTTCTTTAACTTGCTTTACTGCAGTTTTCTTCGTAATAGATGCTGGTCGCTGTGAAAAATCTCCTACTTTTAAACGTTCTTGAAATAATAAAGTTTCATCAACTTTTGAAATATGTCCAACTTCATCTACCGACTTTTCAATTCCAACCGGTTTCGTTTTCAACACGTTATACGGTACTTTTTCTTCCGCTGCTGCATGAGTTTGAAGTGCGCCTAACGATAAAGCCATTGTACTAATGCTAAGCATCACTTTATTGATCTTTGATTTCTTGTTCATATCCTTGCCCCCTATTTTAATATTCCATTCAAGAATTTAACATAAAATCTGGATGTAACAATATAAAATGCAATATTTCATATTATTTCTTCCTATAATTTGTACATATCGTGAACACATTGCTCTTTACCTCCCTAAAACAAATTGCATCCTTTCACATTATAAAAAGGTAATTTTTTGACAATTAAAAACTTAATTGTTATGATTATTATAATTGTTAACTTTATTAAATAAGGGTGGGATTCTATGATAAAAAAAGAAAACAGTGTATTTTATATCTCCTTCTTGCTAACAACATTATTCATTATATGGGGAATTACCCCAGCAAGTTGGATACAAGGCTACGATTTACAAAGTGTTACATCTTCTTTAAACTCATTTATCCTCAATAAATTTGGGTGGTTTTACTCTCTACTTATGACTACAATGATTATTTTGGCTGCTTATTTAGCATTTTCTAAGTACGGTTCTATTCGTCTTGGTAAAGATGGAGAAAAGCCAAAATATAATTATCCATCTTGGCTATCCATGTTGTTTGGAGCAGGAATGGGGATTGGACTCCTCTTTTATGGAATCGCTGAACCGATTTCACATTTTACAGATCCATTAACAGGAAAAGCGGGGACAGAGGAAAGTGCCAAACTCGCTATGCAATATTCATTTTTCCACTGGGGTCTCTTTCCATGGTCACTATACGCAATGGTTGCTTTAACAATTGCATATTTCACATTCCGCAAACAAAAAGGTAGCACTATCGGGGCTACAGTTACTCCATTATTTAATCGATCGAAAAATTCTCGTATCGGAAAAACAGTCGATATTTTAGCTGTTTTAGCCACAGTATTTGGCATTGTACCATCTGTTGGGATTGGTGCTCAACAAATTGCTGGAGGATTAAGCTATTTATTCCCTTCTATTCATAACACTTTACTTACACAGCTCGTACTTATCGCCATCTTCGCCGTTTTATATTTAACGAGTGCACAAACTGGCTTAGATCGTGGGATTAAATATTTGAGTAACTTAAATTTCTCTCTTGCAGGTATTTTACTCGTCTCCTTTTTATTTTTAGGGCCAACCGTATTTATTATGAAATATTTCACATCTACACTCGGTTCTTATATTGGAGCTTTGCCTAGTATGGGATTAAATTTAGGAGCATTTAATGAAAAATCTTCTTCTTGGATTGAAAACTGGACTATTTTCTATTGGGGATGGTGGATTTCTTGGTCTCCATTCGTCGGTACATTCATCGCTCGTATTTCTAAAGGGCGCACAATAAAAGAATTTATTTTTGGAGTTGTATTAGTCCCAACTCTTATCTGTACATTTTGGTTTGCAGTGTTTGGTGGTACCGCAATCCATATGGAAATGTTCCAATCGCTTGGAATAGCTGATGAAATTGCAAAAAATGGTACAGAGATTGGATTATTTGCTGTTATTTCACACCTACCATTCTCTACATTTTTAACGATTATCGGGTTAATTTTAGTAGCCACATTTTTCGTTACTTCTGCCGATTCAGCAACATTTGTTGTTTCAATGCAAACGAGTAACGGAAGTTTATCACCGAAAAATAGTTTAAAACTTATATGGGGATTAACAATCGCGATAATTGCCGCTATTTTATTACAAGCTGGAGGATTAAATGCACTACAAATCGCAGCTATAATTGCTGCGCTACCATTTTCTATTGTAGTCGTTCTTATGGTTACTTCACTCTTTAAAGAGCTACGAAAAGAAGATGTTAATTTGCAAACGAAAGAAGTGCCGAAAAAAATAAAAAAGGTTATGTAACGATTGGCGCCTCAAATCACTTCTAAATCCGTAATAAAACCCATTCATATGAATGGGTTTTTCACTCTATTATATAGTGTTGTAAACATGCTTTTTCCTCAAAACCTACTTTCTTGTACAATTTCATCGCATGATCATTATTCGTATTCAAACATAGTACTATCTCTCTCATCCCTTGGAAAGAGAAAATATACTGAATTGCCCCTTGCAATATCCGCTCTCCGACACCTTTTCCATTTATATCCTCCTTAAAAAAGACATTATCATAAGCCTATTTCAAAATGAAACTGCCATGATAATGTCTTCTCAAAAACTCATACAATTATTTTACAATATAATAAGATAACACGTTATTTACTTCTTAAATAATCTCTTTCTAAATACAAACATACTCAGTGCTGAAAGAACTAATGCTACGCCTGAAAGTAACTTTGATGTATTCGCTTGTCCCCCTGTTGCTCCTAATGATTTCTTACTTTCTTCCTGTTTATTAGCAACTGGTTTATTTTCTTTCACAACTTGATGATTCATGTTTTGTTCTTGGACTACTTCGGATGGATTTACTGCTTCTTTTGAACCTTCAATTTCTTTTCCTGTTTCTTTCCCCTCCGCTTTCGACTCTTCAACTCCTGTTGTTAGCTCGTCCACTTCTTCTTTTGGCTCTTCAACTTCTTTTGCCGGTTCTTTCACTTCTTCTTTTGTTTCTTCAACTTCTTTTACCGGTTCTTTCACTTCTTCTTTCGATCCTTCAACTTCTTTTGTTGGTTCTTTCACTTCTTCTTTTGTTTCTTCAACTTCTTTTGTTGGTTCTTTTACTTCTTCTTTCGATCCTTCAACTTCTTTTGTTGGTTCTTTCACTTCTTCTTTTGTTTCTTCACCTTCTTTTGTTGGTTCTTTCACTTCTTCTTTTGTTTCTTCACCTTCTTTTGTTGGTTCTTTCACTTCTTCTTTTTCCACTATATTCTGTATAACTGTTCCGTTAAACCTTATGCTAATTTCATCAGAATCTAAATCAAATTTATACACCTTTTCACCTGGGGTATTCCATTTTATTACTCCGTTATTAAACGTCCCTCCCTCACTTGTCAATTGAATATTTTCAATACTTTCTCCTTCTAAATCATATACAGGAACTTGAATTTCTTCGTTTATTTTTGCATCATTTAAAATGATATTTTGTCTTCCAACATCAATTGTAAACCACTGCCCTAATTGTATTAACGGCCTGACATCACGAATCTCATTCCCAGCTAGATTTAAGCTAAATAAGTTTAGCATGGAACCAATAACCGTTACATCTTTAATATGATTGTCCGCAAGATTTAACCACTGTAAATTTTCCAATGAAGATAGTGGTGTTATATCTTCAATTTGATTATGAGATACATTCACATTATTCAATTGTTTCAAGTTTGAGATGAACTCAATATTTTTCAGGCCTACTCCTTCTAAAGTGAGGTTTTCTAAGTTCGTCATGTACTCTAAACCTGTTATATTTTCTATCTCATTTCCTTTTTCTTTAGGTATCTCTAATTTTTTGATCTGTAATAAATCTTCTTTTGTAATAGGAGCGTTTAAATTCTCTCTACCTAAATTCTTTTTATTAATATGTTGTTGTAAAGTTTTATCGAGAATTACATTTTCCTTTTGTTCATTATCCTCTTTTATTGTTTCCTTGATTTCGTCTAATCTTTCAACAACATTTTGAATTACTGTTCCATTAAACTTAATACGGTTCTCTTCTGGCTTTATATCCAACGTAAATTCGTATGTTTTTTCACCAGTAGTCCCCCATTTAACAGAACCATTATTAACGATCCCATCTTCACTCTTCAATTGAATAGTATCAAGTGGCTCTCCTTGTAAATTATAGATAGGTATTTTAACTTCCTTATCCTTTTCTACATCATCTAAAAAAATTTTTTGTCTTTGAATATCGATATACATTCTTTTTCCTAGTTCTTGAACTGGTCTAACATCACGAATTTCATTTGAACCTAGTTTTAAATCATATAAACCTGTTAATTGACTAAGTGGCGTTATATCTGAAATATAGTTTTCTTCTAGATTTAATTTCTGTAACCCTGACAATTTTGATAATGGCGTAAGATCTACTAATTCATTTTTGGAAAGCCCTAATTCAATTAATTTATTCATTCCATTAATATGTTCAACATTGCTCAATCCATTATTGCTTATTTCAAATGTCTTTAAATTCTTTAATTGGTGAACTCCTTCAAGACCTGTATTACTAATTTGATTATTTGCTACAGTCAAAGTCCTTAAAGATTTCACTGTAAATAATGGTTTAATATCTTTTATATAATTACTATTTAAATCTAGCATTTTAATCTTCTTCATTTGGCTTAATGGGCTTAAATCTGAGATTTTATTGTTTCTCAAAGTTAAAAACTCAATATGCTCTAACTTAGCCAAAGGTCCAATATCTTCAAGTTCACCATAGGTTATACTTAATGATTTCAATTGTCTCAAGTCCGAGATAAATTTTATATTTTTTAACTTAACTTCTTCCAACGTTAAGTTTTCTAAGTTCGTCATATATTCTAGACCACTTACGTCTTTTATTCCTTTACTTTTAGCTTCAACGACTATTAAGGATTTAACTTTTAATAAATCTTCCTTAGTTATTGGGGTATCTAGATTTTCTCTATTTAAATTATATTTATTAATATGCCTTTGTAGTTGCTTATCTACTATTACATTTCCAATTTCATCTTGTTGATCCACTTTATCCTCTTTATTTTCCTTTTGTTTTTCTGGAACATTGTTCTCTAAATTCAATGTATTTACTTCAAACTGTACTTGATACTTATTGTCATAGGCCATCGTTGGAATATAAATATGCATTTGCATATTGTATCTTTTTCCTAATTCTCCAACTTCAAATTGAATAACCTTCGTCCCATTTTTCTTTTTGTCTTCTGATATGACCTTTACATCATGAAACACACCTGGAGTGTGAATATCCTCTGTCTTCAAGTATTGAAAGAAATCACTATCACTTAACGTTGCTGTTACAATTTTCTTTCCATTCTCACTTGTTAATTTCGGATCCTTTATATAAACAGCTGCCATAGACTCTTCATTTGTTTTATCTTTATACGCTTTAATAACAGCGTCATATGTACCATCTTCTAAACCTTGTCCCGTTTTATTCGCCTCACTTGCTACTGCCGCTAAAGCAGGTGTTGAATAAACAGCAAACGGAAGTGATAACGCCGCCGCTATAATCATTGCATTTATACGTTTTCTTTTATTTTGTTTCAATTTTACATCTCCTTCAAAATATATAATTCGAAATGTAATCATTTCTCGAATAAATGATAATGATTTTCATTATCATTGTCAACTAGAAAAATAAAAAGTTTACAAAAAAAGAACCTCTTTAAAAGAGGTTATGCCATTTTCTCACCTGATTCTTCTCTAAAAAAGCTTTTCATCGCATGAAATACGTCTGCTTTCTGCTTTAAAATATAGTATCTAAAGTTTTCATCTTTAATATTTTTATAGGCTGACATGAGTGTACTATGGCGGTTATACTGATTCACTTCCCCATACCCAAACATATTACACTTCTTCATTAGCTCTTCAACAAGTTTTACACATCTAGCATTATCTGATGTTAAATTATCACCATCTGAAAAATGGAATGGATAAATATTATAGCGGTCTGGTGAATATTTATTATCGATAAGTTCGAGTGCTTTTTTGTATACAGAAGAACAAATCGTTCCGCCACTTTCTCCTTTTGAGAAAAACTCTTCCTCTGGAACTACTTTTGCCTCCGTATGATGGGCAATAAATTCAATATCTACTGTTTCATACTTTGTGCGTAAAAATCTTGTCATCCAGAAAAAGAAGCTACGTGCCATATATTTCTCCCATATTCCCATCGATCCACTCGTATCCATCATCGCTAATACAACAGCTTTTGAATCTGGCTTTAATACTTCATTCCAAGTACGGAACTTTAAGTCTTCTTGGTGAATTGGATGAAAAGATGCTTTACCACTCATTGCATTTCGTTTATATGCGGATATCATTGTTCGTTTCTTATCGATATTTCCCCATAATCCTGTTTTTCTAATGTCATTAAATTCAACATGTTCAATCCGGTTTTCATCCATTTCTTTTCTCTTTAAATTAGGCAGTTCTAACTCTCTGAAAAACGCTTGCTCTAATTCTAAAATAGAGACTTCAGCTTCATAGTAATCTTCCCCAGCTGCATCTCCTGCTCCTTGCCCTTTTCCTGGCCCTTTTTGTTTTTGACCACCTGATCCATCTCTCGCAACGACATCACCAACTTTGCTGTCACCGTTTCCTTGCCCAACATGTTTATTTTTATCATAATTGTATCTAATCTTATATTCATCTAGAGAACGAATTGGTATTTTTACAACATCCTTGCCATTAGACATAACTATACTTTCTTCTGTTACAAGATCGGGTAAATTATTCTTAATTGCCTCTTGTACTTTTTCTTGATGGCGCTGTTGGTCGTCATATCCTTTGCGATGGAGGGACCAGTTTTCCTGTGAAATCGTATAATTTGGTTGATTTTCTTCGCCCATTCCTTTCCCTCCTTACTGTAATTGTCTTCCTGTATGAACAGCAATCTATAAATTTTGTTCTGTAATGTGCAAGCTAGAATGTTTGAAAGGTAACTGCCCACAGAAAATCATCCCATAAACATTTATAACGTTTTTCATACAATACCCCGAGCATCCTAAACAAAATTTTGCCACTCACATAATAGAAAGAAATATTCAGCCACTGATAAGAAAGAAACACAATGCATTGTTGCACATATTTTTACTTTGCAACATATTGTATTGTGTTGGCTTTTTTCGTATGAATGGTTGGTTACTCTATCATATGCATATTGTAAAAATAATTGACAATAAATTCATAAAATTGCATCTTAATTTATTACATTTGGACAAGGTATGACACTTTATACACATATGAACGGATAATAAAACGCTGTCCCGCAAAATACAAGAGACAGCGTTTTGTTATCAAACTATCTGTTTAACAAGCTACCTACATAGCGTAGTAATTCATTTGCTGAAGAAGAATTATAGCCATGCTCATCAATTAAACGCGCAACAACATCATTGATTTTCTTAAGCTGATTTTCGTCCGGCGTTTTCGTTGATGTTGTAATTTTCACTATATCTTTTAAATCAGCAAATAGTTTTTTCTGAATCGCTTCACGAAGACGTTCATGTGAATTATAATCAAAGCGTTTTCCTTTACGGGCATAAGCAGAAATGCGAATTAAAATCTCTTCACGGAACGCTTTCTTAGCATTTTCTGAAATTCCAATTTGCTCTTCAATTGAGCGCATTAATTTTTCATCTGGACTCATTTCTTCTCCTGTTAACGGATCACGTAATTTCGATTTATTGCAGTACGCCTCGACGTTATCTAAGTAATTATCCATAAGCGTCTTAGCTGATTCTTCATATGAATAAACAAACGCTTTTTGTACTTCTTTCTTCGCGATTTCATCGTATTCTTTTCTCGCTAATGAGATGAAATTCATGTAACGTTCACGGTCTTCATTACTAATGGATGGATGCTGATCTAGCCCATCTTTTAAAGATCTAAGTACATCTAACGCGTTAATAGATGGTACCTCTTTTCGAATGATTGTAGACGAAATTCGGTTAATGACATAACGAGGATCAATACCCTTCATGCCTTCATCTTGATATTCGCGTTGTAATTCTTCTACATCAATCGCATTATAACCTTCTACCGTTTCTCCATCATACAAACGCATCTTTTTAATTAAATCAATATCCGGACGCTTCGGATCTTTTAAACGAGTTAAAATAGTGAACATTGCTGCAACGCGAAGTGTGTGTGGTGCAATGTGAACATTCGATACATCACTTTCACGAATCATTTTTTCATAAATATGTTCTTCTTCACTTACTCGTAAATTATAAGGAACTGGCATTACAATAATTCTTGAGTGCAATGCTTCATTTTTCTTATTTGCTATAAATGAGCGATACTCTGTTTCATTCGTATGCGCTACAATTAATTCATCTGCTGAAATAAGCGCAAATCTTCCCGCTTTGAAATTCCCTTCTTGCGTAAGTGATAATAAGTGCCATAAAAACTTCTCATCGCATTTTAACATCTCTTGGAACTCCATCATTCCTCGGTTTGCCTTATTTAATTCTCCATCAAATCGATACGCACGCGGATCTGATTCTGAACCATATTCTGCAATCGTAGAAAAGTCCAGACTACCTGTTAAATCTGCAATATCTTGTGATTTTGGATCAGACGGGCTAAATGTACCAATCCCTGTACGGCGATCTTCAGAGAAGAAAATACGCTCTACAACTACATCCTCAATTCTTGATCCGTATTCTTGCTCTAAACGCATGACATTTAGTGGTGATAAATTCCCTTCAATTCTAACCCCATACTCATCAAAGAAATCATCTCGTAAATGATGTGGAATTAAATGCAGTGGATCCTCGTGCATTGGGCATCCTTTAATTGCAAAAATTGCTCCGCGATCTGTTCTTGAATATGTTTCTAATCCTCGTTTCAACATTGTAACTAACGTTGATTTCCCTCCACTAACAGGACCCATTAATAATAAAATTCTTTTTCTAACATCTAATCGTTTTGCAGATGGATGAAAATATTCCTCTACAAGACGTTCTAGAGCATCCTCTAATCCAAAGAGCTGATTACTAAAGAAGTTATACTTTCTTCTACCATCAACTTCTTCAATTCCAGCATCTTTTATCATATTGTAAATGCGAGAGTGTGCTGTTTGAGCCACCCATGGTCTTTCTTTCACAAGCTCCAAATACTCCGCAAACGTACCTTCCCATTGTAAACGCTCTTCTGCTGCTCGATGCTGTTCAATCTTTTTTAGAATATCCATTATAGCTCCTCCCCCATCTCCTTGTTCAATCGGATTATTATAAAAGGTATGCTAGGATGTCCTTAAACATTCTTTAAATCAAAACGAAATATATAATAGCACACTAAAATTCTCTCCAAAATTCAAAGAAAATTCTGTATAATATAGGTATTAACGTTTTTACACTGCTATTCATTATAAATAAATTCTTTTCTTCTAAGAACCTTACATACATTTTGGGTAATAAATAAAACTCATGAACCGAAAAAAGTAAGGAGGATATTAGTATGAAATTATTATTAATTTTAGGTGTATCACTCACATTTCTTACAGCTATTTTTACATCCGGTTACAATGACAAACCAGGTACACATAAAAAATGATGTGCTTTTAGCACATCATTTTTTTATTTATAATACATATTTTCCATATCATATTTGGATAGTGGTCGGCTATAATAATAACCTTGTACAAGCTTCACATTCTTTTCTTTCAAAAACTGTATTTGCTCCTTTTTTTCTACTCCTTCTGCAATTACATTCAATTCTAAAGTATGAGCTAAATGAATAATTGCAGCTGTAATATTCGTATCACGTTCATCTATATGTATACCTTCCATAAAAGAACGATCAATTTTTAAAGTATCAATTGGATATGTTTTTAAATAACTTAAAGATGAATAGCCTGTTCCAAAATCATCTAAATGAATCTTTAAATTTTGCTCTTTTAATTGTAGTAACACTCTCTTCGATATATCTTTATGTATAAGAGCTCCTTCTGTAACCTCTATCGCTAATAAATGAGTTGGTACATTGTACTTATTTAAAGCCCGTGTAATCATCTCTATTAATGTAATAGAACGAAAGTGTCTAGCTGAAATATTAACTGCAATTGGGACTACATCATACCCTTTATTTAACCATTCGCGCAATTGCTGACACACTTGATTTACTACCCATTCATCCAGCTTAATAATAAATCCTGTTCTTTCTGCCAACGGAATAAATTGGTTTGGAGAAACAAATCCTAATTCCTTATTCTCCCACCTTATTAAAGCTTCCATACTAGCTATTTTTTTCGTTTCAATATTAATTTGTGGCTGATAATATAAGAAAAATTCATTTTTTTCTATAGCACGATGTAACTGGTTTTCTATTATAAACCTTTGTTCACGCTCACAGTCTAATCCACTACAATAAAAATGATAATGTCCTTTTCCTTTTTCTTTTGCTTTTTCTAAAGCAGCATCGACTCTCTGAAATAGTATTTTTTCATCTTCTCCATCTGCTGGAGCCATTACAATTCCAATTGACGCACTTAAATATACATCTTCTTCTTCGATTACAAAATATTCACTAATATTTTTCAGTATGCTTTTTGCAACTTCCTCTACATATTCTTTCGTTATATTTTCTATCAACATAACAAATTGATCATCGTGTTCTCTAAATAAGTGCATATCTTCTATTTTTAGATTGCTTAAACATTCTGTAACTTTTTGTAATACTTTATCTCCCTCTTTATGACCAAATGTATCATTAATACGATGAAACTCATCTAAATCTATAAATACAAGTGCAAAATTTACACTCTCATTTAAAAAAGTATTTAACTTATTTGTACATGAAATTCTATTCATTAATCCCGTTAACTGGTCATAGTAAGCTAAATATTCTGTTCGCATTTCGTTTAATACTTGCCTTGTAACATCTCTCGTAACAATATAAATCCCAACAATTTCACCGTTCACAATAATCGGGATAGTTCTCAAAGAAATATATAGCTCGTACCCTTCTTTATGAACATATTTCTTTGAAACAATTTGTTTTGCTTTTCCTTGCATCGATCCCTTAAATATAATTTGAAAATCTTTTTCATATTCTTTATTAATGAATTCAAAAATAAATTTATTATTTAATTCCTCATACCGGTATCCAAATATTTCATACGTTGCCGGATTTGCATATGTAACTCTCCCTATAGAATCTATAGATATAATTGAGTCATTATTATATTCCAGTAACGACTTAAATAACATTTGTTTTTCCTCTATCTCTGTCTTCTCCTCAATTTGAGCTGTAATATCTCTTGTAATACAAATAACAAATTGACATATTCCTTCTTCGTCGCAGACAGGATTAAGTGAAGATTCATAATGTATCTCACCTTTTGGTAAATTGACTACATCACAAAAGGTATGTGCTTTCGCTTCTCTCACTACTTTTGCATATTGCCTTTGCAATATCCCCGCTATATCTTTTGGTAATACTTCTGCAAAAGTTTTTCCATAGCACTCTTCGCTTAACCTAGCATAATCCATTCCTATTTTATTCACATACATATATTGAAACGTTTCATTATCAATAACTTTCAATATGAATACTAAATCTTGAATAGCATGTAATAATCCTTGTCTAATTAAATCCATATCTATCATACTTAAAAAGGTATTTTGATTACTATATTCTTCCTTCATATTTATCTCAACCCGTCTTATCTATTTTTAATCATATATCCCATTCTATATGATTATGTCCTCTCTTTTAAATGTATGATTATATATTATTTTTATTTTATAAAAAAAAGTCGCCATATGGCGACTTTTAATAAACGATTTCTAAATCTAATCCAGGGTAATTTTGTTGACGGAACGCTTCATAAATTAAAATTGCTGCTGTATTAGATAAATTTAATGAACGTACTTTATCTGTCATTGGAATACGTAAACAATGATCAAAGTTTTCTTCGATTACATTAGCTGGTAAGCCGTTTGTTTCTCTTCCAAATACAAAATAGTAATCCTTCTCGCGCTTGCTATAGTCAAACGCTGTATGAGCTTTCTCGCCATACTTTGTTAAATAGAAGAATTCACCGTCTTTATTTTTTTCATAAAATTCTTCAATTGAATCATAATACGTAATTTTTACGTGCTGCCAATAATCTAATCCTGCACGCTTTAACATTTTATCATCCGTTGAAAATCCAAGCGGTCTAATCAAATGTAATTCTGTTCCAGTTGCTGCACAAGTACGAGCAATATTCCCTGTATTTGCTGGAATTTCTGGCTGATATAAAACAACATGTACTCCCACGCGATATTCACCTCTGTTTTTTGTCTACTACGTATTATACCACTTGAGCGAAAAATCTCTACCCATTAATAATATGAAAGAATTTATATTTCATTTGTGGTGTATATTTACTAGAGTCTTCATAGTTCCAATAACGTCGACGGCTATTCGCTGAATGTGCATTTACAAGCGGCATACCATCTGCATCTTTTGCTACTACAATCGTCGTATGATTCCATCTTCCGTCATCCTCGAAATCATAAGCAATGACATCTCCAAGAATAAGTTCTTCTGGCCTTTCTACCGCCTCTGCTCGAAGTCCTGTTGTAGCACCTGACAAATACCAATAAAAAGAATGTGCAACAGCCCAGCTCCAGCTCCACTGATTCTCCCTTTGCCACCATCCTTTACGAATATTAGGATACCCGCTCATAGGTACTTCTCCAGTATGAAGACATTGAGAAATGAAATTCGTACAATTATCAGGGAAATTACGATACATAGGATTTCGGTCATCCCACCAACGCTCTGCATATTTCACTGCCTCTAAACGATTATACTGATAAGAACCGTACTTCTCTTTCGTAATTTCCCTTTCTAATGTCTCACCCATTCTAATTTCTTCTGACACTTCAATAGCATAATCGCCTATAATCCGACTATTATTTAAACAAACTCTTCGTTTTAATTGTTCCTCTTCAATATAAAATAATTCTTTATGCTTAATTAAATATTTAAAATGTATTTGATAATCAATTTCTTGATGGTCATTACTATTTAATTGTCTAATGAAAGAAACATCCGCAGTTGCTTTCACTATATGTGCACTACGTCTTTGAAACAATTGTTTCTTTCTCAGTGCCATTTGTAGTAAATCCTCAGCAATACCATCCACATTCGTTCTTTTCTCCGTTATATATGCTAAAAATTGTTGTACTTGGTTTTCAATCTTCGTTTTTACAACCATTCTGTCTCCCTCCCATATTACAATATGAAAAAGGGAAATATTATCTACTCTTTTTTCTGTGCTAACAATTCAAGCCCGCGATTCATTTCATGAAGCACTTCTTCATCTTTCTCACGTTCCATCGCTTTCTCAATCGCTTCGCCTACTCCATCTCCGCCAATTTTCCCAAGTGCCCATGCTGCCGTTCCGCGTAGTACTGGTCTTGGGTCATCTTTCATAACACCAATTAAATCAGGAATTGCCGATGCTTCTTTAAAATGTGCTAATGCTAAAATCGCATTTCTTTGCAGTGGCTTTTTCCCTCTCCATGACCCTGACATAATCCCATATTTCTCTTTAAAATCACGATTACTAATTGTTAAAAGTGGCGTTAATAATGGTTTAACTAGCTCAGGATCCGGCTCCATCTCAGGATGATTATGAAAATCCATTCCTTTGTTTTTCGGGCAAACAGTCTGACACGTATCACATCCATATATACGATTTCCTATTTTATCGCGATATTCTTCAGGTAGGAATCCTTTCGTCTGTGTTAAAAACGCAATGCACTTCTTCGAATCTAACTGTCCCCCCTGTATTAAAGCACCGGTAGGACAAATATCGATACATTTCGTACAGCCCCCGCATTGATCTTCTATCGGCTTATCTGGCGGGAATGGAACATTTGTAATCATTTCCCCTAAGTATACGTACGAACCAAATTCAGGTGTAATAATAGAGCAGTTTTTACCGCTCCATCCAATGCCTGCACGCTCTGATACAGCTCGATCACTTAATTCACCTGTATCAACCATGGACTTCACTTCTATATCCGGAAGTTTTTCAATTAAATATGCTTCTAATTTTTGCAAACGATCTCGTAAAACAAGATGATAATCTTGTCCCCAAGAAGCACGACAAAAAATCCCACGGCGTTCTCCACGCTTACTTAATGGTGCATTTTTTAATTTTGAAGGATATGCTAAAGCAATCGCAATAATTGATTTAGCACCCGGTAATAACAGTTGCGGATTCGTTCTCTTCTCTATATCAGGCTCTTCAAATCCAGATTGATAATTTAATTGTTGTTGCTGGATTAAGCGCTGCTTTAATTCCTCAAAAGGAGAAGCACTCGCAAAGCCTATTTTATCTATGCCAATTGTTTTACTATACGCAATTACATCTTGCTTTAATTGTTCAAAATCCACTCTTAATCGCCTCCTCAGATGAATCCATCCCTTATGTAACGACTCTATTGGTTAGTAATTCACTTTTGGAATACTATTATTTACTTCTATTTTCGCATGTAATTAGGTTTTTCAAACATTAAAAAACGCAATGCCTCGTTTATCTCGGAAACGAAACACTGCGTTGATCACAATTTATAGAAAAACATTTAATAAAATTTGGAGCGGGTGAAGAGAATCGAACTCTCGACCAGAGCTTGGAAGGCTCTTGTTTTACCACTAAACTACACCCGCAAATATGAATTACATATAAGATATTAGAATAACTTATGTAAAGTAGTATAGCATGTAAAAAAAGTAGAGGCAAGAATTTTATCGAAAAAAGTCGAAAAAGTGATGAGAAACCTCATCACTTTTTCAATTCTTTATCAATTGCCTTCTTCATACTATCAAAATCAGGATTTGCAAGATTTCCGTTTACATATACTGAAGGAGCACCTTGAACTTTTAATTTTTGAGCACGATCTGAGTCTTTACGTACTTTTTCTTTAATGTCTTTACTGTGTAAATCTTTCTTAAATTGCTCTACATCAACTTTCGGCAGTTTCTCTTTCACAATGCTAAGAAGCAAATCTTCTGTAATCCATTCTTCCGTATCTTTCTTTTGATTTTGATAAATCTCATCATAGAAAATCCAGAATGAATCTTTATCTTGTTTATAAATTGCTTCACCAGCTGCTGCACCTAAATCCGAGTCTTTTCCGATAAATGGGAAGTTAATAAAATATAACTGCACTTTGCCTTTATCAATATACTCTTCTTTTAATCGAGGTAATACTGTTACATCCCAAGTACGACAAGCAGGACATTTAAAGTCTCCAAATTCAACTACCTTAACTGGAGCATCATCTTTCCCTAAAGATTGTTGCGTAGAATAAGCAAACATCTCATTCCCTTTATCTTTTTTGTCATTTATGATGCTATACGCAATTGTTCCAATTACAATCAATACTGCGATAGAAAAAACTATACCAAGAGCCATGAGTTTATTTGATTTCATATACATTCCTCTTTAAATTCATATTCTGTATACAGCATTGTACACAATACACATAATATCAACACTTATATACGTCACGCAATGAACACGCTCACATAAATTACAAAAACACAATAATTGTGACGATATTGTGTCACAATTTGTCACAATTTATTCAAAAAAAGAAGCTCCTCTGTAGGAACTTCTCTTAACTTACTGCTTTTTTACGCGCGCTATTTAACATCGACTGCTCTATCTTTATATCATGACGAATTACCAATTTCTCACTAACTGCTTGAACATACTCATCATGGCTTATATAGCCTTCTTTCTCCATTAGTCTCAAAACGACATTTCGTCTCTCTACTGCTTTATCATAATTTTGTGCAGGTGAGTAATAAGCAGGTGCTTTTACTACAGCAGCCATCATTGCACTTTCAGCCAACGTTAATTGGTTCACCTTTTTACCGAAGTAAAGGTTTGCTGCTTTTTCAATTCCCCACGCTCCTTCTCCATAATAAATATTACTTACATATAATTTTAAAATTTCATCCTTCGTAAATGTGCGTTCAATTTTTTTCGTATAAAAAATCTCTTTCCACTTACGAGAAAATGTACGTTCATTTGTTAAAAAGGCATTTTTAGATAGCTGTTGTGTAATCGTGCTTCCTCCTTGCACGACACCACCAGCCTTTATATTCTCAACTGAGGCCCTAATAATTGCTATATAATCTAAACCGTTATGATGATAAAATCTTTTATCTTCTGTCGCAATAAATGCATGTGTTAATGATTCTGGCACCTCTAACTTAGCCGGTACATGTAATTTACTAATATCACTTTTCTCAATCATTACATTTCCAATGAATAATAACGTACAACTTAACAATAATAATAATATAATGGCTTTATAAAAAAGTTTAGTCATTGGATTTAATGCAACTTTTTGATGATAGTTCACCCTAGATAATACTCGTTCTTTCATCTTGAACACCTCTTTTCCACACAGCATATAACTCTTACTTTAAGAATACATTGTTGTAAAAAAATATCCCATCGATTTCTCTTACACGTACCTTACATCATTGTAAGGTACGTGTAAGAGAAACTTTAATGAGCCCTCATCAATCAGGCTTACTGCCCAGCAAATAGTGGGATAAAAAAGTATTGTATCACAGTATTTTTTTATCTACTATTCATCTGAAATATTGAATATAGGTTATGTTAAAACACGAATAACCAATAAAAGAGAAACCCTTAAGACTATTATATTTTCACTTTACACTTTAATTATATCATCTACAAATATATATACTTTTGACTATCTAGTAATCTAAATGTATATAACATATAGATTTATTATACAGAACAAACGTTCTACAAATCAATACTAGTGCTATTATTATTTTGACCTTTTTCTTAAACAGTATACAAAAAAGAGTAGTGATTCGAATGTATCTCAAATCGGCTACTCTTTTCTTTACAATCTTCCTATTAAATTATATGGCTGTACTTCCCACGTTTCATACGGAATAAAATGTGTTGCACTCATTGCATCAAGCGTTCTGGATTTCATATGAGGACGCGTTATATACTCATCTATGTTCTCTTCATTTAAATCAACAAATTTAGCCTCTTGTATCTCTTCAGGTTGAGTTTTTATTTCACCACTTATATATGCTACTTTAAAAACAACAGCTAGAATATGCATAGAGGTATTATAATAAACCCCTGTAATTCCGATAGGCTTCACCGTTAACCCTGTTTCCTCTTTTATTTCCCTACAGACAGCTTGATCGAGCGCTTCGCCTTCTTCTACCTGTCCTCCTGGCAACTCCCACGTATCAGCTCGCCAGTGCACTTTTGTTAATAACACTTCATTTTTTTCATTTGTTAAATAACCTGCTACAGCAACTATATGCTTTGGTGTCTTATGTTCCATATTAAGCCTCCTAGAAATAATGAATATTTTATATATCCCTATAATCATATTCACTACCTACAACAAAATACCTTTAATACTTCATCACCTTAATTAACTTCATAAAAAAAGACCCTATCCGCTAAGCGAAAAGGGTCTTCTATCGTATTACTCTCCTAAGTCTACGTTGTGATAAACTTGTTGAACATCTTCTAAATCTTCTAATGCATCAACCATTTTCTCAAATTGTGCTTGAGCATCTTCAGGAAGTGTTACATCACTTTGTGCAAGCATTGTTAATTCTGCAACTGTAAACTCCTCAACGCCAGCACCTTTAAGTGCAGATTGTACTGCATGGAATTGATCTGGTTCAGCATACACGATAACAGAATCTTCTTCTTCTAGAATGTCACGTGCATCTACATCTGCTTCCATTAAAATTTCAAGAACTTCATCTGATGTTTTACCTTCAAGGCCGATAACAGCTGTCGCATCAAACATGTAAGCTACAGAACCGTTCACACCCATATTACCACTATTTTTGCTAAATGCAGCTCGTACATCTGCTGCAGTACGGTTTACGTTATTTGTAAGTGTATCTACAATAACCATAGCTCCATTTGGTCCGAATCCTTCATAACGAAGCTCGTCATAATTTTCTTCTGAACCGCCTTTTGCTTTTTCAACTGCACGATCAATAATTGTTCTTGGAACATTGTATGTTTTCGCACGCTCTAATACAACTCTTAGCGCTTGGTTTGATTCTGGATCTGGCTCGCCTTGTTTTGCTGCCACATAAATTTCACGCCCAAATTTCGCGTATATACGGCTTGTATTTGCATCTTTTGATGCTTTTTTGTCTTTAATATTGTTCCATTTACGGCCCATACTTTCCACTCTCTTTCCCGTTTTAAATCTACATAAAAATATTAATATGAAATATAATGTGTGTTCAACACATTTTTAAAAGAAATATAAAAAGTTCATTTTTGATTCATATTACAGACATAATATAAATCACTATCATTTTGTTCTTTCGACAAGTTATATTATACATGAATTCCTACGTTTATTACGAATTTTAGAAGCACATAGTATAATTTAACAAAAAGACTCTAACATTTCTGTTAGAGTCTTTTTATATTGCTGACACCTATTTCCATAATATTCCTATAATTACTTTCTATTGCTGTATAATAAAAATAGGGAAAAATTTGAAGAAAAGAGAGAGGGAGAATTATGACACATTCAAATGAGAAAAAAGCACATAGTCTTAAAGGGATAGAAGAAAAGTTAAACCCAACTATCTATCAAGTGAGATTCATGAAATTAGATGAACCAATTCAATTTGAGTCGTTCCCTGAATTAAAAGATTTAGGGGACTGGTTAAGTACTTCAACGCATATGTGGGCGTGCCACTCAACTATGTATAAGTACAACAGAGAAGGGTTTGAAAAGAAGTTTTTAGAGGTTACAAACTTAACCGTTGATAGTGTACTAATATCTACTGGTGGTATCGGATTCAACTTCATGTCACCGGGGTGGAGAAATTCTCTCTAGAGTACTCGAAAGAAATATTGTATATACAATACTTTTTCTACTTATTTTGTCATGTCATGAAAAGAAAACAAAAAAGCTCTATACTAATTGTATAGAGCTTTTTTACGCCGTTCATGATACCGATGGTCGGGGTCGAACCGACACTCCCGAAGGAACACGATTTTGAGTCGTGCGCGTCTGCCAATTCCGCCACATCGGCACAAAAGAAAAGGCGGCAACCGGATTTGAACCGGTGATAAAGGTTTTGCAGACCTCTGCCTTACCACTTGGCTATGCCGCCATATAAAATTTTATTGGAGCGGAAGACGGGATTCGAACCCGCGACCCCAACCTTGGCAAGGTTGTATTCTACCACTGAACTACTTCCGCAAAAATGGCTGGGCTAGCTGGATTCGAACCAGCGCATGACGGAGTCAAAGTCCGTTGCCTTACCGCTTGGCTATAGCCCATCGAATTCTTACTTAATTATATGTAAGTATCCATTAGATTATTTGTAATTTTTAAAATAAAAATGGGGCGACTGATGGGAATCGAACCCACGAATGCCGGAGCCACAATCCGGTGCGTTAACCACTTCGCCACAACCGCCATGTTGTGTAAATATATTTTGGCAGGGGCAGTAGGAATCGAACCCACACTGGAGGTTTTGGAGACCTCAGTTCTACCTTTAAACTATGCCCCTATGTAAATGGTGGAGGGGGGCAGATTCGAACTGCCGAACCCGAAGGAGCGGATTTACAGTCCGCCGCGTTTAGCCACTTCGCTACCCCTCCGAAACTTACATGGTGCCGGCTAGAGGACTTGAACCCCCAACCTACTGATTACAAGTCAGTTGCTCTACCAATTGAGCTAAGCCGGCGTATTTTATTAAAATAAATGGTGGCTCGGGACGGAATCGAACCGCCGACACGAGGATTTTCAGTCCTCTGCTCTACCGACTGAGCTACCGAGCCTTATTAAAATGGCGGTCCCGACCGGGGTCGAACCGGCGATCTCCTGCGTGACAGGCAGGCATGTTAACCACTACACCACGGGACCATTTGGTTGCGGGGACAGGATTTGAACCTGCGACCTTCGGGTTATGAGCCCGACGAGCTACCGTGCTGCTCCACCCCGCGATAATACTATTCATATAAAATTTATATGGTGGAGGATGACGGGATCGAACCGCCGACCCCCTGCTTGTAAGGCAGGTGCTCTCCCAGCTGAGCTAATCCTCCAAAGTGGTGACCCGTACGGGATTCGAACCCGTGTTACCGCCGTGAAAGGGCGGTGTCTTAACCACTTGACCAACGGGCCAAATATTATAAATCCTATGGCGGAGAGCAAGGGATTCGAACCCTTGATACGCTTGTGACGTATACACGATTTCCAATCGTGCTCCTTCGGCCAACTCGGACAGCTCTCCAATGGCTCCGCAGGTAGGAATCGAACCTACGACCGATCGGTTAACAGCCGATAGCTCTACCGCTGAGCTACTGCGGAATAATATTGCCTGGCAACGTCCTACTCTCACAGGGACAAGGTCCCAACTACCATCGGCGCTAGAGAGCTTAACTTCCGTGTTCGGTATGGGAACGGGTGTGACCTCTCTGCCATCATTACCAGACATTATTCTTTTGAGACAATCATTATTATAACTTATTTACTTTAAAAGTCAACAAGTTTTTTATGTTCTCTCAAAACTAGATAACATTGCTACATATTATATGGTTAAGTCCTCGATCTATTAGTATTCGTCAGCTCCACATGTCACCATGCTTCCACCTCGAACCTATCAACCTGATCATCTTTCAGGGATCTTACTAGCTTACGCTATGGGAAATCTCATCTTGAGGGGGGCTTCATGCTTAGATGCTTTCAGCACTTATCCCTTCCGCACATAGCTACCCAGCTATGCCCTTGGCAGAACAACTGGTACACCAGCGGTGCGTCCATCCCGGTCCTCTCGTACTAAGGACAGCTCCTCTCAAATTTCCTACGCCCACGACGGATAGGGACCGAACTGTCTCACGACGTTCTGAACCCAGCTCGCGTACCGCTTTAATGGGCGAACAGCCCAACCCTTGGGACCGACTACAGCCCCAGGATGCGATGAGCCGACATCGAGGTGCCAAACCTCCCCGTCGATGTGGACTCTTGGGGGAGATAAGCCTGTTATCCCCGGGGTAGCTTTTATCCGTTGAGCGATGGCCCTTCCATGCGGAACCACCGGATCACTAAGCCCGACTTTCGTCCCTGCTCGACTTGTAGGTCTCGCAGTCAAGCTCCCTTATGCCTTTGCACTCTACGAATGATTTCCAACCATTCTGAGGGAACCTTTGGGCGCCTCCGTTACACTTTAGGAGGCGACCGCCCCAGTCAAACTGCCCACCTGACACTGTCTCCCGGGTCGATAAGACCCGTAGGTTAGAATTTCAATACAGTCAGGGCGGTATCCCACCAGCGCCTCCACCGAAGCTAGC
>NZ_JBBOUN010000001.1:320000-530000 GCF_038006085.1 Bacillus sp. FSL K6-0073 | reverse complement strand
TTATCCTTGACTGTTATACAGTAAATCGAATTTTGAAGTGATATTTCCGCCACCTCAAAGTTCATATAGTTAGTCCATCCCACAGAATCACATAAATATTTATATTCTTCCAATGTTGGAATGTTATTTTTAATCTCATATTTCTTCAAAATGTCCCCTCCCAGAATTCATTTCCACCAATACAAAGTAAATTCGACAAACTTTTATCTAACCCTTCTTACTAACTTAGCACTGTAAATCCCGATTAGCCTCACTCTAATCCTTATATAATAAAGAAAGAGGCTGACGTATAGCCGTCAGCCTCTTTCTTTATTATATATTACGCCTTATGACACTCTGGACAAACGCCATAAATTTCTAAGCGATGACTATTGATAACGAAGCCTGTCGTTTTCGCAGCTTCCTCTTCCAGCTTTTCCAAGCCTCCATAAGGAAAATCAACAATCTTACCACATTTTTCGCAAATCACATGATAATGTTGACTTGTAACATAATCAAATCTACTTGAAGCGTCTCCATAAGTTAATTCCTTTACAAGTCCAACCTCTTTAAACACACGTAAGTTATTATAGACAGTTGCAACACTCATATTTGGAAACTTACCTTCTAATGCTTTATAAATATCATCCGCTGTTGGGTGCGTCATTGATTCCACAAGGTACTCTAAAATAGCATGACGCTGTGGAGTAATGCGTACACCCGTATTTTTCAGCATTTCTAGCGCTTCTTTTAATTCTTCTTTGACCACCGTCATGCACCCCGATTCTATACGGATTATTATTTTATAATTCTTATAAAGAGTGTACTCCTTTTCTTATAAATCGTCAATATTTCTACTATAAGTATGTAGTTTATTTTTATATTCAGGACTTGTTTTTATGTATCTTTCCTTTTTTCTTCATATATTCCATAGAAAAAAGTGCGACATAATCGCACTTGGAATACTATCATCTGAGGAGGTATGCCCTACACTTCCACTTTATGTAAGGGAGTAAAATATGTATAGACACTTGCCTTGTTTCTGCATATTTTATCTCCAATGTAGATTTATTTTATATAAGAAAGAACATCCTCAATATGTCCTTTCACTTTCACTTTACGCCACTCTTTTACAAGTTCACCGTCTTTATTAATAAGGAATGTAGAACGCTCGATTCCCATATACTCTTTCCCAAAGTTCTTTTTTAACTTCCAAACATCGTATAACTCTGCTACTTTATGATCTTCATCTACTAAAAGTGTAAATGGCAATTCATGTTTCTCAATGAATTTCAAATGTCTATTCGCTGAATCAGGACTTACTCCAAGAATAACCGTATCCTTCTCTTGAAATACTCCATACGCATCACGAAAATCACATGCTTCAGTTGTACATCCTGGCGTCATATCTTTCGGATAAAAATAGAGAACTACATTTTTACCGCGGAAATCAGCTAGGCGAACTTCTTCTCCGTTACTTCCCTCTAATGTGAATTCTGGTGCCATTTCTCCTACTGTAATCATAGTTATCACTCCTACTCTTTTCCTTTACTATAACAAATGCTTCCTTATTTTTCATTGTCTATTACAGACCTCATCACAAAAGCAAAAGGGAGTGTATATCCAATTAGCGCTTCTGCGATTGCAATCCATCGCCCAATTCCAATCGGAGATATGTCACCATATCCAACAGACAATAAAGTAACTGCGCTAAAATATAAACAAACTTCGACGAGTTGAAAAGAATGAGCGTTCAAACTTTCTCCGTCCTCTTTCAAAACTGCGAAACCCATTTCCTCTAATACAACGTAACTTAATCCAAATGCGATTAGTACTGTTGTATAGATTAAAAATAATGTGGCCAAATTATAGAGCGAAAAAAAACGCGTTGAATCCGAATAGGAACTCCATAATAATTGGACACTTTTCAAAATAGCGATTGCTGCAATTAATAGAATAAATCCCCATAACATGTCCTCCACCTCATTTTATATGTATGAGGTGGAGAACTGATTTATCCCTTAGAAACGAACAAGCTTCTATAATTAATTACCCGCGCCACGATACCTTTTTACCCCTTGGTTCCAGAGGGTGATTGCAATCGTAAAACAGATAACACCAACAATTGGCGTCGCAAATGCATAACTATTCCATTCTGTTTTTCTTAAAAAGTATGCCGCTGGATATACTCCAACAAATGCAAACGGTAAAACAAACGTTAAAATGAAACGAATTACACGATTATAAATATTAACAGGATAGCGCCCGTAATTACCTATGTTATACATAAGAGGCATAATTGAACTTTTCGCATCCGACCAAAAACCAAGGCTCGCCAACGTAACAAATATCCCTCCATATACAAGTGCTCCTCCTCCTACCATCAATATAAATAAGAAGAAATCATACCAGTAAAAAGATAATTGTAACTCCACAGCTGCATATCCCATTACAACAATCCCTGTAATAGCTCCAATTAAAGATTCAAGTTCCATTCTTTCTAATATAATTTGAAATAGGCTATGGATCGGTCGAGTTAATACACGATCCATCTCCCCTTTAATAATGTATCGATCATTAAAATCCCATATATTAAAGAAAGCTGAAAAGATGGCAAATGGCACTAAAAAGAAACCATAAATAAAGATTACCTCTTCTCGACTCCATCCCTTCAATGCTTGTGTATGCCCAAATACAACGAGAATAAATATTAAATTAACTGCTTGAAGCGATAAATCAGAAAGTAAACCAACGATAAAATCGCCTCGATACTCCAATTTCGTTTTTATATATTGACTTGCATATTGTAAAAATAAGTTTATATATATCATCTCATCATCCCCCTTGTACAATTAGACGTTTTCTCGCCGTTCTCCACATGAGTACAATTGGAATAATAAGTACAATCGCCCAAATCACTTGAAATACTAAAGCCTCATACAACTTACTCCCCTGTATACCTTCAGAAAAAATCATACTTGGAATATAACTAATAGCCTGAAATGGTAAAAACATCATTGCTTTTTGAGCCCATAACGGATAAAAACTAATTGGTAATAATAGACCTGAAAATAAATCAATAACAACGCGTTTTGCATACATAATCCCACTATTATTAAATAGGAAAAACGTAAGCATTCCCGTCATTAAATTAATTTGTGTATTAATAATAAAGCTAAATATTAAAGATAAGAAGAAATATAACCAAGTTTGAAAATTCGTTGTAATTTGTAACGAAAATAATAACGTAACGATAACCATGCCTGGAATGGAAAAGAAGGCAAAACGGAATATTCCCTCACCAAGACCTTGCATAACTTTCATTCCCAAATAGTTATACGGACGAATTAATTCTACAGCCACACGTCCTTCTTGAATCTCCATCGCAATTTCCCTATCTATATTATTAAAATAGAAGGCACGTGCCATCCACGCGATTGCGATATACGTGGTCATTTGCGAAATAGATAAACTTTCAATATTCTCTTTTCCGCTATAAATTGCTTGCCATAAAAAATAGTAAGCACCGATATTAATCGTATAAATTAAAATCCCGCTATAGTAATTTGTACGATACGCAAGCATCATTAAAAAGCGAATTCGAATCATTTCAATATACTTACCCATGCGTAATACCTTCTTCATAAATGTTACGAATAATTTCCTCTGTAGACACTTCGTTAATTTTTAAATCTTTAATTTGAAATGCTTGTACTACTTTAGAAATAAGCATTGAAATAATAACTTCTTCATTCGGAATTTTTGCAATCCATGCATTTTCCTCTTTCGCTTTCGACCAAACGACATGATTATCTGGCATAACCATTGATAAATCCTGATAGGAAACTGGTGCAACAAACTGAAAGTGAATTTCCTTCTCTGCTCCCCACTGCGTACGAAGATTACTTAAAGAACCGTCATACATAATATTCCCTTCATCCAGCATGATAACGCGCTCACATAAAGCTTCAATATCAGTAATATCGTGTGTTGTTAATAAAATTGTTGTTTTATAACGTTCATTCATTTCTTTTAAAAATTCACGTATTTTCAATTTCACAAGTACATCTAACCCAATTGTTGGCTCATCTAAAAATAATAACGGTGGATTATGAATTAAGGCTGCCGCTAATTCACAACGCATCCTTTGACCAAGAGATAATTTTCGAACTGGTTTATCTAATAAAGGCCCTATATCTAACGTTTCAATTACGTGCTCCATATGCTCCTTATACTGAGCGTCTGATACACCGTACACTTTCTTTAATAAACGAAACGATTCTTGTACTGCAATATCCCACCAAAGTTGCGAACGCTGTCCAAAAACAACACCAATTGTTCTTACAAATTCTTCTCTTTGTTTATGCGGGTTCATTCCATTTACTGTGATTTGCCCTGATGTCGGAGTTAAAATCCCCGTAAGCATTTTAATTGTTGTTGATTTACCAGCACCGTTCTCACCGATATAACCAACCATTTCACCTTGCTTTACAGTAAAAGATACATCATTTACTGCTGGTACTATTTTATAATTACGATTTAATAAATCGCGAAATGCACCCTTTAAGCCCGGACGACTTGAATAGGCTGTAAACTCTTTACGTAACCCTTGTACCTCAATTACCGATTTCATAATCGGACCCCCCTCCTAAATGTCACAACGAATAGTTTACCCAACTGCCTGCGCTATCACAAACAATACGTCTTTTCGAAAAACATGTTAGAATAATACATAGATTTTTGTAAGGAGATGAATTGTAGTGAAATTCACAAAGTCAGAAGCATTACATAAAGAAGCTTTAGAGCATATCGTTGGCGGTGTTAATAGTCCTTCTCGTTCTTTTAAAGCAGTTGGCGGCGGCGCTCCTGTTGCTATGGAACGTGGGAAAGGCGCTTATTTCTGGGATGTAGACGGAAATAAATATATCGATTATTTAGCAGCATACGGTCCTATTATTACTGGACATGCTCATCCGCATATAACAAAAGCAATTACAACAGCTGCTGAAAATGGGGTACTTTATGGAACACCAACAGCGCTAGAGGTAAAATTCGCAAAAATGTTAAAAGAAGCAATGCCTGCATTAGATAAAGTCCGTTTCGTAAACTCTGGTACAGAAGCAGTGATGACAACGATTCGTGTTGCTCGTGCTTATACAGGTCGCACAAAAATCATGAAATTCGCTGGTTGTTACCACGGTCATTCTGATTTAGTACTTGTGGCAGCTGGATCTGGTCCTTCTACTTTAGGAACTCCTGACTCAGCTGGCGTACCACAAAGTATTGCACAAGAAGTTATTACCGTTCCATTTAATAATGTAGAAACTTTAAAAGAGGCTTTAGATAAATGGGGTCATGAAGTAGCAGCTATCCTTGTAGAACCAATCGTTGGAAACTTCGGTATTGTAGAGCCTAAACCAGGATTCCTTGAAAAAGTGAATGAACTTGTTCACGAAGCTGGCGCACTAGTAATTTATGATGAAGTTATTACTGCTTTCCGCTTTATGTACGGTGGTGCTCAAGACTTACTTGGTGTGACACCTGACTTAACAGCGCTTGGTAAAGTTATTGGCGGCGGCTTACCAATCGGTGCTTACGGTGGTAAGAAAGAAATTATGGAACAAGTTGCTCCGCTTGGACCTGCATACCAAGCTGGTACAATGGCAGGAAACCCTGCTTCTATGGCATCAGGTATCGCTTGTCTAGAAGTACTTCAACAAGCAGGGCTTTATGAGAAATTAGATGAACTTGGTGCAATGCTTGAAAAAGGAATTTTAGAGCAAGCAGCGAAACATAATATCGACATTACATTAAACCGTCTAAAAGGGGCTTTAACTGTATACTTCACAACAAACACAATTGAAGATTACGATGCCGCACAAGATACAGACGGTGAAATGTTCGGTAAATTCTTCAAGCTTATGCTTCAAGAAGGAGTTAACTTAGCACCTTCTAAATACGAGGCATGGTTCTTAACTACAGAACATACAAAAGAAGATATTGAATATACAATCGAAGCTGTCGGCAGAGCATTTGCTGCCCTAGCAGACAATAAATAATCCCGTCATTAAAAGGAAAAAAGAAAGCTCACCTTTCTTTTTTCCTTTTTTCTATTTCATAAATTCCGTATTAATAGTATAATTATTCATAATTATCTGTTTTATATTCTTTTACAGCATTACTATCTCTGTGTACAAGGTGATTCGCACCTTAAATAGTAAGATTATTCTAACTTTTACAAGAGGGGGGATTGACGGATGCTCAATAAAAAAAATACATGGACACCGTCTTTATTTCGAGATTATAGAAATGCAGAACATGATGCGTGTGGAATCGTTTCCGTTATGGAGAAACGAAAAATTGCTACAAAAGAAAACATTGACCTTTGCATACAATCACTCGTCAAAATGAATCATAGAGCTGGTTTCATTAATGGCGAGGGCGATGGCATCGGCATTCACATTGATGTACCAAAAACGCTTTGGAATGAAAAACTAAAAAGTAGCGGATATAATCCAACGATTGTGGATCATCCCCACTTTATCGTTGGACATTTTTTTCTAAATAAAAAAGAAGACATTACTGCCTTAAAAGATTATATTCGTACAAAGTTAAACAACAAAAACTTTACTATCATTTTCGAAAGTGATGATGTAACAAACTCAGATGCGCTCGGTCCACTTGGTAAACAAGAAGAACCTTTATTTTGGCAAGTTGCCCTTATCGCAGAAAACGAAATTACAAATATTGAGCAAACATTATTTTCTGTCACAATAAAAATAGAGGAAAACGAAGCAATTCATGTTGCTTCATTAAGTCGTGATCATGTTGTATATAAAGTTCTAGGTGCTGGTGATACGCTTGTTGCCTACTATAATGATTTACAACATCCGCTTATCGCTTCAACTATGACATTAGGACATAACCGCTACTCTACTAATACATTATCTAATTTTTTTCGTGTACAACCATTTAGCATTCTCGGACATAATGGTGAAATTAACACAATTGCGAAATTACGCGATCAAGCCGAAATGATTGATGTACCACTTACTGCAGGAGGCAGTGACTCTCAAGATTTAAACCGCACCTTAGAAACCCTACTTGTTCAATACAACTACAGCTTATTTGAAGCAATGGAAATTCTATTCCCACCAATTATTAATGAAATTAAACTTTATGAAACACCTTTACAAGATTTATATACGTATATACGTGAAGCATGGGGACATTTTGCCCAAGGACCAGCTGGCATCATTTCCCGTTTTAAAGATGAAGCTGTTTTCAGCGTTGATTCCCTTGGATTACGCCCAGTATGGAAAGTAGAGACAGAGAGCTCTTATATTTTCTCTTCTGAACCTGGAGTTGTATCACCAACTAAATATGTAGCAGAACCAAAACCACTCGCTCCTGGAGAAAAAGTCGGATTAAAATGGAATGAACAAGATGAACTTGTTCTTTATGAATATGACAAATATCAAATCCAAGTATATAACCGTTTTAAAAAGCGAATTGATACTACCAATTACCATTTAAATTTATCTATCCCTGAAACGAAAAAAATCCAAGGGCTATGTGATTCTGTTCAAGTTGAAACGAAACAATACGTCGCTTTCGGATGGGACCGAGAACATATTCAACTTCTTGAACAGATGGCAACAAAAGGCGTTGAGCCAATACGCTCACTTGGGCATGACTCACCACTTGCCGCACTTGATACTGATAGACGAAATATCGCTGACTTTATTAAAGAAAGTGTAGCTGTTGTTACAAACCCTGCAATTGACCGTGACCGTGAAATTGAACACTTCTCTACACGTACTGTACTTGGAGAGCGTCCAAGTTTATTAAGCGGCGCAAAACGGCCATTTGTAGTTGAAATGCTTTCACCAATTATTTTAGAAGGAAGCGTGGCACAACCTATTGCAGAGGAATTACACACAATTACGTACGAACAACTCATAGAGCTATTTAAAACTCATAACTCTATCGCCACAATCTCTGCTACATTCAGCTCGTCAGAAACTCTACAATGTGCATTAAGCCGCATTAGTTCTGAAGCGATAGCTGCTGTTAACAATGGTGCTTCCCTACTAGTATTAGATGACGCAAAAGCCCATCTAAATGAGCGATTGTGGATTGATCCACATTTAGTTACTGCTAAAGTACATCAAGCATTAAGTGAAAATAAATTACGCCGCAATTGTTCTCTCGTTATACGTTCTGGTGCCCTTCGCTCCTTACATGACATTGTCACGCTATATGGATTAGGAGCAGATGGTATTAATCCATATTTATTATTCGCGACTGTAAATGACGGAACAAAAACACCAATTACGAATCTGTATAATGCACTTAATAAAGGATTAGAAAAAGTCATTTCAACAATTGGAATTCATGAGTTACGTGGTTACGGACGTCTCTATTCATCTATTGGGTTACATGAAGAAATCGCAAATATATTACAGATTACAAATTTCTTCGGTTCAAATGATTTAGCTTTTTCACTTGAATCACTTGCTGAAGATGCAAAAATGCGAGCGGATGATTATAACAATCCTAAAATTAGAATGCGAAAATCATTTCATATATTCCCGCGAATTTGGAAAGCAATCGGCGATGTTGCAAAAGGAAATTCTTATGATGATTACCGTGACAAGTTAAGTGAACTAGAAGAGAATAATCCCATCGCAATCAGACACCTTGTTCAAATGAAACAAACAAAACATGTCGTTCCAACTGAAGAAGTATCTATCGGCATTAAAAACCATGATTTTCCATTTATTATTAGTTCTATGTCATTTGGTTCTCAAAACGAAATTGCCTTTCGCGCATATGCAGAAGCGGCCGATCAGCTAAATATGATTAGCTTGAACGGTGAAGGCGGCGAAATTAAAGATATGATTGGAAAATATCCACATACACGTGGACAACAAGTGGCATCTGGGCGATTTGGAGTAAATGCCGAACTACTAAACTCATCGAACTTAATTGAAATCAAAATCGGTCAAGGCGCAAAGCCTGGGGAAGGTGGGCATTTACCTGGTTCAAAAGTAACAGCCAAAATCGCTGAAGCACGTAATGCGACAATTGGCTCAGATTTAATTTCACCTTCTAATAACCATGATATTTATTCAATTGAAGATTTAGCTCAAATGATTACGGAAATTAAAACAGCTAATCAACTTGCCAAAGTAGCCGTGAAAGTCCCTGTCGTTCCTAATATCGGAACAATTGCTGTCGGTATCGCCAAAGCTGGTGCTGATTTTATTAACATTAGCGGATTCGATGGCGGAACAGGTGCTGCACGTATTCACGCCTTGCAACATGTAGGTCTTCCTGTAGAAATTGGTGTTAAAGCCGCTCACAACGCTTTATTAGAAGCGAGCATGAGACATAAAGTAGAGATTTGGGCAGATGGTGGTATTCGAAGTGTAAATGATGCCTTGAAAATCATGCTTCTCGGAGCAAACCGTATTGGATTTGGCACACTATCAATGATTGCAATCGGCTGCACTACTTGCCGTGGGTGTCATCTAGATACTTGCCATGTCGGAATTGCGACACAAATCGAGTCTGAAGCTCAAGCAAAGGAACATGGGTTACGCCGCTTCGTCCCACGCGAATTAGAAAGCGCAGTTACTGGCCTGCTAAATTTATTCACCTCTTTCGGTATAGAACTAAAACGATTAACAGGACAGCTTGGGTGTACAAATTTACAAGCAATTGTTGGGCGTTCTGATTTATTAGAGCAAGTTCGAGGCGAAAATTTATTAAACTTACGTAATTTATTACAAATAATAGAACATCCATCTCTTACAACAACAGATGGTGTACCAGAAAAACAATTTAAGACAGTTCATTCCGCTGACTCAAAAGAATTAGTAGGCGTTGGTGTAGAGCAACGAGTTATGGGTGGTCTAGAATCATGTTATCGCGTTCGCAGTAAACTATATGAAGCTACTCAACTTGAACCACTTACATTAAAGTATACGAATGGTTCTATTCCCGGAAATGGGTTAGGCGCTTACAATAGTGAAAATTTATTTATACACGTAAATGGCGGCGCACAAGATGGCATTGGTAAAACTTCCTTTGGTGGTGGGATTTATATAACGAAATCAAAAGGAAAAGACGGAGTATATTATAACGGTTCTGTCGGAAAAGGATTTGGATATGGTGCACAAAAAGGGGCACTATACGTGCAAGGGAACGCTGATGCTCGCGCTGGCATTCGCCTTTCTGGGGCAGACATGATAATTGGAGGTAGAATAACAAAACCACTCCGTGAAAAAGAGCAAGGAAATATAGGGGCATACTCCAATATTAAAGGTTTTGCTTTTGAATATATGACAAATGGGCGAGCGCTTGTTTTAGGTGACCCTGGTCCATGGATTTGCGCTGGCATGACTGGCGGTGTTGTTTATTTGCGTCATGATTCAAACTTAGGCCTAACAGAACAGGCCTTAAAAAGAAGAATTGCAAAAGGGGCAAATGTTACATTACAACCAATTAGTAAAAATGGTTTGAAAGATGTAACTGAATTATTGCTAGACTATATTCGTGTACTAAACGAACATGAGCAATATGAGGAAGTTGCTTTATTAACAGCATTATTAGATGATATACAGAACCAGTTTTTTGAGATTATCCCGAAAAAAGAACAGGCAGACCCATCTATCTCAACAGAGTAAAATGAGTAATTTTCATTATTAAGAAAAAATTGACGAAGTACGCTTCTCATAGTAATCTATAATAACAATTTGAGACCTGCTGAAATTCAGCAGGTTTTTTTACTAAAAACTGATGTTTAAAAGGAATTAGGAAAAATTATAAAGTGAAACTTTAATTAGCCTACACCAATCGAGCGTTTACCGGCATCTAGCTTCTGATTTTTGAGGCAGTAATCTTACTACTCACAATTAGCGGGATAAAATGAAGACTAATTTCTTTTAACGTCACTAAAATATCACTTGCTAACATATTGTAATGAATGTATAGTATCATGTTGTACATTCATTATGACAAGAGAAAGGATCTTATTAAGGGTATGAAACTTGGTGCTCGCATTTTAAAAACGGGTATTGCCATCACGTTAGCTTTATTTGCTTGTATTTTACTTCAATTACCGAGTCCAGTATTTGCGGGAATTTCAGCTATCTTTGCTGTTCAACCGTCTGTATACCGTTCTTATTTAACAGCACTTGAACAAATTCAAGCAAATGTAATTGGTGCGATATTTGCTATCGCATTTGCTACTGCTTTTGGACATAATCCTTTTATTATTGGATTAACATGTATATTAGTAATTGCTCTTACATTACAATTACGATTAGAAAACACAATATCAATTGCTTTAGTAACAGTTATCGCCATTATGGAGTATCAAGGCGAAGATTTCTTTAGTTTTGCCTTACTTCGATTTGCGACGATTATGATTGGTATTATTGCGGCTTCACTTGTAAATTTAGTATTTATGCCGCCAAAATATGAAACAAAACTTTATCATCGTATCGTTGATAATACAGAAGAAATTGTAAAATGGATTCGAATGAATAGCAGGCAGGCTTCTGATTTTACAACGCTAAAAACTGATATTGATCGTATGAAAGAAAAAATGATCAAACTAAATCATTACTATTTGCTGTATAAAGAAGAAAGAAGCTATACGAAAAAAGTAAAGTTCGCAAAAATTCGTAAGCTCGTTTTATTCAGACAAATGTTAGCGACAACAAGCCGTGCTTTAAGTACGTTAAAATCATTACACCGTACTGAAAATGAACTGCGCTATATGCCAGAAGAATTTCAGGAATCTATCCAAAACGAACTTGACTCATTAACGCATTATCATGAACAAGTTTTATTAAAATTTATTGGTAAAGCAAAAAAACAACAATCAGTTGAAATGCTTGATGAAGTTGAAACAGGTAAACAAGAATTAATTGATATCTTTATGGAATATCAAAATAAAGACGATGAAGAAGCATATAAAACATGGTTACATCTCTTTCCTCTTATTTCTTCCATCATTAACTATAGTGAAGAAGTAGAGCATTTAGATTTGCTTGTAGATAGCTTCTACACATATCATAAACCAGAAAAAGAACTCCAAATCGATGATAAAAAAGAAGACGAATAAAAAAACAGCTCCTTTTATGCTAAAGGAGCTGTTTCTGTTATATGTTGAAGTTGATATAAATTGTAATAAAATCCTCTTTTTCGCATTAACTCTTCATGAGAACCAGTCTCTTTAATCTCACCGTCTTCAATGTAAATAATCGTATCAACATGCGTAATCGTCGCTAATCGATGTGCGATTATAATCGTTGTCCGGTCAGCAGCTAACGTCTGAAGCGCCTCTTGAATATACCTTTCATTTTCTAAATCTAATGCTGAAGTTGCTTCATCTAATATAAGTACCGACGGATTCTTTAGAAACACTCGTGCAATTGCCACGCGTTGTCTTTGCCCGCCTGATAGCTTCACACCACGTTCTCCAACGACAGTATTATAACCATCTGGTAAGTCTATAATAAAATCATGAATTTGCGCAGCTTTGGCAGCTGCAATCACTTCTTTCTCTGTAGCTTTCGGATTTCCATATAAAATATTAGCTCCAATTGTATCGCTAAACAATAAATTATCCTGCAGTACAATTCCAATATGACTACGCAAATTTCTCATATTGTACTTTCTTACATCTATGCCATCTACATAAACCGCGCCTTCAGAAACATCATAGAAACGCGGGATCAAACTAGCAAGAGATGACTTCCCTCCCCCACTCGCTCCTACAAGCGCTACTTTCTCTCCAGGCTGCATAGTTAATGACAAGTTGTGTAATATCTCTTTTTCATCTGCATTATAACGAAAAGAAACATTGTCAAATACAATTTCTCCATTTAATTTTTTCGTTTGTACCGCATTTGGTACATTAACAATATCGTATTTTTCATCTAACAGTTCAAACACACGGTCCATCGATGCAAAAGATTGTGTTAATGTTGTAGATGAATTAACAAGGCGGCGAAGCGGACTATATAAACTATCCATATATCCAACAAAAGCTACCATCGTTCCTAGCGTTAACTGCCCTTGAATTACTTCATATGCTGCAAAACCAATCACAAGTAACGGACCTAAATCGGTTAACGTATTTACTGCCGAAAATGTTCTTGCCGTCCAACTTGTATGGGTTAATGCTTTCGTTAAAAATTCATTATTTCTTTTTTCAAACTGCTTCCCCTCATACTCTTCTAACGCAAAGCTACGTGTCACTTGCATTCCTTGAATACGTTCATGCAAATACCCTTGCATCGTCGCTAATGCTTGTGAACGCTCTTTCGTCAATTTCCGAAGACGTCCGAAAAAATATTTCACTGCAATTACATAAATAGGTAAAATCAATAACGCAACAAATGTTAATTTTATATTCATAGAAAACATAACAATGATAGCAATAGCAATTGTTGCAGTATCTAACCAGACGTTCATCAAACCAGTAATTACAAAATCCTTCGTTTGTTCTACATCATGGATGACACGCGAAATAATCTCCCCTGTTTTTGTATTGGAGTAATAACGTAAACTTAACTTTTGTAAGTGACCGAAAATATGCTTCCGCAAATCATACAGTATTGTATTTGCGATACGTTGGGCGAAATATTGACGATAATATTCAATCGGTGGTCTTAATACCGCAAAAATAAAAAAAGCAATTCCAATCGCTGTTATTAATTGAGATGTTTTATCTTGAAGTGAGCCCGCGCCTTGAATTACATCATCGATAATATACTTTAATAACCACGGCATAATAAGTGGGATACCGAACTTAACTAGTCCAATAATAATTGTAATAGCAATAAGCCATCGATATGGTTTAACAAATTGTAAATATCTTTTTATGCCTTGCACATAATCCCCCCTCTAATAGGACAAACCTGCCGGGAAGCCCCCTGCAGGTTTGTTTTAATTTCTGTACATTAAATATCGTTCATACCACATATCTACGAAATCTGGTGCAAATGGACCTTTTCTTTGATGAATCCACTGTGTTAAATGTGCTACATTTCGTTTTAAAATTGTATCAATAACAGGTGGATACTGCATAATTTGACTATGTTTTTCATACTCATCTTCATCTAGAAGCGTATATGTCATGTCTGGATATACTTTAATATCTAAATCATAATCAATATACTTTAATGCTTCAGGATCATACGCAAAAGGTGAGCTTAAATTACAATAATAATATACGCCATCTTCCCTAAGCATCCCAATCACATTAAACCAATAGTTGGCATGAAAATAACAAATTGCTGGTTCACGAGTAATCCATGTTCGGCCATCCGATTCTGTAACTACTGTACGATCATTCGCTCCGATTACAAGACTCTGTGTCCCTTTTAAAATTGTTGTTTCTTCCCACATTCTATGAATGGAGCCATTATGTTTATAACTATGTATTTGTACTTTTTCTCCTTCTTTGGGAAATCCCATATATGCTCCCTTCTTTCAACTGCAAATGCCCTTTGAACGGCATTCACTTTTTTTCTATTATAACTTTTTTGTCGAAATTTTAAAACTAAAGGGATAAGACTCTATTTTTCAAACTGAATATGCAGGAGGTTTATCGTTGAATACTATGCCCCAACTCTTCTTAAGAGATAAGGATTGTACTGCATTATTTATAAGCGAGGACATGTAATAGAAAAAGCCCTTCTCTATTTCCATACAAAGAAGGACTTTTCACCTGAAGATAACAATATATCTTATCCTAAATTTGAAATCATTTTTTCAGTTGCAAAAGATTGAATTACACTATTCGTTTGTTCTTCAAATTTCTCATGTAACATCTTCAAAGCTACTTCTGTTCTATATATTTCCTGGCGGATAAAATGCAGTTCTTTTTTATCGCACGTATCTTTTTCATTCATTTCGATTTGTTGATACTTCTCTAGATGTGCTTGTAACTTTAACAACTCATCCATCGTCTCTAATTGCTCCCCTACCAACTTATCAAAATCGTTCATTACTTACCCCCTTTTGGACTTATTCATCAGTTATTATTCCTAATTACATAATTCTAATTGTTAACTTCCTTCTCCTTTGACTACATTTGTTGACTTATTAGAAGTTATGTCGTTCGCTTTCTTTTCATTACAACGATCCACGCAAAAAGAAAACACTTCTCCCGAATTAGAGAAGTGTTTTTCTTTCATTACTGATTTGAGCTAGAAGATTGTGATTGTTTTGCAGCTGACTTAGCATTTTGTTTTTTCACAGCATGCACGTCTGTTTCAGTTGCAAATTCTGTACCATAACTAGCGTTTGCACTTTGTGCACCAGAAGCTTGTGCTTTCTTTGCTTCTGATTGTGCGTTTGCTTGTTTTACTGCTTGTACATTTGTTTCAGTCGCAAACTCTGTACCATAACTAGCATTTGTACTTTGAATGCTAGCACCAGAAGTTGCCTTGTTATAACCTTGTTGTTTTTTACTCATCTTTCTCACCTCCACAATCAATAATGTAACCAATTCACTTAGAAGCTATCCGTAATTTTCTTTTGAATAATTTCCGCATATATCTTTTGTTACTTATTCAAACTATAAGAAATGGAGGTGGAAATATGTATATAGGACGCGATATGACTGAACTAACGATGATTTCAAAAAATGAATGGAAAGAAGATGAATTAGCTTATTTTCATCACTCACTACAACAGGTTCTGCCTTATTTAAATGTAGAAGGGCAAAGTATTTACAAAGAAATTGTAGTAGAAATCGAATCAAGAGGCGGCTTACAAGAAGGTGAAGCTAGTTGGACTCATGGGACAAAAATTTCTTACGATTAAAAAAGTGTTCCCTAGATTGGGAACACTTTTTTATTTATTGCATTGTAATTTTCTCCACACAATTTTCATAAATAGTACGGTGTGATTTTGAGAAAGGTAATTGCTCAAATACCTCTTTTGATACAAATTTTAATGTATCTGTATCAACAATATTACCTGTTACTTTTCCGTAAAATACAAATATATCCCAAGTACGATGTGTAAACGTATGTTGTACATTCATTGCGTATTCATCAATAAAAACCTCGAGCTCAAATTTTTCTTTCATATAATCTATAAGCTGTTCCTTCTGATTTCGAATACTTTCTCCAAGTTCCACATTCGGAAACTCCCACATGTTAGCTAACAAACCTGTACTTGGACGTTTATTAATAACGTAACGACCGTCTTCAGTTTGAAGTACACCTGCAACAATAGGTACCATTTTAGGAGCTTTCGCTTTACTTTTTACTGGTAATTCTTTTTGAACACCTTCAGCATACCCTCTGCAATGTTCACGTACAGGACAAAGTAAGCATGCTGGATTTTTCGGAATACAAATTAGTGCACCTAATTCCATCAAACCTTGATTAAAATAAGATGGATTTTCAATCGAAATAATTTCACGCACAATCTCTTCAAAAACTTTTCGAGTCTTTGGTTTTGCAATATCATCCCATACTGATAAAATACGAGATAATACACGCATAACATTTCCATCAACTGCCGGCTCTGGTATACCATATGCGATACTTAAAATAGCACCTTTTGTATATGGTCCGACTCCTTTTAACTTTTCAATTTTCTTTACATCACTTGGTACAACTCCGCCGTATACTTCTTTTACCTCTTTTACTGCCGCATGTAAATTACGTGCTCTAGAATAATATCCTAAACCTTCCCATGCTTTTAATACTTCTTCATCATCTGCGTTCGCTAACGCTTCAAGTGTAGGAAACTTCCCCATAAAATTTGCGTAATATGGTTTTACAGCTTCTACTCTTGTTTGCTGTAACATAATTTCAGAAACCCAAACGCGGTATGGATCTTTATTCTTTCTCCATGGTAAGTCGCGCTGTTCTTCTTCAAACCAACCAATTAAATCATTTTGAAACTGCTCTATATTAAAATTGTTTAGTATTTCAAGTGTCAAACTTGATCCCCCTCATTTTTTTGCATATAAGTACTATTATAAAGATTTTAGGAAAAAATTTAAGTAAGATGATACAGGAAATAGAAGGCAAAGGACTTGAGGTATCGAATAAAAAGAGTTACATTAATAAAAAACGGAGGTGGATTTCTATGGACACAGCCACTCACCTTGTTATGGGTATCACTTTAGGTAGCTTAGCAACATTAGATCCAGCCATAGCACAAAGTGATATTGGCCCCCAAGCTGTTATGCTTGCTACAATTGCTGGTTCCAACATTCCTGACATTGACACAGTTTTAAAATTGCGTAATAACGCTAAATATATAAGAAATCATCGTGGGATTACTCATTCTATTCCTGCGGTAATTCTTTGGTCATTCCTTATAAGTGGCATCTCTTTCGCCTTCTTTTCAGACGCTCCATATCTTCATCTACTGCTTTGGTCATTTATTGCTGTCTTCCTTCACGTCTTTGTAGATATTTTCAATGCCTATGGTACACAAGCATTACGGCCTTTCACAAAAAAATGGGTCGCACTCGGCGTGATTAATACATTCGATACCGTAATTTTCTTTATCCATATACTTGCAATTGCTTGCATGGTCGTCGGTTCTCATAAGGGATATACAGCTTTAGCGGCATATATATTAATGATTGTTTACTATATCGGACGGATTATGATGCACAGAAATATAAGAAGCGTTGTACACAAACGTTTCAAAAATGTCGAAAAGATTATCATTTCTCCTTCTTACCGATTTTACCATTACCATTTAGCAATCGTTACGGCTGATTATTACTACGTTGCGAGATGGCACCGTGGTAACATCATGATATATGATAAGTTCGATCGGGTACCGTTCCCAGACAATAATATTATGCGAGCAGCTAAACAAGATGAAAACATCTCGGCCTTTCTATCTTTCTCTCCTGTATATCGCTGGGATATTTTTGATCATGACCATTATTATGAAGTACGATTCATTGATTTACGATATCGAAGTAAAGATTATTATCCATTTGTTGCAATCGTTCAGCTCGACCACAATTTAAATATTATTAGTTCCTATACAGGATGGATCTTTAGTGAAGAAAAGCTTCGAAAAAAACTGGAATTACTTCCACATTAAAAAAAGCGACTTAAGTCGCTTTTTTTAATGTTTCAAATGATCTTCTTGATTAATTAAATGACTATACTTCGGATTATTTGTACGCATTTCATGAAGGCGTACACCATGATTATTAATCCATGATCGTACCACTTGTTCCGTCATTTCATCGCCTTGATAACGACCTGATTTTGCATAAGTTGTTTGAAAATCTTCCCATAGTAACTCAACCCACGCACGAGCTTGTGCGTAAGAAAGCTTGTCATTCTTGTCTAATAATTCTTTCGTTAATGTTTCATAAATATCATTCATATTATAATCTCCTTTTACCTATTTATCCCTTCATTTCTAAAGGATAGTTTCTTCAATTTTGCACATTCTATAATTGATACTTCTTAAAGAGGTATCAACCGATAATGAGGAGGGCGTTCGTAATGGGTAAACAAGCCGAATTTTGGTCTGAGTCAAAAAACAACAGCAAAATCGACGGTCAACCGAAAGCGAAATCACGCTTCGCTTCGAAACGACCTAACGGCACAATTAACACGCACCCACAAGAACGTATGCGTGCTGCAAATCAGCAGGAAGAGTAGTACAAATTAAATTAACTTCCTACACGAGGTGATAAAGATGAGCTACCGTGATCGCTTAGATAGTCGTTCTGAATTATTTAACCATACGTGGACTCGTCCAAAACATGCGAAAGCGCAAGTTAACGGACAGACGCAACAAACCCAGTCTCTCATTATATTGGCAAATGAATGTAAAAAACGCCAATTTTAGAATCTCCTATCTCCTTTAACGCCTACCAAAGATGAAAACCAGAGAGATATATGCTCTCTGGTTTTTATTTTTCTTGCAATAAGGAAATTGGTATGCCAATCTCTTCATTATCATTTTGCTTATATCCCCAAGCAAATACCCCATTGAAATACGTAATTTTAAATAATACACCAGGTTCTTCTACTAATTCATATGTTTCACCAATACGGAATTTGTTTATATCCGTCATATAAGCACGAGCCATTGCCATTTTTCTCATTAATACATCAAATTCATTGACAATCCCAAGCTGCTCCGCTTTTACTGCTTGCTCCTTCAAAGCGCCAATTTCTTCTCTTAGCTCATGCGGTGTCATTTCACTGTAGCGTTTTGGCATATTCATCTTATTCTCCTCATTCCTCTTCGCGTTTCATTTGCAAAAATATCTCGATTTCATCAATAGAGAATCCTTTTCGATATAACGCTTGTTTCATCTTGTTTTCAAATGTCCATCCATCATGCTTCTTATATTTCTCATAATATTTATTCCCATGATAGTGTAACGCTTCTTGTTGCTTTTCGTCATCTTTTTCGTCTTTCAATTCTTCCAAACAAATTTGAATTACTTCTCTAGAATATCCTTTTCGAACAAGCATCTCATCTAACTTTAGTTTCATTTGTAAAAAAGAATGTTTTTGATAAGATTTTTTCTTCTTCTCTATGAGAAACAAGGCATTCTCAATTTGCTTTTCCTTCGGATATTCTTGTAAACTATGTGTAATAATTAAATCCTGAACACCTTTATTTAATAACTCTCTTTTAATAACAGTTGGACCTTTTCGATTCACATTACTTTGCGTTCGCGTATATAAAACAGCATACTCTTTATCATTAATATATCGGTCATGTAATAATTTCGAAACGACTTCAGAGATGATGGCCTGTCCCGCTTCTTTTTTTCGTAAAAAATCTTCTATTTCTTGTTTTGTTCTCATTTGATAGGATAAATAGGAGATTGCTTGTAAATATGCTTTTTGCACTTCTTCATTGTACAAAATATTTCCTAACTCGATTTCATCAATTTCTAAGCCTTTTTGTAATCCATGCTTTATTAAGATTACTTGATCCACACTAAATCCGTACTCTTCGCCTTGACCTTTATCAATATAAATATTAAATCGTTCTTTCGATCGTTTTTGTACTTCTATTTTTGTAATGACAGCCATACTCTCACCTCTCTATTATTTTAACATAGTCGAGGAACATTTTTTCTTTTCAAGAATATATATAATGAGGAGGAAATACTTGTGAAAATCGCAATTTCTGGTGGTACAGGCTTTATCGGTAAATCCCTTTCTACTTTTTTTATTCAAAAAGGATATACTGTTTACATTCTCACACGAAAAAAAACTACTGAAACTTCCGATCCTAACCTTCAGTATGTTCAATGGACACCAGATTTACAAACCTTCCCCCTCTCTTCTATTGATGTAGTTATTAATCTAGCGGGAGAGTCTATTAATAGTAGATGGACAAAGCAACAAAAGAAAGCCATTTTAAACAGTAGAATTCAAACAACAAAAGGACTCATTAAACAATTGCAGGGACTCCATACAAAGCCACACACATTTATTAACGCAAGTGCTATTGGATACTATGGAACGTCTGAAATAGAGTCTTTTACAGAACAGCATGAGACTCCTGGAATTGACTTTTTAGCAAATACAGTATATTCATGGGAACAAGAAGCATCTAAAGCACGTTCTCTCGGAATACGAACAATCTACGCAAGATTTGGAGTTGTATTAGGTACAAATGAAGGAGCTCTTCCAAAAATGCTACTTCCCTATCAATTCTATATCGGCGGCACCATTGGTTCTGGGAAGCAATGGTTATCATGGATTCATATAGACGATGTCGTTCGTATGATGGATTTCATCATACACAAAAAAGAAATTGATGGTCCTCTTAATATGACAGCACCAACACCTATAAGAATGAAGGAATTTGGAGAAACCATTGCAACTATAATGAAAAAGCCCCATTGGTTGCCTGTACCTTCTTTTATCATTCAAACTTTATTAGGTGAAATGAGCATACTTGTACTAGAAGGGCAACGTGTATTACCCATTAAAGCAATTGAACATGGATACCAATACACATTTCCAGAAATAGACCATGCATTACAAAATATACTTTCGCATACAATGTAGTACTTCTAAAACACAATTTTACATGGGCTCTTTCAAAACTTTCATTTTCTAGGATCCGAAGCATTACCACACAAATAACCTTTCAGTTACTTTCCCTTAACTTCCATTAGCATTATAAAGTAACAGAAATGAGGTACCTATGAAAATATTGCTCAAACAAGCCATTGTATACCCTATTACATCTCAAAAGTTTCAAGGAGATGTACTCGTTACAGGAGAGCGAATTACCGAGGTCAAACCTTTTATTCCACCTACTCAAGATATGACCGTTATAGATGCACGAGCACTCCATCTCTTACCTGGCTTTATTGATGTCCATACTCACCTTGGTCTCTATGATGAAGGTACTGGTTGGGCTGGAAATGATGCCAATGAAACATCTGAAGTTTCAACACCACATATTCGTTCTTTAGATGGAATCCATCCTTTCGATATTGCCTTTCAAGACGCTGTACAAAACGGAATTACAACCGTTCACGTTATGCCTGGCAGTCAAAATATTATCGGGGGTACTACTTGTGTAATAAAAACAGCTGGAACTTGTATTGATCATATGATTATTCAAGAACCTGCTGGTTTAAAGATTGCCTTTGGAGAAAATCCTAAAAAAGTCCATAGTAATGGAACAAAAGAATCCATTACACGTATGGGGATTATGGGGTTACTTCGGGAATCATTCTATGAAGCACAACATTACGGGCACGAAGCTGATTTTCGAATGCTTCCTATTCTAAAAGCATTACGTCGTGAAATACCCGTACGTATCCACGCTCACCGAGCAGATGATATTAGTTCTGCTCTACGCTTTGCAACAGAATTCAATCTCGATTTACGCATTGAACATTGCACAGAAGGACACTTTATTGTTGAAGAACTTTCAAAACACAATTTGAAGGTTTCAGTTGGTCCCACTCTGACACGCCGTTCTAAAATCGAACTAAAAAATAAAACATGGGATACTTACCATATATTATCAAAAAATGGTGTGGAAGTTTCTATCACAACAGATCATCCTTATACACCCATTCAATATTTAAATGTTTGCGCTGCTGTTGCAGTAAGAGAAGGGTTAGACGAGAAAACAGCACTAGAAGGAATCACCATATTCCCAGCACGAAATTTGCGTTTAGAGGATAGAATTGGAAGCATCGAGGTTGGAAAAGACGCCGATCTCGTGCTATGGACTCATCATCCTTTCCATTATTTAGCCAAGCCTGTACTAACTATGATTGATGGAAAAATAATTTACAAAAAAAATAAAAAAAACTAGTTTATTTTTTTGACTAGATAAAGTATTATACGATTATAAACTGAATGAAACCATAATCAATTTGTGTCGTGATTATCATTTTCAAATTGATGAATGGGGAAGGCAAATGGTGCGCCACCAGCGTTAGAAACTGGTTCTAGTGGGTTCGATTCCCACCCCGAAATTTTTTAAAGATTGATATAAAAATTTCGAGGGTGGGGTGTTTTTTCGTCATGCTACCCTCGTGTGAGGAGGAGTTAGTATGTTGAAAAAACGCGACTTACACGACAGCCACGTTCTATACGAGTTAATGGTGGATCCAGCTGTCTTCCCTTTTGTGCGTCAAAAGGCTTATTCTTATGAAGAATATTTATTCTTAACGAAACAAACGATTGAAGCTGAAGAGCGTGGTGAATTAATTTCACGCACAATTTTAGATGAATGGGGTAACCCTATCGGAACAATCACTTTATTTGATGTGCAAGAAAAAGCTGGATTTCTCGGGACATGGCTTGGCAAACCATATCATGGAAAAGGCTATAACAAATTGGCAAAAGATTCATTTTTTAGTGAACTTTTCTATGAATTAGATATTGAAACAATTTTCATGCGTATTCGTAAAATAAATATTCGTTCTATTAAAGCTGCAGAAAAACTGCAATATGTGAATCTAGCAAACGAAACAAGAAAAGCCGTATATGATGAAATTAACGCAAACGAAGAAGTGTATAACTTATATGAAATTCCAAAAGATCAATACACACTTGCTACAATGCGAGATACAACCTTCCAAGATGCTCATCAATTAAAAGAAGCGTAATCTAAATTTTCTGAAATGATAATCAATCGTTAACATTTTCCATATGCGTATATCCCCTCATGTCTTTGGAAACGATAAATAGTAACTTTAAGACACGAGGTGATTTGTAATGGATAAAAAGAAACGTGATAAAGCAAAAAACACATTATCTAGTACACAAGAAGTTCTCTATCAACGCGAATTTCAAAAAGCAGATCGTGCAGCAGGATATCGCTCGAAAAGCATTTAAAGTGAAAATGAATAATTAGAAGTTTCCCCCCTAATTATTCATTTTCATTACATAATTTTCTCGACTGATAGAAGTAAGCAAAAAAGCCCCTTATACATAAGGGACTTTTTTGCTGTGGACAACTTTATCCACAAAACCGATGAAATTGTTAGTAATTTTCAAAAACATTTAATATTTTTCTATATTAAAGCATATATCAGCTGTTTTAATTGTGGATATTTTTCTAAAAATTGTGGACAATGTGGATATAGTTGTTAATATTCCGACTTTACTGTTTAATGAAAGCGCAATCCTTTTGTGGATAACTCACTAAATTTTCTTTAAAAATAATAAAGAACCCTCTTTACATATACAAAGAGGGTTTCATATTAAGTAAAAGATTGTGCAAGAGCAGGTGATTTAATAGGTATATGACGCGGTTCTGCATGATTTTCCGCCAAAATTGCATCTACAATATGGCCAGCTGGCTCTGGAAGATAGATGCTTTTCATTGCTTCTTTCATTTGAAGAAGCTTCACATCATCTTGTAATAATGCCTCTGTTTTTGCAAAAACCTCACTATCATCGCGAATGACAACTGCTGCTCCCTTTCTTTCAAAGTACATCGCATTTTCATTTTCTTGTCCTGGAACAGGCTTATATAAAATGACAGGTACTTGCAACGCTGCTGCTTCACTTAATGTTATTCCGCCTGGCTTCGTAATCATACAAGAAGTAACACGGAATAATTCATCAATATTTTCAACATACCCAAACACTTTTAATGCATCGGAATTTTGCTTCTGTAAACTTAATAAATCCTGTTTTAAAGCTTCATTTTTCCCACAAACGACAACTACTTGTAAATTAGGCACTGACATAAATGATTGGCATAGTTCTTTTACATTTCCTAATACCCCATGAGCACCTGCTACAATTAGTAAAATCTTTTTATTCTTACATAACTGATATTTATTATATATGATTTCTGGATTTACCTTTAACTCAAAACTACTCCGAATTGGAATTCCTGTTTCAACAATTTGTTCCGCAGGTACACCGATATCAACCATCAATTCTTTCACATGATCCGTTGCAACAAAATAACGATCTACTTCTCGATGAATCCATATTTTGTGCACGCAAAAATCCGTTAATACATTATAGACAGGAATTGAAATACCTGTTTGTTTCTTTAATTCTGGTACAGCGATAATTGGAAATGTATTAATTACAATATCTGGTTTCTCCACCTGTAAAAGTGTTTTCAAACGTTTCCTTCCAAAGTTCGCATACCAAGATGCTATTTTCTTATCATAAATTTTTTCTACCCCGTAATAAAACAAACGATATAATTCTTTTCCTATTGTATAACTTTTTAAATATAGATATTTTGTAATGTCAGTTATAAATGGATGTGATTCTCCAAACAAGTCGCATACAATAACATCTTCAATTCCTTTTTGGCGAAATGTTTGTTCTAATGTTTTTGCTACTTGCACATGACCATTACCGTAATGTGCAGTTAATATTAAAACCTTGGGGTTTTTTATCAAACAAATCCACTCCTAGCTTTTTGTTTCTCCATATTGCATATACGACAATAGGAAAAACATTTTCCTTAAAAATTACATAAACAGATTCTAATAATTCCCTTTCAGCTATGTACCTGTCGTGGATATGCAAAGCATATAAGATTGACCCCTTAATCCTATCTGTGCTCATATCTTTACATTATACTTTCCTATAAGAGCTTTCGCAATAACTTACAAATGTTCTCTATTCCATGATACTCACTCTTTTACTTCTTAATTCTTTTTACTATTTTGATTTCCCTTTACAATTATGTAAATTTCTCCATTTATTCCGTACAAAATTATGGATATTCTACTTTCAGTATACTCTTTTATCAATATATACTCTAGATTTTATTGTAAAGAAAGCAAAAAGCCTAATCCAATATTTGGATTAGACCGCTTGTAAAATATATTTAGCATGTTCTACATTTTTCTCAGTAGGTGGTTCTACATTTGCGAGTGGATACTTGTGTCCAAGCGCCTCCCATTTATATACACCAAGCTTATGATATGGTAACACTTCAACTTTTTGAACATTAGACAGACTTTGAATAAAGCTAGATAGTTTTTGTAGATCCTCTTCATTATCCGTAACACCAGGAACTAATACGTGTCGTACCCAAATCGGTTTATTCTTATCCGATAAATAACGAGCAAATTGTAAAATATGTTCATTTGGTTTCCCTGTTAATTTACGATGCTTTTTGGAATCGATATGTTTCAGATCCAATAAAACTAAATCTGTATAATCCATTAAAATATCTAGCTTATTTTGGAATTCTGGTTCCTCAGAATAACAACCACCAGAAGAGTCGATTGTTGTATGGATACCAGCCTCTTTACACTTTTTAAACAACTCAATTAAAAAGTCTAGCTGTAATAATGGCTCTCCACCGCTAACTGTTATACCGCCTCCGGAAGCTTCAATAAATGGAAGGTAACATGTCACATCCTGCATCACTTCTTCAACTGTTATTTCTTTACCTTTACCGATTTCCCACGTATCAGCATTATGACAATATTGACAACGTAATAAACACCCTTGTGTAAATATGACATAACGAATCCCTGGGCCATCAACAGTACCACAAGACTCTACAGAATGTATTCTTCCTTTTACCATGTTACTTCCTCCTTTATTGAAACAGCCTCCCTTCGCTATATATTAAGAGCGAAGGGACACTTTTTTCATTTACATGCTTTCATGCATTGTACGGTTAATTACATCAATTTGTTGTTCACGAGTTAATTTAATAAAGTTTACAGCGTAACCAGATACGCGAATTGTTAATTGTGGATATTTCTCAGGATGTTCCATTGCATCCATTAATGTTTCACGGTTAAATACGTTAATATTTAAGTGGTGGCCTTCTTTTACTGCATAGCCATCAAGCATTGATACTAAGTTACGTACTTGTACATCATCTTCTTTACCAAGTGCTTTCGGAATAATAGAGAATGTATTAGAAATACCATCTTGTGCATCTTCATATGGTAATTTAGCCACAGATAATAATGAAGCTAATGCACCTTTTGTATCACGTCCATGCATTGGGTTCGCACCTGGTGCAAATGGTTCTCCAGTACGGCGGCCATCTGGAGTATTACCAGTTTTCTTACCGTATACAACGTTAGATGTGATTGTTAAGATTGACATTGTATGAACAGAATTTCTGTATGTTTTATGTTTACGAAGTTTATTCATAAATGTTTTTACAAGATTTACAGCAATCTCATCTACACGATCATCATTGTTACCGTATTTAGGGAAATCTCCTTCAATCTTGAAGTCAACTGCAATACCATTTTCATCACGAATTGGTTTTACTTTTGCGTATTTAATTGCACTTAATGAATCTGCTACTACAGATAGACCAGCAATACCTGTTGCCATTGTACGAAGAACGTTTGTATCATGAAGTGCCATTTCAATACGTTCATAGCTATATTTATCATGCATGTAATGGATAACATTTAATGTGTTTAAATATAGACCCGCCAACCATTCCATTGTCATATCAAACTTATGCATAACTTCTTCATAATTTAATACTTCAGAAGTAATTGGTGCGTACTCAGGACCAACTTGTGCTTTAGATTTTTCATCTTTACCACCGTTAATCGCATATAGTAATGCTTTTGCTAAGTTTGCACGTGCGCCGAAGAATTGCATTTGTTTACCAATTCTCATTGCAGATACGCAACATGCAATACCGTAGTCATCGCCGTAGTCAGCACGCATAATGTCATCATTTTCATATTGAATTGCTGATGTTTTAATAGACATTTTCGCACAGTAGTTTTTAAAGTTCTCTGGTAATTGTTTAGACCAAAGAACTGTTAAGTTTGGTTCTGGAGCTGGTCCTAAATTATCTAATGTATGCAAGAAACGGAATGAGTTCTTTGTTACTAATGGACGACCATCTAATGCCATACCACCGATAGACTCAGTTACCCAAGTTGGGTCACCAGAGAATAATTCATTATAATCAGGTGTTCTTGCAAATTTCACAAGACGTAATTTCATAATGAAGTGATCTACAATTTCTTGTACTTCTTCTTCTGTTAAAGTACCATTTGCTAAATCTCTTTCAATGTAAATATCTAAGAATGTAGAAGTACGTCCAAGACTCATTGCAGCTCCGTTTTGCTCTTTAATTGCTGCAAGATATGCGAAGTATAACCATTGGAATGCTTCTTGCGTGTTTGTTGCTGGCTTAGAAATATCGAAGCCATGAGAAGCAGCCATTTGTTTTAACTCTTGAAGTGCACGCATTTGCTCAGATAATTCTTCGCGTAAACGCATTGTCTCTTCGCTCATTACACCGCCAGTTAAATTTAAATCAGCTTTTTTCGCTTCAATTAAATGATCTACCCCATATAACGCTACGCGGCGATAGTCACCGATAATACGTCCACGTCCGTATGCATCTGGAAGACCAGTAATAACACCTGACTTACGAGCAGCTCTCATTTCTGGTGTATAAGCATCAAATACACCTTGGTTATGAGTTTTTCTCCAATCTCTAAAAATACGACTAAGTTCTTTATCCATTTCGTATCCATAAGATTCACAAGCTTGTTCTGCCATACGAATACCACCATATGGTTGTAAAGAACGCTTAAACGGTTTATCAGTTTGGAAACCGACTACTTTTTCAATATCTTTATTTAAGTATCCTGGGTCATGTGATGTAATAGAAGAAACAATTTTTGTATCCATATCAAGAACGCCACCGTTTTCACGTTCTTTTGTTGTTAAATCCATTACTTGATCCCAAAGTTGTTTCGTTGCTTCAGTTGCTTCTGCTAAGAAAGATTCGTCCCCTTCGAAAACGTTTACATTATTTAAAATGAAATCGCGAACATCAATCTCTGCTTTCCATTTTTCACCTTTAAAGTTTTCCCATGCGTTTTTAACATTTTCTAATACTTGAGTCATCCTAATCTCCTCCATTTTTGATTAGTACAGGACTAAGATTTTTTATATAACAGCTTACACACTTAGAATACTACTTTTTTACGAAAGTGAACGAAATAGTTGTGACATGTTTGTGAAATGTTGAGCAAACTACTATATATATAGTGTTAACTTCATTTAAAAGTCTTTAAAATTAACTCTTTCCTTAATTGTATTTTTTTGGTACCCTTATATACGAGTCCTATTTTGTAATATAAGAACAATACCCATTGTAGAGCTGTAATACTCTTATCTCCTAATCTGTTATAGTTTTTATAACAGAACAAAAAAGTGTACACATGTTGTACACTTTTTTTGTTACTTCTATAAAACATCTCTTTTTCTATTGCCATCATAGAATCCGCCACGATTGTCTGTTAATGCAATTATTTGCTCTAGTCCCTCTATATGATCACCTATAATTCGAAGTACAGCTGGAGGGTGACCTATTTTTGCGAAATGTTCACTGGGACGAATACGATTCATCTTATCAACCTCAACACGATATACACATGCAATTTCAAATCCAGAAAGAAGAGCCTTCACTTGTGCTACACAAGGTGACAATAAAGATTTATACCCAATTGCTTTCAAACACTTTTGGCTAAATGCATTAGGTACCGCAATAAGTGAGCCTACCCCTAAATCCTTTCTATCACAAGCTAAATTTAGTGCATATTTAAATGCAGTTACAAGATGAAGCGGTACTCTTAAATCTAAATAATGATTTAAATCATTTAATGCGACGTCCTTTCCATCTGCTATAGCTTTTGCAAAAGGATATAGCTCACTCGCTGGAATAACAAAATCGCCGTCTATAAATAACACAATTTCTCCTTTTGCAAAATACGTTCCAAGTGAGCGCCCTACATCATTTCCGAGTGCTTCTTTATATACAATTGTCGTTGCCCCTTTGTCTTTTGCAATTTTTTTCGTTTTATCTGACGAACCATTTACGACAACGATAATTTCGAAGGGTTCAATTTTGCGAAGCTCTTCTATAACGTTTCCAATTGTTTTCTCTTCATCTTGTACGGGAATAACAACAGATAGTTGCTTTCCTTTATACAAATTAGATGTGACACCCCATCCTTGATAAAACTCTTCAAAACTTAAAGTATGATAGACACTATCCCTTTTCCTATTTCCATCATAATATCCTCCGCGCTCATCACTGCTTAATATCCGTGCCGCTACTGCTTCTATATGATCACCTATCATTCTTTTTTCAGATTGGGAAAGATTTGTTCCATATGCAGCATGCTGGAATGGACGAAATTTATTTGGCGTAATAACGTCAATGGCGCAATGACGACTAATTCTCCATTTACTTTGAAGTAGGCGTAAATGAGCCACAATAGGATTAACAAAACATTCATATCCGATGCTTTGAACGACTTCTTTCGTCAGCGCATGAGGTACATCTAATAAAGAATTAATTTTTAATTCTTCACGCTCTAACATTGCATTTAATATTTGGCGCCATACTGTAATAGAAGTAGGTTTTTGCCTTTTTAAAAATAATGCATCCAAATTATTTAAAACTACATCTGCCTGATCGTATAAAATCGGATTAAGGAATAATTTTAATTTTGAAGTTTGAATAGCAAAATCACCATCTATAAATAGTAATACATCACCTATCGCATGTTTTGCGCCGACTGCACGTCCAACATCGTTCCCTAGTAGCTCTGTATGTTTGATTACTTTACACCCTAAACGATCTGCAACATCTTCTGTTCCATCATTACAACCGTTTGCTACTACAATAATTTCTACTGGATTTAATGGTCTTACCGATTGAATAACGTCTGAAATCGTATCGACCTCATTACATGCAGGAATAATAACAGATAATGACTTAGCCATTGTTTTGTTCACGAAACCACTTAATTGTTTCCTTCAATCCGTTTTCCCACGTTACTTTCGCTTGAAATTGAACAAGCTCTTTTAATTTTGTTACGTCTGGTCTTCTATTTGGAATTTCTTCAAAACCATAAGGATATACTTTTTCAAAAGGCACTTGTACAATCTTTGAAGAAGAATTCGTTAATTTTTTAATTACTTCTGCTACTTCTTTTATGCTCTTTTCATTCTCAGAACCTATATTAATAATCTCACCATTTACCTTCTCATCCATTGCCCGAATCGTTGCCTCTACCGCATCACTTACATACGTAAAGCAACGTGTCTGCTTTCCATCTCCATATACGAGAATGTCTTCTCCTTGCAAAGCCGCACTAATAAATCGCGGGATTACCCCTGCATACGGACCATCTTTCGCTCTTGGACCATAAATATTAAAATATCGAACAATCGTTACCGGTAAACCTTCTAATGCGTATCCTAAACATAATGTCTCTTCCAACGTTTTACAAACTGCATAACTCCAACGAATTTTAGAAGTTGCCCCGTATAATCGATCTCCCTCTTCAGAGAAAGGCGGCTTGGCCTTACCATATACTTCTGAAGTAGAAGCAAAAACTACTTTCTTCTTTCCTTTTAACGCTGCTTGTAAAATATTTCTCGTCCCATCAAAATTCGTTTCTATGAGCTCTATACTTTTTTCCATTGTTGTTTTCACACCTAAAATTGCTGCTAAATGAAACACGACATCATGCTGATCTACTAATTCATAAATAGAATTTTTATCTAAAACACTTATTGGAATAACACGGATTTTTTTCATTAACTCTTCATGGTACTTATTTTTACCTTTATAAAAGTTATCCACAACAGTGACCTCATAACCTCTTCTCATCAACTCTTCAGCTAAATGCGACCCGATAAATCCGGCCCCACCTGTAATTAAACATTTCTTACTCATTTACTCACCTTCTTTACAATCCCGCGTGTATCTATTACTCGGTCCATTCCTTTAAAAAGCTTCCAATCAATATTAGAATGATCCGTTAAAATTAAAATACAATCCGCTTTTTTAACTTTTTCTTCATCTAAAGAAACAGATTGATACACCTTATCTCCAATTTCCGCGAAAGAAATATAAGGATCATGATATTCTATCTCGTATCCTTGATTTCTTAATAATTGAATAATCGGTAACGCTGGTGATTCTCTCAAATCATTTACATCTTTCTTATAAGCAATTCCTACAATTAAAACTGATGCAGGTGATTGCACCATGCCTTTTACTTTTCGGACTATTTTCTCTGGCATTTCTTCATTAATTATATGTGCTGCCTCAATTAATTGACTAATTGCCCCATTCTTTTTTATTCTCCATTGAAAATATAAAGGGTCTACTGGAATGCAATGTCCTCCTATTCCTGGTCCTGGCCAATATGGGGTAAATCCAAACGGTTTTGTAGATGCGGCTTCAAGCGCCTCATAAAAATCAATTCCTAAACTTTCACATAGTGTGTTTAGTTCATTTACTAAAGAAATGTTAACTAAGCGCTGAATATTTTCAAATAGCTTGCACATCTCTGCTACTTTCGGAGAGCTAACAGGTACAACTTCGTCAAAAATGGTACTATATAAATCCTGTACCTTTTGTCTACACTTTTCTGTTTGTCCACTAATAACTTTTGGAATAGCTTGAACTGAATATTGACTATTTGCTGGATCAATTCTCTCAGGGGAATATCCGATATAGAAATCTTCCCCTACCTTGTTACTATTTTGAGAAATAATAGGTAGGATGACTTCTTCAAGTGTGCCTGGATATGTGGAGCTTTCAAAAATGAAGGTTTGTCCTTTTTGAAGGTTTTGTTGTATATAATGCGAAGCTGAAATGAGGGCACTTAAGTCTGGTTCTCTTTGTTCATTAATTGGAGTCGGGACGGTGACAATAACATAATCACTATTTTGAAAATCAGCAATGCCTTGATCCGGTGTGTTTACTGTTAATTTTTTTTTCGTCAATAAACTTTGTAACTCTTTAGAAGAAACATCTGGAATATAACTTTCTCCTTTTATAATTGAGTCTATTTTTCTAATATCTTTATCTAATCCAAGTACTGTATGCCCTCTTTCTGCAAAATGTACCGCTAAAGGAAGGCCAACATACCCTAACCCAATAATAGCTACTTTACTACTATTCATTTGTATTCTCTTCTTCCCTTCTCAATTGTTGAATGATATCTCTATCTCTATCTCCATCAGTAAAGCCACCACGTTCGTCCGTACGTTGTAATAAATACGTAACCGCCTCAAGTTGATCACCGAAAATACGATCAAACGCTGAAATACGCCCATTTACAAATTCGTGTTGCTCTGGACGTACTCGATTTGTTTTTATAACATCTACTAACTCTACTGTTGTAATAGAGAATCCTTCTAAAATAGCTTTCACTTGTGCTAATGGCGGAATGATAAGGGAGTCATATCCTATTCTCTCTATTACCTTCTTATGCATGGCATGTGGTACAGCAGTTAGTGAGTTATTCCATAAATCTGGTCTTTTCGCTACCAAATTCAAAAAGTATTTTCCCATACTAATTGGATCTGCTGGATGAAACATATCTAATAAGCATTGTAAATCATTTAACACCACGTCATTTCCATCTTCAACAGCATGTAAAAATGGAGTGAGTTTTTTTGCTGGAATAACAAAATCACCATCAACGAATAAACAAATATCTGCCGTAGCATGCATGGCCCCTATTGCTCTTGCTACATTATGTCCAAGCGCCTTCGTAAATTCAACTACAATAACATTCTCTAGCTTTGCCTGTTTAACAGTCTCAACATCTGCTCCATTCGCGACAACTATAATTTCATCTACACCTGCTTCTTTCACTTCTTGTATAACAGACCTTATAGTTATTTTTTCTTCTGATACCGGGATAATGGCACTATATTTCGCTTTTTTCTTTTGTAATAAAACTGGTTTATACTTTCCTACAAACGCTCTATCTCTATTGTCCTCTGAAAAACCACCGCGATTACCGTATGTTTCGATTACGTATTGTAAAGCACGCAAATGATCACCCATAATACGACTAGTCGCTTTCGGATAAGGAGAGCCAGGTGATGTGCCCGTATGGACAGGACGAACTTTATTTGTGTAAATGACATCAACTGAAGCCATATCAGAAATATCTACTCCTCTAGACATCGCCATTGCTTGAAATAATGCTGGATCTGCTAAATTCCACCACCCCAGTTTTTCAATCACTTTACGACTTATCGCATGTGGTATTGCAATTAAAGATCCTACAACAAACTCCTTCTTGTTCAAATAACGATTTAACATATATTTTCCAACCGTCGTATAATGCGGTCTCATCTTCAAATAAACGGACCATGTTAAATTATTTAAAACAATCTCATGTCCTTGCTGTATTCCTTTAATAAAATTGTATAATTCTTCACTTTTCATGACGATATCACCATCTAAAAATAAAACAATTTCACCTTTTGCTTCTCTAGCACCAATTGCCCGTCCCACATCATTACCAAGGGAATATCTATAATAAATCACACGGCAATTATGCTGTAGCGCTATTTCTTTCGTACCATCTGTCGATCCATTATCTACTATGATAATTTCATATGGTTCGAGCTTTCTTACTTCTCCTAAAACTTTTGATAAAGTACTTGCTTCATTATGCACTGGAATAACAACTGACACTCTCATACTTGTATCACTCTTACCCTTCCAAGCGAACATAAGCAATAATAGGAATACGCACAATTACATCTTCTGGTGGTCCATAAGAAGGAGAAGTACGAACAATTACTGCCCCATCCGTCACAGATAAAAGAACGCCTGCAATGATTTCTACAGCTGTCACAACTTGTACTAGTTCCCCAACATGGTTACGTAATTCATCAGTAAATAACATATATAACGCTCCTTTCTTACGCTTCTTTAATTGATATAATACTTGTAAATGGTAATAAAACTTCTGTTCCTATTCCTTCTTGCAATGTTAAGAAGTCATCACCAACTGCTACAATAACGCCTGTTAACTGTCCCACTGTCACAGTAATTTCTACGTTTTTACCTAAATACTGCTCTGCAATTTCTTTAAAAGGTGATGTAGTACATTCTTTTAAAATGTTACAAATAATAGATTGAAATCTACTTGATTCAATAACTTCTTCAGTAGCTTGCTTAGAGTTTCTTTGAATAAATCTCGCGAAGTTTTGTGAAAATAAAAGTCTTTCCACAGCAGGTAATAACTTATTATCTAAAAAATAATCTAATTGCCTATTAAACACTCTCGATAATTTATGCCAATATTTTCTGAACAGACACATACACTTCTCCTCCTATTATTTTTAGATTATAAAATTTCACATCCATACATCTTAATGTATACAAAATAGATATTTTTGTGATAGGTAAGACATACATTTTCTAAAAGAAATATTTAGTTCAAGGCATAAAAAAAACTATCCAAAAGGATAGTTTCTTACACTTCAATATTCCGCAATATCGAATAAATATCGTTATTCACTTTACCAAATGATTTAATGTTATTTTGAATGTTAGATAATAAAACAACATATACACTACCATTTTTACTAAATCCGTTTAAGCAATTCCATCCTGGCATTACACCGTGATTCGAATAGCTTCCTGGGTCTACGTACCATCCAAACCCGTAATCCTTTTTTCCACCCGTAAACATTTGATCGTAACTCTCTTTTGAAATTAATTTACCAGAGAATAGTGCTTCGTTAAATAAATATAAATCATGCGCACTTGTGTATATATCACCACAACCATATAGTTGTGACATGCTCGGAATATTAGGTGTTGTCATATTATTATTTACTATTTTATAACCCGTTGATGGGAATCTTGTTTGTTCTAACGCTGTACCAAAACCAGAATGTTTCATACCCGCAATAGCAAAAATATGTTGTTTAATATATTCTTCGAGCGACTGTCCACTTACCTTCTCGGCAATGTATGCAAGTATAGAGTAGTTCGAATCAGAATACTTCCACTTCTCTCCTGGACCACCAATACGCTTTTGATTTCCTATCCGCTTTATCAGTTCTTCATGAGAAATATCTTCTTTTCCCTGCTCATATTCGGGAATCCCTGATGTATGTGTTAATAGATGTTTTAGCTGAATACTATTACCTTGAGGAAAATTTGGAATATACTTTGCAACAGTATCTTCTACTTGTAATTTATTTTGATCTTTCAACTGCATAATAGCAGTTGCTACAAATGCCTTTGAAATAGAACCAATATAAAAAGTCGTCTCTGAATTATTCGGTACTTTCTGTTCTTTATTTGCCATACCGTACCCTTTATTCAAAAGAACTTTTCCGTTCTTCACAATAACAGCTGTCCCGCTAAATCCTGCGTTTTGTAAATACTGGTCCAATTGAGCGTTTTCATTAATTTCTTGAGGTGGTCCCTCGGGAAGCTTCTCCACAGCTTGCGCTTGCTTCACTTGTTCTTCCTGCTCTTTTTGTTTTTGCTTCTGTACTTCTTGTTTCTTTTTTTCTTCTTTCTTTTTTAGCTCTTCTTGTTTCTTCATTTCTGCTGCCGCTTTTAAAGTTTCTTCTTTCTTATTATGCGCAACAATTTTTGTATACATGAAATATACAAGTGATAATAGTAAGACGAGAATGATTGTTCTGTTTATGTATACAATCGGCCGACGTACTTTCCCATTCGCATTATTTTTTTCCTGATCCATAATTGCTTTTTTCCCCTTACTCACCAATAATTTAATTCCTTTACTAAAGATTCGTTTTAGTAGATTATGGATAATCCACTCTATATCATCCCTACTTTATCACGCACTGCACATATTACCAACCTATATGTACAAAAAAGAAAAAGAAAATTTACAAAAGTAAGATTCCCGTTAAATTATTAACAAAAAAAGAGGATATCCTCTAAAAAATTGATGTTATCAATCTTTTTGGACATCCTCTTATCTCATTATTTATACGTGTTTTTTCATATCATCGGCAACAGATTCAACATTTGTACCTACGATAACTTGGACACTTGTATTACTTAATTTCATAACACCTTTTGCACCAGCACGTTTTAATGCTGCTTCATTTACTTGACCAGCATCTTTTACTTGTAAGCGTAGACGTGTTGCACAGTTATCAATAACTGTTAAGTTTTCTTTTCCGCCTAAAGCTGCTACGTAAGTTTCACCAATTGAACCTGCAACTGGTGCCTCACCATCTTCAACTAACTCATCGTCATCTTCACGACCAGGAGTTTTTAAATCGAACTTCTTAATTAAGAAGTAGAATACTATGAAATAAATTGCTGCGTAAATTAAGCCGATACCTGCTAGTAAGACTGGTTTTGTTGCAATACCGAAGTTTAAAGCGTAATCGATTGCACCGGCACTAAATGAGAAACCATCATGAATGCCAAGCGATGTTGTAATGAATAAAGAAAGACCTGTTAGTACAGCATGAATACCATATAATACTGGTGATAAGAACATGAATGAGAATTCAATAGGCTCTGTAATACCAGTTAAGAATGAAGTTAATGCTAGACCAGCTAACATACCAGTAACTGCTTTACGCTTTTCTGGTTTAGCAGCTGCAATCATTGCGAAACATGCTGCTGGTAAACCGAACATCATAACTGGGAAGAAACCAGTCATAAACATACCTGCTGTTTTGTCACCTGCAAGGAAACGAGCAATATCACCATTAACAACATTACCTGCTGCATTTGTAAAGTCCCCAAATACAAACCAGAAGTATGTGTTCATTACGTGGTGTAAACCAATTGGGATTAATAAACGGTTTAATAAACCAAATAATCCTGAACCAATTGCACCTAAATTAACAATTCCATGAGCTAATGCATCAATACCATTTTGAATTGTGGGCCAAATTTGTGCAAATAGAATTCCTAATATCAGCATCACGACTGATGTAACAATTGGAACGAAACGTTTTCCAGCAAAGAAACCTAACCATTCTGGAAGTTTAATCTTATGGAATTTATTATAAAGAAGTCCTGCTATAACACCAACAATAATACCACCTAAGACTTTCATATCTACTTTAGTCGATAATTCAGCAGCCTTAGATACTTGTGTCATTGTATCCGCAAGCTTAGATGGATCTACATTTGCGCTATTACCTATTAAATCTTGGACTTTACCTAATTTATCTTGTAATTCAGCAGTTGAATACCCTTTGCTAAGTGCATCAATACTATTTTTCATAACAAGATAACCAATTGCACCTGCAAGACCTGCTGCACCACTACCATCCACTGAAAGACCGATTGCAATACCAATTGCAAAAATAAGTGCTAAGTTATCAAAAACTGCTGCGCCGGCCTGTGCCATAACAGGAATATCAAATACATCTGGTTGCCCTAAACGAAGCAATAATCCTGCTGCTGGTAGTACTGCGATCGGAAGCATTAAAGCTTTACCAATACGTTGTAAAAACTGCAACATTTTAATTCCCCCTAATCAAATTTATGAAATCGTTATCATTATAAGTACGCTTTAGAAAACGCTTTCTATTACATAACCATAATAACATATAGTTGTATAGATGTGTAGTTTTTATTTCTGAACTTTTTATGGATAAATCTCCTATTTCCAAACTGTTATATAAAAGGAAAATTCTCCTTTTTAAAATACAGAATACTCGAAACGAAAGACCTATTATAGCACATTGAACTTTCGTTTTATCATTCCACTTTTTCATGTTATTATTTATTTCCGAGCATATCGGGAAAAGTAAACTTAGTTAATTCAAAATAGGAGCGTTGGTACTATGCAGTGCATTGAAACAAACAACTTACAACAGTTGTTAGAACAAGTAAAACCATATACGAAAAAAGGAAAACTTGCTACTTATATCCCCGAACTAGGAAATGCAAATCCAGACGATTTAGGGATTGCCATTTTCCATAAAGAAACAGAATATATCCATGCAGGCAACTCACAAACACTATTTACTCTTCAAAGTATTTCCAAAGTAATTACACTTGCCCTTGCCCTTTTAGACCGTGGTGAAGAATATGTATTTTCTAAAGTTGGAATGGAACCAACGGGTGACCCATTTAATTCTATTATTAAGTTAGAAACGACAAGTCCATCCAAACCCCTTAATCCAATGATAAATGCAGGGGCTTTAGCTATTACAAGCATGCTAGCAGGAAAAGATAACGAGGAAAAAATGGAACGTATTCTTCATTTTGTACGTGAAATAACAGATAATCCTACTATTAATTATTCCTCTAAAGTTGCCGATTCAGAACTAGAGACAGCTTACCTAAACCGTTCACTTTGTTATTATATGAAACAAAACGGAATTATCGATTGTGATATTGAAGAACTTATGGATTTATATACTCGTCAATGCGCAGTTGAAGTAAACTGCATCGATTTAGCACGTATCGGCTTAATTTTTGCAATGGATGGATATGATCCATATAAGAAAAAACAAATTATCCCTAAGCATATTACAAAAATTTGCAAAACATTTATGGTCACATGTGGTATGTATAACGAATCTGGTGAATTTGCAATTCGTGTTGGTATTCCTGCAAAAAGTGGTGTAGCCGGTGGTATTTTTGGCTGCGTAAAAGGAGACATGGGAATCGGTATTTTCGGACCAGCTTTAGATGCAAACGGAAATAGTATTGCCGGTTTTAAAATTCTTGAACTTCTTTCTGCTCAAGAAGGTTGGAGCATTTTTTAATCGTGAGTTATCCTGCTATACTAGCAGGATTTTTTATTTCGCCAAAACCTCACTTTTGTCAGTTATCAATCCTCTTACAAAAACAGTGCTGAAAGTTTCTCTATATCATGCATATTTGTTCCCCCCTCCTGAATAATATAGTACAACCTAGCGCTATATGTGGAGGTGTGAAAGATGAAACTAATATTTCAAATGGGAAAACAACCTGTTCTTGAAAAAACAATCCTTCTTTTTATATTGAGTATTGTAGAAAGCTTGAAGTTAAAAGTTGTTTCACTCGACGAAGCTCACCGATACATATTCAATTTAGAAGTACTTGAATTATTAATGGATCGGAACATCGATGATCAAGTACTTGAACTTATTCATTTCGGGATGGGACTTGAAGACATTTATCATGTGCTTCCTGAAGAACTTGAGCATACGATTGAGGAATTAAAGTGGCTTTGCATTCAAGTATTAAGTGAGTACAGTATGCATGAAGAATCCGAACAATTAATTGAAGATATACGGTAAAAAAGCACCTATGTAGGTGCTTTTAATGTTTTTTTAAACTATTTTTATACGCCTCAATATTTACTGGTAGCTCTTCCTCTTCCAAAGTATGTTCATTTACATCTTTATGAATGAACGCACCTTTAGGTGGTTGATGATCATGCCCTTTTTTCTTATGATCAAATGCTTTCCCGCGTCCCATACAAATCCCCCTTTCTTAAAAGAAATCCGTATTAGTATGGAGAAAAGTACGTCGATATATGCAATCTCTTGCTGTATTTCCAAGGAAATACTCGAACCTTGTTTTCTACTCTCCTTACAACAACTGATCTATCCCAATAAGAATTAATAATAGTCCTGCGATAACTGTCGCCCATTTCCCTAAGTATTCTGCTAAAAATCGTTTTCCTACATACGCAAAACCACTAATACAAATAAAACTAAACACCCCAGAAATAGTCGCTGTAAGCCAAAGATTTAAATTTGTTACCCCTGCATCAAATCCACCTGCAATATTATTAATAGACAACGCAACTCCTAAAACAATTGCTTCTGAGAAACTAATTGTTTTAGAACCATCAAAATCTGCTTTTTCCGGATCACGTAAAATGCCCATAAGCACATTATCATCTTTAGAACCTGCAGTATTTTTTTGACCCAAGAAAGGCTGGCACAAAATAAACACACCGATTATCCCTAAAACGATTGCTCCAATCAGATTTGCTGTAAACTCTGAAATAAATAACGCAATCCAGTTCCCAAAAAATCCAGCTAGTAAAGTAAATAAAAATCCAAAGAATGCGATGATAAAATTGTTAAACCACGAAATACGAATTTTACGAATACCATATGCAATTCCAACACCTGCATTATCTAAATTAGAAGCGATCCCGATTAAAAAAATTGAAAATAAGCCTACTGTACTCATAAATAGTCACCCCTTTTTCTCACTTTTCAATGCATATTATGAAAATGTTGAGCAACTGTGCCTGTCTGTTTCATATACTTGTAATAAATGCTCAATATTTTTTCAATACTAAAAAAGGAGTGCCTACACTATGGCTAATGAAAACCCGAATGATCGGCTTGGCAAATTAATAAAAAAACTTTTAAAAGAACGCGCCTTATCTATGCGCCAACTAGGAATACTTACAAATATTGATCCTGCAACAGTCTCAAGAATTATTAACGGCAAACAACCGCCAAAACAAAAGCATCTACAAAAATTTGCAGAATGTCTTCAAGTTCCACCCCAATTGTTATTTGATGAAATGTACCCTGATTCTCCTCACATAAATAAAGAAAAAACAGATATGTACACATCTCTTGATACCATTCAGCAAACGCTGCACTCCTCTAACTTATTCGATTTCGATTACACTACAACTCGCGTAAAACAAGAACTCGAAAATTACGAACGCTATGCCCAGACAACAGAAGGCGAAAAACGTATTCATGACAGTTTCGCAAGCAAATTAGAGCAAATTGATAGTGCTGGTCCTTTTATTGAACAATTAACAGATATGTATCAACAATTTTGCAATGAAACCATTTCAAAAGAAGAACGTGCAGTTCTTGGGAGCGCATTACTGTATTTCATTTTATCGACAGATATTATTCCCGACTATCTCTTTCCAATTGGCTATTTAGATGATGCGATCGCCGTTGAATTAGCAAAAGAGAAATTACTTGAAATAAAACGAAAGACATAGCAAAATAAAGAACTATTTCAGTTGTTTATTTTCACCTCTGAAATAGTTCACTAAAAAATCGTACAAGTATACATACTCGTACGATTTTACTATACAAATCTATTTTTTCGTGTGGCACCATTCATATATAAATGCTGTTATTACTTTTGTAAATTCAATTAACTGTTCAATTTCAACTTTCTCATTTACAGAATGTGCTTCTTCTAATGTACCTGGTCCATATATAATCGCTGGAATATGAAACTCACTAAACCAACCGCCATCAGTTACCGTTGCAGACATATCTAAAATTGCATTTTTTGATAAAATAGACTCGTGTACTGAGCTAAGTTTTTTTACAGCTGCATGTTCCCTATCTACTTCTAATGAAGGGAAAATTTCACCACGATCTACAATCATTGATTCTCCGCCCCACTTAAATTGTGGCGGATTTTCACTTAACCATGGATCGGCAGCTGCTACCTTTCCAATATATTCTTCAATTTCTTTTATTATTTGTTCATGTGTTTCGTTCGGATAGAAGTGCACTGTTATCCATAACTGGCACTCATCCGCAATAAACGCCGCATGCCTTCCCCCCTCAATAACAGCTGGATTAATTGTTGTTGTTCCAGATGGATAGCCTTCATATGTTTTCATGACTGCCCAGTGACGCTCTAATTCTTGTAAGCTCTGCACAATTTTCATCATTTTTTCAATCGCACTCGCTCCAAATAAACGTCCTCCAGCATGGATCATTTGTCTGCGCGTTGCATCATGAAACGTTTGCGGACTTTTCACTGTAATCCATCCAGTAATGACACCACCTTGCCCTTGCATATGTAAATCACTCGTATCCACTACGACTGCAAAATCAGCATCGTAACCTCGCCTGCAGCATTGAAGTGTTCCTGCCTCTCCAACTTCTTCCCCTATTACTGATTGAAAGATTAAATCTCCAGGTAATTCAATACCAGCTTCTTGTAAAAGTTGAATGGCAAATAGCGCTCCAGCCAGCCCACCTTTCATATCTGCTGCGCCACGTCCAACTAACCAGCCATCTTTTATAAATGGATCAAATGGATCAGTTTCCCACGCCTCATCTGCTGACACTTCAGCTACATCCATATGACCATTAATAATAAGACTTTTATATGAGTCACTTTTTATTCCTTTTTTTACCCCAACAACGTTCGAATCATTCGGATATACATCCCATTTATTAATACTAAAATTTCGTTTTCTTAAAAACTCTGCAACAAATTCTTGCGCTTCATTTGTATTTCTCGCTGGCGGTGCTGGTGTTTCAAAACGAATTAATATTTTTGTAAGTTCTAACAATTCCTCTTTCCTTGAATCTATTTGTTTTAACAACTGCGAAATTTCTCGATTCATCGCTAATTCCCCTTTGCATACATAGTATGTTTCCAGCTTTATTTTCACAAAAAAAGAGACTGTTTACAATTTTACAGTCTCCTAATTGATCACTATTATAAACTCTCTACTTCCGTTGTATTTGTCTTTTCAATATGCTCTACATTACTTCCCTTATTTCTTGTAGCACGATAAAACAGTAAACAAACAATCATAAATGGAATACCACAATACAATGCCATTCTTTGTTCTGGAATAAAGGCCATGCCAACGATTACTGTTACATTTAATACTAACGCAAGCAGTGGTACGAATGGATACAGCGGTGTTTTAAATTTCAGGTCTTTCACATCCCCGCCCTGCTTTATGTATGACCTTCTAGCTAATAAGTTAGATAGAGCAATAGATGCCCAAACTAGTATCGCTCCAAATCCAGCGATAGAAAGCAGCCATAAATAAACTGTATCTTCCGCATAAATACCTGATAATAATGAGAGACAACCTACAATTGTGCTTACAATCAATGCATAAATAGGAACACCGTTTTTAGATAACTTACCAAAAATCGGACTAATCATTCCTTGATTAGACATAGACCATAGCATACGAGAAGTTGCATATAATCCTGAATTCGCAACGGATAGAACTGCTGTAATAATAACGAAATTTATAATATCGGCTGCATAAGGAATACCAATTTTATCAAATACAACTACAAATGGACTTTCTATTACTCCTGCTTGCTGCCAAGGGAATAGTCCAGCAAGAATAAAAATAGATAGTACAAAGAAAACAAGTATACGCCAAACTGTATTGTTAATTGCCTTCGGGATCGTTTTCTCTGGATTTTCACTCTCACCTGCTGCAATACCAACTAGTTCTGTTCCTTGGAAAGAAAAATTAACTGCAATCATCGTAATTAAAATGGCTGATAATCCATTCGGAAACAGTCCCCCGTAATCAGTAAAGCTAGAGAACATCGGTGCTGGTTCATTTCCTTTCATATCTAGAAAACCAAACATTGCCGCCCCGCCTAAAATAATAAATGCAATAATTGTAATTACTTTAATACTTGCAAACCAAAATTCCACTTCCGCAAAACTTCTTGAAGATAACGCATTAATAGCAAAGAGCAGTACCGCGAACACTACACACCAAATCCATGACGGTACATCAGGAAACCAACGTTTCATCAAAATACTAACTGCAATTAATTCAATACCTATCGTAGCAGACCAGTTTAACCATGACATCCATCCCACTACATAACCTGCTGCAGGGGAAATATGCTTTGTCGCATACGTTTGATAAGACCCTGCGTCAGGCATCGCAACAGCTAATTCTCCAAGACAGAGCATCGTTAAATACATTACAAATCCACCGACAAGATACGCTACAATTGCTCCTCCAGGTCCAGCCTCATGAATCGTATAACCTGACCCTAAAAAAAGTCCTGTACCAATAACTCCACCGAGTGCAATCATAAATATGTGCCTGCTTTTCAATTCTCTTTTTAATCCTTGGTTTTGATCCATCATATAAATCCCCCCTTTTCACTTTGCCAATCCATTTAATGTAAGCGTTTTTAAAATCCTTCACCGTAAAAATAATGATTTAAAAGAGCAAAAATACACATCACTTACATTAATCACTGCCTGTTACTAAAAGGTCATCCCTTACTGTTATTAATAACTTTTGATCAGCAATAGCTTGTCCTTCTACTACTTCTAATGATTCAATATAACCACTGATTCCTATCTTAATTTCTACTTTCTGTTTATCTATCGTTTCAATTAACGCTAATTTCTCCCACTCGTATACGTAAGAACTTTCCGTAACAAATAACTTCTCTACTTTTCCATAACAAGGACTATACACACCTTCTATAACTGTCTTCACTTTATAAATCCCTCCCTCTTATTAATTGACACCGAAACGTTGTATATCCTGTAAAAATTCATATTCTCCCCTCTAGAGATTTCAAATATTATTTATGCAAAATACGTACCAAGTCTCTAATTCATGTATTAAATGAGAGTTTCATACAAAAAAATGTGCACAACCGCAAAATTTTTCGATCATTTAAAAAGTTTTAAACGAAAAATAGCAAAAATTTTTTGCGATTTTATAAGAATTTTAATAAAATTATAAAAAGTCAGTCTTCATAGGGTGAAATGAGGAGAAGATGTTACATGCATACAGAAGAAATTAATTTCAAACAAATTATTGAAATGAATATGCTATATGAAACTTTAATCAATGAACTCGATATCGGGATTCATATTATTAATGAGGAAAGTAAAACGATTGTCTATAACCGCAAAATGATGGAAATTGAATCAATGGATCGCTTAGATGTGCTATATAAAAGTCCTTTAGAGGTATTTGCATTTGAAGAAAATAAAAATAGTACTCTTATAGAGGCATTAAAATTTGGAAAAACAAAGAAAAATATAAAACAAACGTATTTTAACAATAAAGGACAAGAAATTACAACGATTAACGATACTTTTCCTATAATAGAAAATGGAAAAATTAAAGGCGCTATTGAAATATCAAAAGAAATTAGTAACTTAAAGCAAACAATAAGAATGGGCCCTTCTCGAAAACAAAGTACTAAATTTACCTTTGATCACATAATTGGTGATTCTGAAGCTATTCAATCAATCATTACTGAAGGAAAAAGAGTAATTCGTACATCTTCCTCCATACTTCTAGTAGGAGAAACAGGCACTGGGAAAGAACTATTTGCACAAAGCATCCATAATGAAAGTCAGCGTTCAACAAAACCCTTTATTTCACAGAACTGTGCCGCTATACCTGATACACTCATGGAAAGCTTATTATTCGGTACAAACCGAGGTGCATTTACAGGAGCTATCGATAAAGCTGGTTTATTTGAAGAAGCGAACGGAGGAACTTTGTTATTAGATGAAATCAACTCATTAAGTCCAGCACTTCAAGCGAAGTTACTACGAGCTATACAAGAAAAAACAATACGAAGAATCGGAGGCACACACGAAAAAGAAATTGATGTTCGTATTATAGCAACTATCAATGAAGATCCTTTCGAAGCCATCGCACATAATCGATTAAGAGAAGACTTATATTACCGATTAAGCGTCGTTACTTTATGTCTTCCGCCTTTACGTGAAAGAAAAGAAGATATTCCAGATCTTGTTCAGCACTTTATTGAAAAATATAATACTCAATTTGGGCTCAACGTAACCGATGTAGATGTAAATGTAAGAGAATTTTTCTATGCATACGATTGGCCTGGAAACGTACGGGAGTTGGAACATATAATTGAAGGTTCCATGAACTTGATAGAAGATGAAACCATCATTACAGCTTTTCATATGCCTACTCGCTTTCGTGAACGAATAAAAACAGAATTCAATATGCAGCATGCACTAACTAATCACAATACTGATGCACCTAAAACTTTAAAACACACAATAGAAAAAATGGAAAAGAACTACATTAATCAAATTCTTAAAGAGAATCATGGCAACATTTCACAAGCTGCAAAATTTTTAGGATTAAGTAGGCAAAACTTACAATATCGAATTAAAAAACTGCATTTACACATATGAAATGAACATGTCTCCAAGTGCAAAAACAACTTGGTAAAATATGTTATAATAAACATATAACATGCTAGAAAGGGGCTATATATATGAGTAATGATAAAAAATTAAAGTTATTACAATACTTATACTTTTTCCCTGCCATGCTCTGTATGATGTTATTCATTAATGCCGATGTAAGCAGCTCTCCTTATGCAAAGCTATTAGGAACAATTTTTGGCTCCTTTGCAGCTATTATGCTTGCTGCTTTTTGGAATTTAAAGCTACGTATAAAAAATGAAAAATCTTCGTAATACTAAAAAAATCGAGCTACTTAGCCCGATTTTTTTATTTGCCATTAAAACTCAACATTCTCTAAATACAACCCACTTGCCTCAGCAAGACAATTAATTTGATTGCGCTGCTTTTCTTCTAAAATGTTTGGAATTGCTTCAGCATCTAATTGTCCTAATCCAACTTCAATTAATGCCCCAACAATTTTTCTTACCATATTATGAAGGAAGCCGTTACCACTTACTCTAATTTGTACAAACCCTGCCTCTTCCATCACATCAAGTGTATATACTTCTCGAACCATAGATTTTTTCTTTGATTTCGCATTTGAAAAAGCAGTAAAGTCATGTGAACCAACTAAATGTTTTGCAGCTGCTTTCATGCTTTTCACATTTAATTTTTTATTCACATGCATGCTGTATTTACGCATAAATGGATTTGTATGCTCTTCATTCCAAATTTTATACAGATATGTTTTTGCTTTAGAATTGTAACGAGCATGGAAACGATCATGTACTTCTTCCACATTCGTAATGCTAATATCATTAGGTAAATATTGATTTAAATATTTTTTCACTTTATGTTCCACTAACTTCTCATCACTTTGAAAGTTAGCAACTTGATTCAAAGCATGTACACCAGCGTCTGTTCTACTACAACCGATAATTTCAATTTCTTTTCCGATCATTTCAGATATGACACTTTCGATTTTTCCTTGAATCGTATTATCGTTATTACCAAGACGTTGCCATCCTTTAAAACGTGCACCATCGTACTGAATCGTTAATTTATAATTATGCATAATATTCTCCTTCATAGAAAATATTCCCTCATACCATGAGGGAATATTAATAAACTTTACTTTCTAACAAGCTTCACTACATTTTCTACATGCGCAGTATGCGGGAACATATCAACTGGTTGCACATACTCCACTTCATAGCTCTTCATTAATGCTTGTACATCACGTGCTAATGAAGAAGGATTACAAGACACATACACAACTTGTTTCGGCTTCACCTTTAAAATTGTTTCCAGTAATTTATCATCGCAACCTGTACGTGGTGGATCGACAACAATTACATCTGGACGCCATCCTTCTTTTACCCATTTCGGTAACCATTGTTCAGCTTTACCTGCTTCATATTTCGTATTTGTAAATCCGTGACGCTTTGCATTTTTTCTTGCATCTGCAATCGCTTCTGGAATTACATCCATACCACGTACTTCCGCTGCATCATTTGCAAGCCAAAGACCGATTGTACCAACGCCACAATACGCATCTACAATTTTCTCATCGCCTGTTAACGCAGCGGCTTTTTTTGCTTCATTATATAAAACAACGGTTTGCTCTGGATTCAACTGGAAGAACGCACGTGCTGATAATTCAAATGATAAATCACCAAGTGTTTCTTGAATTACTTCTTTTCCAGCTAATTTAAATGTTTTGTCGCCAAAAATAACAGATGTTTTACGCCAGTTTACATTTTGCATAATTGATTTAACCGCTGGCATCTGTTTTTGTACTTCTGCAATAAATTGTTCTTTATTTGGTAATTCTTCTTTTGTTGTAATAAGTGTAACTTGTACTTCACCTGTTTGAACTGCAGTACGTGTTACAATTGTGCGTACTAAACCTTTTTGTTTTTTCTCATTGTAAATAGAAACATTTAATTTTTCTAAAATACGTCTTACAACTTTTGTCGCTTCATTCGTTGCTTTATGTTGAATCATACAGTGAGCGATATCAATTAACTGATGTGAGTTTTGTTTATATAGCCCTGTAATAACCTTTTCGTCTTTACGCCCCACTTGTAATTGACTCTTATTACGATAATGCCATGGATTTTCCATGCCAAGCGTTGGACGAATTTTCTCTTCCATACTATTTTTCATGTACTTCTCAAATGCTTGTACAACGATATCACGCTTTTGATTCAATTGTTCTTTATAATCTAAATGTTGCAGCTGACAACCGCCACACTCCTCATATACTGGACACGGTGCTTTCACACGATGCGGTGAAGCTTTACGAACTTTTTTCACTTTCGCTTCAGCGAAGCCACGCTGAATTTTCGTTGTTTCTGCAACAACTTCTTCTCCTGGTAATGCCCCTGGAATGAAAACAACTTGTCTCTTAAAATAACCAACGCCTTCTCCGTTAATCCCAAGACGTTTAATTGTCACAGGAAACGTTTGACCAACTTCCAACTTACTCTCATGTTGCTTTTGTATCATTATTACACCTCTACTCTATACTTTTCCATAAATATAACGCTGCATAACTGCAGTATGGTTCACACTCTTGTTTCAATTTTTCTAAAAATGCATCATCAGGTTTATCATCTAATTGAAATATACCTTGCACTGCACGCTGAATCCCAATGTCCGCTTTCGGGAACATATTTTTCCGTCCAAGCCCAAACATTAAAAAGTTTTGCACTGTCCATGCACCAATTCCCCTAATTGGCAACAATTGTGCTGAAATGTCTTCTTCCGTCCCATTTTCTATACTCGCTAAATTTAATGTACCACTGACAATACTTCGACCTAATCCTACTATATATTCAGCCTTTCGCTGACTAAACTTCTGCTCTCTCAATTCTTCTATTGAAATATTTGCTACTATTTCCGGAGTGGGGAAAAAGAATACACCGTTCTTCTCTGTTCCATACCGTTTCACAAATTGTTCTGTTAACACAGTAGCAAATTTCAAATTTATTTGTTGGTGAATGATACAGCGAAGCAGACAAGCAAAATAATCAAATTCTAAAATAATTGGAGTATAAGCATATGTTTCAAATAGTGGACGTAATGATGTGTTTAAAAAATGATTTTGTATATCTTGAAACGGTTCATTCCAATGAAAAATGGCTCTCATTCGTTTCATGACTTTCTCTGGATCTCCTGTCTGACTAGAGATCCAAAACTGTGGATTTTGAACAGTACCAATCCCTTGTAAGCGAACAACAACCTGTTCCTCGTCGATACAAAGCGGGATATAAATAACTTTCTCATCTAATTGAATGACGTTAAGAGGATCAAAAGATAAACGTTTTAATACCTCTTCAAAATGATACGGATACTCTAACGTAACATGCTCGCTCCACATACGTTTCCCCATCCTTTTTACACATCATTATAGCATGAGAAAACCGTAAGCATACATGCTTACGGTTGATTGCCTTTTACTAAGTCATCTAGACTTTTAAAATGATACCCTTTCTCGCGCAAATCATCAATGATTTTTGCAAGTGCTTCTGCATTATCTTTTGATATTGCATGAAGTAATAAAATAGATCCTGGATGAATCATCGTCATAACATTATTATGCGCATATTGCCATCCTCTTTGCTGATCCACTTTCCAATCCAAAAATGCAAGTGACCAAAATACATTATAATAGCCCATTTCTTTCGTAAGAGCTAACGTTCTTTCACTAAATACACCGCGCGGAGGACGTACATATTTCACTTCTTTTTGCCCAGTTACTTTTTTAATTTCTTCTGTTACACTCGTTAATTCTTCACGAAGTTTCTCATCATTTACCGCTGTAAAATCAGGATGACTCCAAGAATGGTTTCCAATAATGTGTCCTTCATCCTTCATTCTTAACAATAAATCTTTTTGTGTTTTAATGTAATGTCCCGTTACAAAGAAAGTTGCTGGTACTTTTTTCTCTTTTAGTACATCTAATATTTTCCCTGTGTATCCATTCTCATATCCATTATCAAATGTTAAATAAATATCTTTTTTCTTCGTATCTCCTAAATAAAACCCGCCATTTTTTTGTAGTAAATCTGTATATAACTTTCCTGCATCTGGTACTGTTTCATTTTTAGGACGCGGGATTCCCCAGTTATGTGGAGTATTTGTATAAGCCAGTGCTGAAACTGGAACAAGTGCCATCATAATTGAAAAAATGAGACCGATATATAACCATTTATATTTCATAAATAGTCTCCTTTCCATATATAATCGTACTTGTAGTTTCTGTTGCAACGCATTCTTTCATGCTGAACATGTTTTTCTATATATACCAAAAAAATGCATCTCGAATCATTCGAGATGCATTTTTTATTTACTTAAATACTGGCTCTTTAAAGCTAGCTAATTTTTCAAGTGATGTCTTATCAACATCTGCATGTAAGCTATTACCATGAGAGTCCATCGTTACAACTGCTTTAAACCCGTCGATACGTAAATGCCACATTGCTTCTGGAATACCAAATTGTAAGAAATCAACATCTTTCACTTCTTTAATACATTCAGCATAATATTGCGCTGCACCACCGATTGCGTTTAAATATACACCGCCATGTTCTTCTAAAGCCGCTAATGTTTTCGCACCCATACCGCCTTTTCCAATGACAGCGCGAATACCGAATTTCTTCATAATATCGCCTTGGTACGGTTCTTCACGAATACTTGTCGTTGGACCTGCCGCTTTAATTTGCCAATTGTCATTTTCATCTTTCACAACAACTGGACCACAGTGGTAAATAATTTGTCCATTTAAATCTACTGGACAATCATTATCCATTAAATGCTTATGGATTGCGTCACGACCTGTATACATCATGCCATTAATTGTTACAACATCACCAACGCGAAGTTCACGAATTTGCTCTTCTGTAATTGGTGCTTGTAATACAATCTCACGTTGCTCTGTTTTTTCTTGTACTTCATGCTGAAGTGTATCTTCCCCTTCTTGATATAACCAATCCATAATTTCACCTGTTTCAGGATGGATTGTTACACCTAGGCGGCGATATGCCCAACAATTATACGCCACAGATACGTAGAAGCTAGCCGGCAGGCGGTTATACACGCCAATTTTACAGCCCAGTAAAGTTGTTTCTCCACCAAATCCCATTGTACCAATGCCAAGCTTATTCGCATTTTCTAATACGTACTCTTCAAGTTGTTGTAACTCTGGTACTGGATTGACATCATCTAATGTACGGAATAATTGATTTTTTGCTAATTCATAACCTGATGTGCGGTCTCCCCCGATACCAACACCAATTACACCAGCGCTACATCCTTGCCCTTGTGCTTGATATACTGCATGAAGAAGGCATTTACGAATCCCTTCTAAATCACGGCCAGCTCGTCCAAGTCCTTCTAGTTCACACGGTAAGCTATATTGAATATTTTTATTCTCACAGCCACCACCTTTTAGGATTAAACGTGCATCAATATAATCTTTTTCCCATTGTTCAAACTTAATCACCGGTGTACCTGGTCCTAAATTATTTCCACTATTATCTCCAAAAAGAGAATCAACAGAATTGGGACGAAGTTTACCATCTTTTGTCGCCCGCTCAAGCGCATTATAGATAGCTTCCTTCAACTTTAATTGATTCACACCAACTGGTGTATAAATTTTAAACGTTGGCATCCCTGTATCTTGGCAAATCGGCGAGATGTTATCATCGGCCATTTTAATATTATTTGTAATTGTGCCAAGTGCCATCGCAGAACGAGTCCCTGCATTTTCTCGCTCTTTCGCTTGTTGAATCGCACGACGAACATCTTTCGGTAAGTTCGTTGACGTTTCAACAATTAGTTGATACATGCTTTCTTGAAGCTTTTCCATTGTTACTTCCCCCTCAATTGTGAACGCTACCAAAACGTTATGAGCTGAAAATTCAATTGTTATGCTCTTTAGCTATTTATTTCACGCTATTAGAGCATAAATGAAATTTTTCACAACTTGATTATACCTCTTTTTCTATCGTCCTTCTATTACCCGAACAGAAAAAGGCTACCAAATTGGAATTGGTAGCCTTTTTAATATATTATTCGTCTTTTTTAAATTGCTCACATTTTAATTCTAATTCATCTAACATTGCAAGAAGACGATCTACATCTTCTAATTCTACTTCTTCGGGTTCAATTGTATCAATTACTTCAATGAACATATTTAAACGTTCTTTTAAATATACTAATTGTGTATCTTTATCTTGAATTGCTTTTCCCATGAAGGCACTCTCCTTTTAATTCGAGTTGCTTTTATTATACCGCAAAAACGATTGCTATGGGCATGAAATTTCATCAATTTTGTCACAGTCATCCACTATAATGTAAGCCCTCTCTCTTTTCATGCTAAAAAGTTTCACTTTATAAAAAGCACATATTCTTCTATTATAGAGAATGGACAAATTGTTATTTCAATAGTCAAAGGAGTATTTCATATGACGATATCACAAAAAATGAAGCCGATTACTCCTTCTTACGATCCATGGGAAGCGTATATGGACCTTGAAGAGTACGGCAAACTACTATTAACAAATGTTGAATTTACAACGACGACGTTATGCAATATGCGCTGTGAGCATTGCGCTGTTGGTTACACGTTACAGCCGAAAGACCCAAATCCGCTTCCGATGGATCTTTTATTAAAACGATTAGATGAGATTCCTCATTTACGTTCTTTAAGTATTACTGGCGGAGAACCTATGCTTTCAAAAAAATCCGTCGACAACTATGTAACACCACTCTTAAAATACGCCCATGAACGAGGCGTTCGCACTCAAATCAACTCTAACTTAACTATAGATTTAGCACGTTACGAACAAATTATTCCTTATTTAGACGTATTGCATATCTCTCATAACTGGGGAACAATCGATGACTTCGTTGAAGGCGGATTTGCAATGATGGAGCGTAAACCTACTTACGAACAACGTGCAAAATTATTCGAAAGAATGATTACAAATAGTAAGGCTCTATCAGATGCAGGTGTACTTGTATCTGCCGAAACAATGTTAAACAAAAGAACTCTACCACATATTGAACATATTCACCGCCAAATCGTCGAAGAGATGGGCTGTAAACGTCATGAAGTTCATCCAATGTATCCAAGTGACTTCGCGAGTAATCTAGAGATTTTAACAAAAGCTGAAATTCGTGATGCAATTGAGCATTTACTAGAAATTCGCGATGAAAATGTATGGATGTTATTTGGAACTTTACCTTTCTATGCTTGTAGCGATGACGAGCGAGACATTGCCACATTTAAAAAGTTACAAGAGAGCAAAAATGTAACTGTTCGTAACGATCCAGATGGTCGTTCACGCTTAAATGTAAATATTTTTGATGGCAATATTATCGTTACTGATTTTGGTGATGTTCCACTTCTAGGAAACATACAAACAAACACATTACAAGAAGCGTATGAAAAATGGAGCGCTTCAAAAACTGCAAAATCATTAAGCTGTCACTGTCCTGCAGTAAAATGTCTTGGACCAAATGTTCTTGTAAAAAACAGCTACTATCCGACAGAAGATTTCTTATCAAAAACAGCAAACATTACATTATAAAAAAACGTCAGCTTATAAGCTGACGTTTTTTCATGTTATTGCGAGTGGGAAGAAGAAATGAATTTAAAATACAAATGATCATGAATTGGAATAGCAGCTCCAATTCCTTGAGAAGTAATATTTTTCACAACAAGTCTTTTTTGATTTCCCTTTAATACAAGATACACTTCTCCAAATGTTACTTTTCCTTTTTCATTTACTGCTGGTGTATAAGCGTATAAATATCCGAGTTGACTCGGACTAATATTATACACACGCTCATGTCCAGTACCATAACCAATGGTCGTTTTAAACGAAAGGGGTAATTGTACTTTTTCAAGTGCTTTGAGAAGCATCATTTTTTTCACATCTGCAGCATCTTTCATATCTGCTGTTAAATCGCCTTCAACCGTCTTTTGTGTTTCTTGCTTATAGCGAAGTGGATATAAACGGTCTCCTCCGCGATTATCATACACATTTCGATTCACTTGTTTATATTCCCAATTAATCGATGTGTCTACTGATTCATAATGTAAAGCCCATTGACCTAAATAAATTTTTGCCCGATACCCTACTGCAAGCGGCGCATTTGAAATTGTCGTTTCATTAAACATCCGAATTAAGTCTGGATTTTCAATTTTAATATTAGCCGTTTTCAATAGCTCTTGAGCAAATTTACTTGGTTGCAAACGTGGCAAATCTTGCGCATCATTTGGAAATGTATTGTCTTTTGAAATATTTAAAACAGATGAAGGCATTTTTGTTCCTACTGTTGTCTTTGCAAAACTCATGTTAGGAAATAATAAAATAAACGAGACCATAGTTGAAAGACATATGCTGTATACTCGTTTCACCTGTCTGGCTCCTTCCTATGTAGGTATATATACTACTTCGTTTATTGTTTTCTCTGAGCGCAATTGTTATGCCTATTTTTCATAATAAATAAAAACCAATTCCCATAATGACATACGCCGCTAGTAAAGTGCCACCTTCAAACCAGTTTGTATCTCCATCATTGGAAATCGCAATCGTTAAGAAAACGGCTGTAATCATAGACACAAGTTCTGGTATGGTAAATACTAAAGGCATCCTTTGCGCGAAGAACATAGATAGCAATACTAATACAGGAGCAACAAACATGGCGATTTGTAATGTAGAGCCTATTGCAATTTCGACTGCAATATTTACTTTATTTTTATAGGCCATAATAATTGCAGACGCATGTTCCGCTGCATTCCCAACAATTGCAACGATAATAACCCCTATAAATAACTCTGACCAGCCAAATGACTTTGCGACAGTTTCAAAAGTATGTACGAGTGCCTCTGACACATAAGCTACTGCCAGTGTTGCTATCGCTAAAATAAGGAGCGCCTTCCCTTTCGACCACTCTGGCTCTTCTTCATGCGCTACTTCGTCACTTTTATGTTGATATACACCACGGTGCGTAACTAACTTAAATAGTAATGCAGCAAGGTACATGATAATCATAATAATAGAAACACCTATACTTAATTGATACGTCTTGCCAGCGTCCATCTTCATTGAAAAGATCTCTGGAATAACAAAGGCCACAACAACAGCAAATATTAATAAAGCTGAATTATGCCTTGCATCATATACATTAAAACTTTGTCTTTTGTATTTAAGACCTCCAACAAAGAAAGATAACCCCCCTACCAATAATAAATTTCCAAGTACAGAACCGGTTAAAGAAGCTAACACCACTTCAATTAACCCTGCTTGAAGTGCAAAAATTGAAATGATAAGTTCAACAGCATTACCGAAAGTAGCATTTAATAACCCGCCTATTCTAGGACCAGAAACAATTGCTAAACTCTCTGTTGCTCTCCCCATAAAACCAGCTAATGCGATAATCGTAATACAATACACAGCGAACATAAGTGTTTCTGGCCAATGAAGTGTTTTTCCAAGTACAGATAGTGGTACACCTATAAGTGCTACTATAAGAAATATTTTATTAAACATGCTTTTCATCCTTCCATCGTATGTATTTCTCCTCAATATTATTATTATTCTTCTCCTAACTTGTCCGATTTCATCACAATTACGTTTAAAAAATGGACTTGAAGAAAACAGTATGAAAGATATTTAAATTATCTTGTTTAAACAGAGAAAATATAAATTAGGAAAAGAGGTAAAGAATATGCACTTAAAAGAGAAAATTGCAACTATTATCCAAGGACAACGTACCGGTGTATTATCTACAGTACGTAACGAAAAACCGCATAGTGCCTTTATGATGTTTTTCCATGAAGATTTTGTACTATATGTTGCAACAGATCGACAATCAAAAAAGATAACAGATATTGAACAAAATCCTAATGTCCATGTACTACTCGGACGAGAAGGAAAAAAATTAGATGAAGATTATATTGAAGTTGAAGGGTTAGCTTCAATCGAGGAAGACTCAACATTAAAAAACAAGTTTTGGAATAATAGCTTAAAACGTTGGTTACTCGGTCCTGAAGACCCTAATTACGTATTGATAAAAATCAATCCCGACACAATTTATTACATTGATGGTGCCGGTACGACGGAGCCTGAGTTTTTACGACTATAAAATAAAACAAGCCCCCCCTTAGGTGGGCTTGTTTTGTCGAAAAGTTCTTTTAAAAAAATAATAAAATAGGTGGAACTTTCTAAAGATTCTGTTATATAATAGCAGTAACTTAAATAAACTGTATTAAAACAGATTGAGAGGAGAAATAAAATTGATGAAGAGAGAAGAACGCAAAAACATGATTGAGTTTATTGAAAAGAAAAAAGGGATTGAGCGTGACGAATTACTGTTTATGACAGACGATGAAGTAGAACATATTTATAATGTAACGTACTTTTTATATGAGGAAATTGCAGAGTAGTATAATAATCCCCACCTTATTAAAAATATAAGGTGGGGATTATTTCGTTATTTAGCCCACTATTTGCAGGCAGTAAAACTCCCACCTTAAAATTCAGGTGGAGCAAGAAGTTAAGTTGAAGTCGCGCTTTCTATAAAGCTCAATTGCTTCAACTTTATACATGAGAATGATTTTCATGTATAATACTGTAAGATTGGAGGAATTTTACTATGAGTTCGTGGCTCTTATTTGCACTATTATCAGCAATTGCTGCTGCCCTTGTATCGATTTTTGGAAAGTTTGGTTTAGACGGCATCGATGCAAACGTTGCAACAACAATTCGATCTATTATTATGGCATTATTTATGATAGGCGTTATTATCATACAAGGTAAATTTCAAAATATCGGCGACGTACTGCTAAATAAAAAAGCACTGCTATTTATCACATTAAGTGGGGTTGCAGGTGCTTCGTCATGGCTATTTTATTTTCTTGCCCTCAAAACAGGAAAGGTTTCACAAGTAGCTCCTGTCGATAAATTAAGCGTCGTATTTTCTATCATTCTCGCTATGATTATCCTCGGTGAAAAGTTAAACTTTATGACCGGTGTTGGTGTAGTCTTTATTACAGCTGGTGTATTATTTATTGCTTTCAGCTAAAAAAACCGCTATTAGCGGTTTTTCTTTTTCTTTATGTACAACCATACAACACATGTAACAACTGCTGAAATTAATAAAATCCATATTCCATAATGATGTAAACTATACTCAACGAAGCGCCACTTCTCGCCTAACTTCCAGCCAAGCCCAATAAAAACACTTATCCAAATGAACGCACCACCGTAAGCGTACAAACAAAAACGCCAAAGTGTCAAATTTGATACCCCAGCAAAATATGCCGTTAAATGACGTACTCCCGGTATAAAATAACCAATCATTAAAAGAAATGGCCCATATTTTTCAAATAAAATATGTGTTTTTTCAATGTGATGTTCTTTAATTCTAATTTTCGGCCCATATTTCTTTAAAACAGGGAGCCCAAGTTTTAAACCTAATATGTAGCTTAACGTGATCCCTAACATCGCACCAGCCATCCCACTTAAAAAAGCAGCAGTTCCTGACATAACTCCTTTTGAAACATTATAACCAACAAAGGTCAATAAAAACTCGTCTGGTATCGGTAATCCGACAATCCCACCAGCCAAAGCTATAACAATTCCAAAATAGCCATAATGCGCGATTAACTCGCCAATATGTTGTTCCATTCGGAAGACACATCCTATGCACGATCGTTATTCCACATTGTACCCTTTCTATCTTTAAGGCAAACATGGTATACATATTCACTATACATTGTTTTTATAATGAACTCTACTTCTATTCTTTCCTTTAACAGAGATAAAGTGAAACTTTAATCAGTGGGAGTTTTCTTCATCCTCTACCAATTATTAACCTAAGCCAATCTTGCTTCTACAGACATCCCGACTCCCACATGACTTACTTATATTCACCAATTTTGAGATTAGATTCTTACTGCCCGCAAATAACCCAATAAAAAATAAAAATTCATATGCGTGTTTTTTTGTTACAATAAAGGAAAGTTACTTTTCGCAACGGTTTAACTCTCAAGAAAAATGATATATCTAGCAAAAACATAGTTTGGTCTATATAATGCAACTTCTACCTATTAAAAGAACATACACCCTTTTACATACGACATCATTTTTCTAAATTATACAGGGGGGAACGAACATGACCATTGAAAATCAATTTATTCAAAAAGTTTACTATAAAACATTTTTAACAGAAGAAACTTCTACTCCTGCATCGGAAGTACTCGGTGAAGCATATATAAATGAATCTAAAAATGAATTCTCCAACATTTCTAATATTCGATTTGCTCAAGGTGAATTTTATTATCAAAATAAAGATTTTGAAGCAGCTATATTTAAATGGGAAAAAGTAAATAATGCTCTTGCACTTTGGGCGACAAAAAATATTGCAGATGCTTATTTTGAACTAGGATTCTTACCAAAGGCAGAAGAACTTTATCAATCTATTCAAACGGAAGATACAACTCTTACGATGGAGGTTTCCTTACAACTTCTTTCTCTTTATATCGAACAAGATCGTTTAGGACTCGCTTTTAAGACGATTAGTGAAGCTGTTGCATTCCAACCGGATTATCCAAATATTACTGCAATTGCACGTTCTTTCTATGAAAAACAAGAAGATTGGAACAACGCTATCGAACTAGCTGTTCAAGAAGGTATTCGAACACAATCTTTACACTGGTTTGATACGTTAATAAATTACATAAACAAAGGATTTACAAAAAATATTAAGCCTGAATATTTCTATGAGTCTTTAAAAGCTCTATATGCTGTTGATCAAGCTCAATTTAAAGAACTTGTTATTGCTCTTTGGAATAGCTATCAACATGAATCCTTATACCTTCCTTGGATTCAAAGTATCAATCATTTATTCTTGCATATTGAAACAGACAATAATGACGATTGGAATGAAATTTCTACTCGCTATCAAGAAACATACTTTGCATTAATTACCGGAAATCACTTTATGCATGAATTAAACGGACTTGTACCAAATTTATTAACAAATTGGTTCAGTTTAACGAAAGCAAAAGATTCTCTAGTTGTCTCTGCAGCAGTGTTAGCATGGAATGAAGTCTCACCTACAACTTTAGAATCATTACTCGTAAAAAGTGCTGGATCCTTACTTTCTAATACATCAGCTGAAGCAGATGTAAATATGGAAACAGTTTCTCATTTATTCGAAACAATCGCTGTATGGGCTGAGAAAAATGATGTAGATTTAAGTCATCAATTTACGCTACTAGTCCATGAACTATGTGATTTAAATATCACACCACTACTAATAGCTGGAACTAGTGACCATGATAAAACATCATTTGTTAATTCAATATTAGGAGAGAACATCTTAACTGAAACTTTAACAACTCCTATTCTATTTAAAGACGCTAGTCAAACTGAAATAACAGAATTTACCGAGTTAGATATACGAAATATCCCTAACCTTGATGAATTCCATCAAATAACGGCTACATCTGCTCAGTCAGAACTTGAGAAAAAATGTATAGAAATTAAGCTACCAAGTAGGTTTTTAAGAAAAAATAAGTTTACATTTCTTCTTACACCATCCATTCAAGAGCAATTGGATAAAAGCAATGCATACTTTGAATACTTACAAGCAGCAGATAGTCTTGTTTACGTATTAAATTCTTCTTCACCATTGCATAGTAAAGAAATTGATACATTAATTTATTTACGTGAACAAGTACCAAACTTACAAATTCACTTCGTATTACACACAAATAATACGACTACTAATGAAAAACTAATTAGTAAACTTAAAATACATTTTCCAGATGCACAATTCTTCCCATACTCTCCTTCGCAAGAGAGTAGCCAGCAACTTGGAGATGTAACAGAATCTATTCTCTCTAATCTTGCAAAGCGCGATATAGAAAAAGAACGTATAGAAAAGCTAATATGGTTTACGCAAAAGACAATTGCTTATCTCATAAATGAACGTGTGGAATTAGAAAATACATTAGTAAAATCCGTACGCTGGAATAAACACATCTCAGTGAAACTTACTGGATTTATTAATAACCTTACTGCTCTTGAAAAAGATAAAATTCGCTCTATTACCGAATCTTATCTTTTAACGAAAGAAGAAATTACACGAGATATACATTCTCAAATTCCTGAATTATTACAGAGTTGCTCTGATCTTGTTCAAGAAGATAGTGATTTCAAACTAGTTCATGAAGAATTAAATGCTGCAATGAATGAACGTGTTCAAAAGCATGTACAACAGGTACTTCTTCCTAAATTTACTGGGTCTATTCAAGAATGGATTGAAACCGCACATAATGAATTTATTCAAGCTCAAGCTTATTTAGATGAAATGAGTGAAACGTTTAATAAATTATATAAAGAAGAACGTATGAAACTTCCTTGCGATTTCAAATTATTAGATGACTGGAATCGAGATGTTGCACGAATGACAAATCGAATTACAGTAACGAACATCAATATTTTATTACGCTTTACACCGACACAGTTTTTCTTAAAAAGTGCCGGAAAATTATTTGGTAATATGCAAAAAAACCAATCTATGCTCGCCAACAAATATAAACAATATATTGAAACAGAAGACTATACAGAAATTGCTCACACAATTTCCAAACAATTCTTCCTTCAATTTGAAGTATTTGAAGGTGCATTAGAACGTGATATCATGATGTTCTTCAAAGATCCACTTAATATATTGAAACAAAATGTAGATGCAGCTCAACTTGAGATACAGGAAGACGAGCAAACATTAGCGACGCTAAGAAGTAATCCAGAAACATATCATGATCCTTTGGCGTTATTTAAGCTACAATTACTACAACATAAATTTGTTTTAAGTACTACAAAGAAACATGAAGATATCTTTGTATCAAACGAATCTCCTACTGTTTAACAAAAAAACCAAGCAAACTAAAATTTGCTTGGTTTTTTTTACTTTATTATTTTCATATGTTCAAACGGATAATAAATGCCTGCTAACTTTCCTAACACATCTTCTCTATCAATAAAACCTAAACCATTTCTACTATCTTTACTTATTAAGCGATTATCTCCCATAACAAAAATCTTATTTTTAGGAACTGTAATCGGTCCAAAGTCCTCTGTTAAATTCATAAGTTTTTTTTCTGCTTGTTTTTTATTACTATCCAAATACTCTTCATCTTTCACTTCAGAATTTACATATAATTGATCATTTCTCATCTCAATTATATCTCCAGGCAATCCAATCACTCTTTTGACATAAAAATTATCTGTTTTCACAACAATAATATCTTCTCTCCCATAGCTTTCAAATTGTTTTGCTAACTTATTAACAATCACCTTATCTCCATCTTGCAACGTTGGCCTCATAGATGCTCCTTTTACAGTCGTCGGAAAAAACACAAAAATTTTCGCCAAAAACACCAATAAACATGCAATTGCAATAGTTCCAAAGAATTCACACCAACGTTTTTTCTTTTGCATCATTTCACCAACTCATCATCTTTTTACTTTTATTATAAATAATACGACCGATGATTTTCTACAAAATTCTGAATTTTAAAATTATAATATTAGAAATTTTAAAATAAAAATACTGATCAAATTAACAAGCAAGAAAGATACTCTCAAAATAGTCTATCCACTATTTTTGAGAGTATCTTTTTATAATCCCACATATATAATACACATTTGAGCAGCTACATATGTAAACCAAATCCAAAGTGGCTCATACTTCAATTTACGCCCTCCGATATCTGTCACGCCAATAATGAAATCAGAAATTACAAACAGTAAGCCACCAAACGCTGGTATCCACCATATCCCTGTATTTTCATAATATAAGGCGAATGCAAAGCAAGCCATTCCTCCAACCCACAATCCGTAAATTAGAGCTCCTATCGTAAACAACTTATCCTGTTTATCATTTCGGATAAAGAAGAACCATCCTACAATTAGAAAGAGCCCATATACGAGTAAGCCAATCCAAAAACCATTCCATGAAATTCCTGTTTGCAAAAATGCTTTTACATAAAAGCAATGAGCAAGAGCGAAAGTAACCATCCCTCCAATTAATCGATGACCAATTGGAATCAGCCCAGCCATAAACAAATCTCCCACAGTCGATAAAGTCATACCAAGTGCAACCCACGTACTATACTCTACAGATGGATCTTGTAACCATATGCAAATTGCACTACCTGTTAAAGAAAAACTAAGAATAAGACGAATTGCTAAAGGTAACGGCATATTATCTTTCGTTCTTTTTGTCTGCCCCATTGCATAAATTGCACCAATAAAAAAAAGAAATATTTGCCCAATTAACACCACGTAAAGTAGATTCATAATATTTTCTCCTCAATAAATGCTTTTTGTATCTTTTTTCGTTACACTTAGTCTATTATCCTTTTTCTATGAAAAAAGAAGAACAGTACTGTTCTTCCATTGTAATCGCTTTTCTGCTCTCTATGCTACTTGTTTTTCTTGCTCCATTTTTTGCTTAGCTGGTGTCCTATTTACCACAATGATTCCCGCGGCTACACATGCTAAACCGAGTAGTACAAATGAATGAATTGCTTCACCTAAAATCATGCTCGATAATAACACACCAAATACGGGTATAAAGAACATGTACATAGATACTTTTCCAACCTTGTTGTACTTCATAATTGTATTCCAAATGCAAAAACCAGCTGCAGATAAGAAAGATAAATAAATTAGCATAAGTATTACATGTAGACTAAATGTAAATGGCATGACTCCAACTTGTAAAGCCCCTATACATAATAATCCTATAGAACCAAAAACCATTTGGTATGCTGTCATATAGCCAACATCTAATGTTTTACTACCTTCTTTTGCTAATATGTTTCCATATGAATACAGCATTGCTGCACTAAGAAGTAATAAGCTTCCGATCCCAAAATGAAATGATAAGCTACCATCACTCGGCACATTTACTAAAATGACGCCACAAAAACCAATCGATACCCCAATTATTTTTCTCATATTGAGAGCATCATCTTTATATAAAAAATGGGCGAGTAAAATTTGAAAGAATGATGATGTCCCTGAAATGATAGCTCCTTCAATTCCTGAACTATAACTCATTCCAATGTAAAAACAGATATATTGAAGAAACGTTTGGAATAAACCAATTTGTATTAACTGTTTCCCTGTTCCTTTTTTGAAGCTCATATCTTTTCCTAACACTTTAAAGAATAATAAGAGCATGACTCCAGATAAAAAGAAACGATAACCGGCAAATAATATTTGCTCTCCAACTTCTTGTGGTTGAATTCCAAGTTCAACATAACTTAACTTAATAAAAGGAAATGCGCTTCCCCATAAAAAAGTTGCTACTATTGCAGCAATAAATACGCCAATCGGATGGGTAAAAAATTTCTCTGTCTTCACTTGTTGTCTTCCTTTCCGACCTTTTTATGAACAATATTCATATATACCAGAGGAGTTGCGAAAACACAAGTTTTCCGTTTATACTTGAAACAAAACCGTACCATCTCATAAAAACATATGATATAATATAGAATAATTACAACATAATAACTATTAAAAACAGATTCAACAGAAATGCTGCTATCCATTATGGATGGCAGCTTTCGTCGTTTTATAGGGGTTTCGATTTTGATTATTTTTCTCAATAAGAATTCGGAAGGAGCGGGTAGTAATGAACTCAGAAGTAAAAACGTTACAGGCAAAAGAAACAATTTCCCATCCCTCTTTATGGGACACATTAAAAAAACATTATGAACTTGTATTTGCAGTAGCATCTGGTATTTTTATTTTAGTTGGCTGGTTATTCACAAAGAACGATGCAATGAATGTAGGTATTACTTGCTATATCCTTGCTTATATAGTTGGTGGATATGCAAAAGCGAAAGAAGGCATTGAAGATACGATTGAAGAAAAAGAGCTAAATGTTGAAATGCTAATGCTCTTTGCAGCTATTGGTGCTGCAATTATTGGCTACTGGGCAGAAGGAGCTATCTTAATCTTTATCTTTGCGCTCAGCGGTGCTATGGAATCTTATACGCTAAGTAAAAGCCAAAAAGAAATTTCCGCTCTTCTTGACTTACAACCCGAAGAAGCATTACGTATTTCTAACGGAACTGAGGAACGTGTTCCTGTTGGAGGGTTACAAATTAACGACATTATTTTAATTAAACCAGGTGAACGTGTTCCTGCTGACGGTACGATTCATAACGGTGAAACAAATATCGATGAAGCAGCAATCACGGGAGAACCTATTCCAAATGAGAAAAGACATGGCGATGAAGTATTTGCAGGTACTGTAAATTTACGTGGTGCTATCGAAGTTAAAATTACGAAGCCAAGCGATCAAACATTATTCCAAAAGATTATCCGTCTCGTCCAAAGTGCACAAAGTGAAAAATCACCATCACAACTATTCATCGAAAAGTTTGAAGGAACATACGTAAAAGGTGTACTACTCGTTGTTGCGCTTATGATGTTCGTTCCTCATTTCTTACTTGACTGGAGCTGGAATGAAACGTTTTATCGCGCTATGATCTTACTTGTAGTCGCATCTCCTTGTGCACTCGTTGCTGCCATTACACCAGCAACGTTATCTGCAATTTCTAACGGAGCAAGAAATGGAATTCTCTTTAAAGGTGGCATACATTTAGAACGCCTCGCTTCAGTAAAAGCAATCGCCTTTGATAAAACAGGAACATTAACAGAAGGAAAACCTACCGTAACAGATGTATATGTTCGAGAAAATATGACAGAAAAAGAAGTACTTTCTATTACAGCATCCATTGAAAGTCACTCTACACATCCTTTGGCTGAATCTATTGTTAAATATGCACAACATGCGTACGACATTACATTAAAAAAACCTGAAAAGGTTGAAGATGTAACTGGTTTTGGGCTAAAAGGAATATTGGAAAACACTGCTTATAAAATAGGTAAAGCTGATTTTATCGGTGAAGAAACAAAAACATTTCATAATGGTATTTCTGCCTCACTTGAAAAGGAAGGTAAAACTGTCGTTTATATTAGTGATGAGGGAGGCATTCTTGGACTTATCGCTTTAAAAGATACGCTTCGCCAAGAAACAATAGCTGCTATTCGTGAATTACAAAGCATTGGTGTCGAAGCAATTATGATTACTGGAGATAATGAAGAAACGGCAAAAGCAATTGCCTCTGAAAGTAATATAAAGGAATATTACGCATCATGTTTACCAGAAACAAAAGTTGAAACGATTAAAAAGTTAAAAGAAAAATATGGTACAGTAGCAATGGTCGGAGACGGTATAAATGATGCACCTGCACTAGCTACTGCTAGCATTGGTGTCGCAATGGGAGAAGGAACAGATGTAGCTTTAGAAACTGCGGATGTTGTACTGATGAAGAACGAACTATCTCGTCTTTCCCAAGCAATTCGTTTATCAAAACGAATGAACCGTATTGTGAAGCAAAACGTAATCTTTTCGCTAGCCGTTATTGCCATGCTAATTTGTTCAAACTTCTTGCAATTTTTAGCTCTTCCATTCGGTGTTATTGGCCATGAAGGAAGTACGATTCTTGTCATTTTGAATGGCTTACGATTATTAAAAGGCAGCAAATAAAACGGGTCCCTCATAGAGGACCCGTTTTTTTAATGATAGCTATTATGACCGTTCGCACTGCTACTCGTTTTATGCTTTGGATGCGAACTGCTCTTTTGTTTATTATTACTTTTATTGTTATGGTTCTTTTTATTATTACTCATGAAATATCCCCCCTGTTCCTTTTTATTATGGAACAAGAGCTCATTATTCATTACGGGAATTATTGTCACCGGTTCTATAATGGTGGAGTAAACCATTAATTTCACCGCCAAGTAAAATTACCCATCCAGTTAAGTAAAACCATAACATTAAAATAATGATACCACCGAGACCACCATATGTATTGGCGTAATTCGCAAACTTATCTACATAATAAGCAAATGAGTACGATACCACAATCCATCCTACAGTAGCAAATAACGCCCCTGAAATAACTTCTCTTCTTTTTAACTTTCGATCTGGGGCAAATGTATATAAGAAACTAAACAAAGCAAATAGCACGAAGAAACTCGCTACTAATCGTGTAATGCTCCACACGAAAGAAAAACTATCTGATAAACCGAGTGCTTTAAACACTGCTGCTCCAATAACTTGTCCGAATACCGGAACAATTAACGCAAAGACAATCATAAAAATAATAGCTAATGTAAACACAATTGATAACGCTCTTGTTGTAATAAAAGAACGTGTTTCCTTCACGTCATAAGCGCGGTTAAAAGCATTCATAACCGCATTAACACCATTTGAGGCAAACCATAACATGGATAATAAACCAAATGATAATAAACCACCATTTTGCTGGTTTACAACTTTATCTACATTTACCTCAATTAAGTTCATTGCATCATCTGGTACATAAACCTCTAATAAACTAAGCACATCCTCTGTTTGAATGGGAATAAATCCAAGAAGCGTAATTAAGAAAACGAGCCCAGGAAAAATTGCAAGCAAGAAGAAATAAGCGAGCTGTGCTGCCAAGCCCGCTACATCATCGCGCATCGTCCGGTCATATAAATCTTTACCAAACGAATAAGTACGATTTCTTCTCACCTTTTCTAAAATTTTTCTCATATATGTTTAAACGCTTTTCTTCTCTTCTTTATCTTGCTTTAACTCAATGTACGCTTCAGTTTTTTTTTCCACTGCATTTGAGTCTTTCATAAATAATTCACGCGCTTCTTTCATACCACCATCTTCAGCAACTACTGGCTCTTCTTCTGCTTTCAGCTCATCTACCTTTGGAGATACAGCTTGAATTTCAATCGTTTCTGGCTTTTCTTCTGGCTCAACTTTTTTCTTACTAAAAATTTCTTTCGTTTCTTTTAACGTCTCTACAACAGATGGCGTTAATTTTTTAATTTCTGCTACTTTCGCTTTTACCACATTGAAATCAGCAAGTTCGCGTCCTTTATCTGTAACAGTTTGCACTTTTTCTTTGATCTTTGCATTTTCACCAATTTCAATCATCTTTGTTTTTGCTTTTTCTGCTGTATTTTTTACTTTTTCACGGTTTTCTTTCTTTAACATGGATACAGCTACACCTGCCGCTACACCAATCGCAATGTTTCGAGCAATATTATTTTTCTTTGCCATATTCCTTCACCCTTTCATTTCTTATGTTAGAAAGTATTTCTTTCTAAGCTTCCTCATATTCCTTGTTCATTTCGAATGAAAGCTAATAGCTTTGCACACCCTTCTGTTACAAGGTCATATACTTCTTGGAAATTCCCTGTATAGTAAGGGTCAGGAACGTCTGTCCAGCCACCGTCTGGAACAAAGTCGGACAGCCTACCAATATAGCCTCCAGTTTTACCTAAACTTTTTAAATCTGCTATATTCTTGTTGTCCATGGCAATAATATAATCAAACTTTGTTAAGTCTTCTTTTTCTACTTGCCTTGCTTTAATTCCTTCAAAAGTGACTGCATTTTCTTTTAAAATTTTTTGTGTTCCTTTATGTGGCGGATGGCCAACATGCCAATCTCCAGTTCCTGCAGAATCAATGACAATTTTCTCTTCAAGTCCCTCTTTTACGACAAGATTTCGAAAAATCGCTTCTGCCATCGGAGAACGGCAAATGTTCCCAAGACAAACAAACAATACTTGAACCATACTTTTGTTTCTTCCCTTCTTGGTGCATTTCTTAATATATACTTATAGTATAAACAACCAATTATTAAATATAAAGGAAATCCCTACTAATTTAATGGGATTGAAAAGATTCATTAACGAAAATGATAAAAAATGTTAAGATAGCCTTATGTTATTTTAAAGGGGGACACTTCGGTGGATTTATCCGTAAAGTCAGAAGAAAACGTTGAATATATGGTCGAAGCTATTAAAGAAAAATTACGTATGGTTAATGCTGGAGCGATGAGAGCTGCTAGTTTTAACGAAGAAATGTACGAAGATTTACGTGACATTTATGATCATGTTATGAAACGTGAAACATTCAGCATTAGTGAAATGCAAGCTATTACAGAAGAATTAGGTACATTAATTAAAAAGTAAAAAAGCCTCTCTTATATGAGGCTCTTTTTTATTTCCAACAAATTCATGACAACTCATCTCTTTCCCTCAACCAACTGTAAAATATTGTACAATAGAAGTAGAACCTCATCTTAGATTTTTTCTCCATACATACTACTCACAAATAATAGCAACACTACCATTGCTAACTGTTTTTACTGGAGGTGCTTACTTATGAGCAATTGGTACAGTAAGACGAAAGATCAAACATTAATTGACCTAGAAACAAACGAACAACACGGTTTAACAGATGAAATTGTAAGTGAACGTTTAAAGCAATACGGTTCTAATGAATTAGCTACAAAACAAAAACGCACTTTATGGCAGCGTATTTTCGCCCAAATTAATGACGTCCTCGTATATGTCCTTATTATTGCTGCCCTTATTTCTGCCTTTGTAGGTGAATGGGCGGATGCCAGTATTATCGCGCTTGTTGTAGTTTTAAATGCTGTTATCGGTGTTGTCCAAGAATCTAAAGCAGAACAAGCTTTAGAGGCACTAAAAAAGATGGCAACACCTAAAGCTATCGTCAAGAGACATGGTGAACTAAAAGAAATTCCATCTGAACACGTCGTTCCAGGGGATATCGTTATGCTCGATGCCGGACGATATATCCCCTGCGATTTACGCCTTATTGAAACCGCAAATTTAAAAGTTGAAGAATCTGCTCTAACTGGTGAATCTGTCCCTGTTGATAAAGATGCAATCTACCACCCTTCCATGCAAAGTGATGAACAAGTACCACTCGGCGATCAAAAAAACATGGCCTTTATGTCTACTCTTGTAACATACGGAAGAGGCGTCGGTGTTGCTGTTGAAACTGGAATGAACTCACAAATTGGTAAGATTGCTACCCTTTTACATGAAGCAGACGATGATATGACACCACTTCAAAAAAGCTTAGCACAAATCGGAAAATATTTAGGCTTTGTCGCTGTAGCTATTTGTATCATTATGTTCCTCATCGGTTTTTTACAAGGCCGGGATACGTTAGAAATGTTTATGACTGCTATTAGTTTAGCCGTTGCAGCTATTCCAGAAGGCTTGCCAGCTATCGTTTCCATCGTTCTTGCAATTGGTGTGCAACGTATGATTAAACAAAACGTTATCATTCGCAAACTACCAGCTGTTGAAGCCCTCGGTTCTGTCACAATTATTTGTTCAGATAAAACAGGTACGTTAACGCAAAATAAAATGACCGTTACTCACTTTTATAGTGATAACACATACGATCGCTTAGAAAGTTTAAATGTAAATAATGATGCGCAACGTCTATTGTTAGAAAATATGGTGCTATGTAATGATGCGTCTTATAATAACGAATCACAAACGGGAGACCCGACTGAAATTGCACTTCTCGTTGCTGGAACCACTTTTAACATGCAAAAAGATTATTTAGAAAAAATACATGAACGTGTTAACGAAGTACCTTTCGATTCAGATCGTAAAATGATGTCAACCGTACATACATACGATGAAAGCTACTATAGCATGACGAAAGGCGCTATCGATAAGCTCTTACCTCGATGTACCCATATTTTTAAAAACGGCAAAATCGAGATTTTAACTGATTCTGATAAAAATCAAATATTAGAAGCTGCCGGAGCAATGTCTCAAGAAGCTTTAAGAGTACTTTCATTCGCATTTAAACAATACAATTCAAACGATATGGATATAAATCATCTTGAAGAAAATCTTATCTTTATTGGTCTTGTCGGTATGATTGATCCACCACGAACCGAAGTGAAAGATTCAATTAAAGAATGTAAAAAAGCCGGTATTCGCACAGTTATGATTACTGGTGACCATAAAGATACCGCCTTTGCAATTGCCAAAGAACTTGGCATTGCTGAAGAAATATCGGAAATTATGATTGGAACTGAATTAGATAACATTTCTGATACAGAACTAGCTAGCAAAATTAATCATTTAAATGTATTCGCTAGAGTCTCTCCAGAGCATAAAGTGAAAATTGTAAAGGCATTACGCGCGAAAGGAAATATCGTTTCTATGACTGGTGATGGTGTCAATGATGCACCATCTTTAAAGCAAGCTGATGTTGGCGTAGCGATGGGCATTACAGGAACAGACGTTGCAAAAGGGGCAGCAGATGTCGTGTTAACAGATGATAATTTCTCATCTATTGTGAAAGCCGTTGAAGAAGGTAGAAATATTTATCGTAACATAAAAAAATCAATTCTCTTTCTACTCTCTTGTAACTTCGGAGAAATTATCGCTTTATTTTTAGCGATTTTACTCGGCTGGGCAACACCACTACGACCTATTCATATTTTGTGGGTGAATTTAATTACAGATACACTGCCTGCATTATCACTTGGGGTTGATCCTGAAGATCCAGATGTGATGAAGGAAAAACCACGACATGCGAAAGAAAGCTTATTTAGTGGCAGCGTTCCTTTCCTGATTTTCAATGGAGTTATCATTGGACTTTTAACGCTAATAGCTTTTATCGCCGGAGCAAAATTCTATACTGGAGATACAAATTTATTCCCTCTTTTCCCAGAGCGAATTGATGACGATGCTCTATTACACGCTCAAACCATGGCATTTGTCGTTCTTAGTTTTTCTCAGCTCGTTCATTCATTTAACTTGCGTTCAAGAACGAAATCAATTTTTTCAACTGGGATCTTTACAAATAAATATTTAGTCTTCTCCCTTCTTATCGGTGTTCTTATGCAAGTTTGTATCATCTCCATCCCGCCCCTTGCAAGTATATTCGGTGTACATGCATTAACGATGCGAGATTGGGGATTTGTTCTCTTATTAAGTATCATTCCACTTGTTGTGAATGAGATTATTAAATTAGTGAAGAGAAACTAAAAGGCAATGAGGACTCTTCCTCATTGCCTTTTCATTTACCCTTGTAATTCTTTTTTAATGTTCTCAGTTAATGTAGCCATACGTTTGCGGCTTTCTTCACGCTCACGTTTGTTTTGCTCTTCAATTTGTTGTGTTTCTTGCATACCTCTTGAAATAATGTTCCAAGTTTCCTCAAGTGTTTCCATCTTAATACTAGAAGAACCTGATAATCTCGCTACTTCTACACTTTGCGTTGCGATATTTTGTGCATTTTTCTTAAGTAATTCATTTGTACGGCGATCCAGTTCAGCCATAGAATCTGCAACAAGCTTTTGACGCTTCGCATTTACCGCTTGAATGATACCATTTTTAAAGATAGGAATCGTTGTAATAAATGCTGTATTGATTTTACCAATTAATTTATTATTACCACGTTGAATCATACGAATTTGTGGTGCTGTAAGTAGCGCAACCATACGCGCTTTTTCTAAATCATCAATACGTTGCTCTAAAATTTCAACAGAGTTTTTAAGCGACTCTAATTCAATACCTGCTAATTGATCATTATTACGCACACGCTCTTCATACATCGGAACTAATTCTGTATTTAAACGCTCTAATAGCATTTCTCCTGCTACTACGTACTTCTCTAAGTCTAAATAATATTTTAAGTTTTGCTCATACAAGCCATCTAACGTACCAATTGATTTTTTCATCTCATCTTGGTACTTCGTAATTTCCACATATACTTTATCAATTTCACGGCCCATCGTTTGATACTTGCTAAAAATTTGTTCTATCATTTTATCCGCTTTTTTGAACATACGTGAGAAGAAACCACTTTTCTCTTCCGCAAAGTCTTTGCTATCAAATCTGTCCATAATTTTACCAAGCTGTTTTAATAATTCACCAGAATCTTCTATCTTTGATAATGACATTGTATGTAAAATTTGATCAGCAAAACGTGAAATTTCCATAGAAGGTTCTTTTCCAAGTTCAATTAATTCTAATTGATCTTTAATATCTACCGCATTATAAATACGTTGTACATCCGCATCTTGTCTAAGTTGTAAGCGAACATCTTGTGCTGTTTGCTCATTTAATTCTGTTTTCGGATCTAGTACGACTGGGTTATTCATATAGTATTCTCCCTTTCCTTATAAAAATGGACGAAATAGTCCTTTTATTGTTTGTGATAAATTTTTATAAGCTGATGAACCATGAAACTCAAGATCGAAATTAACCTCTTCAAGCCAATGGGAATCAAATGCCCCCGCTTCAATATACGGTTCAATATCGTTTCTTCCCGTTGGATTGAAATGGAATACATCTACTCCAATTTGATTTAAAAATAGTAATAAAACAGCATCAGAACGAGTTAACTCTCCACTCTTCTCATTATTAAATATAACAATTTTCGGTACATCTTGTGAATAATCAAATTTCTCAAGCTGTTCTAAAATATTCGGTGGTATTTGAGAAAGTTGCGCGAAAACATATAGCGCTACATCTTGTTTCGTCTCTTTCGCAATTGGTTTGCACATTTCACTTTCACACGTATGGATAATCGCTTCTGCAATACCATGTTGTAAACCTTCCGGTAAACGCTTATGCGGCCACCAATGGCTATTCATAATTAGATCCGGATGTAATTTCCCAGCTCGGTCCAATGCATCTCGATAATGATATTGGAAGTTTGCTTTTTGCTCTTTCGTAAATGGGAATGTATTAATTAGTAAACTGTTATCAAATGATGTAACAGCCTTTAATCGTTGAAAATACTCTTTATCATTCTTTGAAACACCTGATATTTTCGCAAATAAAGAAGGGATATAAATGTGTTTATTTTCAACAAAGAATGTCGGGCGTACAAACGCCTTTTCTTTCGTAATTAAAAAGAGTTCATCATATGTTGTTTTTAGTGTACGAGCTACAGGCGTATAGGAACGGAATTGCCACGGCTTGTACAGCAGTGAATTATCGTGGTGAAGTACTTGCTCAATTTCTTTTGAAGCTTGATACGCTACTGTTGCCACACGCTCGCGGCGGCGATCTGGAAATGGTTCAAGAGAAATACGGCCTGGATGAGACACAATAAAGGTCCTTCCCTCTTCATCGACATTCTCAAATCCATCTTTTCCTTCTGGATGATAATAAAGCACATCACAACCGAGCATAATAAGAAAGTATAAGAAATATATACGGCTTTCCTGTGCATCACCATACCAAACGATACGCGGCATTTGTTTCTTATAATTAATCGTAGAGAACCACTTCGCTACATAATTTTCGCTTAGTTTAATTATGTCGATTAAGAAACGACGGAAGCCTTCTGTCTTTAACGACTGATTATGTTGTTTCTCATATAATTTCAATAGTGAAATAAACGTCGTATGTATGTAATGCTGTAAATCAGGATTGTCTACTTTCGGTAAAAGTTGTTTCCCAGATAAGTGTGCAACTAACCTATTTACTGTCAGACCATTTGGTGCTTCTTGATGTAATCCGAACACTTCTTGAATATGACGAAGCTTTTCCGAATCAATCACTTTGTTTAAATTTTGTTCGTGTAAAACTTCGATTCCTTTCGCTTCACTATAATCAAACAGTTCATTAAAATATTCATCTACATCATTAGGAACGCCAAGGATTCGACATGCTATATAACTAAATTTCATCTCATTCTCTGTCAGTTCATATTGTGGACGTTTTTCTAAAAGCGTTTCAAATTGCTTTAAATCTGATTCATCTTTTAATGCATATGGTTGAAGTGTAAAACGTGAAAACACAACAGTTCACCTCCAAAAACATTTACGTTTTTTCTAAGTCCTTCTTCTATTATAAACTATTTTTGGTTATAAAAAATGGGCGCTCACAAAACGAGCAAACCCATTTCAATTATTTATTGTCTTCTTTAGTAACTGCAACTTCTTCTTTAGCTTGTCCAGAATTCTTCATGTAGTGAATTATAAATGTTGCTCCAAATGCTACAACTAAAATAATAAAGAATAGTGTATGACTAATCTCAATCTCGATTAAAGACAGTAACATTTTCGATGCAATAATTAAGATTAAAATGTATGCTGTCGTTTCAAGCTCTGGAATACGCTCTAACAATTTCAAGAATACACCGGCAATACCACGCATCATTAAAATACCTAGCATTCCGCCTAATAATAAAATCCAAACTTCATTAGATACACCAAATGCAGCAAGTACACTATCTACAGAGAATGCGATATCCATTAATTCGACCATTGCAACTGTTCCCCAGAAGACACCGAACATTCTGAAGAAAATACTGTTTTGGTTCATACCATGAGCTTCCTCTTCTTCACCTGCACCTTTACGCTTATCAATAAAGTATTTTACTGATAACCAAGCAAGGTAAAGTGCACCAAGAAGTTTTACCCACCATAATTTAATTAAGAACATTCCAATTCCAATTGCAATAAAGCGGAATATATAAGCTCCAATAAGTCCATAGAATAATGCTTTTTTACGTTTCTCTTCAGGAAGGTGTTTTACCATTACTGCTAACACAAGTGCGTTATCAGCAGATAACAACCCTTCAAGTACAACAAGTGTACCAATTAATCCCCAAGATACTGGATCTTGCAACACTTTAATCCACATGTCCAAGTCAAAAAACTGAGCATACGTATCAAGGATTCCTTGCAAAATACTCATCTTACCTTTATCCCCTATTCTTTGCTAGATTTATAGAAAGGTCAAAAAAAGGAAACGAATATCGTTTCCTTTCTATGCATCCAAGCCATACGCTCTTACAAGCGCACCTAAACCACCTTGGAATCCACTTCCTACTGCATTAAACTTCCACTGTCCATTATGACGGTATAATTCACAAAAGACAACTGCTGTTTCGATGGAGAAATCTTCCCCTAAGTCAAAACGAAGAACTTCTTCACTCGTTTCTTCATTCGCTAAACGAACAAACGCATTTCCTACTTGCCCAAAGTTTTGACTACGGCCTTCTGCATCATAAATCGTAACTGTAATAGCAATTCTGTGCACATCTGCTGGAACTTTCTTCAAGTCCACAACAAGTTGCTCATCGTCACCTTCACCTTCACCTGTACGGTTATCTCCTGTATGTAAAACAGATCCACAAGGAGACTGTAAATTATTATAGAAGATAAAATCAGTTTCCTTCGTACATTTTCCGTTTGCATCTAATAAAAAGGCAGATGCATCTAAATCGAAATCAGCTCCACCGTCATAAGATTTAATATCCCATCCAAGACCAATTACTGCTTTTGTTAAACCAGGGCTTGTCTTACCTAAATCGATTTTCTGGCCTTTTTGTAATTGAATAACCATCTATATTCACCTCTATATGTTTATCTTTAAAAATATATCCATCAGTAAACATACATTTCACCAATGGATATATAAATCAAATCTATTACTCTACATCTAAACCAAAGTTATTACATAGAGACGCTAATCCACCTTGGAATCCACTTCCGATTGCATTGAATTTCCAGTCACCTGCATGACGATATAATTCACCTACTACTACGGCTGTTTCAATAGAGAAATCTTCTCCTAAATCGTAACGAATTAATTCTGCATTCTTTTCTTCATCTAAAATACGTACGAAAGAATTAGAAACTTGTCCGAAGTTTTGGCTACGGCCTTCTCCATCATAAATTGTAATTGTGAAACAAATACGTTCGATGTGAGCAGGAACATTTTTCAAATCTACTTTAATCGCTTCGTCATCGCCTTCACCTTCACCAGTGCGGTTATCTCCTAAATGCTCTACAGCACCATTCGCACCTTTTGGATTATTATAGAAAACGAAATCTTCAGCTCCTGAAACTTTACCATTCGCACCTACTAAGAAAATACTAACATCTAAGTCGAAATCGTTTTGTCCGTCATAACGATTCGTGTCCCAACCAAGTCCTACAAGAACTTTCGAAAGACCTGGATTCGTTTTTGTTAAGTCTACCTTTTGTCCCTTTTTCAATGAAATTGACGCCATATACAATTCCTCCTCAGTTTATTTTATTGATAACGTGATACAATCTCACTTAAGTTTTTATCTTGCGTTCCTTCTCCAACTGCTGAGAATTTCCATTCACTTCCTTGACGATACATTTCACCTGCAATTAGAGTCGTTTTGCCAGCATAATTATCCGATAAATTATAGCGTGCTAATTCTTCACCAGTTTGCGGGTTTTGAATACGAATATATGCATTACGAATCATCCCGAAATCTTGACGACGATTTACACAGTCATAAATATTTACAACGAATACTAAACGATTAATACGGCTCGGAACTTTATGTAATTCTACGAAAATTGTTTCGTCATCACCAGCGCCTTCACCTGTTAAATTATCTCCTGAATGAATAATACTACCACAAGTAGAAAGTTTATTTCCGAAGTAAACTAAATCATTTTTGTTTAAAAAACGATCTCCTTCTAACATAACAACAGATGCATCACAATCTACATTTGGTTTACTTCCAAATAATGAAGACAGAAATCCACCTGATTGCCCAATTGGATCCCAGCCTAAGCCAACCTGTAGTTTTGCTACTTTTGGTTGTCCTTTCGTTAAATCGATCTTTTGACCTTTTTCTAAAATAATAGGCATGAAGTTTCTCCCTTTCTACAAAGCATTTTCCAAATCGGAAAATATTGTATTCTTCTCTTATATTGTAGCATTATTTACCTAGCGATAAAAAGGATAAATTCTCAGTTATATGAAAACATTCATATAATTTACTTATGATGATGTAAGAAGTGGTAAATAGCACCAATCATTCCTGCACAATTACCGTTTTGCGCAAGTTCAATCTCACAATTATTATAAATCTCTTGATTTAAGTATTTACTGATCTCTTCTTTTACTTCTTTTAAAAACTCATTTCCTCTATCGGTAATTCCTCCACCAATAATAATCGTTTCTGGATTAAAAATATAAGCAAGATTACTAATTCCGATTGCCAAATGTTTAAAAAAAATCCCAACTGCTTGAGCAACTTCTCTATCTCCTTTATCATACAACTCGAAAATTCTTTTCCCATTCCACTCGCCTTTGCCTTTATATTTTCTTACAAGCCGAATTAATCCTGAAATCGAAGCAACCTCTTCAAACGTTTTTCCTTCTATTAGCATATTCCCCCATTCACCAGCACTAAATGAATGTCCTCGGTACAATTCTCCATCTATAAAAATTGCTCCCCCAATCCCTGTTCCAATGGTGAGCATAATAAAGTTATCTTTCTCTCTTCCACTACCATTCCACTTTTCTCCAAACGCTGCACAATTCACATCATTGTCAATCGATACTGGAACTTTTAATATCTCTTGCAATCTATCAATAATAGGAATCGTACTATATCCCGGAATATGATCCGCACCTCCCGTCACAATTCCTTTATTAATATCAACAATTCCCGTAGTGCTAATACCAATTCCTGCAATAGTATGTTCATTCATTATTTTTTGGGATACATATGTAAGTTTTTGAATAATTTGTTCTCCGCCTAAATGAATTTCTGTTGCAACTGTTTTACGCTTTAATACTCTCCCTATTTCTGAAACAATACCATACTTAATTTGCGTACCGCCAATATCAAACGCTATATACTCTTTCATCTGCTGCCACTTCCTCTACCGTTATGAATGTAAATTCTCCCCCTCTACTATTTGTAGAAAATCTACATTAACTCTTTTCTGCTTTGACAAATACACCACCTTTTTCTATATATAGTTTTTTTTGCATAAAACTCTTTTTCCTAAGAAATATTACAAAGGGATGTATTGATGGAATATTAATTTCTTAGGAGGAAAACCATGACGAAAATCTTCATTTTAGCATCAACACTCTCTTTATCTTTTTTTAGCGGTTTAAATATCGGTAATGCTGCAACTGAAAACTTCCAACCATTAACAAACGCTATTGTACAAAATAGCGATCATTTTGCAGAAGGAAACTCAAAGGATAATAATAAACCTCCAGGAAATAACGGTTCTCAGGACGATAGTGGTTCTGGTGACAATGGTTCCGGCGGTAACGGTTCTGGTGGCAGTGGCTCTGGTGGCAATGGTTCCGGCGGTAACGGTTCTGATGGCAGTGGTTCCGGCGGTAATGGTTCTGGTGGCAGTGGTTCTGATGGCAATGGTTCCGGCGGTAATGGTTCTGGTGGTAGCAGCTCTGACGACAATGGTTCCGGCGGTAACGGTTCTGGTGGCAGTGGCTCTGACGGCAATGGTTCCGGCGGTAACGGTTCTGGTGGCAGTGGCTCTGACGGCAATGGTTCCGGCGGTAACGGTTCTGGTGGCAGTGGCTCTGGTGGCAGTGGCTCTGGTGGCAGTGGCTCTGGTGGCAATGGTTTCGGCGGTAACGGTTCTAGCGGTAACGGTTCTGGTGGCAATGACTCTGGTGGCAGCGGTTCCGGTGGCAGTGGTTCTGGCGGTAACGGTTCTGGTAGCAACGGCTCTGGTGGCAGCGGTTCTGGTGGCAGCGGTTCTGGTAGCAACGGCTCTGGTGGTAACGGTTCTGGTGGCAGTGGCTCACACGGTGGGAATGGCTCTCAAGGTAGCAATCGCGTTAAAGGTGATAGCAGTTCTCAAGGGGGGAATGGCTCTCAAGGTGGCAAGCGTGTTAAAGGCGATAGCAATTCTCAGGGGGGGAACGTAAAAGATAATACGAAAAAACAAGGTGATAAATTACCGAATACAGCAACACATTATCCTGCATCTATTTTAATGGGTCTTTCAACATTCCTAATTGGTATGTTACTGTTTATTCGTCGTAAAAACGTAAAATAAGAGCAACATACTTCCATCTAAAGAATACATGAAATACTGTATAAAACTAAAAAGGACTTTGGATTGCACTTTATTATGCAGCCCAAAGTCCTTTTTATCACCTATCAGAAAAAGTATTAATACGCTTTTCCCCAATACACCATTTGTTTAGCTTCTTTACCACAACAAATACATTCTTCAGCTAAATGCTCTTGCTCAAAAGGCATACAGCGAGAAGATACTCCAACTTCTTCTTTTAGTTTCTCTTCACAAGCTAATTCCCCGCACCACATCGCTTTAATAAATCCTTGCTTTTCGTCAGCTATTTTTTTCATCTCTTCGAAATTTGTCGCAACATACGTATTCTCATCGCGAAATGCTTTTGCTTTATTAAATAAAGCAATATGAATTTCTTCAAGTAATGCTGGAATACGTTCTTCTAATTGATCCATTGGTACAAACTCTTTTTCCTTCGTATCTCTTCTTACAAGTACAACTTGATTCTTTTCAATATCTTTAGGGCCAACTTCTAATCGAATTGGAATCCCCTTCATTTCATACTCATTAAATTTCCAGCCTGGTGTTTTATTACTAGCATCTATTTTTACTCGTGCAACCTTTTGAATATGTGCTTGTAACTCTATTGCTTTTGCTAAAACTCCTTCTTTATGCTGAGCAATCGGTACAATAACAACTTGCACTGGAGCGACTTTTGGTGGCATTACAAGTCCATTATTATCACTATGAACCATTATTAGCCCGCCTATCATTCTTGTTGATACACCCCAAGATGTTTGGTGCACATATTGCCACTTACCGTTACGATCTAAAAACTTAATATCAAATGCTTCTGAGAAATTCGTGCCAAAGTTATGAGAGGTTCCTGTTTGAAGTGCTTTTCCATCATGCATTAAACTTTCAATTGTATAAGTTGCCTTTGCTCCAGCAAACTTCTCTTTTTCTGTTTTTTGTCCTTTAATAACTGGTATTGCTAAATAATCCTCACAGAAAGAAGCATATAAGTTTAAAATATTTAATGTTTCAGCCTGCGATTCTTCTGCCGTTTCATGGATTGTATGACCCTCTTGCCATAAAAATTCAGTCGTACGAAGGAACGGCCTAGTTGTCTTCTCCCAACGAACTACTGAACACCACTGATTATATAACTTTGGCAAATCATTATAGGATTGCACAATTTTTGAAAAATGCTCACAGAATAAAGTTTCAGATGTAGGACGTACACAAAGTCTTTCCGCTAACTTTTCATCTCCACCATGCGTAACCCATGCTACTTCAGGAGCAAATCCTTCAACATGATCCTTCTCTTTTTGCAATAAACTCTCTGGGATAAACATTGGCATATATACATTTTCATGGCCAGTTTCTTTTAACTTCTCATCCATCACCTTCTGCATATTCTCCCATAAGGCATAACCATACGGACGTAAAATCATGCACCCTTTTACACTTGAATAATCAACAAGTTCGGCTTTTTTTACAATATCGGTATACCACTGTGCAAAGTCCTCTTCCATCTTCGTAATGGCTTGCACTTGTTCTTTTGCCATAGTCAGTCTTCCTCCTTCTAGAAAATACAAAAAAGCCCGCGTCCCTAAATAGGGACCGAGCTTTGCCGGCGTTACCACCCTGATTCATGCACAAAAATTGCGCATGCTCTCTTTTTGATAACGGGAAATTCCCGCTGCATATGCAGAACTCAAAGGCAGGTTCCATATTGCCTTTTTAAGAATCTTTCAGCCTGGCGGATTCTCTCTCTGCTAAAAAGGTTGAACATGTACTAGTCCTTTTTCATCGTTATAACGAAATAAATTTGTTGATTATCATAATACAAATTCTTTTTTAAAACAATAGCTAATTTTCTTATTATTATATATTCTTTTCATTTTTTGCAGTTTTATACGTAGCTTTTCCGCGTAATTTTCACAAGTTGATGTGCAATCATACCGATAAGTGTACCAAGTAGGACGAAGAAACCAATAAATCCATATCCCATTCCTTCCCACCCACCAATAACCATCATTGTAACGGGAAAGGACGCTAAGCAAAGAAGTATTAAACTAAGTGCAAATATAATATCGAACTGTTTGTCTGGAAACCGTTTCTTTAGTAAATATGAAATAGCAAATACAAGGATAATCGTGATTCCACCAATGATGTAAAAGATACCAAATCCATCTAACCAATCCATAGTGTTTCCTCCTTCCATAGATTCCCTTATACTTAATTATATGTTTAATTTTTCTGAAAATAAATAATAAATTTTCACCTAAAAATATATTTTTATTACTAGGTATTAATAGTAATATATAAGAATAGGTTTTATATAATCAGGAGGGAACTTTATGGGTAAAGCATTAACAAACCATGTCATTATTTTATCATTCGACTGTTTATCAGCTTTAGATTTTCCTATACTACAAAAACTACCTCATTTCCAATCTCTAATAAAAAAGGGCACGGTTGTCGAAAAAGTAGAACCAATTTATCCTTCTGTAACATATCCAAGCCACTCAACAATCGTAACCGGTAATTACCCTAACAAGCACGGTGTTGTTAGCAATACGTTACTTCAACCAGGGCGTGAATCACCTGATTGGCATTGGTACCGAAAATCAATAAAAGGAACAACATTGTATGATGAAGCGCGCAAAGCAAATTTAACGACAGCCGCCCTTCTATGGCCTGTTACTGGAAGAGCGAACATCGATTAAAATTTACCAGAAATTTTCCCCAATAGACCTTGGCAAAATCAAGTGTTAGTTTCCTTATTTAGCGGTAGCCCAATAGACCTTGGCAAAATCAAGTGTTAGTTTCCTTATTTAGCGGTAGCCCACTATACCAATTAGATTTAAATCGTCGTTTCGGCCATATAAGAAATGGTTTATCACAACCAGAGCTGGATGATTTCGTCCTCGCCTCTGCTGTGCATACAATCCAGACGAAAAAGCCTAATGTCATGTTTGTACATTTCACCGATCTAGACACCCAAAGACACTATCACGGCTTTAAATCTAACGAAACAATAGCTGCTATCCAGAGACATGACGAACGTCTAGGGAAAATTATTCAAGCACTAAAAGAAAGTGACCTATACGAAGAAAGTACAATTATTGCCCTTGGTGATCATAGCGCTTTAAGTGAAAACAAATCCATCCAATTAAATGTGCTATTCCATCAAAGAGGACTTATATCTCTTAATAAAAAAGGAAAATTAGTAGACTGGAAAGCCTATTGCCAAAGTTGCGACGGCTCTGCCTATGTATATGTAAAGGACAAAAATGATACGGATACAATTCGGGAGGTACAACTACTCCTTGAAGACCTACTTCAAAATAAACAAAACGGAATTGAATTTATACTTCATGATGAAGCTGCGAAAGACTGCGGTGCAGACGGTAATTGTTTATTCATGTTAGAAGCACGAGAAGGGTATTATTTCACTGAAAACTATACAGGAGATTTCATAAAAGAAATTACCGAAAAAGATGTTACGCCTAGTAAAAAATATACATTTGGTACGCATGGATACTCTCCAACAAAACCTAACTATGAAACAATTTTTATCGCTGCCGGAAAAGGCATAAAAAGTGGTGTGACAATCCCATATATGAGACTTATTGATGAAGGTCCAACTATCGCTAGACTACTAGGTTTACACTTAGGTGAAACAGACGGAGCAATTGTAGAGGATTTACTCCAATTGTAAAGAACTGTGTATATATGTAAAAGTTATGTAAAATTCATCACTGTTTCTCTTTTTATAATTTTTATTTTTGTACACTGTTAGTAAAACAAATTTAAGGGGGAACATTATATGAAAAAAATGTCCAGACAAGAAAAAAGCTGGATATTATACGATTGGGCGAACTCTGTATACTCGCTCGTCATTACAACTGCATTATTTCCAATTTACTTTAAAGCAGCTTCAAAAGAAGCTGGACTATCTGGGGCAACTTCAACAGCATATTGGGGATATGCAAACTCATTCGCAACACTTTTAATTTCTATACTTGCCCCTATTCTCGGCACAGTTGCTGATTATAAAGGATTTAAAAAACGATTTTTCACATTCTTCTTTGGACTTGGTATCGTATTTACAAGTATGTTAGCAATTGTTCCAACCTCTCAGTGGTACTTATTGCTAGCGTGCTATATGCTCGCCTTAATCGGCTTTGCTGGAGCAAACATTTTCTATGATGCATTTTTAGTGGACGTCACTTCTGAAGATAGAATGGACCGAATTTCTACAAGAGGATTTGCATTAGGTTATATCGGGAGTACAATTCCTTTTATCGGTTGTATCGCTCTTATTATTCTTTCTCAAAAAGGAACTATTCCCTTATCGGTCGGCATTGCTAGTCAAATTTCCTTTGCGATAACAGCTCTTTGGTGGGGGTTATTTACAATTCCAATGCTAAAAAACGTAGAGCAAACACACTATATTGAGCGTCATCCAAGACCTATTAGAATGAGCTTCAAACGTCTTGCTGATACTTTTAAAAATATTAAAGAATATAAAACTGTATTTATGTTTCTAATCGCTTACTTTTTCTATATTGACGGAGTCGATACAATTATTACTATGTCTACCGCTTACGGAACCGATCTCGGTATTAGTGCAACGAATCTATTAATCATATTATTTGTAACACAAATTGTCGCTTGTCCATTTGCTTTACTATACGGAAAATTATCTGAAACATTTACTGGCAAAAAAATGTTATATGTCGGTATCATTATTTATATCATTATTTGCACATATGCTTATTTCTTAAAAACGACACTTGATTTTTGGATTTTAGCAATGCTAGTTGCTACATCTCAAGGTGGTATTCAAGCACTAAGTCGTTCATACTTTGCAAAACTAGTACCAAAAGAATCTGCTAATGAATTCTTCGGATTTTATAATATATTTGGTAAGTTCGCCGCAATTATGGGTCCGGTATTAGTCGGTGTTACAACGCAATTAACAGGAAAAACAAACGCTGGTGTTCTTAGTATTATTGTTCTGTTTATTATCGGAGGATTCTTACTAACTAGAGTTCCAGAAAATAATACATCCGTTACACCACCTAGTCCAAAGACTAAAACGCTATAAGAAAAGATCCTCTTCTCATAAGAAGAGGATCTTTTTTATTTTTAAAGGTGCGCCTTATAACGAACGACTCTACTGCTTGTACAAAAATAATTTATCAACAGTTGTCCCTAATACTTCAGCTAAACGGAATGCTAACGCTAAACTTGGATCATATTTATTATTCTCAATTGCATTTATCGTTTGTCTAGAAACCTTACATTTATCAGCTAATGCGCCTTGTGAAATATTATTTTCAGTGCGTAATTCATGGATTTGATTTTTCACACCATTGCTCCTAATCTGTAAAATTATTTTTACAACATCAGTATATAATTGGCTCATATAGTTGTCAAAAGTTCCTCAAAGAAAAAGAGAGCAATTTTGCTCCCTTACAATAGTTATTTCGAAACTAACGAATTTGTTAGTGCCTCTTTATTAGCAACATCTTCTTTTTTTATTTGCATGCGTACAACTGGCCCTATCGCTAATAAAATAAGTGCCATTGCTATACAAAACACAGTAACTAGTGAAGTTAGTTCCTTTAATCCTCCAGCTAGTGAAGTTCCAATTAGCATTGCCCCCATAAACAGTGGTAAAATCGTCCCATTTACTCTTCCAACCATATTTTCTGGTACAAGTTGAATCATAAGTGTACCGATAACGATATTAACACAAGCTAAACAAATACCTGTTCCAAATCTCATGAAACTAGTAATCCAAAATGATGTAGATAGCCCTTCTACTAAAAATGACATCGCTAATATACCCATACCAAATACAAACATCTTTTTCGGATTCACTTTTGAAGCGAAAACTGCAGCAACAATACCACCGAGTAACATACCTATTCCGTCAGCTGCCGCTAAATATTGAACAGCTTCTTTTTCCATGCCTAAACGTTCAATTACAAGGAATACTTCTAATGGATTCGTTAATCCAACAGCTAAACCCATAATTGTAAAAGTGATCGTAATCATACGTAAATTTTTCGTATGAAGAACATACTTCCAACCTTCTTTTATATCATTTTTTAATGAGTCTCTCGCCACCTGCTCTTTTTCAACCCATTTTGGTAAGAATGAAAGGGCGATAGCTGATAACAAAAATAAAATGATTAAGCTATATAGTGACATAAATAAACCAAGTTGTGTATACACAAGCGATCCTACCACTGGTCCAAAAATCAGAAATAATGACTGTAATGTTTGGTTAAATGCAATCGCATTTGCTACCTCTTCTTCTTTTACATAGCGCTTAAATATACGCGAAGATGAGGGCTGAGAAAACTGACCTACAATCGCGGAAATGAGTGTTGCAAAAAATATAGCCTGCCAATAATCCATTTTTAACAACAAGACAATTCCTATAATAGACAGTACACTTAATACATCTCCAGCGACCATTGTTCTTTTCGGATTCCAGCGATCAGCTAGCGCACCACCGATAAACGAGAAAATAAAAATAGGTGCATATTCCATAACTGATAACAACGAAACAGAAACTGGATCATTATTCGTTCGCTCCATTATAAAATACAAAAGAGCCATATTTCTGATCCAAATTGCAAATTGTTGTAAAATATCAGACGCCATAACGAGCATAAATGCTCGGTTTTTAAATAAAGCGTTCATTTTCATTCCCCTTTCACAAACCGACCGTTCGGTCTAATTTATTTTGTAAGAAAAGCAACTGACCTATTATTCAGCTGCCATTCCTTTTAACAATACATCTATTGCCTTTTTATAAATACGTTTCAGCTCTTTATAATCTAATTCGTAGTAAAGCACTCCAAGTCCTGATAATAATCCGTTTACAATATACATAAGATCACGAGTATTATCTTCACGGAACTCTCCAGACTGTATACCTACTTCAATTAATTTCTCAAACATAACATATGATTCTCTAGTTAAAGCTAACAGTTCATCCAGAATCTCTTTACTTACAACTTGGCTCATAGAGAATTCCTCTATTGCATTTGAAATTGGTTGCTGTATGTCCTCTACATGATATTCTGCGAGACCATATAGTTTTTCAGTACTAGTGCTATACAACTTCTCTTTTTCATTCCATTTTTCAATCCAATCATACGTATGCTGTTTCACTACAAATAAAAATAATTCTTCTTTACTTTTAAAGTGATAATAAATACTTCCTTTACTTCGCTCTGTAATTTCACAAATCTCTTCCATAGATGTAGCTGCGTAGCCCTTCTGTGAAAATAGACTTTCTGCTTTATATGCAATTTCTTTCTTTATCTCTTCTGCGCTTCTTCTCATATTCACACCTCTTTAAACCGACCGTTCAGTCTAATAATAACAAATCAAAAACCTCTATCGCAAGAGGCTATATTCCTTATTTAAGAAAACGTACTTTCAAACCAAGTTCGAATCATATGTATGGTTCCAAATTTAAATGCTAATTTAACAAGAAATACGCCTCCCGCAGCTAATAAAAATAACACTACTTTCCCCTTATTTTTCACTTTCGGTTCCCTTTTCATTTCCATTCCCCTTAGTATGTTAAAAATATTAAACAAACGTTTGTTTAACTGTGTTTATGCATATGTAAGCCGACTAATCAAACGTTTGTTTAAAAAGAAATACGCCTAATATAAGGCGCATTTTTATCAATCACCACCGCCACCGCAGCTTCCTCCGCTATCTCCACCAAAAGATCCTCCACAATCATGTGAGCCGCCATCATGCGAGCTATCATTATCAGATCCAGCAAAGAAAAATAATGGTGATGAGCTGTTAGATGAATTATGAATGTTATTTTGTTTTGTAAGATTTACCTTCTTCTTGTTCGATCGAACTGCTGTTACGATTGTTCCAACTACAACAAATAATAGTATGACAATAATAAATTCCATTTAAAAGCCTCCCTTATTCCTCGAATAATTGAATGGTTCTCTCTAGATTTTCAAGTGAAATGAAGCGTGATTCACGAAGAATTTCTTTTCCATTATGAAATAATAAAATTGTTGGCCCTGTAAATACTCCATATCGCCCCGCAATCTCTTGCATGTCTTGTAGTAATATCTCTATTTTCTCTACGTAATCATAATTCTCTAATACGCAATTTACTTTTCTTAGCATAACATCACAAACACCACAATTTTCCGTTTTAATAAACAGAAGTACCAATTGTTGTTCTTCGATATAGGTCGCTAATTCTTCTATCGTTTTAAATGTATTCATCTTATCCCTCTTAACGTAATTTACGAAATACTTTGTCTTGATACATACGAAAAGCTGAACTATCTTTAATCTTTCTCTTTTCCATTACCTGCTGAAAACGCAGAGTTTTTGCTGTTAACTCTTCTCGTAATTTCTTTCTCTCTTCTTCATCATAACAGCAAGCAATTAGATCTTCTATTTTTAATATATCTTTTTGTAGTTCCATTTCTGGTGGAATCATTCCCGCATTTTTTAAAATTTTATAACTCATTCTAAGTTCTGGAGGTACCATTGAAAGATCTTCTAATTGTAGTGGTTTTCCTTTTCCCGGAATATAATCAAGATCACCATTCCGTATTGCTTGTCGAATTTTCTCTTCAGCAATGTTCAAAAACACATCCACACTATTCCCTCCTTTACATATTTTTACTATTATTTTACATGATATTTCCTTATCTTTCTACGTCTTTAATAATTGGCTCCATACAATTTTTTCTCAAATTTATTTATAATGAGCTTTTTCCTCCCATACCGATTTTTCGTTTTCATATATAGTTTGTATTCAAGCCTTTTTGTATTGAGAAAGTCTTTTTCAACTTAATAAAGCGTTTACACTAAATCTTACATTTGTTACGATTTAATCACCCCAGCTCCCTTGTATAGACTTCGTGATGTCTGATCATTTTATCTAGACGTTTCACACGTCTAGATTCATTTTGATTTATTGGCGTATGCCTTTAAATATATCTTTTATTTTGAAAGGAGAAATGGCTATGAGGTCTCAAAAATTCACACTGCTATTACTATCCCTACTACTTTTCTTACCTCTTTTTCTCACAAATTTTATTACTCCAAATCTCGCATTAGCAGATTCACCAAAGCAAAGTCAAAAAATTGTTGGGTACTTTCCTTCGTGGGGCGTTTACGGACGTAATTATCAAGTTGCTGACATTGATGCATCAAAACTTACTCACCTTAACTATGCTTTCGCGGATATTTGTTGGAATGGAAAACATGGAAACCCTTCTACTCATCCTGATAATCCAAATAAACAAACGTGGAACTGTAAAGAATCTGGTGTACCATTGCAAAATAAAGAGGTTCCTAATGGTACTCTCGTACTCGGGGAACCATGGGCTGATGTTACCAAATCGTATCCTGGCTCAGGGACAACTTGGGAAGATTGCGATAAATATGCCCGTTGCGGAAATTTCGGTGAACTAAAACGATTAAAAGCTAAATATCCTCACTTAAAAACAATTATTTCCGTTGGTGGCTGGACTTGGTCTAACCGCTTTTCTGATATGGCCGCTGATGAAAAAACAAGAAAAGTATTTGCTGACTCTACAGTAGCTTTTCTTCGCGCATATGGGTTTGATGGCGTAGATTTAGACTGGGAATATCCGGGCGTTGAAACGATTCCTGGTGGTAGTTACCGTCCTGAAGATAAGCAAAATTTCACTCTCCTTCTTCAAGACGTCCGAAATGCTTTGAATAAAGCAGGTGCTGAAGATGGCAAACAATATTTACTAACAATCGCTTCAGGCGCAAGCCAACGCTACGCTGATCATACAGAGCTAAAGAAAATTTCTCAAATACTCGATTGGATTAATATTATGACATATGATTTCCACGGCGGATGGGAAGCTACTTCTAATCATAATGCAGCTCTATATAAGGATCCAAATGACCCAGCAGCAAATACGAATTTTTACGTAGATGGTGCTATAAATGTTTATACAAATGAAGGTGTTCCAGTCGATAAACTAGTATTAGGCGTACCCTTTTACGGACGTGGCTGGAAAAGTTGTGGCAAAGAAAATAACGGACAATATCAACCTTGCAAACCAGGTAGTGATGGGAAACTTGCTTCTAAAGGTACTTGGGATGATTATTCTACCGGTGACACGGGTGTGTATGATTACGGTGATTTAGCAGCCAATTACGTTAATAAAAATGGTTTTGTACGCTACTGGAATGACACAGCTAAAGTACCTTATTTATATAATGCAACTACAGGCACATTTATTAGCTACGATGACAATGAATCTATGAAATACAAAACAGACTATATAAAGACGAAAGGTTTAAGTGGAGCAATGTTTTGGGAACTAAGCGGAGATTGCCGCACAAGTCCAAAATATAGTTGTAGTGGTCCAAAATTACTTGATACGCTAGTAAAAGAATTACTTGGTGGACCTATTAGTCAAAAAGATACTGAGCCACCAACGAATGTTAAAAACATTGTAGTTACGAATAAAAATTCAAACTCAGTTCAATTAAACTGGACTGCATCTACTGATAACGTAGGAGTTACGGAATATGAAATTACTGCTGGAGAAGAGAAATGGAGTACAACAACAAATAGCATTACAATTAAAAACTTAAAACCTAATACGGAATACACATTTTCAGTAATTGCCAAAGATGCTGCTGGAAATAAATCACAACCTACCGCTTTTACTGTCAAAACAGATGAAGCTAATACAACACCTCCTGATGGAAATGGTACTGCTACATTTTCAGTCACTTCGAATTGGGGCAGTGGTTATAACTTCTCGATTATAATTAAAAATAATGGAACGACTCCTATTAAAAATTGGAAATTAGAATTTGATTATAGCGGCAATTTAACACAAGTTTGGGATTCTAAAATTAGTAGTAAAACAAATAATCATTATGTAATTACGAACGCAGGATGGAATGGTGAAATTCCTCCTGGTGGATCTATTACAATTGGCGGTGCAGGAACAGGTAATCCTGCCGAACTTTTAAATGCCGTCATTAGCGAAAACTAGACGTAATATCCATTAATTACTTCACTAAAGTTTGAATTTAGGTTTGAGTAATACCTCCTAAATTCAAACTTTTAATTTTACGGAAAATCAAATTATAATAATAACTTATTATAATTATATTAAGTTTATTACATTCATTTTATAATATGAAGTTTATATGAAGTTCATTTGAATTTTACATGAATTCCCTTTAATTTCTATTGTCTTCCTATAATATCCATATTATTCTTTACATATAGGAATTATTTTCATTCCACTTTGAACTATCTATATATATAAAGAAAGATAGTCACCTGTTAGGGAAAGGCTTTCGTATTATTATAAATATAACAAAAGAAAAAGCACGCTTATAAGCGCACCATAAGAGTGCTTCTTCATACAATTCTCATGTAAGAGTTCTCGAAAATCATGTTAATCACAAAGAAAAGGCATTAGCTCATAAAAGCTAATGCCTTTTCTTTATTCATATTGTTGAGTATTCCATTCTTCTATATTTCATACTTTTGTTATCCACGATTCATAGAAAGAAGGTTCATGTGAGACAATTAAAACCGTTCCTTTGTATTGTTGTAACGCTTCCTGTAAATCCATCTTAGTTTCTACATCCAAATGATTGGTCCGTTCGTCTAAAATTAAAACATCAGCTTTTTCTATTTTTTCATATAAGGAGCTAACACACTTAAAATCTCTTCTTTATCCTTTTTTAATTCGAGTGATGTTAACATATCCATCGTTCTCGGTCTAGGTAATTTCACTTGTACCTCACCAACTATTGACGCTGGTCTTTGAGATAAAATAAATACGCGATCTGAAAGCAAGATTGCCTCATCTAAGTCATGTGTAACCATAATGATTGTTTGCTTCTCTTGATGCCAAGAGTTTAAAAGCCAGCTATGTACTTCCATTTTTGTAAATGCATCTAACTTTCCAAAAGGCTCATCAAGCAGCATAATTGGCTTTTCACATAAATATGTGCGCAGAAAACTAATTCTTTGACGCATACCACCAGACAATTCATCTGGATAATGGTCTGCATATTCATCTAGTTCGAACTGCTTTAATGCTTCCATTCCTTCTGTCAGCCTTTGCTTTTTCGGCTTTCCTTCAATTTCTAACGGAAGAACGATATTTTGCAAAGCTGATCGCCACGGTAGTAATAAATCTTGTTGTGGCATATAACTAACAACATCTTGCTCTTGTACTTGCTTATCTTTATACGTTACGTTCCCGCTTGTTGGTTTTTCAGCATTTGCAATCATGTTTAATAATGTGCTTTTCCCGCAACCACTCGGTCCTACAAAGGAAACAAACTCTCCCTCTTGTATAGAGGCACTAATATTCTCTAATACATTCTTTCCGTCGAAAGATTTCACTATATTTTTTATTTGTAATCCGCTCATTTTTCACTTGGAAGGAATTCATTTGTAAAAGCATCTTTTACATCGATTTTCTTTTTAATAACTTTGTTGTCATATAAGAAATTCATGTAATTCGTCCAAATTTCTTCCTTCTGTACTCCCCATGCTTTAGCATCATCTTGATACTTCGTACTTAACCATTTTTGGCTTTCTTGAACTAAATCTTTATTCACATCTGGAACAGCTTTAATTAAAATATCAGCAGCCTCTTTCGGTTCCTTAATTGCAAAATTATAACCTTCTGTCGTTGCACTCATAAACTTTTTCACAAAGTCTTTATCTTGCTTCGTATGTTTTTCACTCGTAATAATAACAGGACTATAGAAATCAAGCGCTGGATCTAAGTCCTTCACCATAATCGTATTTAACTCTTTTCCTTGACGCTTCGCTTCAATACCATCCCATCCGTAATAAATCCATTCAAAGTCTGCATCACGGCCAATTGATTTAAAGAAATCGGTTTGTCCTAAGATGATTTTTTCAACTTTATTAAAATCAGCTTGATGTTTATCCATAATCGTCTTTAATGTCGCTTCTTCTGCTGGTCCTCCCCAGCCGCCGTAACGTTTACCTTCAAAATCTTTCGGGGACGTCATATTGTCTTTCTTAAGCGATGCAAACGCTGAAGTGTTATGCTGAATAATCGCTCCTACAGATACAACAGGAATTCCTTCTACACGAGCTAACGTTACATTTTCTTGTGCGCTTATTGCGAAGTCTGCTTTTCCTGATGCTATCATTTGCTCTGCTGTTACATTGTCACCTGGTTGAATAATTTCTACATCTAATCCTTGCTTTTTGTAATAATCTTTCGTTTGCGCTACATACAAGCCAGTATGATTCGTATTTGGAAACCAATCTAATACTACTTTTACTTTTTGATCTTTACTTGCACTTTCTTCTTTCTTCGCCGGATTACATCCAGCCACACCTACCGCTACTAAGGCAGCTAACATAACTTTCAAACCTTTTTTCATTTTCTGCCGTCCTTTCTATATATCCATGGTGCTGTTATTCTTGCCATAAACTCTACGATAAAATACAGGAATAATGTCACTATAACGATGATTGCTGCAACACCAAATACTCGGGCAGTCAAAAAGGATTTTGTAGCCCTCGTAAGCATAACGCCTAATCCTTCACTTGCACCGAGCCATTCTCCGATAATTGCCCCCATTACGCTATATGTAACTGCAATTTTTAAACCTGAGAAAAAGTATGGAAGCACTGCTGGAAATTTTACTTTCTGGTAAACTTGCCATTTTGTCGCCTTCATTGTTTGTAACAGTTTCAGCATGTTTTTATCTACTGTTTGAAAACCTTCTAAAATACTAAGCGCAATTGGGAAGAAACAAACGAGTATTACGACCATTACTTTCGGTAACATCCCATATCCAAACCAAATAATAAATAGCGGTGCAAGTACAACAATTGGAATTGTTTGCGAAATAACGAGCAATGGATTTATTAAAATACGAAATAACGGTATAACGTCCATAATAATTGCGATGCTCGTCCCCAATAAAATTGCAAAGAATAGTCCAATTATAACTTCCTGCAGTGTTTGCATCGTATTTGGTAATAGTAAATCTTTCATCCCAATTAATTCTTGAACAATGGCAGAAGGCTTTGGTAAAATCCACGGTTCGATTTTAAATAATGAAACAGATCCTTCCCATATCGCAATGAGAAGGATAAGCCAAATAGTTGTAATAAGTTTAGATTGCTTCTGGTTTTGCATATTCATCACGGTACTTCCAAACCTTTTCATCTATCGTTACACCAGTGCTTGGACGATAATGGATTTTAATAGAAGTAATCACTTCTTCTGCTCCAGCGTCGACGCAAGCTTGTTGCGCACGTTTAACGACATCAAGAAGTACATCTAATTCTCCTTCCAAAGTTGTTTCCATTGCCCCTACTTCATAACGAACTCCCGATTGTTGCACAACTTCAATTGCTTTATCGACAACAGAATATACATCTTTCGTTTTCGCTTGTGGTACTACTGAAAATGACATTGTAACTTGTTGTGACATAATAAAATCCCCCTTATAAAATTAAATTTCAAAAATAAGAAAAGGCTTTCCTACTGCGTAGGAAAGCCTTGTATGCAAGTTATTACAGAATAACATATGCTACATCACTTTAAGTAACTCCCTACGCTGGCATTATCCAGATCAGGTTGAGGGTCGATGTTTACTTACATCCTCTCAGCCAATTGGCTCCCCGGTCCTTAATTCGTTTTCATTGTAGCATGATTTATTTTATTGAACAAACAAAAGCATGCATAATCATTTCATTATTTTTGGAAAATAACCAACTTTTTCACCATGAGCTAATAACTGCTGAATAAATTCTTTATTAATTGCTGGTACTATCAATTCTTTTTTCTTAATCCATTCATTCGTTCTACGCGTACCCATTACAATTTCAGATTGCTGCGCTCCATCTCCTGCAACTTGAGAAGCAATTAACTCTGCTATTACTTCATTTCCCTTCGCTAATGCAAGTCCGGTATTTACATATTCTGAAAGTGGAACCATTTCAAGATTGTATCCACACTCTCCAATTAGCTGTATAAATTGTTCAAACTCAATTTGATGTGGATGACAAATATGTAACGTCTCTCCTACAATTTGCGCATCTTGTAAATACGATACAATTGATTTACTAGCAAAATCAATTGGTGTGAAATCAACTTTCCACTTCACATTTGGTGCTTTCCCAATTAATAGCATTGTTTTAATAAGACGATAAAATGCGTTTCCTTCAATATTTTGTTGGAACGAACCTGTTTCTGAATGACATGCTAAATTACCTGCACGATAAATATTTCCGCGCAAACCATTTTTCATTGCTTCACGAACAATGTTTTCCGCTTGTAGTTTACTATTTGAATATACATTCTCTAAGTCTACACTGTAATTAAAATCACCAGTTTTCATGTATGTATCCCATTGATCTACCGCTAATTCTAACGGGATACCAATTGTAGAAATAAAATGGAATGTAGCACCTTTCTCCGCTAATGCTAGCATACGGCTAGTTCCTTGGACATTTATATTTTCAAATTGTTTTACATCTCCAAAATGTCTTACATCTGCACCGCAATGAATTATCGTATCCATCTTAGAACTGATGAACATAAATTCTTCTTCGCTCATCCCAAGATACTCTTCTCCCAGATCACCAGCTACGGCCTGTATACGCTGTAACCATTCTTCACATATATCATTAAAGTAGCCTGTTAATGTATCTATAATTCTTTGCTGCACATCTTTCGTTGGTCTTACTAAACAATAAATAGTAGCAGATGTATCTCTCAACAATTCATATAATATGTGTGATCCTAAATAACCAGTAGCTCCTGTTAAAAAGACATTTGAAATCTGGGTTTCTTCCAAAACGTTTGCATACGTGATAGTATCTGGTTCGTGAATCACTTTATATTCACGAAATACTTCTTCTTTCTCTACTTTTACTTCTCGCTCAATTCGAGCTAATCCATATATCGTTCTTTCTTTAAAGAAATCTTGAATTGTTAAATGTGAGAAATCTTCTTTTAACAATGTTAAAACTCGTAATACTTTTAATGAATGTCCACCAATTGTAAAGAAATCATCATGTACTCCAACTTTTGAAATTCCTAATACTTCTGCCCAAGCGTTCGCTATTTGTTTTTCTGCTTTATTAGAAGGTGCAACATATTCTTGTAGACGAACCGGTTCATACTTTTCTTCTAACTGAGCTAACTTCTTAACATCAATCTTTTTATTAGGTGTAAGTGGTAATTCATTAATATAAATTAGTTTAGATGGCACCATATAATCTGGTAATTGCTCTTGTAACTGATAAACTAATTCTGGTATTTCTTTTTTATTTAAAGTTGTATAGAACGCGATTAAATATTGGCTACCTTCCTTACTCTTCTTAGCAAAAACAGCATTTTCTTTTATATTATGATTATGAGAAATTTTACTTTGGATTTCTCCTAGTTCAATACGATGTCCTCTAATTTTTACTTGATCATCTTTCCGATGTAAAAACTCTATATTTCCATCCTCTAGCAACTTAACGATATCACCTGTTTTATATATATTAACTATAGGATTAAAAGGGTTCGGAATAAAAGCTTCAATTGTTTTATTAGGCTTATTAAAATACCCTTTTGCTAATCCCACTGAATCTATATATAATTCACCAGGTACACCAATTGGACAAAGATTCATATTCTCATCCAAAATCATAACTTGATAATTAGCACATGGTTTACCAATGGGAATACTCGCAACATCCTCATTTAACTGACTAGGTATTTTATAGGTTGTCGTCACTACAGTACATTCTGTCGGTCCGTATACATTATAAATTTCAACATTTGTACCTATTCTTTCTCTCCACAATTTAATAACCTCTACAGGCAACATTTCACCGCCAATCGCAATTCTTTTTAGGGAAGCTAGCTTATATATATCTTCTCCTGCTAAATAAGTTGCTACTTGTCGAACAAAAATTGTTGCTAATGCCAAGATTGAAGTTGCTTTCACTTTATAGATTGCATTTGCAAATGCTTCTACAGACAATCGCTCTTCCTCTAGTAATACATACAAGTTTCCTCCGCAGAATAAAGAAGCAAATGACTCCCATACAGAGGCATCGAAACTAAAGGAAGGAAATTGGGCAAATACATCCTCTTCTGTCAATTCATATTGCTTTTTCATCCAAGTATACAGATTAACAACGCCTCTATGTGCTAACATCGTTCCCTTTGGATTCCCTGTTGAACCAGATGTATAAATCATATAAGCTACATCATCACAATGAATAGACAACTTTACATCTGTATCTTCATAAGTTTCACTATCATACATTGAAACTGTTTGAACCCCATCACATGTTATAGGCGTCTCTTTCATCAATATAACTTTCGCTTGGCTATCTTGAATAATGTACTGTATTCTACTTTCGGGATAATCTGGATCAATCGGAACATACGCTGCACCAGCTTTTAATATAGCTACCATACTTACTACTGTGTCTATGCTACGTTTCATAAATATTCCAACATAGTCTCCTAATTGGACGCCGTTTTTAATTAACATATGAGCTATTTGATTACTTTTTTTATTTAGCTCCTCATAAGTTAAAGTACCTTCCCTTGAAGATAAAGCTATACGATTTGGAAATTGAGTAACAGTATTATAGAACATATCGACGATACTTTTCTCAGGATATACTGCTGTCGTATCATTCACTTGACTATAAAGTGCCATCTCGGCCTCTGTAATAATATTAAAACGTTTTATATACTTATTAGTATTTCGTGATATATCAATTAAAACACCTTGTATTTGTTGTGCATAACGAGTAATCGTTGTCTCTTTCCAATTAACACTATTAAATATTATTTCTACACTTTTCATATTTTTACTAAATACAAATTGTAATGTATTCATGTCTTGTAGCTCATAATATGTTTCACCAATAATAATAGGTGACATTTCATATAATGTATTACCGTTTTGAAACTCTTCTATTTCTTCCTCATTCATTTCTTTAATTTGCTCCAGTTGCTCTTCAATTTGTAAATTTAAACTTTCATAGGAGAGAAAATTAGAAACTTCAATAGTAATCGGAAATAAACTTCCTCTTACATGATAAAGCACGACAATATGTTTTTCTTTAGAAATATGATATAACCACGTTGTAGTCGCTCCTATTAAATCCACAATGTGAGTCAAATTTGAAAACAGTTCCGTTTTCCTTTTTATCCTAAGTTCCGTTCCTTGCACATCTTTAGGTATTTTAATACTTCCTTCTACTTTTCCTAAAAATTCTTTTACCATCTCACTATAAGAAATTGCTAATTTCATATTTATGTAAATTCCTCTCTTAAATATAATAAAGGTGTGAAAATTCACACCTTTTTCATCCCTTATTAAAGGGCAGATTAGTTCAATTCATAATCAAGGGAGGATTCCCTTGATTAGAATTGAACTTTCTCCTTATTCGCTTTTAAACTCACCAATAAGCTCTTGTAATTCCTGAGAAAGCCAACTTAAAGAAGTCGCTAATTCTGCAATATCTTGTACTGATATTTCTTGCTCTTTCATGCTTTCTTCAACATTACTACTGCTGTTGGCATAAGTATTTGCAATATGTGATAATTCATTTACGACTTGAACAATATTCTGGCTATTTTGTAAAATGTCACTCGAATTACCAGAAACAGCTTTTACTTGATCTGTAACAGATTGCGCTGATTTTGAGATTTTTTCAAAGAAATCTCCACTACTTTGAACAAGCGAAATTCCAGTTTCTACTTCTCTTGAACCTTTTTGCATGGAAACTACAGCATCTTCTGTCTCAGCTTGTGTTTCACCAATTAATTTCGCTATATCTTTTGCAGACGCTTCCGTTTGTTCTGCTAATTTTCGTACTTCATCAGCAACAACTGCAAACCCTCTTCCAGCTGCTCCAGCACGTGAAGCCTCAATAGAAGCATTTAAAGCTAATAAATTTGTTTGATTTGAAATACCTGTAATTACAGTTACGATATCACTAATTTCTTTTGACCTTGTTTCTAACGAATAAATGATGGAAGATAAATCTTGTACTGCATTTTGGATTAAACTCATTTGATTAATAATTTGTCCAATCACTTCATTACCTTCAATTGAATGTTGTTCCATACCTTCAGAAGCAACCGCAACTTGTTTTGCAGCCCCAGTTATTTCTTCTACCTTATCTTCCATTCCATGTACAATTCCTAAACATTGTTGTACTGAAGTTTTTTGAGACTGTGCCCCTACTCTTAAACCTTCAATAGAATTTGCAATCTCTTGAACTGCCATGCTGTTTTCCTCTGTACTCGCCGACAATTCTTGTGAAGAAGAAGAAACTTGCTCAGCAGTTTGCCTTACTTTATCTATAATCCCTTTAAATTTTTCAATCGTGTTATTGAAATAAACATTAATAATTCCAATATCATCTGGTCTTTCTTTTAATTTAACACTTAAGTCACCTTCACCAATTTTACGTAACCCTTCTCGTAAATCTTTTAATGGAGCTAACGAGTGACGCACGATAAAGAATTGAGTAATAGTCGCAATTGCTAATGAAATAATGATAAAGAGTAAGCCCTGTATCATAAACTTCTCTTTTGTAATAGGAACAATGGAAGCATCTAAGTCAGCCGCAATAATTGCAACAATATTGTTTTCTCCATCTGTAATTGGTTCTAATATTGTCACCCACGAACCTATTTCATCTTCATATACTTCTGTTATTTGGGCCTTTTTCGTATCAATCACTTTATCGTATGCCTTCATCCAATGAGCGGGTTGTTCATAATAATCTCCCGGCTTTATAGGAAACGCATTTGTTAACTCTGTAGTCAAACCAACGAGTTGTAATTCTCGCTTTTCATTCGGCTTTGCTCCTGTAACATACGTTTGTCCAACACTTTTCAATTCTTTTGACACTTCATCTAATTTCTCTGTTAACTTTTCTTTTTTCACTTTTTCGGCTGTAGGATCTTTCGCCATGTCTCTAACTAATTCTACATCCAATTTTTTCAATACTATTTCTCCTGTTTCAATAGACTGCCTTTCAAATAAAGACATCATACTATTTTGAAACATGTTGAAACTTAATGCACCCATACTTCCAACAAGTGTCAAAATAACTAATACGGTTAATAAGACGTTCTTTTGAAGGAACGATAACTTATGCCAATATTTTTTCATTAATATCCACCTTCCTTAATCAACATAAACAAAAAAACAAAATATATGAATATTTTGTTTGAAAATGTTTCTCAATATGTTCGAGAATAAAAAAAAGCCAATGTAAAAGCATTGGCCAAGACCAACCCTATCCGTCCGGTAACTGGCTAGCGTAGCCTTTCGACCTTAGCTCCTGTAGTTTTGCGTCCTCATGTTTCCATCAGTTTGCCTTTCTCGCTGAACGAGTTGAACGATATGGGAGTTCTATGAGAATTAATTTATTCTCTTTCAAAGATTACAACATATAAATCAAAATGTCTACTTATTTAGAGATATAAATACAAATTTTTAATGCATTGCTTTTTCAAAATAATTTCAAAAAGTACGTGAATGTTACTTTTTTTGTGTTATATAATAAAAAATGTATAAATAACAAGGATTTCTTCGGGTATTTATTTAATTTTCATTCAAATTAAACTATTCGAATATATCTTAACTAATGAATTTCGGAGGTAGTTTATCATGTTTTGGCTACAATTTCTTACCTTGTTACTCTGTATTTTTATTGGTGCACGCCTAGGCGGAGTTGGTTTAGGAGTAATGGGTGGAGTTGGTATGGCAATACTCGTTTTTGTCTTCCACTTACAACCAACGGCGCCTCCTATCGATGTAATGCTTATGATTTTGGCAGTAATTACAGCTGCTGGTGCACTCCAAGCCGCTGGAGGAATGGACTACCTTGTTCATCTAGCTGAAAAGGCATTACGAAAAAATCCAAAACGCATTACATTCTTTGCTCCAATTGTTACTTATTTATTTACACTTTGTGCAGGAACTGGTCACGTTGCTTATTCTGTACTTCCTGTTATCGCTGAAGTCTCTCGCGAATCGGGAATTAGACCAGAACGACCAATGTCAATTGCCGTAATTGCTTCCCAACAAGCAATTACAGCTAGTCCTATATCAGCTGCAACAGTTGCACTTTTAGCAATGTTAGCTGACTATAAAATCACCTTATTAGATATTTTAAAAGTAAGTATCCCTTCTACTTTCATCGCTTGTATGATAGCTGCATTTGTTGCTAGTAAGATGGGAAAAGAATTAAGTGAAGACCCTGAATACTTAAAACGATTAAAAGAAGGAATGATTCCTAAGCTTGAAGAGAAAAAAGAATTTGTAGGTGTAAAGGGTGCAAAATTATCAGTTATCCTTTTCCTTGTAGGAACCTTCCTTGTTGTACTTCTCGGTTCATTTGAAGCACTTCGTCCAGGATGGACAGTTGATGGGAAGTTAGCTCGTCTTTCCATGCCGAACACAATTGAGATGGTTATGTTAACTATCGCGGCTCTTATTATTATTTTCTGTAAACCAAATGTAGAAAGCATTGTGTCTGGTAACGTCTTTAAAGCAGGAGCAACAGCAGTTGTTGCTATTTTCGGTATCGCTTGGATGGGAGATACTTTCTTTAATGGAAACTTAAATATGATTCAAGGATCCATTCAGCATTTAGTAACAAGTGCACCTTGGCTATTTGCCATCGCACTATTCATTCTATCTATTTTACTGTACAGCCAAGCAGCAACAGTTCGTGCCTTAATGCCACTTGGACTATCCCTTGGCATTCCACCAGCGCTACTGATTGCGATGTTCCCTGCAGTAAATGGATACTTCTTCATTCCAAACTATGGGACAATCGTTGCTGCCATTAACTTTGACCGCACTGGTACAACAGGTATCGGTAAATACGTATTAAATCATAGTTTTATGATTCCGGGTCTAATTGCAACATTTACTTCTATCGGAATTGGAATGCTCTTAATTTCAATTATGTTTTAAAGAAAAAGCACAAACCTTTATTTAAAAAGGTTTGTGCTTTTTTAATCAAATGTTTGTTTAAATTTTTGGGCAGTCTATTTCTCCATGTAGCACTTAAAATACTACACTTCCTTCCCTACAAACTTCTCTTTACTTCTTCAGCTAATTTTCTCGTACTTTCATACGCAGATTCAGCTAAACTAATTGCTGAAATAACTGAAACACCGTCCGCACCCGCTTCTATAACTGCCGCTGTATTTTCAATTGTAATCCCACCAATACCAACGATTGGCACTGTAATTCCTTGTTCTCTAAAATAAGCTAATCCTTTCGTTCCTTGAACCGCTTTCGTATCTTTTTTCGTACTCGTTGGGAAAATAGGTCCAACGCCTAAATAATCTGCTCCATTTTCGATTGCAAAGCGTGCTTCTTCAATTGTATGAGCAGATACGCCGATAATTTTATCTCCCATTTTTTCACGAACAGATGTAATTCCTTCATCATCTTGTCCAACATGAACACCATCTGCATCTAATTCAATGGCTAATTCTACATCATCATTTACAATGAAAGGAACACTATATTCCTTACAAAGCGTCTGCAATTCTTTTGCAAAGCGCACTCTATCTTCTCCGATTAAAGAACCTTCCCCCTTCTCGCGAAACTGAAAAAGTGTCACTCCACCATCTAACGCTTCTTTCAATACAGCTAAAGGATCCCTCGTGCAGTTATTACTTCCCATAATAAAATACACTTGCAATAGCGTAGACATTTTATCTATTTCAATGCGTGCCATTTCTTTCACTCCCTCTTACTCTAACTCCACAATCTTCCCATACTTCTCAATATCACCTGAAGTTGTATTAGCTAATTGATTTAAAAATTCAATTTGGAAACTACCAGGCCCTTTTTCTACCGCCTTAGCAGCTGCCAGTTCCGAAGCTACACCATAAAACGTTAATGCGGCTACTGCTGCTTTTACATAATCTTTTTCCACTGCTACAAATGCTCCTATTACAGAAGTTAGTAAACAACCTGTTCCCGTAACTTTCGTTAAAATAGGGTGACCATTTCGAATAACAATAGTTCTCTCTCCATCTGTAACAACATCTTCTTTTCCAGTAATGACCGCAACTGTATTTAGTTCATCTGCTGCCTGCCTTGCAATACTTACAACATTGCCATTTCCAGTACCAGCGTCTACCCCTTTAATTTCCCATTTCTCATTAATAACATTTGCTATTTCAGCCGCATTTCCGCGGATAATTGCTAAATCTATTTCGGCTGGAATATGTCTCGCAACTTCTGTTCGATACGAAGTTGCTCCTGCACCAACTGGGTCAAATAGTACTGGCACATTGTTCGCATTTGCTGATTTACCCGCGAGTAACATCGCTTCTACTTCTTCAGGACGAAGTGTCCCCATATTTAATACTAACGCTCCAGCAATGCTAGCCATTTCTGCTACTTCTTCTTTTGCATACGCCATTACAGGCGATGCTCCAAGTGCCAACAAACCGTTAGCAGTAAAATTTGTTACAACAACATTTGTAATATTATGAACGAGCGGATTAGATTCTCTCACCAAATCCACTACTTTACTAATTTCTTTCATATTCATCCTTTTCATCTCCTAACTATAATGATGGGAGATACACAAAAAGACACTTTGCGCGTACGCAAAGTGCCTGAACATGTGCTTTTACACTCTCCCTACGCTGGCATTATCCAACAGGTTCAAATGGTCAATGACGGACTAGTCATACTCTCAGTTTGTATCCACAAACTCCCATGTGTTTCTTATTCATCTACTTCAAAGTCTACTCTTATTCTAGTAAAATAACAAGTTCTTTACTTTTCTATTTAATATAGGAGCAACTGATAAAGTGAAACTTTAATCAGTGATTTTTTTCATCCCCCATTGATTATCGGCCCTCACCAATCGGGCTTTTACGGGCAGTTGTTCCCCCACCTAACTTATTTGCTTTCGTTGAATTTTGAGGTGGGGATCTTACTGCCCGTTAATGCGGGATAAAGTGAAACTTTAATTAGTTGGGATTTTGTTCACTCCATTAAAAACAGCTCAAATATGGAGCGAAACTGAATCTCAAGAAGATGTATGCTATATTTAACTTATGGAAATTTGAAAGGATGTTTTTAATATGGCAAAAAGCGTTGTAATCGCTGAAAAACCTTCCGTTGCACGAGATATTGCTCGTGTACTTAAGTGTGATAAAAAAGGAAACGGCTACCTTGAAGGTAGTAAATATATTGTAACTTGGGCTTTAGGCCATCTCGTTACATTAGCTGATCCAGAAAGCTATGATGTGAAATATAAAAAGTGGAATTTAGAAGATTTACCGATGCTACCTGAGCGTTTGAAATTAACGGTTATTAAACAAACTGGTAAACAATTTAATGCTGTAAAAAGTCAGCTACTTAGAAAAGATGTAAATGAAATTATTGTAGCAACAGACGCTGGACGTGAAGGGGAATTAGTCGCACGCTGGATTATCGATAAAGTTAAGCTAAATAAACCAATCAAACGTTTATGGATTTCTTCTGTAACCGATAAAGCAATTAAAGATGGTTTTGCAAATTTAAAACCAGGTAAAGCCTATGACAATTTATACGCTTCAGCAGTTGCACGTTCAGAAGCTGACTGGTATATCGGTCTTAACGCAACTCGCGCTTTAACAACTCGCTTTAATGCTCAGTTAAATTGTGGCCGTGTACAAACGCCTACTGTCGCTATGATTGCTAGTCGTGAAGATGAAATAAAAAACTTCAAAGCACAAACTTACTATGGCATCGAAGCTCAAACAATGGAGAAGCTCAAACTTACTTGGCAAGATGCAAATGGCAATAGCCGCAGTTTTAATAAAGAAAAAATTGATGGTATTGTAAAAAGTTTAGATAAACATAATGCTACTGTTGTGGAAATTGATAAGAAACAGAAGAAGTCATTCTCTCCTGGTCTTTACGATTTAACTGAATTGCAACGTGATGCAAATAAAAAGTTCGGTTACTCTGCTAAAGAAACATTAAATATTATGCAAAAATTGTATGAACAGCATAAAGTACTAACGTACCCTCGTACAGATTCACGCTACATTTCATCTGATATCGTTGGAACACTTCCAGAACGTCTAAAAGCATGTGGTGTTGGAGAATACCGTCCCTTCGCACATAAAGTATTACAAAAGCCTATCAAACCTAACAAATCATTTGTTGATGATAGTAAAGTAAGCGATCATCATGCGATTATTCCAACAGAAGGATACGTTAATTTCTCAGCATTCACAGATAAAGAACGCAAAATTTATGATTTAGTTGTAAAACGTTTCTTAGCTGTTTTATTCCCAGCATTCGAATACGAACAACTAACGTTACGCACAAAGGTCGGCAATGAAACATTCATTGCACGCGGAAAAACGATTTTACATGCTGGTTGGAAGGAAGTATACGAAAATCGATTTGAAGACGATGATGTAACTGATGACGTAAAAGAGCAGATTCTACCTCACATTGAAAAGGGCGATACATTAACTGTAAAGTTACTTATGCAAACATCAGGTCAAACGAAAGCACCTGCACGCTTTAATGAAGCAACTTTACTTTCAGCAATGGAGAATCCTACAAAATATATGGATACGCAAAATAAACAACTTGCTGATACGTTAAAATCGACTGGTGGATTAGGTACTGTAGCGACACGTGCAGATATTATCGACAAACTTTTCAATTCTTTCTTAATTGAAAAACGTGGTAAAGATATTCACATTACATCAAAAGGTCGTCAATTACTTGATTTAGTACCAGAAGAATTAAAATCACCTACACTAACTGGTGAGTGGGAACAAAAACTTGAAGCAATTGCAAAAGGAAAATTAAAGAAAGAAGTATTCATTTCGGAAATGAAGAACTATACGAAAGAAATTGTTTCTGAAATTAAATCGAGTGATAAAAAATATAAACATGACAACATTTCAACGAAGTCTTGTCCAGACTGCGGTAAACCAATGCTAGAAGTAAACGGCAAAAAGGGAAAAATGCTCGTATGCCAAGATCGTGAATGTGGTCATCGTAAAAATGTATCTCGTACAACAAACGCTCGCTGTCCGCAATGTAAGAAGAAACTAGAATTACGTGGTGAGGGTGCAGGCCAAATTTTCGCATGTAAATGTGGCTATCGTGAGAAATTATCAACATTCCAAGAACGACGTAAAAAAGAATCTGGAAACAAAGCCGATAAACGCGACGTTCAAAAGTATATGAAACAACAGAAAAAAGAAGAAGAACCATTAAATAACCCATTCGCAGAAGCATTAAAAAAATTAAAATTTGATTAAACAAAAAGGTTCCTACCTCTATCGGTAGGAACCTTTTATTTTAGTGAATGATTTTACTTCCTTTTGCATTCTCAACAAATTTTTCACTTGATTTGTTAATTGGTGTTTTCAGTAATAACGCAGCAACGATCATAACTACTACGAAAGCACTTAACACAAGTAAATCTCGCGTTACGATATCCCAAAGCATTCCGCCAACTGTTTCACGAATTGCGCTAATTGCGTATGTGAACGGTAAGAACGGATAAATCGCTTGGAAGAACGCTGGTGTCATTTGGATTGGGAATGTTCCGCCCGATCCTGCTACTTGTAGTACAAGTAAAATGATTGCCATCGATTTCCCAACGTTTCCGAAAATAGAAACGAGTGAGTATACGATACAAACGAAGACTCCACCAATAAATAAACTAAATAACACAAACCAGAACTTATCGACTACGTACGTACCGAGTAAGAATATATCTCCCATCGATACGATAAACGCTTGTGAAAGACCTATCGTTAAGAATGTTAATAAACGTCCGAAGTAAATTTCATGGCTCTTATAATTCGCGCCCTCTTCGTGTACTTCTACCGTTAATAATGAAACCATTAATAATGCGCCTACCCATAATGCAAGCACTGTATAGAATGGTGACATCGCTGAACCGTAGTTCGGCATCGCAAATAATTTATTTTCTTTTAAATTTACTGGATTCGCAAAGTAATCACTTTGCTTTTCAACATCATTTTTCAATAAGCGTATAATGTCTTTTAAATCCTCTTCAGATTCAAAATCACGAATTTTATCTGCTAATTCTTTAATCTTTTTCTCAGTAGCTGGCATTTCAGCTTTAATGTCTGCTAATTTCTTTTTACCATCTACTAAACCTTTTGATGAATCTTCTAGTAATTTTTTAACATCTGGAAGCTTTTTGTCTGCCTCTTTTAAAATTTGAGATGTGTTTTTAGACATCTCTTTTGTGCGAGCAATTGCTGCATTGAAATTTGGAGTGATTTCTGAGTCATATTTAGCTAAAATGTCACCAATTTGGCCCGAAACACTTTTAGACACTTGATTAATACTTTCAATAACATCAGCTGCTGGTTTTTGACCTTTATTAATAGCGTCAATTCCTTTATCAGTTAAATCCATTCCTTTTTGCAAACCATCTTTTGCTTTATTTAACTTAGAAATTGTACCATTAAGGTTTTTATCACTATTCACATCAGCTAACACTTTATTTGTACTTTCCAAAACTGGAATCATGTCATTAACTAAATTCCAACTTGCTTTGAACTGCCCATTCAAATCATTTAAGGCTACTTTTGTAGAATCTAATCCGTTAACACCTTTGTTACTTAAGTCTTCTCTTGCTTTTTCAAGCTCTGTTTTTAATCTGCTGTAATCATTTACAGCTTTATCATATTTCTCTCTACCATTGTCTAATATCTCATTAGCCTTATTTATATCTTGATTTAAATTGCCTCTAAGCTGCTGTGCATTTTCTTGCGCATTTTCAGCCTTACTTTTCAGTTGCTCAGCTGTACTTACTGCTTTTTCAAAATCAGCTACAAACGTTGCATTATAATCCTTTTCAGCTTGATTTACTAAATTATTTACTGCATCTAATTTTTGATTTACAGCATCTCGCACATCTTGTTTAACTTCTTGTCCGGAACTAATTAAATCTCCTACATGCTTAACCCTATTGTTAGCATCCACCATAGAATTTTTAAGCACCGTTAAACTTTCCACTCTGTTTCCAAAGAACTGTTTACCGAATTCCGTGGAAGCTGATTCCTTGAAAGCTGTAAAGAAATCAATCAAATATGAAACACTATCGATACGCTCTTGGAGGAGCTTTGAAGCATCCTGCACATTTTTCTGTGCTACAGCTGGATCCACGCCTTTATTTTGAAGGCCATCCATAACACTCTTTACATATGCCGTTCCAACACGAGTAGAATTGAAAACAGTGTTTACAGTTTGATCAATATTTTTAGCAATATTTTTATACCCTTCACCATTCACTTGTGGTAATGCTGGAATCTCTGGTATTTGTGGAATAGTTATATTAGGTAAGACTGGTAATTTAGCTGGATCTGGCAATGTCAGATTAAAGTCAAATGCCGGATTTTTTAAGTAATCCGTAATTTTCGCTGCAGCATCCAATCCCTGCTGCATTACTGTTAAATTATTTTTAATAGTTCCCGGAGCGCGATTCAATGTTTCATCATTTCTCGCAAAGAATTTATCTAAATTCCCTAACGCTTCTTGCCCATCATTCATAACACTCTCTACAACCGGCAACTCTTTTTGCGCTACTTTCACAACATCTTCTGCTCGAGTTGCATCATCTAACGCCTTATCCATGAGTGTATTCATTTCTGGGAACTGCGCTTCTAGCTTAAAGACAAGATCTTTTACTTTCTCGATACTTGGTAAGTTTGTTTCTAAATCGATTCCAAGATCATTGAAAATTTTAAAAATCTCACCGTTTGCTGTTTTTACAAAGTTTTTACTAATTTCTTCTGTAATACCTGATGCACCTTTTGCTGTAATCTTCGGTGCAATCGCGTTTACTTTTTCATTCACATAGTAATCCAGTTCTGGTTTTTTCGGATTTTCATCCAGAACAGTTGCGATTTTTTCAGAGAAGTCTTTTGGAATCGTAATACTTGCATAATAATCCCCACGCTCAACTCCGTAAATTGCTTGTTTTTCATCTACAAATTTCCAGCCAAGATTTTTGTTTTTCTTAAGGGAGTCTACAATCTCTTTCCCGATATTAATATCTTTCCCTCTTAAATTAGAACCTGCATCTTGGTTAGAAACTGCAATGGGAACCTCTTTTGTATTTCCATACGGATCCCAAGAAGCTTTAATGTTAAACCATGCATATAACGATGGTAAAATCATTAATCCTAAAACAATAACAATTGCAGCCCAATGTTTGGCTACATTCCGTAAATCTGTCTTATAAATACGCCAAATTTGTTTCATAGAAGTTATCACCTAATTATATATTTTTCCTTCTTTAGAAAATGATACATGCATTTTGCAATTATATCACTTTCTACATCGTGTATTAACCAAAAACGTACTATTTTTTCCCATTAACTTTCACTTACTTCATTATATAACGAAGTGAGTCAAAGTATGAATACAAAATGACCAAATCGGTTTTACATTCAATAATAACAAATATATATGAAATGTCATAAAAAATACAAGTATTTTCTCTTGGAAATACTTGTATTCCTAAAAAAAATCCTCACAGCTTTTATTCTCTGTGAGGATTTCTTCTATTATATATCCAATTGAACCTCTACACCGAAATGATCTGAAATTACATTTCTGTTTGTACCATTAAAAATAACTTTTGAAGAATGAACTTTTTTACTTTGGTTACACAATATTAGATCGATTCGCAAATTATGTTTATTTTCATCCCAACCAGCAATCTCACCTTGGACAGTCGTTCCTTCATCCTTCTCTATTGCTAATTCATATGTGTCATACAACCCTTTTTGCATCATATACTCATAACCTTCGCCTTCCAACCGAGCATTGTTATTAAAATCCCCCATTAAGAAGGCGAGCTTATTGCTATCTACACGCTCCATCAAACGATCGACTTGACCTTCGAATGACTCTTCTTCATCATTCCACCAACCGAGATGGCAAGAGTAAAACGTTATATCCTTACCATTATAAGCAATTGTTGCACTTACAATTTTACGCGTTTTCCAATACGTTGTATCCTCGTTTTCTGAAATGAAGAACGTATCTTCTTTTATAATATTATGCTTCGTTATAATTGCTAATCCTTCTTCATACACGTCATAACCAATATGAGAGAAATCCCAAGTAATATTGTAATCTTTTACATGTAGCGCTTTTAACTCTTCTAATAGTAAAAGTCCAAAATTATCTTCTTTCTTGTTACCGCATACATTTTCAGCTTGTATGGACTGACTTACTTCTTGCAATGCGATGACATCGTACTCTTCTTCTTGAATTACTTTAGCAAGGTATTGTATCTTTTCTATTTGATTCTCTTCTTGCCAAGAATGACAGTTTAAAGTTAGCAATTTCATATTATTACGCACCTAACATATCTTGAATGTCTGACTTTAATACGTCAGCTTTCGGACCATATACCGCTTGTACACCTTTATCTTTTACAATAAGCCCTAAAGCACCATTTTGTTTCCACTGTGCTTCTGGTGCAACAACATCTAAATCTTTTACTGTTACACGTAAGCGTGTCATACAAGCATCTACGTCAGCAATATTTTCTTTTCCACCTAATAAATCGATAACTTTTGTTGCTAATGAACCGTCTTGTACATTTCCTGTTCCTTCTGATGCCTCATCTTCATTATCAATATAGTTACCTGCACGCCCTGGTGTTGGTAAATTGAATTTTTTAATTAAGAAATTGAATAGTGTAAAGTTAAGACCGAAGAACACTAATGAAACAATAACAAAGTTGATTAAGTCTCTTGTTAAACCTGCGTTAACCATCATTGGTGTACGAGTAATTAACTCAATAAATCCAAATGCATGAACACGTAAGTTAATTAAATCAGCTAGCGCGAATGCAAGTCCTGTTGTAATAGCATATACAACATATAATACTGGAGCAATAAACATGAACATGAATTCAATTGGTTCTGTTACACCTGTTAAGAATACTGCTAATGCTGCTGATAAAAACATTGGTTTATATTTTGCACGCTTTTCTTTATCCACGTTACGGAACATCGCAAATGCAATCCCCATTAACGCTGCTGTTGAGCCGATAACTTGTCCAGCTTTGAAACGAGCTGGTACAACGTTATTTAATAAATCGTTATATGCCTTCGTATCTCCATTTGCTAGTAAATTATTTAAATCTGTAATCCATGCAAGCCATAATGGATCTTGTCCTGCTACAACTTGTCCAACTTTTGAACCAGTTAACATCGTATATGTTCCGCCTAGCTCTGTATAGTTCATCGGAATTGTTAACATATGGTGTAAACCAAATGGTAATAATAAACGCTCTAACGTTCCATATACAAACGGTGCAACAACTGGTGCGCTATCTTTTGAAGCTGCAATCCAGCGACCAAATTCATTTAACCCACTTTGGATGAATGGCCATAGAAGTGATAATACAATCGCAGTAACTGTAGACCAAAGAATTACAACGAATGGTACAAATCGTTTTCCATTAAAGAATGCTAATGCCTGTGGCAATTTATTATAGTTATAATATTTGTTATATAGATTAGCTCCTAAGAAACCTGTGATAATCCCCACGAAAACTCCCATGTTTAAAGCTGGTGCACCAAGTACAGAAGTAAAGTAATCTTTTACAAGTAAATCTCCTGCTATTACTGAAGAAACTGTCGCTTTTGAATCCGCTAACATTTGAGCGTTTACGCCAAATATAGCTCCTGTAATTCGGTTTGTTAAGACGAATGCTAATAGCGCTGCAAATGCACCACCTGCACGATCCTTCGCCCACGATCCCCCAATTGCTACTGCAAATAAGATGTGTAGATTTGTAATGATTGCCCAACCAATGTCTTCCATTACGCGAGCGATTGTATGAACTGCGTTAACATCCCCAGCAGACATACCAATTAACTTACCGATGGAAATCATTAAACCAGCTGCTGGCATTACGGCTACAACAACTAATAACGCTTTCCCGAACTTTTGCCAAAAATCAAAAGACGTAATTTTCATCTGTTCTTCCTCCCCTTTATTTATAACAACATAATGATTTAAATTATAATTTCTGTCCCTTTTATGAAAACGATTCCTCACATCATTTTTCTTTTTACGCAACCGTTTTCATAAATCTATTTTAATAAAAGCGTTTTCACTTTGCAATAGAAATTTATTTTTTTTCATAAAAAAAGATGCTCAAAGAGCATCCTTTTTTATTATGAAATGCGATAAACCCTTGTTTCATAAGGTTTTAAAGCAATTGTTGTTACTTCTTCATGTTCCGCAACTTCATAGTTATTTAAAAGCAAACGTTTGCGTTCTAGTGCAAATGAACCCTCATTATACACAGTTTCCTCTTTTGAGATATTACTAATTACAATGACTTTTTCATCCTGTAACGTACGTGTATATGCATAAATTTGTGGATCGTCTTCTAAAAGTAAATCGTACGTACCATAGTTCAGTACATCGTGCTCTTTTTTCAGGGCAATCATTTTCTTATAGAAATTGAAAATAGACTTTTCTTCATTTTTTTGCTTCTCAACATTAATTTCTTTGTAATTTGGATTCATGCTAAACCAAGGTGTACTTGTTGTGAAACCAGCATTAATCTCATCATTCCACTGCATAGGTGTACGTGAATTATCGCGGCAAGAAGCCCATATAATCTCCATCATATCTTGATGTGGTACGCCCTCTGCAATTTTCTCGCGATATAAATTTTTAATTGCTACATCATCGTAATCTTCAATATTTGGTAACTGAACATTTGTCATACCAATTTCTTGTCCTTGATAAATAAACGGTGTACCGTGCATAAAGAAATACATCGCTCCTAGAGCTGTTGCACTTTCACGCCAATATTGTTTGTCATCTCCCCATGTTGAAACGATACGTGGTTTATCGTGATTCTCAATATATAAAGCGTTCCATCCTTTATTTTCTAATCCTTTTTGCCATTTCGTTAATACTTTTTTCAATCCTACAACATCAAGGTCTTTCTTCTTCTCTGCATCCCATAAACTTAAATGTTCAAACTGGAATACCATATTGAACTTACCTTGCTCTTCTCCAACCCAAAGCTCAGCATCTTCAATCTTAACGCCATTTGCTTCACCAACAGTCATAATATCGTACTTAGAGAATGTATTTTCTTTTAGCTCTTCTAATAAAGGTTGAATACCTTTCACATTCATATGTTTATCAAAAGATGGCACATATTTTAACTCTTTTGGATTTGGCATATCCTTAAGGCCTTCTTCTTTTTTAATATGACTGATCGCATCAACGCGGAAACCATCAATACCTTTATCAAGCCACCAATTAACCGTATCATATAGTACTTCGCGAACTTCTTTATTCTCCCAGTTCAAATCTGGTTGTTTACGTGAGAATAGATGTAAATAATATTGTTCTGTTTCTTCATCATATTCCCATGCCGAACCATTAAAAATACTTTCCCAGTTGTTTGGCTCCGCACCATCTTTACCATCATGCCAAATATACCAATCACGCTTCGGATTATCTTTAGATGAACGTGATTCAATAAACCATGGATGTTCATCACTCGTATGATTAATAACTAAATCAATAATAAGCTTCATATCACGCTTATGAACTTCATCTAGTAAAGCATCAAAGTCTGCCATTGTACCAAACTCATCCATAATATCTTGATAATCACTAATATCATAACCATTATCATCATTAGGCGATTTATACATTGGACAAATCCAAATTACATCTATACCTAAATCTTTTAAATAATCCAGTTTTGCAATAATACCTTGTAAATCTCCAATACCATCACCATTTGAATCCATAAAGCTTCGTGGATAAATTTGATAAGCAACCGCTTCTTTCCACCATGTCTTATTCATAGTCATTCTCTCCTTTTGCATCTCATCATAATTTTTTATGCAAACGTTTTCGTAACACTATCATAACAAAATATGAATAGTTTGCAACTGTTTTCATTGAACTCTATGTAGATTCTTTATTCTTATGCTTTATTTATTTCTCACAAAGGTAAATCTCATTCTTCCCCTCTTCTTGAAACTGGTAGCCCCTCTCTCTTTATAGAAGAAGTTCCTTATATAAAGGCTGTTGAATTTTTTAATGGCGGTAACATCCCTGAAAATTTCAAGCGCTCTGGTTCCTGTGTCTATAAACCTATTCCCCTTAAAGGCATTCAAATCATGCAATACTTTCTTTCTCATGCACCAAATAAAGATGCTAGTATTTGGCATCAATCGCTCATAGGTGCTGTTGAAAATATTTCGCCGAATAAAACGGCTTATTTTCATCGTAAAGCAATTATTTCTCAAGAATACATTACCTCTTGGAAATGCGATGATGAAGAAAATCAAAATATACGCTGGGTTAAAGGTTTACGAGAAAACTTAGATCCTTATACACTAGGTGACTATGTGAACTGGCCCGATATCGACATTAAAAATTGGCAAACTAGTTATTATGGCTCTAACTTTCACAGATTACGTAAAGTAAAAATCATGTATAATCCTTGTGATGTTTTTCATTTCCAACAAAGTATTCCTCCTTTTCATACGTGAAAAAAGGGATAACATAAAAAAATCACCCAATATACCGTTACCTCGCAGTATGTTGGATGATTCAAGTTGATTTTCTATATCGTTTCAAATTCTTGCTCCTACTCATAAACTTTTACTTATAGATTAATTGTATTTCGTATCATTTTCATGCAATGAATGTAATTTAATATTTGGTACTTTATCTTTTTCAATACCTCTATTATAAGAAACAGGAACTTGAAATTCGAATTGCTTTGTCTCATGTTTTTGTAAATAGACTGGTTTCGGTACTGGATAGCTTTTTGAATTCTCGTTTGCATTATCATATAAAACAACTTTTAATGCTTGTGAATGATTACGATAATTTTTTAAAGTAACAATGCACTTCGGTTGGATATTCTCTCCATTTTTCTCCATTCTACAATGGCTATCATCTTTTTTATATTCTATTGCTTCTACGCCTGTTTTTCCTGCATAGTACCATGTTTTATTCAATGTCTGGAGGATGTTATTTAAAATAAACGGCATCATTAAAATTAAAATACTAATGCCTACTACTTTTATCTTATTCGTTTTTCTAAATGTACTAGACTCCTTTTTTCCTAGCCATTTTAAAAATAATATAAATGCAATTACATGTAGTATGAAAGAAACAATCAATATATTTGAGACTTTATAATCCATATAGACATACGTATGTATCGGAACCTTATAGACATTGAATAGTTTTTCCCCAATTAATTCATTATCATTTGGAATTTTTAATAATAACAAAACCCCTATACTGTAACAAATAGCTACTAATCGATCATACTCAATACGAATCATTCTTTCTCCCCTTCACTTTGTATTTTATTATCGATTTTAGCTATTATTACCATACTATACAATCTTTTTATAGAGGATAACGTAAAAAAGTTCCTTATAAATATATAAAGAACCTTATTAATATACACTATGAATTAAAAAATCAATATACAATTTTCACATTGAAATTTCTTCAAAATATGTTGGATCATGTATTGTAATTTTTTTATCTAAAATTGTAACAATGCTATCATTTTTTAATTGTTTTAATACGCTGCTAACTGTCTCTCGAGATGTTCCAGATATTTTGGATATTTCAATTGTTGTAAGTGGACATGAAATTACAATCTTTTCCCCACTCTGTTCTCCTAAATCCTGCATTAAATAATTTAACGTTTGGATAACACGATCTTGTGCATTAGGAATTGTAATATTTTGCACTCGATTTTCGTTCAATTTTAATATAGATGATAATTGCTGAACAACGTACATCAATTGCGTTCTGCTGGATTTTACCATATCTTCAAAGATTACCGTTGGAATATAATATACCTCCACATCCGTCATTGCTTCTGCTGTATAGTTATATCCTCTGTCTGTAAACATACCACCATAAGGAAAAATAGAATATCGCTTTACATAGTCATCGTATAATAAGTTCCCATTTTGATTAACCCGCTCTAACTTTACAAAACCATCTAACATGAAGTAGATTCTTTCCCTTGAATCTCCTTCTAAAAATAAAAATTGACCTTTTTTATAAGTTCGCCAATAAACAAACTCTGTTAAGCCTTTCAATTTTTTTTCTGTTAAATGAGCAAATAATTCGAACTGCTTTAAGTCCTTAACTACGTTCCGTCTATTCATAAAATTCCCTCTCTCTTGCTGTATGTTGGAGCGAAAAATCAAGAAAGCGTATTCAATTTGAATTTTATCATAATTAACTTACATATTCAGATTTCATCATGAAAACTTTATGAACAATAAGTACAAAAAATATTAATAAATAAAAAGAATGAAGTTACTAACTTCATTCTTTTTTACTAATAAGTAGCGTACATAATAATTTAAACATATATGCATACATTCTGTTTTGAAATAATAGTACCGGCTTTTTCTTCTAGTGCTTCATATACTTTTTCTAAAGACGTAATAATTGTTTTTCTTTTTGGATTTGTATTAACAAAATTAATAGCAGCTTCAATTTTTGGAAGCATGCTTCCCGCAGCAAATTGTTGTTCTTCAATATATTCTTCTAATTGATTCACTGTGACATGCTCTAATTTTTTTTGATTCGGTTGATTATAATTTACATACACATGATCAACTGCAGTTAAAATAACGAGCGTATCGGCATCTACTAATTCTGCTAATTTCTGCGCAGCGAAATCTTTATCGATAACCGCTTCAGTTCCTTCTAACCCTTCTTCGGAATCAATTACTGGAATTCCACCTCCGCCAACAGCTATCACTATATTTCCATCTTCGACCAAAGAATTAATCACTTTATGTTCATGAATACTTACAGGCTTCGGTGATGGAACAACGCGTCTCCACCCTCTACCAGCATCTTCTTTAAACACTGCTTTTGTTTCATCCATTAATCTTCTGGCCTCTTCTTCTATATAAAAAGGACCAATTGGTTTAGTTGGATTTTTAAATGCCTCATCTTTTTTATCCACAACAACACGTGTTATAACCGTTGCTACGTCTTTTTTTATATTCCGTTTTTTCAATGCCTTTTCAATCGCATTTTCCATCCAATATCCAATCATCCCTTGACTCATTGCCCCACAAGTATCTAATGGCATTGCAGGTGTCTTTTCCGTTTCTGCAGCTTTTTGCTGTAATAAAATATTCCCCACTTGTGGGCCATTTCCATGCGCAATTACTATATCTACATCATTTTCCATTATTTTCACAAGTTGTTCTGCCGTTTTTTCCAACGCTTCTTGCTGCGCTCCCGCAGTAGCTTCTCCAGACTGTATCGCATTTCCCCCTAGTGCAACTACAATTTTTCTTCGTGCCATATTCCAGCCCTCCAGTTGATTTCGCTTTCACAGCGCTTTATAAAGTAATACTGCCTGTAATTAATCCATAAATCGCAAAGAATGCTAAAGCACCAATTGCTACGGATGATGCTAATTCCACTCGAGTAAATATTTGCTTCGAACTCTTTTGCTTTTGAACATTGTAAAAAATAAAAATACCTGGCGCATATAAAGTCATTGTTAATAATAAATACTCTAAACCAGCTGCATAAACTAACCACACGCCATAAATACTGGCTATCAAACCAATTACTATATTTTTATTTCGATCTACTTCTTCAGAATTTAAGCTATGCTTCAGTTGATAAAATGCTGAAAAAGCATATGGAATTAAAATAGCTGAAGATGCTAAAGAGAATGCAAAGTTATACGCCTGATCAGAAACAACGAATGTTAACAAGAACATTTGTATTAAACCATTTGTTATCCACAATGAATTTACTGGAGCCTTATTTTTATTTTCTTTTGCGAACCATTTTGGAAATACTCCATCTTTAGCCGCTAAATATGGAATTTCAGAAGCGAGCAAAGTCCAACCTAACCAAGCACCTAATACAGAGATGACCAAACCTAAATTAATAAAGATAGCACCCCATTTTCCAACAACACTTTCAAATAAATAAGCCATAGCCGGATTTTTCAAACCCGCAATATCTGCTTGCTGCATAAGTCCAAGAGACAATAATGTGATTAAAATATAAATGATGAGTGTACCAATTAAGCCAATAACGGTTGCTTTCCCTACATCACTTCTATTTTTTGCTCGACTGGATAAAACAACAGCCCCTTCTACCCCAATGAATACCCATAAAGTTACAAGCATTGTACTTTTAACTTGGCTGCCAACTGCTCCCCATGAAAAAGAACCAGTTTGCCCCCAAAATCCATCTAAGAACGTATCAATATGAAACGCGAAGATTCCTATGACAATAAATACAAATACAGGTACTAATTTTGCGATTGTAGTTACTAAATTCACAAGTGCTGCTGATTGAACTCCACGTAAAATTAACATGTGAACACACCATAATAATACGCTTGCACCAATAATGGACGCTACATTTTGCCCGCCTTCAAAGATTGGGAAGAAATATCCTAATGAAGAAAACAATAATGTACCGTAAGCTACATTTCCAAGCCAAGCAGATAGCCAGTATCCCCACGCACTATTAAACCCCATAAAATTACCAAATCCTGCTTTTGCATAGCTAAAAATACCACCATCTAAATCTGGCCGTTTTACAGTTAGATTTTGAAAAGATAATCCAAGTGCAATCATCCCAATTCCTGTTATAACCCAGCCAATAATAATGGCTCCAGCACCAGCACCTTTTGCCATATCACTCGCTAAATTAAAGGCTCCACCGCCAATCATAGACCCAACTACAAGAGCCGTTAGTGTAAACAACCCTAATTTCTTATCTTCACCCATTCCACTCACCTCTCTTAAATTGCAATAACAATACAAAAGCAATAGTGAATGATAGTGTCTAAAGGAGGAGAAAGAAGAAAGGAAGACTCCCTTTCTTCTTTACTCCATGTTTCCTAAAGTAGCTGCCATAACCGCTTTAATTGTATGCATTCTATTTTCAGCTTGATCAAATACTTTTGAATGTTTACTGCGGAATACTTCGTCAGTTACCTCCATTTCTTTCAACCCATATTTCTCATAAACTTCTTCGCCATACATCGTTTCAACATCATGAAATGCAGGTAAACAATGTAAGAAAATCACGTTTTCATTCCCTGTTGCTTTAATCATTTTCATATTTACTTGATAAGGTTTCAATAACTCGACACGTTCAGCAAATTTTTCTTCTTCCCCCATAGACACCCATACATCTGTATAAATTACATCTGCATTCGCAACAGCTTCTTCCACATTACTTGTTATCATTACCTGTTCATTATATTTTTTTGCTAAATCAATTACTTCTTGTGCAGGCCATAAAGATTCCGGTGTACAAATACGTACATCCATTCCAACGATTGCTCCACCAACTAGTAAGCTATTAGCAACATTATTTCGTCCATCGCCAACGTAAACGAGCTTCACATTTTTCAATTTCCCTATATGTTCTCTAATTGTTAATAAATCTGCTAGTGTTTGTGTTGGATGCCACATATCTGTTAATCCATTCCAAACCGGCACACCAGAATTTTGTGCTAAAGATTCTACAGTTTCATGATTAAATCCACGAAACTCAATTCCGTCAAACATACGCCCTAACACTTTTGCTGTATCCTCTACAGATTCTTTTTTCCCAAGTTGAATATCACCTTTCCCTAAATGTTCAGGATTTGCCCCTAAATCTGTACATGCTACTGTAAATGCACAACGCGTACGAGTAGAAGTTTTTTCAAATAAGAGCGCTACATTTTTACCTTCTAAATAATGATGCGGAATACCATTTTTCTTTTTCTCTTTTAATTCTGCTGCCAAATCTAGAAAATATAACAATTCTTCTTGTGTAAAATCTTTTTCTGCTAGAAAGCTTCTTCCTTTTAAATTTGGTCTAGTCATTAACATAATTCATCCCTACTTTCTCCGTTATTTATACTAAATATCTTTACGAACAATTGGCATACTCATGCAACGTGGACCCCCACGACCACGAGATAATTCCGAACTTAGAACCTCAATCACTTCTATACCGTGTTCCCGTAATAACGTATTAGATACATAGTTGCGATCATATGTAACAACTACACCTGGCGCGATTGCTAATGTGTTCGAGCCATCATTCCATTGTTCACGAGCAGAAGCAATTACATCTCCTCCTCCACATGGAATTAGAACTAATTCACTTAAGCCTAATACCTCTTTTAATGCTTCCATTAAAGAAGTACGATGTGTAATTTTAAGAGTTTCCTCATCTGATCCTTTTTCTAAAATATAAATATTCATATTCCCTTTTGGCCCTTGAATGGCTGGATGAATTGTAAACTTGTCATAATCAACCATTGTAAATACTGTATCTAAATGCATAAATGCTCGGCATTTTGGAATTTCTATTGCTAACACTTTCTTGATTTTATTTTGTCGGCTAAAGAGGTTTTTAGCTAAACGTTCAATTGCTTTAGCTGAAGTACGAGCAGATACTCCAATCGCAATTGTTTCTTCATTTAAAATTAGCTCGTCGCCACCTTCAATTGGAAATTTATAATCACGATCTAACCAGATTGGTACATTATGTTTTGCAAATCTTGGATGATATTTAATGATGTACTCCATGAATAATGATTCACGTCTACGCGCTGGTTCTCTCATCTTATTTATCGTTAAGCCATCGCCCACGCTAGCTGCTGGATCACGAGTAAAATATAAATTAGGCATTGGATCTAAGTAAAACGGATAGTGATCTTCCATTAATTCATATAAATGTGTCTTCTTACTTGTTTCAATTTCGTTTTTCCGTACACCGCCCATAATTTTTTGAATTAATTCTTCATTTGAAAAGGAAAGTAAATATTCTTTTAAAGTTTGATGTGCAACATTTACGTCGGCCTGTCCTTCTTTTAAAATACGATCAACAAATTCTTCTCGAAGTTTTTTATCTACTAACGCCTCAGCGGCTAGTTTTTCTAAATAAAGAACTTCAACACCCCGATTGCGTAACGTTTGTGCAAAATAATCATGCTCTTTTTGAATAATTGGTAAGTATGGAATATCGTCAAATAATAATTGCTGCAAATAATCTGGCGTCAAGTTTTCCACTTCTTTACCCGGTCGTTTTAATAAAACCGTTTGTAATTCTCCAATTTCTGAAGTAACATGTATCGGATGTTTCATTTGTTGTACCTCCTTTTAAATATGTTTGATGTCTTACAAGTACATAATAAATGCTCTGCACTTTCATCTTTGTGAAAGTATCCACATTATCATTGTGAAATATTAAACAAGTTATTTTTTTAAAATCATACGAATATGTATTTTTATAACAAACTATCTCGCTTTCTCAATAAAAAATACATATATTACGCATATATGTTGAATATTTAACTTCCGTATTTAAACAAAAATCCTGTTTTTAATTTTATTAAAAACAGGATTTTTGCATCTAAATAATTAAATTTAATCTTTCTTCTATAATCTCCCTATCTGATTTCGACTGTGAAATTATAAGGCATGTATCATTTCCGCATATACATCCTATTTTTTCTTTCCAATCTAACTCATCAAATAAAACACCAATAACATGTGCATTACCAGGTAATGTTTTAATAACCATTAATTGATCTACACAATCAATTTTTACAACAACTTCTCGTAATTTTTTCTTTAACTTTATATCAGTTTGTACATGCTCTTCTGAGAAAACTTTATATATCATTAATCCTTCTTGAGAAGGTACCTTCGTTAAGTTTAACTCACGAATATCGCGAGAAACCGTAGCTTGTGTTACTAATACATCTTTTTTTGCTAACAATTCTACTAATCTTTCTTGCTTATCTATTTCATACTCCTTTACAAATTGTTTAATTAACCGTTGTCTTTTTTCTTTTTTCATAAAAGACACCCCTTTTAATATTATAGCTCGCTATAATTTTCATCCGAAAGGGACAGAAAAGAATGTTGCGGAAACGTTCATAGTTTAACTGTAAATATTAAATCAAGCTAAATAAAAAAGAGAAGAACAGCATTCTGTTCTTCCTTTTACATTGAAAATCGTTCAATTGTTTGTTTCAAATCAGTTGCTTGCTTCTCTAAATCCTTTAATAATTGATCGATTACTATCATATTTTTAGACTGTTGTAGCGTCACACGCGCCACTTCTTGCGAACCAGCTGACGTTTCTTCAGCAATTGCTGCTACAGCTTTTGTTTGTGCTCCTGTTTGATGAATGTGGCTCACTTGTTCATTCATATAACTACTAATTTGCTGAGTTGCATCGGCTACTTCCATAACACTTGATGACATTTCTTTTAAAATTAATTCCGTAGCTTCCCCACGTTTCGCCTCTTCTTTAGCTATTTTCACTTGTTCTGTCATTTTCATTGCAACTTGTTGTACTTCATCTTGCATATTCCGTAATAACTGCGATATGTTTCTTGCAGAATGATTACTTTCATCAGCAAGTTTACGTACTTCTTCCGCAACAACCGCAAAGCCTCTTCCATGCTCTCCTGCGCGAGCTGCCTCAATAGAAGCATTTAGTGCTAATAAATTCGTTTGGCTAGCAATCGCACTCACAACAGACACAATATGTTCTACTTGTTTCATTCGTTCTTCTAACTTCTGTACATTTTGCATTGAATCTTCATTTTCTTTTGCCAATGTTTGAATACCTTGAATTAAAGACGTAAAGACACGAGTACTATGCCCTAAAGCTTCAACCATTTCTGAAGACAATGTATCAGACTGCTTCGCTTTTTCTTCTACTTCACTTGCAATAGAAGTCGTTGTATCAACAGCAGAAACAATTGCTTGAATTGATGCCGCTGATTGCTCAGCGCCTGAAGAAATTTCTGCAAGTGTCTCTGATACACCTTGCGCTTGTCTCGTTGCTTCGCCTGTTTGTTTTCTAATCTGCTGTACTTGATTATTTGTATACGAAAATGTTGTATCAATATTTTTTACCATGCCCCTTAAGTTTCCTAACATCATATTAAATGCAACACTTAAAGATTTAATTTCATCATCTGTCTTCGGTAATGGAACATCTTCACGAATATCACCCTCAGCTGCTTTTCTTGCCGCTTCCTCTAACTTGCGAAGCGGTTTAATTAAAAATACGGCTGCTCCATATGCTAAAATTCCAGACCATACTACCCCTAATAACATAACGATAATATTATATACAGTTTGACTTACATAACTTTGAAAATAATCGTATATCACGTAAATAAAAAAGATACTTGTTGAATATGTAATAAAAGCTAAAACTGTAGTGAATAGCATAAGTTGTGTACGTAATCCAAAAGAAAATGTTTTCCTTTCTTTTTCCATCTTCCCTTTCCCCCTTTTTATAAGCAATATAAATACTACCTATATATTATTATCCATATTTTCATTATAGAAGGATATAGAGATTTCAAAAAATATTATTTCTTTGAATATCAAATTGCACGTAAAAAATAAAGGATTCTGACAATTTATGACTAATAACAGAAATAAGGGGCAACATTTGTAAAATATATTTTTAACTGGGGGTTTTGTATGATTCAAGTTCGAAATCTAGTAAAATCATTCGGTTCACTTGATGTGTTAAAAGGAATTGATTTAGAAGTAAAAGAAAAAGAAGTTGTTGTTTTAATTGGTGCCAGTGGTTCTGGTAAAAGTACATTACTTCGCTGTCTTAACTTTTTAGAAATGTACGATGAAGGCGAAATTCACTTACAAGGTGAGCGAATTGAGCCAAAGCATTCAAATTTAAATAAAGTCCGTGAAAATGTCGGTATGGTTTTTCAGCACTTTAACCTCTTTCCTCATATGACCTCACTAGAAAACATCATAGAAGCACCTATTCACGTAAAAAAATTAGAGAAAGCAAATGCAAAGGATATTGGAACTCAACTTCTCCAAAAAGTCGGCCTTCAAGATAAAGCAGATGTAACTCCTCATCTTCTTTCAGGTGGTCAAAAACAGCGCATTGCCATTGCACGAGCTCTTGCAATGAGCCCTAAGATTATGCTATTTGATGAGCCTACCTCAGCTTTAGACCCTGAACTTGTTGGAGAAGTATTGCAAGTTATGAAAGAACTTGCTGAAGAAGGGATGACAATGGTTATTGTTACTCATGAAATGAATTTCGCAAGAGATGTAGCTGATCGCGTCATCTTTATGGATGATGGAAAGATTGTAGAAGATGCTCCGCCAGCACAATTCTTTTCAGCTCCATCACATGAACGGGCAAAACAATTTTTACGCAACGTTTTATAATGTAACTTTTGTTTCGAACGAAAAAGAATACATTCATACGGTGCACAACTAATCATCCAAATAAAATATTTCAATAACATACTAAAAAACCATCCGTATGATCAATATATAGGAGGGATTTTATGAAAAGAAAACTATTAACCATTGTTGCTAGCATTACACTATGTACATCTTTCATACTAGGAGCTTGTAGCAAAGAAAGCTCTACTACTTCAACAAATGGTGAAAAAGAATTTCGCTATGCGATGAGTGGATTATACAAACCTTTTAACTATAAAGAAAATGACGGCAAACTTGTCGGTTTTGATGTAGAAATCGGTGAAGCTCTTGCTAAAAAGATGAACATGAAGGCTACGCCAGTTACAAACCCATGGGAAACGCTGATTCAAGGTCTTCAAGCGAAGAAATATGATGTAATACTGGGTAGTATGGCAATTACAGAGGAGCGCTTAAAAGCTGTTAGTTTCTCAAATCCGTACTATCGCTCCGGCGCCCAAATTTTTGTAGCTAAAAAGAATAACGCTATCTCTTCTCCAGAAGATTTAAAAGGTAAGAAAATTGGTGTTGTAAAAGCTAGTACCTTTAAAAATCTTGTTGCAAAATATACAGATCAAATCACAGAATATGACAGCGATATTACTGCTCTTATGGATTTAGAGCCTGGGCGTGTTGACGCAGTAATTACGGATCAAATGGTTGGTCTACGTATGATAAAAGAAGGAAAATCAAATATAAAAGAAGCCGGAAAACCATTAAATCTTGATGAAATGGGAATTGCTATTCGCAAAGATGATAAAGAAATGGTTGAGAAAGTAAATAAAGCGTTAGATGAAATCATTAAAGATGGTACGTATGAAAAGATCAGTAAAAAATGGTTCGGGCGTAATATTCTCGGTGAAGAGGAAAAAACGAAGTAAGTTAGCCATTCAAAAGATTCATAAACAGTGCCCCACTGATTAATTGTTCATTTCATGTGGGGCATTTCATTCTCTACTAAAATCTATACAATATGAGGTGAAACGCATGTTTGAAATTTTTATCTCTACCTATCCCACACTCTTAAAGGCTACTATTGTCACATTACAATTAACATTAACCTCCCTAGTACTCGGTTCATTAATTGGATTATTATTTGCTTTCTTTCGAATCTCGAATAACAAAGTTTTAAATAGCATTGCTCATATCTATATTGCTATTATTCGTGGTACACCTTTAATCGTTCAAATCGCAATTCTCTATTTTGGCATTACATCTGTCATTGTTTTCTCCCCTTTTTGGGCAGGAGCAATCGCTTTAGCAATTCATAACGGTGCATATATTACGGAAATTTTCCGGGGATCCATTCAATCCGTCGACCGGGGACAATTGGAAGCCGCTCGCTCCTTAGGTATGCCTTATCCTTTAGCTATGCGCCGGATTATATTACCACAAGCATTTCGTCTGTCTCTTCCTCCTCTAGGAAACCAATTTATTATCGGATTAAAAGACTCTTCACTTGTCGCTTACGTAGGACTGTCCGAATTATGGGGATCAGGTTTATCAATTGCAGCAGGTAACTTCCAACAATTAGATACTTACATAATCGTTGGTGTATACTATCTCGTACTTGTTCTTCTATTTACTTATTTTGTTAATCTTTTAGAAAAACGACTACAACGAAAAGAAACTAACTCCGTCCAATTCCATAAAAAGAACAAAAAAGAAGTTTCTTTATAAGAAAAAGCAAGCCTGAGATGGCTTGCTTTTTCATTGCAAAAATATATTAATTTTTACTGATTTACTTTTTTAATACTCTTTTCTTCCTCTATATGTTCCTCACGATATGAAATATTATGAGGATCTAGTCCATTTCCTAAAGAACCATAGAAATGCTCTCTATGCGGATCCACTAATTCACTTCCTTGATAATACACACGTGGTGTATTCCATAGCGCTGCCAAAGCTTTTGTCATCGGCATCTCATGATAGCGTTCCGGCCACATTTCTTTAATCTTCTCTTTTACTAACGGATAGTATTTAGAACTCATAGCAGGAAACAGATGATGTTCTGTATGATATGAGAAATTGAAATGTAAAACGTCTACCCAGCGCGGCACTGTTACTGACAAACAGTTTGCTAACGGATCATTTACTGGAACAATTGGATTTAAGCGGTGATTTGTTGCGATATATGCCATTACAATAAAGTTAGCAATTAACAACGGAATGACATATGCAAATAACCATTTTCCAGGTCCCATAATAAACAATAAACTAATCCAAACTGTCCAAGGCAAAAGAAGTTGAAGCCATACAGATTTTTGATTGGATGACTTGAACTCTTTTATAAAATGAAAGAACATTCGAGTCGAATGCAATGTAAATTGAATTGTTAGTGACAGAAAACTAAAGAATGAACGTACATGTAAAGGCATACGATATACCCAACTCAAAAACTTACTCTTCTTAAGTTTCTCAAGTGTCGGCCATGCATCCGGATCATTCTCTTCATGCTGTGTATGAACATGATGCGTTGCATTATGCCACTTTCTCCAAAGCTTTGGCCCTGTTGATAATGGCATAAATGCAATCGCGCCTAAGAAGTCACGAAGCCATGCCTTTCTTACAACAGTTCCATGTAAAATTTCATGTCCTAAAAATCCAAGTGAAGCAAAACATAATCCAAGAACAATCGCAATTCCTAGATTCGCCCACACATTCAATTCAAATACACCAATCGATATTAACCCCGCCAATGCCACAAGCAAATAAGCCAGTCCACCAAATAAACGAGTAGGCACTGGTTTAAATGCTTTTTTCGGCAAATGTGGTGATACACGTGCTGCATACCACCCAAACGTATGAAGCTCCTTCATCCTTTTGCTCCTTTCTTATGCCGCGCCTTGCGCAACTTACATATATCAATTCTTGCTTCCAGATTGATTTTACTAGATGATCCAAAAAGCATCTATTATAAGGAAAATATACTCACTCTATCGTCACTTATTTTTCGCTTTTATTATCAATGAAAAACATTTCTCTTTTTACTCTCTATCAACCTTTCCACATGATGAATCATAACAATAGAATTTCTATATTGTCAACACCTTTTATGACCTAGTAATAAAAGGTGGTTATATTTTTATAATCATACTTTATTTCACTAAAGAAAATGTATATATTCCATAAGGATTTACCCACTCTATATAGACATTTTCTTAAACGCCATAGACTCTATCTCATTCAATAACTCCCTATGTAATCAACAAACAGAATCACTTGAATTTAGTTTTATATAAATCCTACTACTTCATAATGCCCCACCTAATTAATTATATTAAAATAATTTATAACCTCTTTTAATAAAAATAGACTACTTCTAAAACAACACACATAAATTTCATATAATATGGAAATATTAAAAGGAAAATTGTTCTAAAATCAGGAGGTTTCCGCAATGACAAGTGATACATTTCCACAACTGCCGCTATCTTATTGGATTGAATCTACTCAGCTTCCTACTTTCCCTCGTTTATCCGAAAATATAAAGACGAAAGTTGCTATTATCGGTGCTGGTATTACAGGTATTACTACTGCCTATTTACTTGCAAAAGAAGGCATCGATGTTGTTTTAATTGATTCTGGTCGTATTTTAAACGGAACGACTGGGCATACAACAGCGAAAGTAACAGCACAACATGATCTTATTTATGATGAATTAATAAACCATTTCGGTGTAGAAAAGGCCGGGCTTTACTATGAATCAAATAATCAGGCTCTACAATTCATAAATGAAACTGTTCAAACATATAAAATCGACTGTAATTTCTCAAATGAAGATTCATATTTATATACAACTACCGATAACGGATTAAGAAATTTATCGAAAGAATATGAAGCTTATCAAAAATTAAATATACCTTGTGACTATGTTCAATCTCTATCGATTCCTATTCCAGTACAATCTGCGCTTATAATGAAAAATCAAGCACAATTCCATCCCCTTCTTTATTTAAAAACACTTTTAGAAAAGTTTGTGGAGATGGGCGGAAAGCTCTACGAACAAACAACAGCTATGGATGTGGAAAAGGGAGATCATCCACAAATAATTACAAAAGAGGGCCATCATATCACTTGTGAATATGTCGTCTCTTGTTCACATTTTCCTTTTTATGATGCGAATAGCTTTTTCTTTACGCGAATGTACGCAGAACGCTCCTACGCTCTTGCAATAAAAGCAAAAACGGATTATCCAGGTGGCATGTATTTAAGTATTGATGATCCAAAGCGCTCCTTACGCTATATAACAAACAATGGAGAAAAATTAATTTTGATTGGCGGAGAGAGTCATAAAACAGGACAAGGAATAAATACGATGCTTCATTATGAAGCACTTTATTCTTTTGCTGAAGCAACTTTTGGAATAGACGAAGTTCCTTATAGATGGTCAGCACAAGATTTAATCACTCTAGATAAGCTTCCTTATATCGGACATATTAACGAAAGAAATCCAAATATCTTTGTTGCAACTGGATATCGCAAATGGGGCATGACAACTGGAACTGCTGCCGCTCACCTACTGAAGGACTCCATCCTAAAAGTCCACAGTCCCTATAAAGAACTGTATGCACCATCACGCTTCCATGCAAATCCAGATATAAAAACGTTCCTCTCCCAGAACATTGATGTTGCGAAACATTTAATTGAAGGAAAGATTGAAACCGCATTACGTAAGCCAGAAGATCTCGAAGTTGGTGAAGGATCTGTCGTACATGTTAACGGTAAACGAGCAGGTGCTTATAAGGACAAAGAAGGAAAATTACATATCGTCGATACAACTTGTACACATCTCGGCTGTGAAGTTGAATGGAATAATGGTGATTGTACTTGGGATTGTCCTTGCCATGGTTCTCGTTTTTCAATTGAGGGAGACGTTCTTGAAGGCCCAGCAGATCAACCGTTAAAACGAGTTGATAATGAGTAAACAAATAAAGAAGTTCAACAGAATTACTGTTGAACTTCTTTATTTGTTATAAAATCTTTTCAGATAAATTTCGACACAGGGAGGGAAATATTAACATTAAATAAAATAATATATTCATCTACGAATTAAAAGGGGTGAATATTATGCAACCTTCAGCTCCACCTCATCTAGAATCTACAGAAACTATCTTTTCAAGCTCTATTACAAAACTTGTTGTTTTTATTTGTTGGCTAGCCATTTTAGCTGATGGATATGATTTAGGTATTTACGGTGCCGTTCTACCAAAGCTCCTAGAAGACAAAAGCTGGGCGCTATCACCAGCGCACGCTGGTACAATTGCAAGCTATGCTTTATTTGGGATGTTTATTGGGGCTATTCTAGTTGGAACGATTACAGATCTAATTGGGCGTAAATGGACGCTTATATGCTGTTTAGCACTTTTTTCTATCACAATGGGTTTAGCTGCTATCGCTTCTTCTCCTGAGTTATTTGGATTATCTCGATTTATAGGAGGAATCGGATTAGGCGGTGTTATCCCAACGGCTTCAGCACTTACTGTTGAATATTCACCAAAAAAAAGGCAATCTTTTATTTATGCTCTTATGTTTACTGGCTATCCTTTAGGTATCGTATTAGGTGCTATTTTGTCTATGTTTATGTTAGAAGATTTCGGATGGAGAATTATGTTTGGTATCGGAATGATTCCACTACTCCTCATTCCTTTCATTATTCGCTATTTACCTGAGTCCATTCAATTTTTATTATCACGTAATCGCCAAGAAGAAGTGAAACAAATTCTTAATCGTTTTCAAATTGAATTTCATGTAAAAAATAAAACTCATCAAGCTCCATCTACTATACGAAAGAAAAATGTATTTTTTACTTTATTCTCAAAAGAATACATAAAAGCAACGCTACTTTTTTGGATCACTTATATAATGGGAATGTTTTTAATATACGGTTTAAATACTTGGTTACCACAGATGATGCGCCAGGCGGGATATCCTCTTGGATCTAGTCTGTCTTTTCTACTTATGCTAAATATTACCGCAGCTGTTGGTGCGTTATTTGCTGGAGCAATTGCTGATCGTATAGGCGCAAAAATTGTTATTAGCATCTCTTATCTTATGGCAGCCATATGTATCGGACTATTAACAATCAAGCCATCTGTTACAATCATTTATCTTTTAATTGGCCTTGCTGGTATTGGATCGGTCGGTATTACTCAAATATTAAATGCATATGTAACACAATACTTCCCATCACATATCCGAGCTACCTCCTTAGGCTGGGGACTGGGACTTGGCCGAGTTGGTGCAATTGCTGGCCCTATTCTCATCGGTATTATTATGACAATGCAATATGACTTAGCATGGAATTTTTACTTATTCTCCTTTGCAGGTCTTATCGCAGCTATATCTGTTTTCTTCATTCCTACAAAATAAAAAGAGCACAAACTTACTTGTGCTCTTTTTCATATGCTTCAAACAACATGTCTCGAAATAGTGTATTTAAAATTTCAATATCGATCCCTGATCCCTTTTCAATTCCTTTTACATATTGCCCATAGTAATGAATTTGTTCTTCTAAAAATTGATTTAGCACCTTAATTTTCAATCCAACATCTAATTCAGTACCTGCTTTTTTCTTTATTAACAACTTTTCAATCTCATCTAATACACTACGTTCTAATGGTAATTCTGTAATCAATCGATCAAATTCTACAGGTGGTAAAGTTGCTTTCTCTTCTAGCCACTTACAAGCTAAAATAGGACGTAATACATAAAAGTACTTTTTCAGCTTTACATTCTCACCTTGCAAAAATTCACGATAATTTTTCGACGCCATATGTAAATAATGATATATCGTTGCTTTTGGATCAAAATTCTTCTCACTCATCTGTTGAAGTAGTTCTGGAAAATTAGAGTTTTTCGAATAAAAAATTGGTGATCGAATCCACTCAAGTAAAGCTGGGTTCGACTTCGCGAATAGTTGCAACGCCTTTTTAATATCCCAACCGCTTATATCTAAATCATCACTAATTGGATATTCAATTACATCTCGTTTGTCATGAATTGATAAATACCATTCTACCGGATGTATATAAACAAACCTAACATCATAATCGCTATCTTTCGATGGAAACCCCCAAGCACGACTCCCTGATTCCACCGCAAATAAAATTTTCACATCATTCTCTTTTTCAATTCTTTCTAACTCCAACTCGATTTTCTCTCTCATTTCATAACATCTCCATTTTTTGATTATTTCCTTGGAAATTCGACAATACACTATTAATTTTACTACATACTAAAAAAACTGTCAGAAATTACTGACAGCCTAATAAAACTTCTATTGTTGCTTTTCAATTACAGTAGCAGCAATTCGTTCAAACTCTTTTTGAATCTCCTCTTTATATGAATCTACTATTGAAAAATCCATAGCAGCAATATAAATTCGTTCTAATTTATCACGAACCGATTTTGCTTTCGCTAAGAAAGACATTGCCTCATTCATTTTTGCTTTATACTGAATGGAAACATCACGAATTTCCTTCGCATATTTCTCATCAGTCCCTGGCGTAACAATAAGGGCATACATATCAATAATTTCATCACCCTCACGACTTGGAAAATATTCATGCGGTGCGGTGCTATCAAAAATTGCAAAGCCTAATTCTCTTACGATAACCATATCAAGACTATGCGGGTCAAATCCGCAATGATATACTTCAACTTCAAATCCTTTTTCTTCAGCTGCCTTAGCTAACTTTTTGAGCATCGTTGATTTTCCAGAGCCTGGGCGCCCTTTTATAAAATAACGATGTGGTAACCCTTCTGTTAAATTAGGAACAAAGTCAACTGCTCCTTTCGGTGTTGCAGCTCCTAAAAAACGATGTTTTACAAGCGATTGTCTCCCGCTTTTATCTGCAAATAATTTCTGGATTAGCTGATCGGTTAGTTCATTTGCTTTATTAAAATCTATATTATCAATATATATCTTCTCCCACTCATCATGTATAACCAATGCCTCTTTAAAACGTGCGTAAGCAGACTGAAAAGCTTTGCTTGCTTCTGAAACAAATCTTTCAATTTCTAACTTCTGCTTTCTTAGTTTATCTGAGTCCCAAGCAATTCCTAAATTTATATACTCTTCAACAACTCCTGGCATTTTTGGCTCAATAACATGCGGTGATGTCCCATCAACAATTCCTACTTTTAATTGTGGGATAATTACACCATCAACCGATTTATTGTCAGAAGAACAATGTAAAAATTCAATATCATATCCTTTTCCAACCCATTCACGACCTATTGCCTTTATTAAAGAAGATTTTCCCGTTCCCGGGCCACCCTTTAAGATAAATAACCTGTCTAATCCTTTTAAATTCTCTTCGTATAAATTGTGAAATCCCCTAGCTGTATTACCACCAGCATAATAATTCAATACATTTCCTGTCACTGCACTCACTCCTTCGCAGCATTCTATTTACATAAGCTACAATATGCGAGCGGCTTTATTTGGGTGAATACCTATTTTCTATTGCACACAAAAAGGAAATGAATTACAATTTAACTATCAGAAAATTAAGATTTTAAAACTGAATACTTCTTTATCAAGAGAGGCAGAGGGACCGGCCCTTTGAAGCCCAGCAACCTCAGTTTATACGAACTGAATAGGTGCTAATTCCTGCAAAATGCATTGCATTTTGGAAGATAAAACTCAACTAGCATGTAAAGCTCATCTTTCTTGATACTGAAGGATGAGCTTTTTATTATTTGAAAAACATATATTGGAGGTATGTAAAATGAAAGTAATTGATTTATCACAAACATTTGAAAATAATATGTCTCAATTTCCTGGAACACCTAAAATACAACTAGAAGCTGTTACAAGTGTTGAAGAATCAGGCTATCAAGTTACAGATTTTCATTCTGTCGTTCATGTTGGCACGCATTGTGATGCTCCTGCGCATTTTATTTCAGGCGCAACGACCATCGATCAATTACCGCTGGATCAATTTGTAGGTGAAGCTGTTCTTATTGATGTAACTCATGTACAAGAACGAAAACTACCTAAAGAAGTACTGCACGATGCTGATATAAAAGAAGGAGATATTGTTATTTTCCATTCCAATCTATCTACTAAATGGAACACGGAGGCGTATGAGAAAGAAGCTTTTTATCTTTCTGAAGAATTAGCCGAGGAACTAGTACAATTAAAAGTAAAATCTGTCGGTTTAGATTTTATTTCTCCTGATGAGGTAACGACAGAAACATCACCAATTCATCACATACTACTTGGGAATAATATTTATTTAATCGAAAACTTAACAAACTTAGATGCCATTCACACGAAACGTTTCTTCTTCTCAGCAGCACCTTTAAAAATTAAAGATAGCGACGGTGCTTTTGCAAGGGCATTTGCTGTAATTTTTTAAACAAACTATACAAAAAAGCAAAGATCATCATTGACCTTTGCTTCTATTTTTTTTATTTAAATTAAGAAAGAATTGCTCAACATGAGGACGTAACCAAGCTAAATAATCCTTCTCTTTCTTCTTTGTACAAGCTATTTCTTCCCCATCTACCATTTCAACAAGTTCTAGTTCTAACAGTTGCTTCGTGAATGCTAACATATTCACTTCTTCGGATGGATACTCTTCTTTTAATTTCTCCTCAATTTCCCCCAATAAAAAACCGTCACGCATCATTGCCAATGCATCAATCCAAAGTGGCGGCATTTCATATTTTTCTCCTGTAATTGTGTCTTTTACAGTATAATTCTTTTGCTCTTTTCGAAATTGAATCGTGTGTAAACATACAGTCGAATTTAATGTTAATTCCATCATACCACCTCTTTCATAATATCTGCATAGAAAAAAGGATGCGCGTGCACCCCTTCTTATCTTTTCATAACACTACTGAACCGTTACATGAGCAATCAATCTCATGTCGATATTTTCCTCCATTATAAACGAAGTATTTTATAAAAAAAACCCTTCTTGAAACATTTTATAAAATGTTTATATTTACACAACAAGAACACTTTTCTGAAAAATCTTTTCTCAAATACATTAAACGGTCGGCAGAAAAATTTCTACTTTCGTTCCTACTCCTAGACTACTTTGGATCGTGATACTCCCTTGATGTTCCTTAATAATTTTATATGTAATCATTAATCCAAGTCCTGTACCATTCTCCTTTGTTGTGTAAAACGCCTTGCCGATTTTTTCTAACTTCTCATTCTCTATACCGCATCCTTGGTCTTCAACAGAAATACACAAATGTCCTTGCGTTTTTTGATATGCACGGATATGAATTTCTCCACCCTCTGGCATTGATTCTATTCCATTTTTAATGATATTTAATAACACTTGTTTTAATTGCTTATCATCACCGTTTATAGCCGGTAAATTTCCATCTACTTGTAAATTACATTTAACTCTATATTGCGTTGCATAACTTTCCATTAGATGCACAACATATAGAAGGGTGTCTCGTATATTACACCTTTCATAATTTGTTGGCTTTGGTTTCCCTAACAACATCAATTCACTAACAAATCCATTAACCCTTTCAATTTCTTGTAGCATAATGTCGTAGCTCATCGTATCAGTTGGATTTCTTTCTTTTTGCATTTGCGTAAACCCTTTTAACGCTGTTAGTGGATTTCGAATTTCATGGGCAATTGTTGTAGACATAGTCCCAATCACAGCTAAATTTTCCGTCTCTTTCATATTGTTCATCATTTCAACCACTGTTCTTACATAAGATTGAAATCGTTTTAATAAAGAATGTGAAATAATGAAATAAAATACACATAAAACAAGTGGAATTATCACTTTTAAATCTTGTAATAGCAATGTGAAAAATACGTACTTTCCAATTACACTAAAGGAAACTAAATAAAAGTATTTTCTATTCACGAAAACTGGGGCAAATAAAATTAACAACATTTCTACCATACTACCATGTTCAAAAGGTCTATCCGTTCGCAAATAAATCATTAAATTATTAACAAGATTGATAAACATGTATCCAAATAAAAATAAATATTTTACAGAATATACATACCCTCTTTTTTGAAGATATATAGAAATAGGAAATAATGCTATTACAAATATAGGCACACCTATCCCAAGACTACCTTCTGGCCACCCTACCGCTGTTCCACTAATATTCATAGCAGGATATACAAAATAATATATAGCGTCATATAAAAAGAATATAATATAAAATAATAATATAAATACCTTTAAGGCTCTTCTTTCTTCATAAATCAAGCTCTTGTATTTGTTCATATAAAAACTCCCCTTGATCGATACAAAAAACTTTCATTGTTATCTCCTTAAAGTATAAGTATGAAATTGCTTTCAGGGCAATATTTAACCTTATAATACTAAAAGGAAGGAGATCTCTCCTTCCTTTTAGTAACAACTTATATCCAACTTACCCTATCATGTAACAATCCATCAGTAAATTTATTATGCCCTATTACAAAATCCTTCATATATAAATTTAAATACTCACCGTACTTACTTTCTGTATTTAATAACAACTCCTCGACGTAATAAGCGCCTTGTTCAAATTGATCTAAAAGTAAACTAGACAAGCCCGCATAAATCCCGCACCCTACCTGAAAATACGTTGCATTCGTTTTATATTTACGAAAAACTTGGCTACTATTCATTACATTATACATATATGTCTCACTATTTTCATAAACGAGTAACACACCGACCAAGTCCTCTCCAGCAACCTCTTCTTCCGCTGGATTAAACACTTTACGATTCCAGTTCCATAAATCTTCTACTTGATCTAAGTTCTGTCTAATTATATTTGTTGTATACTCATTAATTCGGTAAAGAAAACCAACTTCCATATTGAAGTTTTTCCCTAAAATTAATACTTCCTCATGTGGCATTAAACAACCATAGAATTCTTTTTCTCCTAACTTCACTTTATACTCTGAAGCATATACATCTTCATAAAAGTAAAGAGGACGATGATGACTCATATACATCGGATAACTCCAGATTGCTTCATCTAAAAATCGCTCTACTGCCCATGAAGCATAAAGTGTATGTGGCTTTATAAGTGCTGTATCATGCAAAAACGACGTGTCATGTTCTACAATATAACATGCTCTTGGCCTTTCATTTGGTCGTTCCTTCATAAGCTCAACAACCATCCATTGAACAACACCTGGATTCATACCTGAACCTATAATCGCTTTTGTATTTGTAAATTTCTCTTTCTCCTTCTCAAACCTTGTATATCTTTCCGTAAGCTGAAAGCCGATTAAGCTGTCGTCCTGATCTACTGCTTCATTTTCCAAGGCTGAATTAATATAACAAATTCCTAATTCATTACAGCAGCTTAATACTCTAATTGTATCTGCCCCTGAAACATCAATCACAACACTCGTACTTTTTTCTTTTAAATGTTGTTTAAATTCCACTACATTTTGAAGGTTTATCTCATATAAATATAATTGACCTTTCAAATTCGAAAACAACTCATCATAATAAGTCCTATCTTTTTGTTTTATATCCACTAAATGAAATTTGGCATTCTTTAATACTTCATAAATTGGATCTTTTTCATTTGCTATCGCTTGATTTAAAATTGCTAAAACTGCTTTTGCTGCTCCACCAGCACTACCAAGCAATGTAATTGATAACGAATTCGGAAACTGCTCCACAAACAAAACCCCTTTAATAAATTAGTTGAGCAACTCCTCCTCAAAAAATAAATTGAATACATAAAAAGATAGCTCGTACACAATTTTTATAAGTTAGTGCAAAGTTACCTTTTAAAAAATCACACTATACTATGTTTATATTCAATTCATTTTTCCCCTCATCTTCAAATTAAACTAAAACAAATAGGCTCGACCTTTTCTTCTGCATATAAAAGAAAAAGTCAGCCCTTCCAACTAATCTACGGACAATGGACGGATTTTACATGTTGAATATTCACATACATTTTTGCATCACGTGCTTTTGATATTTCAATATGCCCTTCATCAATTTTCGCCATTTTTCCAATTTTATTGGACTCCTCACCTAAATCAAACACCATAATTTTCCCAGTCATTTTAATAAGCTGCTCTTCAAATGTTCTAGCTAATGTAATATTTAACGGATTTACGGGGAGTTCATTTTTATTGAGGGCATACGGTACTTGGTTTTCTTTATACGGAATTAACCATTTTAAATGCTTTAAAGATATATATACCGTTTTATAAACCGGACTATAAAAAACAATATAGTCGTTCATCACACTTGTAACATAACCATGTATTGGAGCATTTCCTGCTACATAAACTTCTGTAAAAATCCCTTTAGAAGTACTTAATACTTTTCTCAAAGAAATTGAAGGGGATTCCCTCTTAATTACAGAATCAACATCTGGTTTTAGTATGTCTTCGTCATGTGGTCTTAAAAATTTATAGTATTGTACATGATATAAAGATATATATACATAGTCTTGTCCATTGTAAAGAACAATAATGTCATTTCCTACGTCTATTAATATACCTTTAAACCTTTTTTCACCGATTAATTTAACATATATATTTTCCCCAATACTTTTGTTTAACTCATTCATCTATATCCTCCTTCCTATGAATTTCAGCTTTCCTATCTTTCGTTTCAAAAAAATAATCAGGGCAATGTTCTGTCTTAATAGTAAGTAATTCCTTTTCATACTATCGAAATAAGAAATTGTTCTTCTCTTTCCCTCATAATGCCCCTCTTATTTATTAAACATTATTCATCTTCATTCTTTTTACATTTCACTACTTGACTCACACTCTTAATATGATAATTAATGATATAAATAACTTCATCACCGTTTACTAGCGTAATACATTCTTCATGCACTTCACTTAATAAGCCTTCTACACACTCTGGGCCGCCACGATTAATCTTTACCCACTTATACTTCAAGTCACATAATACATCGACAAAAGTATCATCATCAGAGCAGAAACATGAAACATAGCCGTCGCCACATTTACTTTCTTTCACTTTCTTAACTAGACTTTTCACATGTTTCAATTGGTAATATACTAATTCACCAAGAGGAAGTTGTAATGTAAGGTAATCTCTTCCTAACGATACAAGTACCCCCACTCGACTCTCTGGTCCACGAAGATTTACTTTTACAGTCTCACCGACTAAGCCTTTAATTTGTTCACAGCATAATATACTTTCCAAATTTATATCCTCCTTTCTTATTATCTTCCTCTTCTTGACTGTCTTTGTGCGCGAGCTCGACCTGAATTATTACTTTCACTTTCGCTTTCACTTTCGCTTTCTTCGCTCTCTCTACAAGGTACTGTTACACTCTTAATATGAGATACTGCAACTAATATAACTTCTTCTTTTACAATTAGTGTCACAAATTCACAAGAAACATCTTGTAAAATACCTTCAACTTTCTCTGGGCCACCACGATTAATTTTCACCCAGCAATATTTGAAGCTTTGAAGTAACTTTTCAAAGTCATCTTCACATTCACATTCCAACCATCTGCAATCATCTGCTTTACAATCTTTCGCATTTTTTGTAATACTTTTCAGATGACGAATCTGATAGTAATAGAGCTCTCCTTTTTCATTCTTTAATACAAAGTAATCCGAACATACAGCGACTATTGTCCCTTTTTGAGATTCTGGACCACCCCTGTTTACTCTCACAAAAGATCCAATTAAGTCTTTCAGAAAATCACAATGAAATAAACTCACGAGAAAACCCCTTCCATTAATTTATAAGCTTTTGCACTGATAGTATATGTATCTGTACAGGTTACGTTCTCTATGTTTGTCCTAGCTAGAAAAAAATATGCTTTTAACATGGTAGACTACTACCTATCAAAATTTGAAGAAAGGCTAAGAACTCCTTATGTTTTTGATATCTTCAAACAAAAAATCCCTTATGAATATACATTTCTGTATATCTTCATAAGGGATTTTCCATAGTTTAATCTTCGTCTTTAACATCCATATCTTCTGGAATTGGTTCGTTCAATATTTCTTCCACTAATTGCTTATATTTCTCCATTTGCTCTAAATGTGTATTAAATTGTTCTTTATTTACTAAATATTGCTCTCCATCGAATAGCGCACGAATTTTCTTTTGCTGAATTAACTCTTCAATATACGATTTTGGTAAATTCAAATACTCCGCAGTCTCTTCTACTGTTATATACAATGCGTTCATTCCTTTATTATTTTTTCATCTATACTGTATCTTACTTTATTTTTGTAAACAAATAAAAAAGATTTTGTAAATGCAGTTCAAAAAGCAGGTAGATGCATTCCATATATTGTATAGTATTATATAGTAAGAATTTTTTAAATATAGAATGGTATTACCCATTTACACAAAGGAGAGTTAACATATGGCTACTCGTCACATCATTACAATGTTAGAAAAAACACTACAAGTTGAAACAGAAAACACAATTTCTCATTTGAATGTATCTTTATCTGATCGTTTTCTTTCTCAAAGCACAGCAATACATGAAAACAATTGTTATCATACAATTGGTGAATGGTACAAAAATCATTTCTTATTCCAACAAGATGATTTCCTTTGGGCTAAATATGCCTTCTATGACGCATATTGTGAAGCCATCAAAAAACAAGGTCATCTTACAAAACGTGTTCGCCAAATATTAGAATCATTAGCTCGAATGCATGGAAAACAGTATATTGCTTCTATACTAAATATGCCATTTCCTAATGAACGCGCTAAAGGGACAGCGTAATTTAGCCATGTTCTGCGTAAGCAAAACATAGCTAAATTGTTTTCTAGGATGCTTTACCAATAAAATGTTCATATCATATGAACTGATGAAACCGGTGTCATTATAATGATAGAAAATATAGTAAACAGGAAAACCCCCACGTACATCTCTCATCCATTTGAATAGAGAAATACGTGGGGGTGTACTTGTTCCTTATTATTTCATCATCTGCTTAATCAGTTCGCGATTTCTCTTCTTAAATACTTCATTATGAGAAGAAACCATTCCGTACTCACTTGCATCTGGTTGGATAAATTGTTTTGCTTTATTCACAGCATTTCCCGCATCTTGGAATGCACCTGCAATTAAGTGTAGTTTCCCTTCGTGCTTTAAAATATCTCCAGCAGCATATAATCCATCTACTGAAGACTCACTATTTGCATTACCTGCAATATAATAATTATCTATAATTGCAACGTCTAACTCACTATTTTCTAATAATGTAATGTCGCGTTCATATCCATGATTAATAATAACTTCATCAATAGGTAAATGAGAAACCTCACCTGTTTCATGATTTGTTAATTCTACATATTCGATTGCTTCATGATTATCACCAGCAATTAATTTTGTAATCGATGTATTAAAGAAACACTCCGCTGAGCTGTTCATAAGTTGTTTTACTTGTGCTTCATGACCAGATAATTCTTCTTTTCTATACGTTACATACACTTTTTTCGCAATTGGTTCCAATTCATTTGCCCAATCAACAGCAGAATTGCCTCCACCGGAAATAATAACTGTTTTACCTTTGAAACGCTTTAAAGATTTAACTGTATAATTTAAATTCGATACTTCAAATCGCTCAGCACCTTCAATAGATAACTTTTGCGGTTTCAATATACCACTTCCTGTTGCGACGATAACTGTTTTTGAAAAGTGTTCTTCCCCAGTACTTGCTTTTAATGTAAAAGTACCATCTTGATTACGAATAATTGATTCCACTTTTGTATCTAATACAACTTCTGGCTTAAATGTTAACCCTTGCTGTACAAGTTGTTCAATTAACTTATCACCTGTAACTGGCAATAGTCCTCCTACATCCCAAATCATTTTTTCCGGATACACATGTATTTTTCCACCTAACTGTGGTTGAAATTCTATTATTTTTGTTTTCATCTCTCTGAGTCCACTATAAAAAGCTGAATAAAGCCCTGCAGGTCCCCCGCCTATCACGGTTACATCAAACAATTCTTCTCTATTCATTAACCTTCACTCCTCAGCTACCAATCATTGATTATCATTCTCAATAAAATATAACCTGTTTCTGCAAAATTTACAATTAAAATTACTATTGACAATACAACTAGATAAAATTATATTATTTAATGAATCAATAGTGATAATCATTATCAATTTGTTAATAATTAGCAAATTTGAGATTACATCTTCTTTTATTAATATGGTTAATACTATATTGTAGAATCTCACATTCAAGATTTTTAATAAACATTTTGCGTTACCACTACTCTTTCAAAAAGATTACAGTTAAACAAATTATTGTATACACATATCATCTATGTTAAAGGAGAAAGACGATGAAAAAGTTATTTATTTCACTAACAGTTCTTTTCGTTCTTGTTATGAGTGCTTGTAGCAATGGCTCTACAGACAAAAAGAACGATACAAAAGGTAGTAAATCAGAAACAATTACATACCAATCTGAAAATGGTAAAGTAGAAGTGCCTGCAAATCCAAAACGCGTTGTAGTTTTATCATCATTCGCTGGTAACGTAATGTCATTAGGAGTAAATCTTGTTGGGGTAGATTCATGGTCTAAACAAAACCCACGTTTTGATAGCAAATTGAAAGATGTTGCTGAAGTATCAGATGAAAATGTTGAAAAAATCGCTGAGCTAAACCCAGATTTAATCATTGGTTTATCAAATATTAAAAATGTTGATAAGTTAAAGAAAATCGCTCCTACTGTAACATACACTTACGGAAAAGTTGATTACTTAACACAGCATTTAGAAATCGGTAAGTTATTAAACAAAGAAAAAGAAGCAAAAACTTGGGTTGATGACTTCAAGAAACGTGCACAAGACGCTGGTAAAGAAATTAAAGCAAAAATCGGTGAAGATGCTACAGTTTCTGTTGTAGAAAACTTCAACAAACAGCTTTATGTATACGGCGAAAACTGGGGCCGTGGAACAGAAATTCTGTACCAAGAAATGAAATTAAAAATGCCTGAAAAAGTAAAAGAAAAAGCGTTAAAAGAAGGTTACTACGCATTATCTACTGAGGTATTACCTGAGTTTGCTGGTGATTACTTAATCGTAAGTAAAAACAAAGATACTGATAACTCATTCCAAGAGACAGAATCATATAAAAACATCCCAGCAGTAAAAAATAATCGCGTATATGAAGCAAACATGATGGAATTCTATTTCAATGATCCACTTACATTAGACTTCCAACTAGACTTCTTCAAGAAGAGCTTTCTTGGTAAATAATACAAACATGAGGAATTCTTAATTTAAGAATTCCTCTTCCTTTATTCTATGAACAGAAAAGATGTGAAACGAATGACAAAAGATCATGACAATCCACGTTCTATAGCTTTTACATATAAACTAATTTTAAGCTTAATTGCATTCTTTCTTATTTTTATGGTTGCAATGGTATTAGGTGCTGCAGATACTTCGATAAAAGATGTATGGTCAGCACTCACTTCCTCCGCTAAAGGAGACAAAATATCTATTATTCGAGAAATACGTTTACCACGTGAAGTTGCTGCTATTTTTGTAGGAGCTGGATTAGCCGTTTCTGGAGCAATTATGCAAGGATTAACACGAAATCCACTTGCGGATCCTGGATTATTAGGGCTATCTGGTGGAGCAAATGCTGCGCTTGCACTGACACTTGCTTTCAACCCTTCCATCAGCTATCTTTACTTAACATTAGCTTGCTTTATCGGTGCTGCAATTGGCGCAATTATGGTATTTGGAATTGGTATGGTGAAAAAAGGCGGCCTTTCTCCTCTTCGAATTGTATTAGCGGGTGCTGCAGTTTCAGCATTTCTACTCGCAATTTCAGAAGGAATCGGCATTTACTTTAAAATTTCACAAGATGTATCACTTTGGACTGCTGGTGGCGTAATTGGAACAACTTGGAACCAATTAAAAATTATTATTCCAGTCATTTCAATTAGTATCTTTATCGCTATCTTACTAGCAAAAAAATTGACAGTTCTTAGTTTCAGTGAGGAAGTGGCTATTGGACTAGGTCAAAAAATTATTGTTATTAAAACTATTTTATTTATCATTATTATCTTACTTGCAGGTGCATCTGTAGCGCTTGTCGGAAATATGGCATTTATCGGCTTAATGGTACCTCACATGGTACGCCCAATTGTCGGTCCAGATTACCGATTTGTTATACCGATGTCAGCAATTGCTGGAGCTTCCTTTATGCTACTTGCAGATACAATCGGACGTACTATTAACGCTCCATACGAAACACCAGTTGCGGCAATTGTCGCGATTGTAGGGTTACCATTCTTCCTATTCATTGTACGTAAAGGAGGAAAAACATTCTCATGATGCAATCTATTCTAAGAAAACAGCGTCTCATTATACTCGCTTTACTTATAGTAATCATCACAACCATTGTAGTTGGAATGGGACTTGGTTCAGCATCTTTATCTTATGATCGACTACTCCCAACATTAATGGGACAAGGGACGTTTAAAGAGGAGTTCGTTTTATACTCTTTAAGACTACCTAGAATTGTCATTACATTATTAGCTGGTATGGCTCTCGCTTTATCAGGTGCTATTCTGCAAGGGATTACCCGAAATGATTTAGCTGAACCTGGTATTCTTGGAATCAACTCTGGGGCCGGTGTTGCTGTCGCTATTTTCTTTTTATACTTTCCAATAGATGTAGGTTCATTTCTTTACTTACTACCTGTCGTTGGATTTATCGGAGCATTTCTGACAGCTGTTCTAATTTACGTATTTTCATATAGTAAATCAACTGGACTTCAGCCGGTGCGATTAACATTAACCGGTATCGGTTTTGCATTTGCACTATCTGGAACGATGATTGTCCTTATTTCATCCGCGGATCGTATGAAAGTAGACTTTATTTCAAAATGGATTGCCGGAAATATTTGGGGAGATGACTGGATCTTCGTTTTCGCAATGCTCCCATGGTTAATCGTATTCATTCCGTTCGTTTTCTATAAAGCAAATCGATTAAACATTCTAGCATTAAACGAGCCCGTCGCAATCGGCGTTGGAATTGAAATTGAAAAAGAACGCAGATACTTATTAGTTGCAGCCGTTGCGCTTGCTGCTGCAGCTGTTTCTGTAACAGGAGGAATTAGCTTTATCGGACTAATGGCTCCTCATATCGCAAAATCTTTAGTAGGTCCGAGACATCAAATTTTCATGCCTATCGCCGTTTTAATCGGCGGATGGCTATTGCTATTAGCAGACACAATCGGACGAAACATAGTTGAGCCTAATGGCATCCCAGCAGGTATTGTCGTTGCTTTAATTGGCGCTCCTTACTTTATGTATTTGTTGCTTAAAAAAGCTTAAAAAACACCCTCAAGATCTTTTCTTGAGGGTGTCTTTGTTTCATTCTACTGCTGCCCATACCCTTCAAACTTCTTCGCCAAATTCTCCATCTCATCTTCTGGCAATAGCTTTGGTTCCCCAATGCTTTTCGTTTGATAATAAATTTGAGCACAAAACTCAATCTCTTCTGCAACAGTAAATGCCATTTTTATATTATTTGCCCCAGCAATTAAACCGTGATTTGCAAGTAGCACAGCACGACGATCAATCATGCCTTCAAAAGCAGCATCCGCTAATTGCTTCGTACCAAATGTTTCATACGGTGCACAGCGCACATTCGGTCCTGCGAAAGCAATTAAATACGACACAGCCGGAAGCTCCCATCCTAATGATGCAATCGTCTTCGCGTAAGGAGAGTGTGTATGCACAAGCGCATTTATATCTTCACGCTTCCTATAGTAAATAAGGTGCATATCTAATTCACTTGATGGTTTTCTCTCTCCTTCTATTACTTCACCATCTAAGTTTAATATAACTACATCTTCAGGCTTTGTTTCATAATACTCTAAACCACTTGGGCTAATCGCAACAAGACCTTGTTCACGATTAAAGATACTAATATTACCACCCGTCCCCTTTGTTAAACCACTAGAAATCATTTTCTTTCCATACGCTACAATTTCTTCTCTTTCTTTTGGTAATAACATATACATCCCCCTAAGTATGAAGCTTATGATGACTGACTTTTACATTTATCTACTTATTGAAATAGCTTTTTTAAATTCTCCGTAAACGGTGCCTTTACAATCCCTTTTTCTGTAATAATCGCTGTTACATTTTCATGTGGAGTAACATCAAATGCTGGATTATATACTTTACTTTCTTTCGGAGCAGAATATTGTCCGAAGCGATTAATCACTTCAGAAGCATCTCTTTCTTCAATCGGAATTTCTTTTCCTGTCGATGTCTTTAAATCAATTGTCGGCGTTGGTGCCGCTACATAAAACGGAATGTTGTAGTATTTCGCTAAAATAGATACGCCTAATGTTCCAATTTTATTTGCTATATCACCGTTCGCTGCCACACGGTCGCATCCAACAATTACAGCGTCAATCTTCCCTTGTGACATGACCATAGCCGCCATATTATCCGTAATGACAGTAACATCAATTCCCGCTCGCTGTAGTTCTAATGCCGTTAACGTTGACCCTTGTAATCTTGGACGTGTTTCATCCGAAAAGATTTTTAAGTCCCATCCTTTTTCTTTCGCTAAGTACATTGGAGCCGTCGCAGTACCATACTTAGTCGTCGCTAACGCACCAGCATTACAATGTGTTAATACTCCCATTCCATCATGGAATAATGTTAATGCATGTTCTCCAATTTGACGGTTAATTTCTTCATCTTCTCTATGAATCTCTTTTGCCTCTTCTAGTAATCTATTTTTCAGCTGTGAGATTGATAAATGAATATTATCTGTCGCTACACTTTCCATTCTTTCAAGTGCCCAAAATAAATTTACGGCAGTCGGTCTTGATGTCGCCAAGTATGTACATACCTTTCTTACTTCATCCATAAATCCTTCTTCCGTACCTTCAGCAAATTCCTTTATCCCTAAATACACTCCGTAAGCTGCTGAAACACCAATCGCTGGTGCACCTCGTACTTTCATTACTTGAATGGCATCCCACACACTTTCAGCTGTTTTAAAAGATTCATAAACAATTTCATTCGGTAATAACGTTTGATCTAACAAAACTAAAGCATCATCTTTCCACTGAATTGGTATTAATTGCTCTTCCATCATATTCTCCCCTTACTCCGCGTAGTGCATTGACTGTTCTTTTAACGTTGCTACAAAACTTGTACCCGTTCTATATTGATTCGCTCGTAAAATAAAACTCTTCGCTACTTGAAGACAAATTCGCTCCGCTCTAGCACGTGCTTCCTCATTCTCAATACAAGTAATATCTTTTACTTTCGCTAATCCAACAATACGGCGGATTAATTCAAGACCTGTCACTGCAGCTGTATCCTCTAATACAGATTGTAAATAGGCTTCGTTAAAGCCTTCTTCCTTCGCCATAATCTCGGTCACATGAATATCCCAAGCATCTAAAAACTTCTTCTTAAATAAATCAATTGCCTCTACCATCGTAGTTTGTAACCAATCCATATACGTATCTTTCTCAGCTCCAGGTGGCATCGTTGCATCTGCATTCACCCAAGCAAACATTAAATTCGCCATTACATTCCCAACGTCATATCCCATAGGTCCATAAAAAGCAAACTCAGGATCAATAACTTTTGTAGAATCATCTCTTACAAAAACAGAACCAGTATGTAAATCACCATGAAGCAATGCCTGTGCATTCGTCATAAAAGAAAATTTACGTTTCGCTACTTCCATACGAAGCTCTTTATCACTATAAATATGCTCCCTAATCCATCCCTCATTTAAAGGAAATAACTCATTACGCTTATTATGATTTGTAAATGGTTCTGAATATACGAGGTCCTCTGTAATCTCACATAATTCAGGATTTATATAATTCTTCACAAGTTCCTTCTTCTCTTTATGATTCATTACAACATCAGATGTTAATAAAAGTGTATTTACCATAAAAGTAGTTAAGTCGTCAGCAAGCTGCGGAAATATTTGATGATTTATAAGTGCTGTACGTAATATTGTGTGATTCGATAAATCTTCCATTACGCAACAGTTCATCACACTATCAAATAAATACACCTTAGGAACAAGTCCAGGTGCTAACTCATGCTCTAACTGCAAAACATCTGATTCTATACGAATACGATTCGTCGATAACTTAAACTCATCTGAAATGCGAGCTGTATCCCCAGCTTGCTTTACGATGACAGACATGTTCTCTTTTTCATCCCAAACGCGGAACACATAATTTAAATTGCCATCACCTATTTCTTTACACTTTAGCCCCTTTGCATGTTCAAACTTAGATAATTTCTCTTTCACATATGCAATCACATCGCTAGCTTCCATTAAAAAATACTTTGTGAACTTAGACATGGTTTCCCCTCCACACCAATTGTAAGCGTTTTCCAAAAGCTATAAAAAATAATAGGTTGAATTTTTTCATCCTATAAATATGTATTCTTCTTTTTGAAAGGTATATCTAGGTTTTATTATATCTTGTTAGCAATTTGAGTCAATGTTTCTAACTATCATCTCAAATATATACTTCCTAATTATATATTTGAGATGACAAAAATTGTTCAAAAAGATTTCGATTCATTTTATTTTATTTATCGCACAATTCTTTGTAAAATAGAAATAAGCAGTTCCTTTTCAAATACATAACTTCTAAGAAATATTTCCTTCCTAAGAATTTACACTTACACCATATTTCTAACATACACACTACTCTTTCAAACAATCATTGAAAATTTATAAACTTAAAGTTACCTTTCCATTCCCTGTTAGCCTTAATTGAGAATAAATATTAATTAAATTGGTATAAAGTTGGTTTATTCTCTTGACAAAATAACCACTTCTATATGATAATTAATATCGAATTAGAATTATTATAGTTAATTAAAAAATATATTTTATGAGCACACTATTTTTTGATGCTCAAAACCAACATTTAGGAGGAATTTTAACATGTTATTAATCGGCACAGAAGTAAAACCGTTTAAAGCTAATGCTTACCATAATGGAGAATTTATCCAAGTTACTGACGAAAGTTTAAAAGGAAAATGGAGTGTAGTTTGTTTCTACCCAGCTGACTTCACATTCGTTTGCCCAACTGAACTTGAAGACTTACAAAACCAATACGCAACTCTAAAAGACTTAGGCGTTGAAGTATACTCTGTATCTACAGACACTCACTTCACTCACAAAGCATGGCATGATAGCTCAGAAACTATCGGCAAAATCGAGTACATCATGATTGGTGACCCAACTCGCACAATCACTACAAACTTCAACGTTTTAATGGAAGAAGAAGGTCTTGCTGCTCGTGGTACATTCATCATCGATCCAGACGGCGTTATCCAATCTATGGAAATCAATGCTGACGGTATCGGCCGTGACGCAAGCATTCTTGTTAACAAAATTAAAGCTGCTCAATACGTACGTAACAACCCAGGTGAAGTTTGCCCAGCTAAATGGCAAGAGGGTTCTGCAACACTTAAACCAAGCCTTGACCTTGTAGGCAAAATCTAAGGAGTTCGATCAAAATGATACTAGATGCAGATATAAAAACACAACTATCCCAATACCTTCAATTAATGGAGAACGATATTTTACTTAAGGTAAGCGCAGGAGACGATAACGTATCTAAAGATATGTTAGCTCTAGTAGACGAATTAGCTACTATGTCATCTAAGATTACAGTAGAAAAAGTTGAATTAGAGAGAACACCAAGCTTTAGCGTAAACCGCCCTGGTGAAGACACTGGTGTCGTATTCGCTGGTATTCCATTAGGACACGAATTTACATCATTAGTGTTAGCTTTACTACAAGTAAGTGGACGCGCTCCAAAAGTTGAACAAAAATTAATCGATCAAATTAAAAACATTCAAGGCGAATATCATTTTGAATCTTATATCAGCCTAAGTTGTCATAACTGTCCTGATGTTGTACAAGCTCTTAACGTAATGAGCGTTCTTAACCCTGGTATTACACATACTATGATTGATGGCGCTGCATTCAAAGAGGAAGTAGAAAGCAAAGACATCATGGCAGTACCAACTGTTTACCTAAACGGCGAATCTTTCGGAAGCGGTCGTATGACACTTGAAGAAATTTTAGCTAAAATGGGTAACGGTCCAGATGCATCAGAGCTTTCTGATAAAGATCCATACGATGTTCTTGTTGTTGGTGGCGGCCCTGCTGGTGCAAGTGCAGCAATTTACGCAGCACGTAAAGGCATCCGCACTGGTATCGTTGCTGAGCGCTTCGGTGGTCAAGTAATGGATACTATGGGCATTGAGAACTTCATCAGCGTAAAAAAGACTGAAGGTCCTAAGCTAGTAGCAAGCCTTGAAGAACACGTAAAAGAATACGACATCGATGTAATGAATCTACAACGTGCGAAACGTTTAGAGAAAAAAGAACTTATTGAAGTGGAACTTGAAAACGGCGCTATTCTGAAAAGTAAGAGCGTAATCGTTTCTACAGGTGCTCGCTGGCGTAATGTTGGCGTACCAGGTGAAGCTGAGTTCAAAAATAAAGGTGTAGCATATTGCCCACACTGTGACGGCCCATTATTCACTGGAAAAGACGTAGCAGTTATCGGCGGAGGTAACTCTGGTATTGAAGCAGCTATCGACTTAGCAGGTATCGTTAAGCACGTAACTGTTCTTGAATTCATGCCAGAATTAAAAGCTGATGCTGTATTGCAAGAGCGTCTTAACAGCTTACCAAACGTAACTGTTCTGAAAAACGTTCAAACGAAAGAAATCACTGGTACTGATAAAGTAAATGGTATTTCTTACATCGATCGTGAAACTGAAGAAGTTCATCACGTTGAATTACAAGGTGTATTCGTACAAATCGGTCTTGTGCCAAACACAGACTGGTTAGGCGAAACAGTTGAACGCGTTCGCGGTGAAATCGTAACAGACAAGCACGGCGCTACAAACGTACCAGGAGTGTTTGCTGCAGGTGACTGTACAAATAATCCGTACAAACAAATCATCATCTCTATGGGTTCAGGTGCAAACGCAGCTTTAGGTGCATTTGATTACTTAATCCGTAACTAATAAAAACAGGTGCCTTGGCACCTGTTTTTTATTACCCTAATGTATAAACTAAAAACCTCTCATTCCCATTCTTCTCATAAGCACCTGGCAATCTAACTTCTTTCTTCAGCTCAAACGCAGTCTGATTTTCTAAGAAGAAAATATAGTCCTCAGAAGGATAATATAAAATAATATCCACTTCTCTCCCCGTGTTTTCTACTGAAAACAAAATGTTATTTACTACATTCATAAACACTTGCACAGAAAACGGATTAAAGAAATAAAACCTATTATCATGTGGATCAATCTCATATTCCTGCGCTAAACAACATTGGAATTGAATTTTCCCCTTACTGTTTCGTGCCTTTCGGGCATAACGATCTCGATTATCGATCGCTTCTTTATAAAACTCTTCATTCATTTCAATTCCAACTGCTGAAGCCCCACATTTATGATGCATATAAAAGTTTAATCGCCCTTTTCCGCACCCAAAGTCTACAATTCGGTCACTACTTTTTATTTCATATTGATTCAGTAACTCATCTAATCCGCTATACGGCGTCGGTTCATAACGGTGATAATGCATAGATTTGTTAAATCCTTTTTGCTCACCGACTGTTTTTATATGTAAAACTGCATCGTAATATTGTTCGTTCATTCGTTTTCTCCTATTAAAAAATGGTACTTATTATTATACACCATGTACTGGAGGCTCATTTTTCATCAAATTAATAGATATGTGAAATTATATTAACGATTTTCTTAATATATCTATCGTAACTTCAAATATATCAACGATTTTTCAAATATATCGATTTACCGACAATTCACGACAAAAAAACAGGAGCTCTTTAGCCCCTGTCTTCTAACACTTTCAATACAGTTTGTTTCAATATTTCTACCCCATCCATAATACAACTATGATCAAACCTCATATACGGATGGTGTAATCCAGGTTGTAGGTCTGCTCCTAGTCCAAGCATGACAGCTTTTAAATGTGGTCTTTTCACTGTATAGTAATGGAAATCATCGCTTCCTGTCGTATAGAGAGGCCCTGTGCATCTCTCTTCCCCATACACTTCGAGAATACCTTTACGCATAAAGCGCTCTGCTTCTTCGGAAACCTCTGCTCCTGGTGCAAGATCCATCCATTCGTATGAAGTTTTCGACCCCATCGATGCAGCTGATTCTATTACATGCTCAATCTTTTTCTTTAATTCTTCTAATAGTATATTACTCTCTGCTCTTACATCTAAACTGAAATGACCATTTCCCGGAATAATATTTAAATTATCACCACCAGCTTGGCATCTCGTCATTTTTACTGAATAAGAACTTTGCGGTGGCAGCCAAATATTTTTCAAACCGATATTAATCATGGAAATGACATCAATTGCATTCACACCTTGGTGTGGTCTTGCCCCGTGTGCATCCTCCCCATGAATCATACCCTCTAAAAATCCTGCTGCTCCATGACGAATAGATGGAGCTGCTTGTTTCAAAGATAGTTCTTCAATTGGTCTTAGATGGACGCCAAATAAGAAATCAGCATCATCTACAGCACCTTTCTCCACCATCTTTAAAGCACCATTCCCCTTCTCTTCTGCCGGCTGAAAAATAAATCTAACCGTACCACTTTTCCATCTCATATTTTTCAATTGTAAAATAAGTCCCATTACAATGGTCATATGAGCATCATGGCCACATGAATGGTTCGCTTTAAATTCTCCATTTACTTCTTGCCAAAGTGCATCCATATCAGCACGAATCGCAATAACTGGATTCCCGCCTCCAATCTCAGCAATTACACCTGGACAATCATCAAATGTTCTATATGAAATTCCTTCTTCTTTTAAAAAGTCAGTAATATACGCTGTCGTTTCATATTCTTTCCAACTTACTTCAGGGTTTTCGTGTAAATGCTGAAAAATCTCCGTTAAGCGCTCTTGTAGTTCTAATGTTTTCAACGTTCCAGTCTCCTTCCCACATTACAAACGATTCGGGTTAATTATACTTATGAAAAACAGATGTTTTTATGAACATATTGAATTTTAAGAAAAAAGTCAATTGTTTATTTTTAAATACTTAAAAACCTTACTCTGCACTTATATTACAAATTAAACAAACAACTAGAACATTCTTTATTTTCTGTTTTTTTATGTTGACGCTTACATAAACTTTTAGTTATCATAACCTAATAAACGTCTATTTTACGACAATTCTAAAAATACAAACAAACATACGTAACAAGGAGGAACTTTATGAAAAAAGAAATACCTTTTGGAATAGCGATTATCCCTATTATCATTACCGTTGCAGTTATGATGGTTACAATTGTTGTATTAAAACAAACCCCTCACGTTCCACTTATTATCGGTACAACCGTTGCTTCTATTGTCGCTTGGCGTTACGGTTACAAATGGAATGATCTTGAAGAAGCAATGTATAAAGGGATTCGTCTTGCATTACCTGCTATCGTCATTATTATTCTTGTCGGCTTAACAATTGGTGCTTGGATTGGCGGTGGAATCGTCGCAACGATGATTTATTACGGTTTAAAACTTTTAACTCCATCACTATTTTTAGTTTCCATTACCGTCATTTGTTCTATCGTTGCATTAGCAATTGGTAGCTCTTGGTCTACAATGGGAACAATTGGTGTTGCTGGAATGGGAATTGGCCTAAGTATGGGAATCCCAGCTCCAATGGTTGCTGGTGCCATTATTTCAGGCTCTTATTTTGGCGATAAAATGTCACCGCTTTCAGATACAACTAACTTAGCCGCAGGATTAACAAATACAGATTTATTCGCACACATTCGTCATATGTTATTTACTACAGTTCCAGGTTTAATTATTACTCTTATCGTTTACGCGGTCTTAGGAAGAAGCTTCGGCGCTAACAATATTGATGCGAAGAGCATCGATCAAACGTTACAAGTATTGCAACAAAACTTTGTTATCTCACCTTTCCTACTCATTATACCCGTAGTCGTTATGGTATTGGTCGCTAAAAAGGTCCCTGCCATACCAGCGATTCTCGTCGGTATTATTTTAGGATTTTTATCACAAGTCTTTATTCAAGGTGGTTCTGTCTCAGCATCTGTCGGTGCACTCCAAGCTGGATTTGTTATAGACACTGGAAACAAGCTAGTAGACGAACTATTTAACCGCGGTGGCTTAGATTCGATGATGAATACAGTCTCTATGACAATTGTCGCTATGACTTTCGGAGGAGTATTAGAACATACAGGTATTCTTCGCTCAATTGTAAATCAAATTTTAAAGTTAGCGAAATCAGCAAAAGGGCTTATCGCTTCTACTATCGCATCTTGTTTTGCAACAAACCTTACTTGCTCTGAACAATATATTTCAATTGTTGTCCCTTCAAGAATGTACGCAAATGCATACACGGAAAAAGGACTACATTCAAAAAACTTATCCAGAGCATTAGAAGATGGTGGAACATTAACTTCTGTCTTCGTTCCTTGGAATACGTGCGGTGTATTTATTCTCGCAACACTTGGCGTAGGTGCATTTGAATATGCTCCTTATGCTATTTTGAATTTCATCGTACCTATTATCTCAATCATTTATGGTATAACAGGCTTCACAATTGTAAAACTATCAGACATTGAAAAAGCAGAACTACTAAAGAAACAAAAAGCTCAACTAGAAGCTTAAAAATAGCGGTAAATTCAGTTCATATAGTGCGCGAGGTCGCCCTTGTTGATAGGGCATTTCCTCGCCGCAAATATGAGCATACCCGTAATCAACTAATTTCTTTAACAACCTTTCTGTCGATCTTCGAGTCACTTGTAAGTACTCAGAAAGGTCAGCTGCTGTAAACTTCAATGACGGGTGCGATTGACTAAATTGAATGATTTTTGACAAATTGGCCGGACTAAGCTTTGTTTCCTTCGCTATTTTCATTAGTTCCGGATTATCATTTTTCAAACTTTGTACTCTCTGTTCTTTCGGGAACGGACCAAACAAATCTTTATCACTTGTTAGTATATAAAAACAACGATCTATTGGATTGTTCTTTGCAAAACTTTGAGCAATTTTTGCATTTTGCTCCGCCTCTTTCACGGTTTTTCCATAACCAAATCCAATAGCTATTGTTCCTTCTACGCTCGCAAACAAGTTATCTATCGCATTTGTTTTAATAATCGATTCGATATCACCACGAGTTGTATACAAAATGCATGTCATTTCATCCACTTGTTTAAATGAACCACGTAGTTCTTTTGAAATGACATCTAGTTTTTCAAGCAAACGCGTTCGTAATTCTAAAGAAGAAATAATACAAGCACCAACAGTAGCTGAATAGCTTTTTGCTAACTCAGCTTTTATTTTTGCATCTTTTAGCCCATGTATAATGGACTGTGTTGGATCAATCATGCGCTCTGAAGGAACACCTATTTTTTGAAGCTCGTCGTAAACAGCGTGAATACTAGTTAAAGCTAAATGAGCTTCTCCAGATTGATATTTAGCTACATGAAAATCGATAACTCTATTTATCTCATCTTTACTCCACAGCATATTTTCATAATCCAACACTTGCGGGCTTTCTTTTATACCAATATCATGGAACACATTTGTAATAAACGAGCGGTCTACTAAATCGATGGAAATGTTATGTGGTTGAATACTTTGATGATACATGATAGAAAGAATTGAAGATGCGACAGTTGTCTCGTTTTGCTGTAAGTATGTACTTGGAATTCGTAATTGTTCTCTTATTTCTTTTGCCATATAATAAGGTAAAGCACCTGAGAAAAAGATGACATCACAAGGCTTTAGACACTTTAATAGTTCAGAAGATTCCGTCGGATGAAGGTAAATATATGGATCAATTTCTATTCCTTCTAATTTTTGAGCAATAGGAAAAAGGTTCTCCATAAACTCCTTTGAACCGACAACTGCAATTTTTATCATCATTTTCTCTAACTCCTTATCATTAATTAACGACCATTTAACGTCAACTATATCAAATGTACAAAACTATTGTAAACAGGAAGGGGTTTCTATTCAATGAAAATCACAGCTATTCATCTTTACGCAATTCGTTTACCGCTTCGCAATCCGTTTGTTATTAGTTATGGCTCTTATTCTGATATGCCCTCTATTATCGTCAAAATGGAAACAGATGAAGGTATTATCGGTTACGGTGAAGGCGTTGCTGATGATCACGTCACAGGTGAATCATGGGAAAGTACTTTCCATACTTTAAAACATACGCTAACCCCGGCCCTAATCGGACAAAATCCAATGAATATCGAAAAAATACACGACATGATGGACAATACAATTTACGGTGTTCCAACAGCGAAAGCCGCAATTGATATTGCTTGTTTTGATATAATGGGCAAAAAACTAAATCAACCTGTATATCAATTAATTGGCGGGCGCTATCATGAAGAATTCCCTGTCACTCACGTTTTAAGTATTGCCGATCCTGAAGATATGGCTGAAGAAGCTGCTTCTATGATTCAAAAAGGTTACCAATCTTTCAAAATGAAAGTTGGTACGAATGTAAAAGAAGATGTGAAACGTATTGAAGCTGTACGAGAACGTGTAGGAAATGACATTGCGATTCGCGTTGATGTAAATCAAGGCTGGAAAAATAGCGCAAACACATTAACAGCACTGCGTTCATTAGGACATTTAAACATTGACTGGATTGAACAACCTGTTATCGCGGACGATATTGATGCCATGGCTCATATCCGTTCTAAGACAGACCTCCCGCTTATGATTGATGAAGGACTAAAAAGTTCTCGTGAAATGCGCCAAATTATTAAATTAGAAGCTGCTGATAAAGTGAATATAAAACTAATGAAATGCGGTGGCATATATCCAGCTGTAAAGCTCGCTCATCAAGCTGAAATGGCCGGCATTGAATGCCAAGTGGGATCAATGGTCGAATCATCTGTTGCCTCTTCCGCAGGATTCCATGTCGCTTTCTCAAAGAAAATCATTACGAGCGTAGAGCTAACGGGACCATTAAAATTCACGAAAGACATCGGAAACTTACATTACGATGTACCATTCATTCGCTTAAACGAAAAGCCCGGACTCGGCATTGAAATAAATGAAGATACACTACAAGAACTAACCGTCTTTCAAGATGTTGTACGCTAAAGGAGGACTATCATATGACGGTTCTATACGAAGGAACATTAAAACAAAATAACGAATCATTTCACGTTACATTACTATCACTAGAGCACATCGAACAAATTTTATCACTACAAAACATTGTAGTTGAAGCACTAGAAGATAAAAGTCGTTTACAACCACTCTCACAAGAAGAATTTCAATACATTCTAGAAGGAAACGGCATGATGATCGGTGCTTTTATCGAAAACGAACTCATCGCATTTCGCGCTCTACTCGTCCCTCCTATCGACGATGAACATTTAGGGTTTGATATTGGTTTGCCAGAAAGTGAACTACACCGCGTCATCTATCAAGAAATCTCAAACGTTCATCCGAACTGCCGAGGAAATGGTATGCAAAAAATATTAGCAAAAGTCATTATGGAAGAATTGCAAAAAGAAGACAGCAAATATGATTATGTATGCTGCACCGTTGCTCCTTTTAACATTCCGAGTTTGAAGGATAAGTTTGCGCAAGGGATGGAGATTGCTGCACTGAAAGAGAAGTATGGTGGTAGTCTGCGGTATGTTTTTGTGAAGGAATTGCGCGGAGATAAAGAAAGAGATTGGACGGATGTTCAAAGTATTCTAATGAATGATGCTGTTGGACAGCAGGCGTTGCTTTCGGATGGATATCGTGGGTATGATATGGAGAAAGTTGATGAAGATTTTATTGTGAAGTTTGGACGATAATCTATATACTCGAAAAGAGGAGATGTCTGCTGTGACATCTCCTTTTACTTTCTCTTCATTGAACATATCGATTGCAACTCCAAATATATCGGCGGTTTTCGAAATATATCGGCGCAACTTCAAATATATCAGCGATTTTCGAAATATATCGACTTACCGACAAAGATTGACAATAATCGCAACCTATACAAAGCGCAACATTAAACCGTCATCTTCCAACTAGATAATGCTAACCAATTCTCCATTTCTTTATAATCAGGCATTATCTTCCCGACAAGACGCCAAAAAGATCGATCATGATTTAAATGAACCATATGACACATTTCATGAACAACTACATAGTCAATTACTCGCTGTGGTGCCATTGCTAGCTTCCAATTGAATGTTAGTTGTAAATTCGAATCGCAAGTACCCCAAGTACGACTACTATCTGTAATACGAATAGAACGTGGTTTTGTCTTAAAGTTACTTTGATGCACTTTAATGCTCTTCTCTACTAAAGTTTTACACTGCTTATAATAAAATCGTTTTAAAGCTTGCTGTATTTTCTCATCCTTTAGCTCTTTTACATAAATATGTAACTTATCCTTTTCAAACACTGCATTGTCTTGCGTAATGCTTGCGTCTTGAGAAATTTGTATCGGATACGTATTTCCTAAATATAAAAAGCCTTCTCCTTGATCATAATCCTTTTCCTGTGGTCCACGCGCTCGCTCCGCCATTTCCTTACGTGTTGTCTGAATCCAATCCCACTTTTCCTCTAGCAACTGGACTAAGTATTCAACAGGTGTCCCTTTCGGAGCTTGCACTTCCACATTTCCATACGAATCCACAAAAAGACGCACGGACTTTTTCTTCTTATAAGTTATATGAAAATTAATTGTCTCACCTAAATATGTATGTACCATTTCATCACCTAGCGTATTATTTTACAAATAAAAAAGAGTAGGATACGAACGTCCTACTCTACCTATTATATCATTTACTGCTTTAACGAACTCATTATCCTCTATACTTTACAGCTAATCCTTTAATGAAGTTCCTTGCGTATTTATCGCCGCACTCTTTGTAATTTTTATGGCCTTTTTTTCTTAATAGAGCGCCTAACTCTCCTTTTGTTACCGTAACGCCCACGCTATCTAATATATCAAGTACATCCTCACTCGTTAAAGATAGTGCGATTTTCATTTTCTTTAGAAGAAGGTTATTGGCACTCTCCTTGCTCTGTACAGGTGCAGGCTGCCCTGGTTTCGGATCTTGCTTCCCTCTTTTTAAGGTAATAAATCCATTTAAAAACGCCTCTAACATCATCATATCGCATATTTTTACGTACTCATCTTCAGCTACCTCATCATTTTCAGCTTCATGCTGAGGCGCTCTCTTTATTTTTGTAAGCATATCAACTACGTCTTCTTTCGTTACTTCCATCCCGCCAAGTTTAAAGATTTCTACCATATCTATATCTTTTATATCTAAAGCGTATCTTACTCTTTTTAATATATCGTTGTTGCTCATTGCCATTGGGTTTCCTCCTGAAATGTTGATTATTTATTCAGCGGTTAAAGTTTATGCTATAACCTGCTTTAAATTATCATGTTTAATCTAACCTTTTAGTTATTGTCCGCTAAATTAATACTTTAACATTTTAAAGATATGTTTTATAGTCTTACCCGAACTTTTCTCTATCATTGTATCTACAGAGCTCTTACATGTTTTTTATATGCCTATAAAAAGATTTCTCTCTTAACATTAACTAAAAGAAAAAAACAGTGCTTTGATTTCTCAAATACACTGTTCTTTTCCAGCTCTGCACTTATTTTCAACTCACTCATGTCATGCACTACATATGAAATGATTTAACTGCTTAAAAGTTAAACCGTCTCACTATCCTGAGCCACACCAACACTATCCTCAAACTTATCCAACAAAGCACGCACTTCATCCGTCGACTTCGTGCTCATCAATTGATTTCTTAGTTCAGCAGCTCCTGGGAAGCCCTTCACATAAATTTTGAAGAAGCGATGTAATCCTGTTATGGATCGTGGTAATACTTCTGCATATTGATCTTGAAGATCAAGTTGTAGTCTTAAAAGATCTAGATGTTCTTTGCTGCTATGCTCTCTTGGCTCTTTTTCAAAAGCAAATGGATTTTTGAAGATGCCTCGTCCGATCATTACGCCATCAATGCCGTATTTTTCAGCAAGTTCCAGCCCCATTTTACGATCAAGGATGTCTCCATTGATTGTTATTAACGTATTGGGTGCAATGCGGTCACGTAATTTTTTAATTTCCGGAATTAGTTCCCAATGCGCATCTACTTGGCTCATTTCTTCTCTTGTACGTAAGTGAATAGAAAGGTTTGCAATATCTTGTTTGAAAATGTGCGTTAACCAATCTTCCCACTCGCTTAACTCTTTAAAGCCAAGTCTTGTTTTTACGCTGACAGGTAGTCCGCCCGCTTTTGCTGCTTGAATAAGTTCTGCTGCAACGTCTGGACGTAGAATAAGGCCACTACCTTTCCCTCTTGATGCTACATTCGGTACTGGGCAACCCATATTAATATCGATGCCTTTAAATCCTAGTTCTGCCATACCGATACTCATTTGACGGAAGTATTCGGGATTGTCTCCCCAAATATGTGCTACCATCGGCTGTTCGTCTTCTGTAAAAATTAAACGGCCACGTACACTTTTCATACCTTCTGGATGGCAATAGCTATCCGAGTTTGTAAACTCTGTGAAGAATACATCCGGACGACCAGCTTCACTTACTACGTGACGGAAAACAACGTCTGTCACATCTTCCATTGGTGCAAGTACGAAAAATGGTCGTGGTAATTCACGCCAAAAATTATCTATCATTTCAAATTCAAATCCTCTCACTATGAATACAATTTCAAAATCTAAATTTATAATTTGTGAAAATCAGCAATATTTATTTTAACTAAAATCGCTTATGAATGGTATTTTTGTAAACCAAAAAGCAGGTGGTATAGATTTTTTCTATATCAACTGCTTTCCTATTATACTAACTTAAGCCAAGCCACACACTCCACATGAGTCGTATGCGGGAACATATCAACAGGTTGTACTTCCTGTGTTTTATATCCGCCTTCTTCTAGTACTTTTAAATCACGTGCTAATGTTGCTGGGTTACATGATACGTATACGACGCGGTTTGGCTTCATGTCAATGATTGTGTTTAGTAATGCTTCGTCACAGCCTTTACGCGGTGGGTCTACGACCATTGTGTCAGCAATTACGCCTTCTTTGTACCATTTTGGAATAACTACTTCTGCTTCTCCTACGCCAAATTCAGCGTTTGTCATGTTGTTTAGTGCTGCGTTTCGGTTTGCGTCTTCGATTGCTTCTGGGACGATTTCAACGCCGTACACTTTTTTCGCTTTTTGCGCTAGGAATAACGAGATTGATCCGATTCCGCAATAGGCATCGATTACTGTTTCGTTACCATTTAATTTTGCGTATTCTAACGTTTTATCGTATAGCACTTTCGTTTGTTCTGGATTTACTTGATAGAATGAACGTGCTGAAATCGCAAATTTAATGTCACCGATAAAGTCATAAATATATTCTGATCCGTATAATACTGTCGTTTTGTCTCCGAAAATTACGTTTGTACGCTTCGTATTTACGTTTTGAACAATCGATTTTACTTCTGGGAATTTCGCTGCAATTTCTTCAATAATTGCTTTTTTGTTCGGCAATTCTGCTGTACGTGTAATGAAGACCAGCATAATTTCTCCTGTTACTTGCCCGTAACGAGCCATTACGTGACGAAGTGTTCCTTTGTTACGCTCTTCGTTGTACGCAGTGATACCGTGCTTTTCACAAATACGTTTTACTTCTTGAATTAATATATCGTTTTCTTCTGCCTGAATTAAGCATGATTCCATATTAATGATATCATGCGTTCCTTGGCGATAGAAACCAGCTACAAGTCCGCCTTCACGTTCTCCGATTGGTACTTGTGCTTTATTACGGTATACCCACGGATTTTGCATGCCAAGTACAGGATGAACAGGAACATCACCTAGTCCTCCAATGCGCTGCATAACGTCACGTACTTGCTTTTCTTTCGCCTGTAATTGTCCCTCATATGATAAGTGCTGAAGCTGACAACCGCCGCACTGATTATATACTGGGCATTCAGCATCTTTACGATATGGGCTTTCTGTATGAAGCTTCATTAAACGACCAAATGCAAAGTTTTTCTTCACTTTAATAATTTTAATTTGCGCTTCTTCACCTGGTAATCCGTTTTTAACGAAAATAGGATAGCCCTTTACTTTCGCAACACCGGCACCATCATGTGTTAAATCTTCAAATACTACATCTATAAACTCGTTTTTCTCAACTGGTGGCGTCATTTTAGTACTCATTTTCCGACCTCTCTTTTTCATAACACTGCGTTACATTTTATCATACTTATATGGTCTTTTTCTATTGGAAGAAAAAAAGCTATTGACGATACTTCTCTGTTAATGTTACGCTACTACTAATTTAATACGGACGATGTTACCTCATATATACTTGATAATATGGATCGAGAGTTTCTACCCGGCAACCTTAAATTGCTGGACTATGGGGAAAACTAATGAATATTAGCCTATGCGCAAAAAAGGACTCATATTGATTAGCTTTCTCTCATAGATGAAAGTGAATCCATATGGGTCTTTTTTTATTTTTATTTTTCTAAAAGGTCAGACATCTTACGTATGACATAAAATCTCATTCCTTTATTTTTAGTAATATAACGAGCGTTTTATGTACAAACTTTATACGAACTTCTGAAAGGGGCAACTACATGCAATATGTAATGAGCATTATCGGTATTATTGCCGTGTTAGGTTTATGTTTTGCTTTGTCAAACAACAAAAGTAAAATCAACTTCCGTGCAATTGCAATTATGATTGGTTTCCAAATTTTAATCGGTTGGTTTATGTTTGCTACAAAGATTGGTCAACAAATCATTATTTTAATTAGTAAAGTTTTCAACAAACTAATTAAACTTGGTACGACAGGTGTCGATTTTCTCTTTAATGGAATTCACAGAGATTTTGTCTTTTTCTTAAACGTATTATTAATTATCGTATTTTTCTCAGCACTACTTTCAATCTTTAGTTATTTAGGTGTTTTACCATTCATCGTTCGTGTTGTCGGCGGTGCAATTTCAAAAATTACTGGTTTGCCACGCGTTGAGTCATTCCACGCAGTAAACTCTGTATTCTTCGGTTCAAGTGAAGCGTTAATCGTTATTAAAAACGATTTACAGCATTTCAATAAAAACCGTATGTTTATCATTTGTTGTTCTGCGATGAGCTCCGTTTCTGCTTCTGTTACAGCATCATACGTAATGATGTTAGATGCAAAATACGTACTAGCAGCTCTTCCGCTAAATTTATTCTCAAGCTTAATCGTTTGTTCGTTATTAACACCAGTTGATACGAAGAAAGAAGATGAAGTGATTCAAAAATTTGATAGAACGCTATTCGGGGACAGCTTTATCGGTGCAATGATTAACGGTGCGCTTGATGGTTTAAAAGTAGCTGGTATCGTTGCCGCATTAATGATCGCCTTTATCGGTGTGATGGAAGTTGTAAACTACGTAATTAGTGCAGCTTCAGGCGCAATGGGACATGCCATTACTTTACAACAAATCTTCGGTTACGTACTTTCTCCATTCGCATTCTTAATGGGTATTCCAACTCAAGATATTATCCCAGCTGGTGGTATTATGGGTACGAAGATTGTTTTAAATGAGTTTGTAGCAATCCTTGATTTAAAAGACACAGCTACAACATTAGCTCCACGTACAGTTGGAATCGTTACAGTATTCTTAATTAGCTTCGCAAGTATTAGCCAAATTGGTGCAATCGTTGGTACAATCCGTGCCCTTTCTGAAAAACAAGGAAGCGTTGTTTCTAAATTTGGTTGGAAAATGCTATTTGCATCAACACTTGCTTCTATTTTATCTGCGACAATCGCTGGATTGTTTATTTAATAAAAAATCATCTTACTTTAACGAGTAAGGTGATTTTTTTGATTATTTATGAAACCGAGTGAAATTCAACTGCTTCTTCTGTATTGATAATCCTATCTTTATATATACCTTTTATTGAAATGTAAATGATAGATTTGTTTATGTTTTTTAACTTTCCTAATGAAAAATGATAAAGCAATCCATTGCTTTTTAAAGTCCACATCTTCCCACTCCATGGACCAGTAGCTTTTTGTTCATCCGACGCCTTTATTTCACCTTCATATTCGCATTCTCCCAAAGGAGTTTTAATTGTATTCTTCTCTGTATCAATTCGAATATTTTTAATTAGATTCAAATTTTCATCAGAGAGAATTTGAATTTCATGATCTTTCTTTTTAAAAAAGAGTTTTCCGTCTTTGGTATTTATATATTCTGCATTATCCATTTTATCTATCATAAAATCATATTCTTCTTTTGTAATACCTAAGTTTTGATGATAAGGAAACGTTTTTTTCGGTATAATTTCTTCTTCGGCATACTTCAAATACCAATCTAAATTATTTGTAATACTATCGCTCATTTTATTTCCGATTTTCTCTAATTTCTCTTTTATCTCATAAGGAAATTCAAGTGTCATAATATCCGCCGTTACTTCCGCATTCATAAGATGCGATGGAATATACTCTTCCACACTATTTGCTTTACTCACTTCACTTTGACAACCAACTATAAATAGCGATATGAAAAAGATATATATTATTTTTTTATATTTCATTTCTATTCTCCACTCCATACATTATTCTTACTTAGTTTTATAGCGGTTTTTATTATAGTATAAAATCTTTATATTTTAATAAAATACATATTCTTATGCAAAATTGCATATTAATAAGTCTGCTTCTTACTTTAAAATTAGCTTAAATTACTTTCCAAATTATACAAATAACAAGCATTAAATGTTATAATTTGTAAAAAACATTGGAGGACCTTATGAAAATTCACGCCCTTTTCGATTTCTTACATTTACTAGTCTTAACCCTGAAAAGCTATTATGTATGGGGAATGCCTATCTATGTCTTCATTATTCCTCTTATCTTTGTAGTCGGTTATATTATTATTAATTCTAATAAGAAACAAAAAAACACATCTATTCAAAGTCACTAATCTATTACATTAATAACCTCCTAAAAATCATATTCCCCTCATTTTCTTCAAATGATATGATGAACAAGGGTATATCCCCACCACTCTTATAGCGGTGGGGATTTTAATGTAAATATGCAACATACTACACAATAGAAGGTGATTTTTATGAGAAAATACGCAGCAATTGCTTTATTTACGTCTGCCATTCTAGCAGGCTGTAATACTAACAATGTAAGTCCAGAACCTAAAAAAGAGAAAACGGCTCAAGGGATTAAGAAACAAGCAGAGACTGTGCAAGAACAAGGTAAAATCTCATATAATGCAATTACACATGAATCTACAAACACAAGTATTCATATTACAGACATAAAAGATTCTTTAAATGAAGTACAATATAAAATTTGGCGCACAGCTGATGGAAAGGAACGTGCTAAATCTTTTTCTTCTAAAGAAAAGGAGAAACAATTTGCAATTCCTTTTGATATAAAAGAATTTGAAGGAAAACGCGGTGAGTTTCAAATTGAAGCAACAGGAATGAAAGAAGATGGGAAAACAATCCCGCTTACGAAATCTACTATTACTTTCGAACAAAAGGTTCCTGTTCTTATGTATCACGCAATCGATGATTATCATGGTCAAGGTATTAAAGACTTATTCGTATCACCAGCTAACTTTGAAGCACAAATAAAATATTTAAAGGATAATGGTTATACGCTTTTAACGTTTGAACGCTGGGGCGATATAAATAAAGTAAATAAGCCGATTTTTGTTACATTTGATGACGGTATGAAAAATAATATGAATGCATTTCACATTTTACAAAAGCTAAAAGATGATACTTTTAAACCGGCAGCAACAGAATATATGATTGTTGATAACGTTGATGTAGAAGGAGCATTGTCTACTTCTGAAATAAAAGAAATGGTTGATTCCGGCATTTTCTCGGTGCAATCTCATACTGCAACACATGCAGACTTACCGAAAATTACAAACTATGAGGAAGAGTTAAAAGGTTCAAAAGAAAAGCTAGAAAAAATAACAGGTAAGCCTGTTATCGCGATTGCTTATCCATTCGGTCATGTAGATGATAAGGTTGTTGCAGAAACGAAGAAGTATTATCAATTTGCGACGACGACAAAGCCTGGGCAATTCATTACGAAGGGTGAACCTGATGAATTGTTAAAGATGAAGCGCGTTCGTATACACCATACAACGACTGTAGAGCAGTTTGCTTCTTCAATTAAGTAAATATAAGGGCTCAATACATTTTGAGCTCTCTTTTTACTTTATATTTATATATATTTTTAGAATTTTCTTGTATTATATATAGTAAGAAATCTTTCAAATTAAAGGAGATTATACATATGTCATTTGAACAAACGTTAGAGAAATATGCTGCTCTTGCAGTTAATGTTGGTGTTAATATTCAACCTGGACAAACTTTATCAATTAGTGCACCTCTTGAAGCTGTACAATTTGTACGCCTCGTTACAGAAAAAGCATATAAATCTGGTGCAAAACACGTATATGTAGATTGGAATGATGAGACGTTAACACGCTTAAAATTCGATCTAGCTCCTGAAGAAGCTTTCGCTGAATTTCCATCTTGGAAAGCACATGCTCGTGAAGAATTAGCAAAAGAAGGCGCTGCATTTATGTCTATCTATGCAGAAAACCCTGATTTATTAAAAGGTGTAGAACCATCGCGTATCGCAACAGCTCATAAAGTAGCTGGAGAAGCAATGAAAGTATACCGTGATTACGTACAAGCAGATAAAGTAAGTTGGTGTGTCATTTCTGTTCCTACGAAAGAATGGGCTGCGAAAGTATTCCCTGACGTAGCGCCAGAAGAACAAGAAGCAAAGTTATGGGATGCTATTTTCAAAGCTACTCGTGCTGATTTAGAAAATCCTGTAGAAGCATGGAAAGAACATGATGAAACATTACATACAAAAGTGGATTACTTAAACGAAAAGCATTATAAAGCTCTTCACTATACAGGTCCTGGAACAGATTTAACAATCGAACTTCCAGAAAAACATGTATGGGCTGGTGCTGGTAGCTTAAATGAAAAGAACGTACCATTTATGGCTAATATTCCAACTGAAGAAGTATTTACAATGCCACTTAAAACAGGTGTAAACGGCCAAGTTTCTAGTACAAAACCGTTAGTATTTGCAGGTAATATTATCGATAATTTCACGTTAACATTTGAAAACGGACGTATCGTAGACTATAAAGCTGAAGCTGGTGAAGAAGCTTTAAAACATTTAGTAGAAACAGATGAAGGTTCTCACTTCTTAGGGGAAGTAGCTTTAGTACCTCATGACTCACCAATTTCAAACACAAATGTTTTATTCTACAATACACTATTTGACGAAAATGCATCTTGCCACCTTGCGATTGGAAATGCTTACGCATTTAACTTAGTTGGCGGAAAAACAATGTCTAAAGAAGAACTTGCTGAAAACGGCGCAAACGCTAGTATCACACACAACGACTTCATGATTGGATCAGCTGAGCTTGATATTGACGGTATTACTGCTGATGGCAGACATGAGCCTATCTTCCGTAAAGGTAACTGGGCGTTTTAAATTTATTACCATAAAGAAACACATTGGATAATCCAATGTGTTTCTTTATTTATTTGGTTTCAATTCAAATTTTATTATTCTATTTTCACGCGTAAACTCTGGTCTATACGTAGCGATATACGTATTTTCTTTCGCTACGTCAAATAGCATGATATCTTGAATTTTTTCTTCTGGTGCTAACTTTTTACTAATAAAGCTATCAGGGTTATTATATTCTTTAAATCTTGTACCTTTCTTATCGGTAATCTCAAATTCATAAAATGCAAAAGGTATTTCCTTTTTACTATTATTTTCCACTTTGAAAATAATCCCCAAAATCTCCTCTTTCTTTTTATCCTCATCATAATCCGGATATCCTAATTTAACTGAATCGATAGTTACTTGCAAACCATCTACTTCTACTGTCTCCCCTATTTTATACACTTTATCTTGAACATCTTCTTGTTTACTTTCATTACTATCTTTAGTCTCAGTGCAAGCACTTAAACTAAAAGCTATGCCAAAAATCAAAAAAATTTGACTCACCTTTTTTAACATACTCTTTCCCCCACATAAGACAATATTTCATATGTATCATAACAAAATGCTTTACGCTTTCTTGTCATATTTTGTCGTATTAATTGCTAACTGCACAAATAGAAAAAAGCTATCTTCTACAAAAGATAGCTTTCATGATGCCGATGAAACCTTAAGCCCAATGACACCCAAAACAATAAAAAGAATACAAAATGCTTGGAATAAACTAATATGCTCTTTAAAAAAGTAAACACTAATGATTGTAATAAGTAATGTTCCAACGCCAGACCAAATAGCATAAGCAATGCTTAAATGAATCTTTTTAACGACGATGGCAAATACGCTAAAACAAATACCATAGAATACGAAAATCAGTACACTCGGAACGAGCTTTGTTAAACCATTTGATAGTTTCATCGCAATTGTTCCAGCTACTTCAAAAATAATTGTAACAAGTAATAATAGCCAATATACCATACTAAAATCTCCTTCTCTGTTACCTTATAGAGATTCTAGTATACTACTTATAGTCCCAATGAAATATATTTAATTTCTAAATATTCCTCGATGCCGAAATGGCCTCCTTCACGACCGATACCACTTTCTTTAAAGCCACCGAATGGTGCTTGTGCAACTGATGGAAGACCGTCGTTTAGACCGATAATACCGTACTCTAACGCTTCACTAATTTGGAATGCTTGGCTAATGTCTTTCGTGAAAATATACGCAGCTAAACCGTATGGTGTATTATTTGCACGTTCGATTACTTCATCAACTGTTTTAAATTTCGCAACTGGTGCCACTGGCCCAAATGTTTCTTCATTCATACAAAGCATCGTATCATTTGCCAATCCAATTACAGTCGGTTGAATGAAATGTCCCTCTAACTCTGCGACCTTTTGACCACCATATAAAACTGTTCCACCTTTTTGAATAGCATCTTCAATATGTTCTTGTACTTTTGAAATTGCATTCTCATCAATAAGTGGTCCGACAGTCGTTCCGTCACTGAAACCGTCTCCTACTTTCAACTGCCCTACTGCCTTTTGGAACTTCTCTACAAATACTTCGTATACTTCTTCTTGAACGAATACTCGGTTTGTACATATACACGTTTGTCCTGCGTTACGGAATTTCGAACCAATCACCGCTTCTACTGCTTTATCTAAATCTGCATCCTTCATTACGATAAACGGAGCGTGACCACCTAACTCAAGTGAAACTTTTTTCATCGTTTGCGCCGCACTAGCCATTAACTCTTTCCCAATTTCCGTTGACCCTGTAAAGGACACTTTTCGAACGCGACTATCTTCCATCCATGTATCAGCAATTGCTTTTGCACTACCTGTTACGATATTGATTACGCCCTTTGGAATATCTGCTTCATGAGCTAATTCAGCTAATTTCAATGCAGTTAATGGCGTTTGACTCGCCGGTTTCACAACGGCTGTACAGCCTGCTGCAAGCGCTGGGGCTACCTTTCTCGTAATCATCGCTGCCGGGAAGTTCCAAGGTGTAATAGCTGCCATAACGCCAACTGGTTGCTTCATAACTAAAATGCGCTTATTCGGATGAGAAGCAGGAATCATTTCACCATACACACGTTTCCCTTCTTCTGCATACCATTCAACAAAACTATTTGCATAATTTACTTCACCAAGCGCTTCTGCAAACGGCTTTCCTTGTTCCTTTGTCATAATCGCTGCGATCTCTTCTTTGTTTTTATCAATAAGCATGAACCACTTTTTTAACTTCGTTGCACGGTCTGCTGCCGTTAACTTAGACCACGTTTTAAAAGCTTCATGTGCAGCATCAACAGCTTGCTTTGCCTCTGTTACTCCGCCTTTTGGTACAGTTGCAAATATTTCCTTCGTCGCAGGATTATTTACTTCAATTTGTTCTTGTAGTGTAATCCACTCACCATTTATATACATCGCCTTTTTATCTATACTTACGAAAGTCGCCTTTTTATCCAATGTTTTCTTCCTCCTCTATGAACTTCTTAATTTTCCTAGTAGCAGCAGATTGACTAATTTGCAAAAACTCAGCCACTTTATAACTTGATCCATACGTTTTATACGCTTTAAGAATAATATTTCTCTCTACCTCTTCCAGCATTTTATAAAGGCTTTGCCCCGATTGTTCAACTGCAGCCTCTTGCATAGAGAGTGGCAAATCCTCTACCGTTACAACATCATCGACAGTAATAACAATTCTCTCAATTACATTCTCTATTTCTCTATTGTTTCCTTCCCACGGATATCCAACAAACATTTGTAACGTACTCGGCGCTAGTTTCACATCACGTCCGTACTTTTTATTAAAGTGCTGCAAGTAATGATAAATAAGCGGCAAAATATCTTCTGTTCTTTCCCTAAGCGGGGGAATTGCAATTGGAATAACATTCAGACGATAGTATAAATCTTTCCGAAATGTTCCTTGTTTCACCATCATACTTAAATCTCTATTTGTTGCCGCCACAATTCGAACATCCACTTTTTTTAATTCTCTTCCGCCTATAGGACGAAATGTTTTTTCTTGCAATACTTGCAAAAGCTTCGCTTGAATTTCCAGCGGCATTTCACCGATTTCATCTAAAAAAAGAGTTCCTTTATGCGCGGATTCTAATAGTCCCTTTTTCCCTTCACGATTCGCACCTGTAAAAGATCCACCTGAATATCCAAAAAGCTCCGATTCAATTAAATTAGTTGGCAATGCCGCACAATTAATTTCATAGAAACTTTCATTCTTACGGTGACTCACTTCATGTAAATGGCGTACTAATCGACTTTTCCCAACTCCAGTCTCGCCTAAAACGAGAACAGTACTATCCACTACAGATACTTTTTTGATTGTATCGACTATTTTTTGCATAGCTAGACTTTTAAAAATAAGTCCTTCATGCTCATATGTTTCTCTTAATTCTTTTTTATATGTTTTTAGCTGATTATCCATTTCCTCTACCTTTTGACGTAATTGATAGAGTTCAGTAAGGTCCCGAGAATAACTAATCACTCTTCTTAAATTTCCCTCATCATCAAAAACAGGCCTTGTACGAACGTGTAAATACTCTCCTGATTTTGTAGTTTGAACGAGTTCAATTGGCCTCTTTTTTTCAATCACTTCTAATGTCGCTGATGGATAAAAGATTCCATCCTTTTGTAGTTCTTTTACATGCTTACCAACTAACTCTTCGGCAGCTAGTTGGTAGTGCCTTTCACATGTACTATTTACACGCACAACGATCCCCTGCTCATCTGTAACAAAAATTTCGTCAAACGCATATTCAAATACATCTTTTAAATCCATTAACACTCGTTCCTTTTCTGCAACCATCCTAGCCACCCCTAACTTCAAATCCATCGATCCACTTCACTACCTTTATTATAAAGTGAATTTTCTGCATTTAATATAGAGTCAGCTAGAATGTTTGCTATTTATACTTCAGTTTTTAAACGCGAGCGATGTTTGTTTGCTCATAACAAGCTTGCAATGATTCTTCAATTATTGTTAAACCTTCTTCAAGTTGCTCATCTGTAATAACTAAAGGCATTAACACACGGATAACATTTCCATATGTTCCTGCTGATAATAACAGTAACCCACGCTTATTTGCTTCTGCACATAGATTAGCCGTTAACGTTTTGTCAGGTGCTTTCGTCTTACAATCTTGAACGACCTCAAATGCACACATTGCACCTAACCCACGCACATCGCCGATGCAATGATATTTATTTTTCATCTCCTTGAATCGGTTCATTACGACTTTTCCTAATTCTATCGCTCTATCATTTAATTTCTCATTTTCTATTACATCGAGAACAGCTAATGCAGCCGCACATCCTAATGGACTTCCTGCATACGTTCCACCAAGTTCACCTGGTGCAGACTCATTCATAATTTCTTTACGTCCAATGACACCACTTATCGGTACACCAGCACCTAATGATTTAGACACTGTAATTAAATCTGGAACGACATCATAGTGATCAATTGCAAAATATTTTCCTGTACGACTAAAGCCTGTTTGTATTTCATCCGCTACAAATAAGATGCCGTTCTCTGAACAAATGCGGCGTACTTCTTGAACAAATTTCTTACTTGGGACGATAAACCCACCTTCCCCTTGAACAGGTTCCATTACAACAGCTGCGATTGTTTCTGGTGCTACTTCCGATATGAAGAAGTTCTTAAACTCTTCAATAATAAAATCATCATACTGCTCTTCCGTTAATCCCTCTGGGCGACGGTATTCGTATGGAAATGGCGCTTTATATACTTCTGGAGCAAATGGACCAAACCCAAATTTATATGGCTTCACTTTACTTGTCATCGTCATTGTCATTAATGTACGCCCGTGGAAACCTTTAGAAAATGCGATAATACCAGGTCTCTTCGTATATTTACGAGCGATCTTCACCGCGTTCTCAACTGCTTCTGCACCACTATTTAAAAAGAGGACTTGCTTATCGAAACTTCCCGGTGCCAATGCCGCAAGCTTTTCCGCTAATTCAATATATGGCTCATACATCATGACATTAAATCCAGTATGAATGTATTGATCGACTTGTTTATGGAGCGCTTCTTTAACCGTTGGATGACAATGCCCTACGTTAATTGTCCCAATTGCTCCTGCAAAATCAATGTACTGATTACCATCAACATCTGTTACAAGAGCACCATTTGCAGATTGTACAAACGTTGGGATGCCGTTACTTACTCCTTTTGGTACTATATTTTGACGGCGTTCTAATAAAGATGCCGCTTTCGGTCCTGGAATTTGTTCATTTACTTTAGCAAATTTTTTTGTGTTCATTGCGTACCCCATCCTTTTCTTTACATTGTTTTCTCTTTTTATTGCAAAATGTATGCCAACTTTCTTTTCTAGCATTTATCCTATATTCTTTGTATCCAGGCATAAAAAATAAGTCTATAAAGACTCATTAAGAGTCTTTATAGACTTATTTTCCTTACACATTAGACTTTTCTTTCTCCCAGAAAAACTCACCCGATTGAGAAATAAACTCTTCAACAGAATCTAACACTAAATCAGCAAGTGGTTCTAATGTTGGACGGTCTCCCGTACCAGATAGCACCCCAATTGCATAGCAATCGCCATTTTTGGCTAAATGTAAATCAGTTGGCGTATCTCCAACAACCGCAACCTCACATGATGCTAAATTAAATTTCTCACAAAACACTTCTATAATCTTTTTATCTGGTTTTTGCGCAGGGAATGTATCCGAGGCTATAATATAATCAAAAAAGTTCTCCAACTTATATTGTTTTAAAAATAATTCTGTTGGTGCAAAATCATCCGCCGTGACAACCCCTAATATAAATCCTTTATCTTTTAATGCCTGTAACACTTTCGGTAAATCTGCTGTCATTTTCATATGCGAACGATGCTCATACATAAGGGAAAATAACTTCTCACTTACCCAATGATGCATCTCTTCTTCTCTAGCAGACTCAATATAATTACAAAGCCCCTTCGCTACATCAAGGCTTGTTCCAGCAGCTATTGCACTCCTCGGATTAACAAATGCTCCCTCTACACCGATCTCTTCTAATAAGGTCTGCCCTATTGTACTTGGTAAATGATATAAACTTATACATTCAGCTACAAGTTCTTCAGCTACTTTTATCCATATTGAATGAAAATCCATTAATGTCCCATCTTTATCAAATAATATCGCCTTTACCTTCTCCATAGCACCCTACCTCTCATTTCTTATCTCTTCCAGTGTATCAATAAAGTATGGATGTAAAATAAAAGAATTGTAAAAATACCATAAAAATCAAACTAACTCCCAATTTACAATTCATTTTAACAAAGTAAAAAGGATGCCTTTACAGGGCATCCTCTTGATGTTCAGGAACAAATAGTTCTAAACAATGATATATATTTTCGAATTCCATCGGTGCATCTCCACCATACTCACCATCTAAATTAATCATTAGTTTATCTGGTGAATGTACTTTAATTCGGTTCGCTTGTGTATATAACACTTTTGGATTATTAATATGTTCACCACGTTGTGCTTGTGTTGCTGCTTTAATTAAATCAGCGATAGAACCTTTTTTCAGTACTAATAGGTCAAATAACCCATCGTTAATAGATGCATACGGTGCTACCTTTTCAAATCCACCTACTGAACGAGTATTCGTAATTAAAAACATCGTAATTTCTTCTTGTAGTAACTTTCCATCATACTCAATTTCAACATATGTCGGATGCAATGATGGTAACATCTCGATACCTTTTAGGTAATAAGCAAGTTGTCCTAATACTGTCTTTAACTTACTCGGTACTTCGTATGTTAATTCTGTAATACGACCGCCACCAGCGATGTTAATAAAATATGTATCGTTCGCTCTACCAAGGTCTAATGGCACTGTTTTTCCTTCGCAAATAATATCTGCTGCCTCTTCAATAGAACGAGGTACACCAATTGCACGTGCAAAGTCATTTGTCGTTCCAACTGGAATAATTCCAAATTTCGGACGGAATTCATGCCCAACTAAACCGTTTACTACTTCATTTAATGTACCGTCGCCACCAGCCGCAATAACAACATCAAACTTACGATCCGCAGCTTGTCTCGCCGCCACAGTAGCGTCTCCAGGACCCGTTGTCGCATGACAAGATGTCTCATAGCCAGCTTGTTCTAATTTTTGTAATACTTCTGGTAAGCTCTTCTTAAATAGCTCACGCCCAGAAGTAGGATTATAAATAATTCTTGCTCGCTTCATCATTTATTAGCACAGGAAATTTCTTTATATATCGAAAAAGAACATACTGAACTTCTATTCAGTATTCCCATGCCTACCTCCTCTCATCTTGCTATCCTTCTTTTATCCCGCTCAAACAGGCAGTAAGAACCCGATTCGTGTAGTCCATCAAAAGTAAATATTCATTTCAATGGTTTTTTATTTGACTCCAAAATTTATCCCGCTATTTGCGGGCAGTAAATGCCCGATTGGTGAGGGCTAATAATCAATGGTGGATGAACCTCCTACTGATTAAAGTTTCACTTTATTTCTATCCATTCTTCCATAAAAATTTACATATAACGAATAATAACTATCTATTATTTCATGAGATGAAAAAAACCTCTATGTTTAGATTTATCATTATTCCCACCTTTTTGCAACTATCATACCATAGTTGCTATACAAACATTTTTCCACTTTTGACAGTTAATCAAACGTTTGTTTAAACGATTTTGTCTCATTTAAACAAACGTTTGATTAACCTAGAAAAACACCCATGTACGGGTGTTTTTCTGCTTAATCTTTAAAAGTCACTACTATTATCGCTTATTAATCTCTTCAAGTAAGATTTTGTTAACAAGCGGTGGATTTGCTTGTCCTTTTGTAGCTTTCATAATTTGACCAACTAAGAAGCCAATTGCACGGTCTTTACCGTTTTTAAAGTCTTCGATAGATTGCTCATTATTATCAAGAATTTCTGTTACAACTTTACGAAGTGTACCCTCGTCAGAAATTTGAACAAGACCTTTCGCTTTAACGATTTCTTCTGGGTCTCCACCTTTTTCAATTAATTCATTAAATACTTTCTTCGCGATTTTAGAAGAAATTGTACCTTTTTCAATTAATTGAACCATTTTAGATAAACCAGCAGGCGTTAATGCAACGTCTTTTAATTCTTTTTGTTGTTTGTTTAAGTATGCAAGTACTTCACCCATTAACCAGTTCGATGTTAATTTCGCATCAGCACCGTCTGCAACAGTTGCTTCAAAGAAATCAGACATTTCTTTCGTTAATGTTAACACGTGTGCATCATAAGCTGGTAAGCCTAGTTCTGCAACGTAGCGAGCTTTACGTGCATCTGGAAGTTCTGGAATAGAAGCTCGAACTGCTTCTTTCCACTCATCATCGATGTAAAGTTCAACTAAGTCTGGCTCCGGGAAGTAACGGTAATCGTCAGATCCTTCTTTCACACGCATTAAGATTGTTTTCTTCGTTGCTTCATCATAACGACGTGTTTCTTGTTGGATGATGCCACCAGATAACAGTTCTTTTTCTTGGCGCACTTGCTCATGCTCAAGACCTTTTTGTACGTAAGTGAATGAGTTTAAGTTTTTCAGTTCCGCTTTTGTACCGAACTTCTCTTGTCCAACTGGACGAAGAGAAATGTTCGCATCACAACGTAAGGAACCTTCTTCCATCTTACAATCAGATACACCAGTGTATTGAATGATTGATTTTAACTTCTCTAAGTATGCATATGCTTCTTCTGGCGTACGCATATCTGGCTCAGATACGATCTCGATTAAAGGCATACCTTGACGGTTGTAGTCTACTAATGAACCATCAGCTGTATGCGTTGATTTACCAGCATCTTCTTCTAAATGAAGACGTGTAATACCGATACGTTTCTTTTTACCGTCTACTTCGATTTCAATCCAACCATTTTCACCAATTGGCTTATCAAATTGAGAGATTTGGTAAGCTTTCGGGTTATCTGGATAGAAATAGTTTTTACGGTCAAACTTCGTTTCCGTTGCGATTTCACAGTTTAATGCCATTGCAGCTTTCATTGCAAAGTTAACTGCTTCTTTATTTAAAGTAGGAAGTACCCCTGGGTATCCTAAGTCAATTACACTTGTTTGTGTATTTGGCTCCGCTCCGAATTCTGTTGGACTCGCAGAGAAAATTTTCGAATTTGTTTTTAACTCAACGTGAACCTCTAAACCAATAATTGTTTCTAAATTCATCTATGCTCGCCTCCTTACAGACTTGCTTTTTTTGTATGATAGTCTGTTGCTTGCTCAAACGCATGTGCAACGCGGTAAATTGTCGCTTCATCGAAGTGTTTACCAATGATTTGTAGACCAAGTGGCATGTTGTTAGCACCGAATCCACATGGAACAGAAATCGCTGGAACACCCGCTAAGTTTACTGGGATTGTTAAAATGTCATTTGCATACATTGTCATTGGATCATCAACTTTTTCGCCCACTTTAAATGCCGGAGTTGGCGTTGTTGGTCCAATAATAACATCATAGTTAGCAAATACATTTTCAAAGTCGTTTTTAATTAATGTACGTACTTGTTGTGCTTTCTTGTAATATGCATCATAGTAACCAGAGCTAAGTGCAAAAGTACCAAGCATAATACGACGTTTAACTTCATCACCGAAACCTTCACTACGTGTGTTTTTGTAAAGATCTAATAAGTTATTTACATTATCAGAACGAACACCGTAACGCACGCCATCAAAGCGTGAAAGGTTCGCAGATGCTTCAGAAGAAGATAGTAAGTAATACGTTGCTAGAGCGTATTTAGAGTGTGGAAGAGATACTTCCTCCCAAGTTGCGCCCATACCTTCTAATACTTTTAAAGCAGCTAGTACTGACTCACGAGCTTCTTCGCCAACACCTTCGCCTAAGTATTCTTTCGGTACAGCAATGCGTAAACCTTTAACATCGCCTGTTAAACCAGCTAAATAGTTTCCAACTTCAACGTTTGCAGAAGTTGCATCCATGCGGTCAATACCTGAAATAGCTTGTAATAAGTATGCATTGTCTTCGACTGTACGTGTAATCGGTCCGATTTGGTCAAGTGAAGATGCGAATGCTACTAATCCGTAACGAGATACGCGTCCGTAAGTTGGTTTTAAACCTACAACACCGCAATATGCAGCTGGCTGACGGATAGAACCACCCGTATCAGAACCTAGAGAGAATAGTACTTCTCCTGCTGCTACAGCTGCTGCAGAACCACCACTAGATCCGCCCGGAACGTAATCTAAGTTCCATGGGTTTTTCGTAGCGTAGAATCCTGAGTTTTCATTTGAAGAACCCATTGCAAACTCGTCCATGTTTAATTTACCGATTGTAATCGTGTCAGCAGCTTTTAGCTTTTGCACAACTGTCGCATCATAAATTGGATCGAAGTTTGCTAGCATTTTGCTCGCACAAGTTGTACGAAGGCCGTTAGTTACAATGTTATCTTTTACACCAATTGGCATACCGAATAATAAACCATTATCTTCAGCGCCGATTTTTGCATCTAATTCTTTCGCTTTTGCGCGTGCATTTTCTTCATCTAATGTAAGAAAAGCTTTTACGTTATCTTCAACATCCGCAATACGTTTGTAAGATTCTTCTACTAAATCCGTAACGGAAATTTCTTTGTTGTTTAACTTCTTATGTAACTCTGATACTGAATGATCAAATAATGACATCGAAATTCCCCTCCTCTATTCTAATACTGCTGGAACACGGATTTGATTATCTTTGTGATCCGGTGCATTTTTTAATACTTCTTCAACTGGTAAACCTTTTTCTGGTACATCTTCACGCATAACATTTTTCATAGTTAATACATGAGTTGTTGGTTTTACATCTGTTGTATCTAATTCATTTAACTGTTCTGCAAATGTAACAATTGCATCTAGTTGTTTTTGAAATTTTTCTGCTTCTTGATCAGTAATTGCAAGACGTGCTAAATGTGCTACGTGCTTTACATTCTCAACGGAAATTCTTGACACGGCTAGGCCACCTCCATAATATATCGTTCAATCTACAATACTATTGATGATACCAAATTTTCAGTACTTCAAGCAAGTCAACACAGAGTACTTACGCCATTTTTACATAAAAAAAGAAAGGCAAATGCCTTTCTTTACAATTTACTCTTTATCTAACGTTTTATTTTTCGGAAATCTCTCGTTATCTTCTTCATTATCACGAATTGTTTTTTGTAATACAAAACAAGACATCGTTAAAAATAATGTTCCAATTAAATAGTATCCTTTTACACTAAGCGTTTCATCTAACGTATAAATCCCAATTAGCATACCTGAAAGCGCACAAACAAATGAAGTCCATGCTAAAAACGTGAACGCTTGCGTATTACGTCTTCTCATCGTTCTCCCCCTCGTTAGCTGTATACCCATTATAGATAAGTATATTTACCATGATGGATTTTTATGTAAATTCTAGTTTTATATTTATAAATCTACCATAAAAGAATACTATTTTAAAGAAAGTTTTCTGCCTAATCTGAAAAAACAATTAAAATCATTGACAATTATTTCTATTCTACATAAAATAAATATTACGAACCTCGAAATATACGGGAGTGGAATTAATTGTTGCAATATGAACATTTTTTAGACTTACTGCTAGATAACGCCAAGAAACTTTTCTATCCTGAAGAATGGGTAAGCCTAGATTTAACACTTTCTAAAACAGAAGTATTTTGTTTACTTTGGATGGAACGAAATACAGATATTACAATGACGAAAATTGCTGATCTTCTTGATATACCGATGAGTACAACAACGGGCGTTGTAAATCGCCTTGTAAAAAAGGGATATATTGAACGCTACCGTGATGAAAATGACCGACGTATTGTATTAATTCGGTTAACAGAAAACGGCGTAATGCTCGTTCAAGAAGTAAAACAAAATGCGGCCCATTACTTTAGCTTAGTAACAGAAGCATTATCAGAAGAAGAAAAAGCATTCTTACTACAAATCTTCCAAAAAATCATGAATCACATCGCTACGTCACAGCGAAAAACAGAAGAAAAGATTTCTACACCTAAAATGAAAAACATTCCGATTGAATAAAACCCTATCTGGGTTTTTATTCAATCATTTACTTCGACACTCGTAATATTCGACATTCGAAACAAAGGGGATATGAATGATGAGAATTATCTTGTATACAGGTAAAGGCGGCGTAGGAAAAACTAGCATTTCAGCAGCAACAGCAATTCAAAGTGCGAAACAAGGATTAAAAACATTAGTAATGAGCACAGATCCTGCTCATAGTTTAGGAGATTCATTTGGTATAAGGCTATCTTCTGAACCACTAGAAATTCGTGAAAATTTGTGGGCACAAGAAATTAATACGATTTATGAAATGGAAAAAGGCTGGGGAAAATTACAGAAATATATTACACTACTCTTCACTTCCAAAGCAGCTGATGATATTACAACAGAAGAGTTAACGATGTTTCCTGGTATGGAAGATTTAATTAGCCTACTTCGCGTACTCGATTATTATAAACAAAACACATATGATGTTATTATCATTGATTGTGCTCCAACAGGAGAAACATTAGCAATGCTAAGCTTTCCAGACATGCTCGGCTGGTGGATGGAAAAATTATTTCCTATTAAAAGAAAAGTTTTAAAAGTCGTTCGTCCTGTAGCTCAACCACTCCTTGGTGTCCCTCTTCCAACCGACGATATTATGGACGAATTAACAAGTACACTTGAACAGCTCGGAGAAATGAGAGATATTTTATCAAATCGAGAAGTAACAAGTATCCGCATCGTTGTAAATCCTGAAAAAATGGTCATTAAAGAAGCCCAGCGCAGCTTTACTTATTTGAATTTATACGATTATAACGTAGATGCCATTATGATTAACCGCGTCATCCCTAACACTGTCACCGATCCTTATTTTCAGGCATGGAAAGATACACAGAAGAAATATAAAACATTAATTAAAGATAGTTTTCAACCCCTTCCTATTTACGAAGCTCCAATGTTTGAACAAGAAGTTGTTGGTTTGTCTATGTTAGAACGTGTAGGAGATTCTTTATTTAAAACTGATCATTCCCCTACAGAAGTGAAATTTAACGGGCGCACTCAATATGTAAAAAAGGATGGCGATGAGTATATTTTCGTTCTGTCCATTCCCTTCTCAAACAAAAGTGAACTTTCCTTAAATCAAAAAGGTGATGAACTTATTATTCGAGCTGGTTCTGTTAAACGGAACATCACGTTACCAAAAACATTAACACACCTTTCTATTCAAGGAGCAAAATTTGAAGAAGATGTACTAAATATTCGGTTTGGAGGTGTAGTACATGCATGAGGAATTACTACGAAGGGTAATTCGTACAAAAGTAAAAGTCGGGATGCATATATTAGAAGAGCTACCTAATCCCATCCAGCATTCAGCTAAGCAAATATTAAATATTTTACAAGAGGAACTAGCTGCTTATCCGAAAGAACAAGAGCATCATGAAGTTAATTTAAAAAATATCATAATTGAATAACTATCTCTGTATAGAGGGCCTTTTTTAGGCTTTCTATACTTTATTGGAGTGATGTAAATTGATGAAAAAACATCCCACTACTATATTCTGGATCATTCCCTTATTATTTTTCATTCATAACCTTGAAGAAGCTTTCCAAATGCCACAATACCTTGCTAATCAATTTTCAATCCGTCTTATAACTAGCCAACAATTTTTCATTGCCATTTCCGTATTAACAATCTTTGTATTACTTATCGTCTTTCTATATCAACTTAACTTCTTGTCTTCTATATGCTGGATTATTTTTATACAAGGGGCCATCTTCTTCAACTCTGTTCAACATATTATTTTGTTTTTCATTTATCGCTCCTATAACCCCGGCGTAATATCAGCATTTTTCATTACTCTCTTTTCTATTTTCTTTTTTTTATCAAAAAAACACTTAATTCATCCAAAGCAATTCGTAATTACACTCCTTTTCAGCTTATTTTCTTATCCCATTATAATTTGGATTACCTTACTGTTCGCTAGCTACTTTCATTCATAAAAAAAGACCAGGAAAACTCCTGGTCTATCACTCTACTTAACAAACATTGGATTCTATGTTATACAAAATTGGAAAGTACAGAATTAGGGTTTGTTTGTTAAGTTTATATGTTGAACGAACTAACAGCGGAGGGGTTCCTTCTGTTAGTCCATTAAACCCAATGATTATTTTACGATTTTTTCAAGCTCATCAAGTGAAAGATCTACTGAAATGGAACCATCATTTGTTTCTTTCTTAATTGCGTCTGTTACTTCTTTTGAATGATATAGTTCAATTACTTTTTTCAATGTTGGATCATCTTTATCTTTCGTACGAGCTGCAAAAATATTAATATATGGCTTCGCATTTGCATTCTTTGGATCTTCTAAGAAAATAGGATCCTTAGCTGGATCTAATCCAGCTTGACCAGCAACACCGTTATTAATAACTGATGCCGCTACATCTTTTAACACACGAGGTGTTTGCTGTGCGATAACCGGTGTAATTTTTAATTTCTTCGGATTTTCAGCAATACCACTTGGATCTCCAAATAGACCAAAGTCTTTTTTAAGCTTTAATAATCCAGCTGCATCAAGAAGTTTTAATGCCCGTGCTTGGTTCGTTGGATCGTTTGGAATTGCAATTTCTGAACCATCTGGGATTTCATTTGCTTTCTTATATTTTTCAGAGTATAAACCCATTGGCGCAATTTGCGTTGTACCAACAGCTGTAATATCTAACTTATGCTCTTTTTTAAATTGCTCTAAGAAAGCAATATGCTGGAATGAGTTTAATTCAATATCTCCATCAGCTAACGCTTTATTTGGCTTTGTGTAATCAGAGAACTCCACCAGTTTAATCTTAATCCCTTCTTTTTCAGCTTTTTTCTTCAAAATTTCCCAAGCGTCTCCATCCGTTCCAGTTACACCGACGCGAACTACTTTTTCTTTCGCTCCTGCACCCGTGTCTCCACTTGAGCAGCCGCTTAATGCTGAGACTCCTACAATCGCTGATAATGCAAATGCTAAAATTTTCTTCATTTTCTTTTCCTCTCTTCCTTTTTATGATCTGCGTAACAAGACTTTCGCAAAGTAGTTTCCTAAATTTTGAGCTATCTGTACGAGAATGATAAGTAACACGACCGTTACGAACATAACTGATGTATCAAAACGTTGATAACCATATGTCATTGCCAAGTCACCAAGACCGCCACCACCGACAAGCCCAGCAACTGCAGAGAATTCAATTAAACCAACTGTCATAAATGTGACACCTAAGATTAATGGTGCTAACGCTTCTGGTACAAGGATTTCAAAAACAATTCTAATTGGCGAGGCGCCCATTGCTTGCGCTGCTTCAATTACTCCTTTCGGAACGGAAACAAGGTTTGTTTCAACCATTCTAGCAATACCAATTGATGCGACTAACGTCATCGGGAAAATTGCCGCTGCTGTTCCAATCGTCGTTCCGATAACACTTCTTGTTAGTGGACTTAAGGCTACTAAAAAGATAATGAATGGTACCGGACGAATTGTATTAATTATGATGTTAAGAATAGAAAAGACCCATTTATTTTCTAAAAAGTTTCCTTTTCTCGTTACATATAAAAGTAAACCTAGAGGTATACCCAGAATTGTAGCAAATATAAGGGTTACAATTACCATTAAGAGGGTATCCCCCGTCGCATCTAGTATACGCGGCCAAAATATACTCCAATCAACTCGCATGAGCTTCTACCTCCTTCAGCTGCACTTGCAGTCTTAGATGTTGTAATGCTTTTTGAATTTCCCTCTGCTCACCTTGCAACTCTACAAGAAGATTTCCAAATAGCACATTTTGAAGTTCAATAATATTTCCGTACAGTACATTTACATCGACGTTATAGTTTTTTGCGATATATGATAGTACCGGCTGTCCTGTCTCCTCACCAGTAAATGTTAGACGATAAATTTGACCACCATTTTGAATTTTCGCTAGAACACTTTTCGGTAAATGATCATTAATGACAGAACGTACAAAGTTTTGAGTCGTCTTTGTTTTTGGTTGTGTGAAAACATCAAACAGTTTTCCTTCTTCAATAACTTTTCCCTTCTCCATTACAGCTACACGGTGACAAATTTCTTTCACAACATGCATTTCATGTGTAATAAGAAGAATTGTTAAATTGTATTCTCGATTTACTTTCTTTAATAAGTTTAGAATTTCTGTCGTTGTTTCTGGATCTAAGGCTGATGTTGCCTCATCACATATAAGAATATCTGGCGATGTCGCAAGTGCTCTAGCAATGCCCACACGCTGCTTTTGTCCACCTGATAGCTGCTCTGGGTAATAGTTTGCTTTATCTTCTAACCCTACAAACTTCAGCAGTTCATTTACTCTTTTTTTTATCTCATTCTTTGGTACTTTCGCTAACTTTAATGGATAAGCAATATTTCCAAATACTGTTCTTGAATTAAATAAATTAAAACTTTGAAAAATCATTCCAATTCTTTGTCTCAGTTTACGTAATTCTTTCGTCGATAATGATGTAATATCTTTATCATCTATTGAAATCGTTCCTGCCGTCGGTCTCTCTAACATATTTACTAAGCGTAATAACGTACTCTTTCCAGCGCCACTAAAACCGATAATGCCAAAAATTTCGCCTTTCTCAACTGATAATGTTACATCCTCCACCGCATGAACAGATTGGCCAGCTGATTCATACACTTTACTTACATTGTTAAAAGAAATCATTTTTTTCCCTCCTATATGCTGTAAAAACTTGAAGCAGAGCTTTCGAGGTAAAATAAAAAGTGCCCTCCTTCTTATCAACCATAAAGATAAGAAGGAGAGCACTTATATGTACTCGTTCACATCTTCTCATCTTCCAAGCCTTTATATGGCTTGCTGGAGTTAGCACGGTATTAAAAAACCCGTTGCTGAGGTATCGTAGGGCCAGTCCCTCCACCTCTCTGGATAAGAATGTATCGATTTAATTGTCGTTTAATTAATTCTCATTATAGAACTCAGAATAATAAGAGTCAATACATTTTTTAGAAAAATATTAATTATTCCTTTATTAAAATTTTCAGATGAATATTCATCTGAAAAATAGTAACTTTCAAGGTTATTTAAAATTCTTCTTCCTCATATTTTTAAACAGGAGAATCCTCTCTACGAATTGAATAAATTTATTTGAATATGAAACTCGGAGGAAGATAAATATATGAAAACAGCTCTTTTACTCGTCGATATTCAAAACGATTATTTTCCAAATGGAAAGATGGAATTGCGTAATCCAGTAGAAGCAAGCGAATATGCTAATCAGTTATTACAACACTTTAGAACAAACAGCGAACCTATTTTTCATATCCAACACGTAGCTATAAAAGATGACGCTACTTTTTTCCTACCTAATACAGAAGGTGTACATATTCATGAAAGCGTACGTCCACTTAGAGAAGAAACAGTTATAGTCAAACATTATCCAAATAGCTTCCGAGAAACTAATCTTCTAGAGCAATTAAAACGTTTAAATATTGAACATGTCGTTGTATGCGGGATGATGACTCATATGTGTATCGATGCAACAGTAAGGGCTGCATTCGATTTTGGCTTTCAATGTACCGTTATACATGACGCTTGTGCTACAAAAGACCTTTCTTTTAAGAACGCTACTATACCAGCTGTTTATATTCACAATACAATTTTAGCTAGTTTAAATGGCGTATATGCAAATGTAATAAGCACGCAAGAATTTTTAGCTACATAAAAAAACACTCCTTTCAGTGAGCAAAACTGAAAGGAGTGTTCCTTGTCGAACCATAGATTTTCTTTCAAATTGTATTATACAGGAAATTCTCAAAATGAATACTAAAAAATATGACTAATAAGTCAACTTTTCTCATCATTTTATTTCTGTTCACATGTTTATCACGCTATTAATAGGTTTTAGCTCATTCTCTTCGAACGACGGTAATATATGGGGGTTCAATTTTAAAAGGAGCTCTTCACATTCTGTGAAGAGCTCCTCTACTATTTCTTATAAAGTTTCAGAAGTAGTTTTTGCTTGCATGTGAAGTGCTAAGTAATCAGGTCCACCAGCTTTAGAGTCTGTACCAGACATGTTAAAGCCACCGAATGGTTGGTAACCTACGATTGCACCAGTACATCCACGGTTGAAGTATAAGTTACCAACGTGGAAGTCTTCGCGTGCTTTTTCAATATGGTCACGGTTGTTAGTAATAACAGCACCTGTTAAACCGTATTCCGTATTGTTTGCAATTGCAAGTGCATGATCAAAGTCTTTCGCTTTACAGAATGCTACTACTGGTCCGAAGATTTCTTCTTTCATTAAGCGAGCATCTTCTGCAACGTCAGCAACGATTGTTGGTTGGATGAACCAGCCTTTAGAATCGTCTCCTTCGCCACCTGCTAAGATTCTACCTTCTTCTTTACCAATTGCAACATAGCTCATTACTTTATCAAATGCAGCTTGGTCATTAACAGGACCCATGTTTGTACCTAATACTGCTGGGTTAGCAACTTTTAATTCTTTTGTTAATTCAACAGCACGATTTAATACGTGATCGTATACATCTTCATGGATTACTGCACGAGAACATGCAGAACATTTTTGTCCTGAGAATCCGAATGCTGATGCAACGATAGACTTAGCTGCTAATTCAAGATCTGCTTCTTTATCAACAACGATTGTATCTTTACCGCCCATTTCAGCGATAACACGTTTTAACCAAATTTGTCCTGGGTTTACTTTCGCTGCACGCTCGTAGATACGGATACCTACATCACGAGATCCCGTGAAGCTTACGAAACGTGTACGAGGATGATCTACTAAGTAGTCACCAACTTCAGAACCGTTACCTGGAACGAAGTTTACTACGCCAGCTGGTAAGCCAGCTTCTTCTAATACTTCCATAAATTTCGCTGCTACTACAGGAGTTGTACTAGCTGGTTTTAGTAATACTGTGTTACCAGAAACTAAAGCAGCTGTTGTCATACCTGCCATAATTGCGAATGGGAAGTTCCAAGGAGAAATGATAACACCTACTCCTAATGGAATGTAAGAGAAACGATTATATTCAATTGGACGGCTTTCTACTGGAATACCGTCTTTTAATTTTAACATTTGACGACCATAATATTCCATAAAGTCGATTGCTTCTGCTGTATCAGCATCTGCCTCATTCCATGGCTTACCTGCTTCTTTTACAAGAATAGCAGAGAATTCATGTTTTCTGCGACGAACGATTGCTGCAGCACGGAATAAAATATCTGCACGCATTTCTGGCTTTGATTTTCTCCAAGTTTGGAATGTTTCATCCGCTACTTGCATTGCTTTTTCAGCTAACTCACGGCTTGCTTTTGAAACACGACCAACAAGTTCCTCTTTATTTGCAGGGTTTACAGAAACAATTTTGTCTTCTGTAGTGATTTTTTCTCCCCCAATAATTAATGGATAGTCTTGTCCAAGATAAGATTCTACTTTCTTTAAACCTTCTTCAAACGCTAATTTGTTAGCCTCCACTGAAAAATCTGTAAATGGCTCATGTTTGTATGCTACTACCATTTTTTTAGCCTCCCCTTAGAAAAACGTTTACATTTTACAACATTATTCTACACGATAATTTAGATTTATTCAAATATTCCTAGACTTATATTTTAAAAATTAATAAATTTTTAAAATATAATAAAAAAAAGAGATTCATACATGCGTATGAATCTACAAAATATGAGTATATTCCAAAACATTTTTCCCAATCAATAATATAGTAACTAATAAAAATAAAGTTCTTACATATCCAACACCTTTTTGAACCGCAAACTTCGATCCAAAATAAGCACCTAAGATCATTGATAATCCCATGATAATACCGTATTCAAAATGAATTATGTCTAAAAATAAAAAAGTAATTAAAGATACAATATTACTAACAAAGTTCAAAAGTTTTCCAGATGCTGCCGCTTGAATAAAATCCAAGCCAATTAATAAAAATGCAAAAATTAAAAACGACCCTGTCCCTGGTCCAAAAAAACCATCATAAAATCCTATCATTAAAATAGCAAAGAAAAATATTAATGTTTTTCTTTGCGTCATCTTCTTATAGGTAGACACACTTCCCCAATTCTTTTTTGCAATAATATAAATAGCAATAAATACCAACATTACAAGTACTAATGGGCGTAAAATATCCGATGGAATAAATTTTACTACTAAAGCACCTGCAACAGCTCCAACAATAGTTAACGGGATTAACTTTCCTACAATTTTAAAATCAACTTTTCCTGATCGAATGAAATACATCGCACTCGTAAACGTCCCCATTGTTGCCGCTAATTTATTCGTTGCAATTGCCGAAGCTGGCGATAAGCCAACAAACATAAGTGCAGGAAGCGAAATTAACCCTCCTCCTCCAACAACGGAATCAATAAAAGCTGCTAAAAAACCGAATGCAATTAATAAAATAATGACTTGAAAACTTAATTCTTCCATGAGCTTTACCCCTTACCCCTATTTTTTACAACATTTTAAATTATAACAAAATTATATAAGAAAAAAAGCTGTTCCATAGAGGAACAGCCTTCATATTTAATCTAAAATTTTCACAAGTGGTTCATCTTGTTTTGCTTCACGTATAATAATAGCTTCTGGGCGTTCTACAGATTTAATCGTTACTTGTACTTTCATATAATTCGGGAAGTATTCCATAACAAGCCCTGCCACATATTGTGTAAAACCAACTATTTCAGCTTTTCCATTAAACTGGACAGGAATATCAAGCTTCATTTCTCTTAATTCATCATCTCTATACATACCAGTACCAATAACAGCTGTATAGTCGCCTTGGAAATAATCGCTTAGTTTTGCCTTAAAGTTGGATACTCTTGCAAGATCTTCACGTTTATTATCTGTTTTCGCTTGCTCTGATGGGAACAAATAATATTTTTCATTAATTTGTTTCCAATTTTCAACCGTTTCACTACCTTTTTCGACATTTGCATAAGAAACAAAATTACCTGGCACGAGCGAAGACTTTGGAGCTTGGCGATAAATCGCAAATGTTATCGGAATATTTTTTGTTTCAGGTTCTTTTTGATGTATGACTTTCAAAATTTCTTGCGCCATTTTTTTCCCTTCAGCTAACATCTTTTCATCTGGGATTGCAGCTTCACGTGGGTAACCATGCTCTTCGTTAAAATATTGAACAGAATTCATCGCTAATCCAACTACCATACCAACACGTTCCTCGCCGTTATCGCCTTTTTTCACGTAATAATCATGCTCTAAAATATTTGAAATATATATTGGATTTTTTTTATTTTTCACTTCTAGTGATTCGGATCCTGTTCCTAATGCAGGATTTAATCCTATATTAGGAAATTTAACTGCATCTTTTTTTAATTTTTCCTCTAGTTCCTTTTGTTCAGCATCTGTACGTTTTCTTTTAACAAGCATCTGTATAGTTTGAGTATCTAGAGCTTTTCCGCCTTTTAAAAAATTATCTTTCGTACTAAATGATTCTTTTGCAATTCGCATTAATCCTGTTTCAAATTCATCTATATCAAGGCGACTATTTAACCCTTGCACCACTAAACCACGTGCCTTTCCACCATCAAATGGAATAGTCGTCTTATAATATTCATCCGAAATAGCGTATTTTGGAACAACTGATTGTTCTTTTGCTTTCCCCGATTTCCCAGCCACTTTTTCATCTTTGTCGGCACCTGCACTACACCCACTTACAAGTAGGCCAAGGCTTAATACCGCTAATGCTATTTTTTTCATGGTAAGTTTGCACCTCTTACTTATTTAGCTCTTGTAAGAACCTCTCTTCATTCCAAACCTCAACATTATGTTTCTCCGCTTGTGCTAATTTCGAACCAGCTGCTTCACCTGCAACAACTAAATCCGTACTCTTACTAACACTTCCTGTTACTTTTCCACCTAATGCCTCAATCTTCTTCTTCGCTTCACTTCGTCCCATAACTTCTAGCTTACCTGTTAAAACAACCGTTTTTCCTGCGAAGTAAGATTCAACATTTTGTAAATCTGCAATTTTTATACCTTTGTATGTCATATTCACGCCATACTCTTTAAACTGCTGTAATAACTCTAATACATCTTCATTATCAAAATATGTCACAACAGATTGAGCCATTTTTTCGCCAATTTCATTAATTGCTTTTAGTTCTTCTTCCGTTGCTTTTACAAGCTCATCCATCGTTTCAAAGTGCTCTGCAAATGTACGTGCTGCTTTCGCTCCAACGTGGCGAATTCCAAGACCAAATAATAATCGCTCTAACGAGTTTTCTTTAGAATTTTCAATTGCTTGTATTAAGTTTGTTGCTGATTTTTCACCAAAACGTTCTAACTGTAATAATTGCTCTTTCGTCAATGCATATAAATCAGCAAATGTACGAATGTAATCAGCATCAAAGAGTTGTGTAATGACACGTTCTCCAAGTCCATCAATATTCATTGCATTTCTTGAAACGAAATGGATTAACCCTTCTCGAATTTGAGCAGGACAAGTTGGATTTATACAACGAAGTGCTACTTCTTCTTCTAAACGAACAAGTTCACTCTCACATGCTGGACAATGAGTTGGCATGCGGTATTCTTCTTCCTCACCAGTACGCTTATCAAAAATAACGTTCACAACTTCAGGAATAATATCTCCAGCCTTCTTCACAACAACGTAGTCACCAATTCGAATGTCTTTTTCACGAATTAAATCTTCGTTATGTAAAGAAGCACGACGAACAATCGTACCAGCAACTCTCACTGGCTCTAGTTCTGCAGTCGGTGTTACAACCCCTGTTCGGCCAACACTTAATTCAATGCCTGTTAATCTCGTTACAACTTCTTCAGCCGGGAATTTATAAGCAATCGCCCATCTTGGACTCTTCGCTGTAGTTCCTAGACTTTCTTGAAGGGCAACATCATCTACTTTTATAACGATTCCATCAATCTCATAATCAAGATGCGGACGTTTTTCTTGCCATTCTTCTACATAAGCTATAACTTCTTCAATTGTTTCACATGTACGGCGATTTGGATTTGTCTTAAATCCAAGTTCACCTAAGAAATCCAGCGATTCACCATGTGATGAAATTGTTTTTTCTTCTACATTCGCAAGACCATACACAAACATAGATAAGTTACGCTTCGCTGCAATTTTCGGATCAAGTTGACGTATTGAACCTGCTGCTGCATTACGCGGATTCGCAAATACATCTTCTCCATTTTGCTCTTTTTCTTCATTTAGTTTAACGAATGAACGCTTCGGCATATATGCTTCGCCTCGTGCTTCTAACGTTACTTCTTCATTTAAACGCAGTGGGATAGCTTTAATCGTTTTTAAATTTTGAGTAATATCTTCACCCGTTACACCATCACCACGTGTCGCCCCTTGAATGAAGCGTCCTTTTTCATAATGAAGCGAAACGGCAAGCCCGTCAATTTTTAATTCACATATATATCTTACATTCGCACCATCAATTCCTTGACGTACTCTTCTGTCGAAATCACGTAAATCTCCTTCGTTAAATGCATTTCCTAAACTTAACATTGGTGACTTATGTGTTACTTTTTCAAATATATCAAGAACAGTCCCCCCAACGCGAACGGAGGGAGAATCTTCACTCATAAACTCTGGGTTCTCTGCTTCTAATTTTATAAGCTCCTGCATATTACGGTCATATTCCGCATCAGAAACAGAAGGATTGTCTAATACGTGATATTGATAGTTAAATGTATTTAACAAGTCACGTAATTCTTCTATACGTTTTTTTACTATCTCTTTTGACATATCCTCATTCCTTTCCTATTGTTTCGTCACAGGTGCAAATTTTGCTAACAAACGTTTAACACCAATTGGGCTTGGGAACGCAATATCTAATTCTTTTGCATCACCTTCACCTTTTACACTTACAACTGTACCGACTCCCCATTTTTGGTGGGAAGCTTTATCTCCTACAGCCCAGCCAATTTGTTCGCCACCTGTCGTCTTAGCTGCAGGGCGCGCGAAAGCTGAACGAGAGCGTGTTGCTGTTGTGATTGTCGTTTTGCCGCTACTTGCCGTTCTGCCTTTTGTACCAAACGATGTTTCACGCTTCGGCGCTGTTTCATTTAATGATTCCACTAGTTCTGTCGGTATTTCTGTAATAAATCGAGACGCAGCGTTCATACTTGTTCTACCAAATAATGTACGCATTTGCGCGTTAGATAAATATAGCTCTTCTTCTGCACGAGTAATACCTACATAAGCAAGACGACGTTCTTCTTGCATTTCATCCTCTTCCATAAGAGAACGAGTATGAGGGAATATCCCTTCCTCTAAGCCAACAATAAAGACAACCGGGAACTCTAATCCTTTCGCCGAGTGCATCGTCATTAAAATAACTTCTTCACCAGCAGTTGGGTCTTCATCTACACGATCAATATCAGCAACAAGTGCTAAATCTGTTAAGAATGCAACAAGGCTCTTATCTTCGCTTTGAGATTCAAATGTTTGCGTAACAGATAAGAACTCGTCTAAGTTTTCTAAACGACCTTCCGCTTCTAAAGAACGTTCATTTTTCAACATATCGCGATAGCCTGTTTTTTCAATAACTTCTTCTACTAATTCTGTAACAGATAAATACTCTTGCATATTTACCCAGTTATTTAATAAATTCGCGAATTCTTTTACTGCCTTTGTAATTTTTGCACTTACTCCAACATGCTCAATCTCATCAAATACAGCAGTTAATGAAATTCCATTTTGCACACCGTAATTAATAATTTTATCGATAGAAGTCGCACCAATGCCACGCTTTGGCACATTTATAATACGTGCAAAACTAATTTCATCATCTGGATTACCGATTAAACGTAAGTACGCCAAAATATCTTTAATCTCTTTACGATCGTAGAACTTCGTACCCCCGACAATTTTATACGGAATGTTAGATTTAAGGAAAATCTCCTCGACCATACGAGACTGAGCATTCGTACGATATAGCACTGCAAAATCAGTATATTTTCGTTTCCCCATTTGAATATCGTCACGAATTTTTTTTGCAACAAAATACGCTTCGTCCTTTTCAGTTGCAGCACGATAATACGAGATTTTACTTCCAACTTGATTGTCTGTCCATAATTTCTTCGGCTTACGATTCGTATTTTTTTCAATAACAGCATTCGCTGCATTTAAAATATTTTGTGACGAACGATAGTTTTGTTCTAACAGAATTACTTGTGCATTCTCATAGTCTTTTTCGAATGACAAAATGTTAGAAATATCTGCACCACGCCAGCGATAAATAGACTGGTCAGAGTCACCCACAACGCAAAGATTTTTAAAACGCGCTGCCAAATGTTTAACAAGAAGATATTGCGCTTTATTTGTATCTTGATACTCATCAACATGAATATATTGGAACTTACGCTGATAAAACTCTAATACTTCTGGAACACGTTCAAATAGCTGAATCGTCGTCATAATTAAATCATCAAAGTCTAATGAATTATTTTTCAAAAGACGTTTTTGATACTCTGTGTATACATCGCTCGTTAATTTTTCATATGGATCAGCCATTGTAATTTTTTTTGCATATTTATCCGCAGATAACAGTTCATTTTTCGCATTACTAATGCCCGCTAAAATAGAGCGCGGCTCAAATTTCTTCGGATCAACATTGCGCTCTTTCATAATTTTTTTGACTACAGTTAGCTGATCACCTGAATCTAAGATTGTAAAGTTACGATTAATACCAATACGATCGATATCGCGTCGTAAAATACGTACACACATAGAGTGAAACGTCGAAATCCAAATATCTTCTGCTTCTGGTCCCACAAGTGTATCAATACGCTCACGCATTTCACGAGCTGCTTTATTTGTGAAGGTAATAGCTAGTACATTCCATGGTGCTACACCTTTTTCACCAAGTAAATACGCAATACGATGTGTTAACACACGTGTCTTACCACTACCTGCACCTGCCATTAATAGAAGTGGTCCATTCGTTGTTTGTACTGCTTTTTGTTGCTGTGGATTTAAACCGTTTAATAACTTATCTGTCATACTCATATACGCCTGCACCTACTCTCCTTTTACTGCTTTAACTGTTTTTAACGCCGATTTTATATCATCATAAATAATATTTCCAACAACTACTGTATCAGCATATTGTGCCATTTCTTTCGCCTGTTCTGCATTAGAAATACCACCGCCATAATATAACTTAGCTTGTTTCAATTCTGCTTTTACATTTTTAACAAGTTCAACATCTCCATACGTACCGCTATATTCTAAATAAAATATCGGTAAACGTAATAGCTTGTCTGCTAAACGAGCATATGCAATAACGTCATCTTCTGTTACATCACATTTCGCTTCTGTAAGCTGGGCTACTTTCGCTTCTGGATTTAAAACACAATACCCTTCCATAAAAATTTCGTCCCAGTCCATAATATCCCCAAATTCTTTCAATGCCTCATGATGAACACCTGTTACCCATTCTACTTTTCGGCTATTTAAAACACTTGGGATGTAATAAAAATCAAATCCTGGTGTAATTGCTTCTACATCAGAAACCTCTAATACACAAGGAACTGCATATCTACGAATGCTAACTAGCATGTGTAATACGTTATCAATTGTAACTCCATCACTTCCGCCTACAATAACCGCATCAGTTCCAGACTCACAAATCATTTCTAAATGTTCATCGCTTAACTCCTTATTTGGATCAAGCTTAAATACATGTTTCCATCCGGAAATATCGTACATGAAAACACCCTTCCTTTTCTCTAGTTATATATATTTCTGTTCAAAATAACAGTTTATTTTCATCATTATTGTTTTAACTTCATCTTAAATATTTGTTTAAAACGGAGAATTAAGTTTGGAATTACCTCTTCCATATTTTTTAAACTAGAGGATTTAATTTTGAAGTTCCTTTTATGCATTCTTTCATTATAACAAAAAAAGTTACTTACACACACGCACATTCCAACATCTTTTTCCACGTCAAATGTTGGATTACATATCCCAAAAATCAAACGGGATACTAATAAAAGAAATAGTATTATCTATTTCAACTTTCATAAAAAGGAGTGTTTTTCTAATGAAGCAAAATATCGGGACAATAAACGCTCTAATTCGAATTACACTTGGTCTCGTCCTCTTCGGATGTAGTGCAACTAAACTTGTACGCAAGCCGTGGTGCACTTGGTCTAACATTTTTCTATGGATTGGTGCAATGAAAGTTGCAGAAGGAATTGTTCGTTTCTGCCCTGTTGTTGAAATGTGGAAATTCGGAAAATACATGAATATGGGGGCATTTAAAATGCCTAGCATGAATTTTGCTGAAAAAGGACATGCTAAAGAAGAAGTGAATCAAACTTCCACTCATGACAAGCCAGAGTCAAAAGGAAGTTATGACGCTTCTGACAAAGAGATTGAGTCAGCGATTGAAGATATAATCCTGGCAAAACCGCTTTGAATCATTTGTCACGATGCAAGATGCTCTCAAAGGGACTTAGCTGCTGCAGTGGGCGGTTAAGTCTTCTTTATTTTACCACAAAACAGAACGTACATTCTCTTTTTGAACCTTAAAATGTATATAAAAGATATCAACCAATAAAATTCAGAAAATTAGATGCATACCTCTTGCTTAAAATGATATAAAAGTGATATCATTTTTATATCAGGAGGCGATCATATGAAAGAAAAACAAGTATTTTATGTAAATGGTTTTCTCGGTATTATTGGAATTTTGATTTTAGCTGCTATCGGTGTATTTTTCCTTGCACAAGAAATTTTCATAGGAGCGGCACTAACTATTATATTAGCCGCAGTTCTCGCTACAGGTATCGGTATTGTTCAACCGAATCAAGCGAAGGTTATTACGTTCTTCGGTAATTATTTAGGAACAATTCGTCAAAACGGTTTATTTTTAACGATTCCGTTCGCATTCCGTCAAACTGTATCTTTACGTGTTGAAAACTTTAACAGTAAAAAATTAAAAGTAAATGACGTTGATGGAAATCCAATTGAAATTGCAGCTGTTATCGTATATAAAGTTGTTGATTCTGCAAAAGCAATGTTTGGTGTTGAACATTATGATCGATTTGTAGAAATTCAAAGCGAAACGGCAATCCGCCATGTTGCAACAAAATATCCTTATGACAATTTCCAAGATGAAACCTGCGTTACGTTACGCGGAAATACTGAAGAAATCTCTGAGGAATTAAAACGTGAGTTAGAGGCGCGTCTTGAAATTGCTGGTGTAGAAGTATTAGAAACTCGTTTAACGCACTTAGCTTACGCAACAGAAATTGCCCATGCAATGCTACAACGCCAGCAAGCAAAAGCAGTATTAGCTGCTAGAAAAGAAATTGTTGAAGGTGCTGTGAAGATGGCGAAAGACTCCATCCATATGTTAGATGAAGAAGGCGTACTAGAACTCGATGACGAGCGTAAAGCAAATATGGTAAACAACTTATTAGTTGCCATCGTTTCAGATAAAGGTGCGCAGCCAGTTATTAATACAGGAAGCCTATACTAAGGGCTATAAGTAATTATGGCTAAAAAGAAAAGCTTTCCATTACGTATTGATCCTGAATTACACGCAGTCATCGAAAAATGGGCAAATGATGAATTTCGTAGCGTCAATGCACACATCGAGTATTTACTTCGAGAAATGGCAAAGCAAAAAGGGAAATTAAAAAAAGATAAAGATGCATAAAAAATCCCGCTGATTCCTCAGCGGGATTTTTACATATTAACTTTTCGTCATCTCATGCCCAATTGCACGATATCCTATGTCACTTCGATAAAATAGACCATCACTCTCAATTTTACCGATTTCTTTATATACTTTATCTTTTGCTTCTTGTAAACTACTTGCCTTACAAGCAACAAATAATACACGGCCACCGTTCGTTACAAAGTCCCCATGTTTCATTGCTGTACCTGCATGGAAAACAATCACATTTTGCAGTGCATCTAGTCCGCTAATAATATCACCTTTTTTATATGCTTCTGGATATCCTTTAGAAGCAAGTACAACACCGATTACCGCTTCTTCTGACCATTGTAACGTTAGTTCACTTTCATCTAATACAGCGTTACATACATCAACTAAATCGTTTTCTAATCGAGGTAATACAACTTCTGTTTCAGGATCACCGAAGCGTGCATTAAATTCAATTACCTTCGGACCATCATTTGTTAAAATAAGACCTGCGTATAAAATACCTGTAAACGAACGGTTTTCTTCAATCATCGCCTTAGCAGTTGGATGCAATACGGTTTGAATCGCTTCTTGAACTGCTGATTCTGGAATTTGTGGTACTGGAGAATATGCACCCATTCCGCCCGTATTTGGACCTTTATCACCATCAAAAGCTCTTTTATGATCTTGGGCGATTACCATTGGATGTACAGTTGTTCCATTCACGAATGCCATTAATGAAAATTCTTGTCCATCTAAAAACTCTTCAATAACAACCTTCTTACTTGCCGCGCCGAATTTCACATCTTGCAGCATTTCTTTCACAGCTTGTAATGCCTCTTCAAGCGTCATCGCTACCGTTACACCTTTACCCGCAGCTAAGCCGTCAGCTTTAATAACGATTGGTGCACCAACTTTTTGAATGTACTGTACTGCTTCTTCATAATCTGTAAAAGTTTCGTACGCCGCAGTTGGAATATCATACTTTTTCATAAGCTCTTTTGTAAAAGCTTTACTACCTTCAATAACAGCAGCCGCTTTATTCGGACCAAATACGCGAAGTCCCTCTTCTTTAAAACGATCAACAATTCCATTCATAAGCGGAATTTCTGGTCCAACGAAAGTTAACTCAACATTATTCTCTTTTGCAAATAAAACTAATGCATCAAAATCATTTTCATCAATATCAACTGGTGTTGCAACATCTCTCATACCTTCATTACCTGGTGCTACATATACCTTTTCTACTTTTTCAGATTGTGCAAACTTCCAAGCTAAAGCATGCTCACGCCCACCGCGGCCAATTACTAAAACATTCATATTTCATCCCCCAATAATTAAATAAGTACAAACTAGAAGCTATGCTCCTAGTTTGCTTTTTCATATCAATAAAAGGTTATCTCGACCGGACTTTTTAAACATCCATATCAATAAAGGTTTAAAAAGGAGGATTAAGAGAACCGAGCAGGTCTAGGCGCATTTGCCAGGAGGACACGGAGTGTAGCTTTCCTACATGAGTACCGTACTGGCATTGCAACGACGACATGCGAAGGTTATCTTAACCGGACTTTTTAAACATCCTCTATTAGTGTTTGAAATGACGTACGCCAGTGAACACCATAGCAATCCCATAAGTATCTGCCACTTTAATAGAATCTTCATCACGGATTGATCCGCCCGGTTGAATGATTGCTGTAATTCCTGCTTTTGCTGCTTCTTCTAATGTATCTGGCATTGGGAAGAAAGCATCAGATGCAAGCGCGCTACCTTGTGTTTTTTCACCAGCTTGTGTAATTGCGATTTTTGCAGAACCTACACGGTTCATCTGTCCCGCACCGACACCAATTGTCATGTCATCTTTCGCTAAAACAATTGCGTTTGATTTCACATGTTTTACAACTTTCCAAGCTAGTTTTAAATCTTTCCATTCTTGCTCTGAAGGTTCACGTTTCGTTGGAATTGAAATTGTACTTTCATCTAATGATAACGTATCTTCCTCTTGAACGAGAAGTCCACCTTGTATAGAAGTTAGTTTTTTGCTTGCACTTGTCGCTTTTTCAATATTTATAGTTAATAAACGTAAGTTCTTCTTACTTTGCAACACTTCTAAAGCTTCTTGTGAGAACGAAGGTGCGATAACAATTTCTAAGAAAATTTCATGTAACTTTTCTGCTGTAGCTTTATCAATTTCACGATTTGCTGCGATAATACCGCCGAAGATTGATACTGGATCTGCTTCATAAGCACGAGTATATGCTTCGTGAATATTAGTTCCTACTCCAACACCACATGGATTCATATGTTTTACTGCTACTACTGCTGGTTCTGTAAATTCTTTTACGATGCTAAGCGCTGCGTCTGCATCATTAATATTGTTATACGATAATTCCTTACCGTGTAATTGTTCTGCGTATGCAACAGAAGAAGTTGCTGCGAATGGCGCTTTATAGAAAGTTGCTTTTTGATGTGGGTTCTCGCCATAACGTAAGTCTTGCTTTTTCTCAAATGTCACGGTTAATGTTTCTGGACTTTCTTCACCCATTTGCTCTGTTAAGTAGTTAGAAATTAGCGCATCATACGCTGCTGTATGACGGAATACTTTCGCTGCTAGTTTACGTTTTGTTTCCTCTGCTACTTCACCGTTCTCTTTCAGTTCTGCTAACACAATATCATAATCTACTGGATCTACAATTACCGATACGAATTTATGATTTTTCGCAGCAGAGCGAATCATTGTTGGGCCACCGATATCAATATTTTCAATTGCATCAGCAAATGTTACATCAGGCTTAGCGATTGTTTCTTTAAATGGGTATAAGTTAACAACAACAAAGTCAATTGGCTCTATACCTAACTCATTCATTTGTGTTACATGTGTTTCATTATCACGAACTGCTAATAGACCACCATGAATATTTGGATGTAATGTTTTCACACGGCCATCCATAATTTCAGGGAAACCAGTTACTTCAGAAATGCCGATTACTTGTAAGCCGTTTTCTTCTAGTAACTTTTTCGTACCACCTGTTGAAATAACTTCAATCCCTTGTTCTAGTAATCCTTTAACAAATTCTACTACTCCTGTTTTATCTGAAACACTTACTAATGCACGCTTTTTCATTTATCCTTCACCCCTGGTTGTATGTTAGTTAACAGTTGATTCTTTCACAGACTGAACAATTTGATTCACTGTATTTACGTATAATTTATGTTCAACTTGTTGAATTTTCTTTTGTAAGCTTTCTCTCGTATCCCCTTCAGAAACAGCCACTGCTTCTTGTGCAATAATTGGCCCTGTATCCATACCTGCATCTACATAATGAATTGTTACTCCAGTTATTTTCACACCTGCTTCTAACGCTTGACCGACAGCATCTTTACCCGGAAAGCTCGGTAGTAATGATGGATGAATATTAATAATCTTCCCGCCGTATGCTTCTAATAACGTCGGCCCGATTAAACGCATATATCCAGCTAAAATAACATAATCAATTTCATATTCTTCTAGCTTCTTTAATATCTCTTTTTCAAACGCTTCTTTTGACTCATATGCTTTCGCTGAAAAAGCAAAACACGGAATATGATGATAATTTGCCCGTCCAACAGCGCGTGCTTCTGGTTTATCACATACTAATAAACTAATTTCTGCATCCAATCTTTTTTCTTCTACCGCATTAACGAGAGATTGAAAGTTAGATCCGCTTCCAGAAGCAAAAACTGCTAATCTACTCATAGTGCTGTGCCCCCATTAAAAGTAACGCCAGCTCCTTGTATAGTACGTCCAATAATACGAGCCATTTCTCCTTGCTCTTCAAGAAGACGAACAACATCTTTTGCATCTTCTTCCTTCACTGCTACTACCATACCAATACCCATGTTAAAAATATTGAACATTTCTTTCTCTTCCAGTTTTCCAACTTCTTGAAGCAAACTAAAGATCGGCTGAATTTCCCAAGATCCTAGTTCAATCTCAGCACCGATTCCTTCTGGCAACATGCGTGGAATATTTTCAATAAATCCGCCACCTGTAATATGCGCCATACCGTATACTTCATGTTTCTTCAATAGTTCTAAAATAGGTTTGACATAAATTTTCGTTGGTTTTAATAATTCTTCACCAAGAGGTAGTTCTAAGCGGCCATAAATACGCTCTAAAGATAGTTCTCCATCTTCTAGTAACACTTTTCGTACTAAAGAGTAACCATTGCTATGAATACCGCTAGATGCTAAGCCAATTAGCACGTGACCAGCTTCAATCTTTTCACCTGTTACAATTTTCTTTTTATCAACAATCCCAACTGTAAAACCAGCTAAATCATATTCTTCCGTAGAATACATTCCTGGCATTTCAGCTGTTTCTCCACCGATTAATGCACAACCAGCTTGGCGACAGCCCTCTGATATACCTTTGACGATGTTTTCAATTTTACTAGGTTCAGCTTTACCACAAGCAATATAATCAAGGAAGAAAAGCGGCTCTGCGCCTTGGACAACAATATCATTTACACACATTGCTACTGCATCAATACCAATTGTGTCATGTTTATCTGCCATAAAAGCGAGCATCAATTTCGTTCCCACGCCATCTGTTCCAGATACTAATACAGGTTCTTCTAATGCAAATTTTGATAGATCAAACATACCTCCAAAACCGCCTAAACCGCCTAGTACTTCTTTTCTCATAGTTGTTTGTACGTGTTTTTTCATGCGAGATACCGCTTCATATCCAGCTTCAATATCTACTCCTGCTTGCTTATATGCATTCGCCATCGTTATTTACACCTCGTCTTTTAATTTCTCCCCATCCAGGGCGGGCTATTTTAAGAAAGGATCTAGCTTCTACATCAAAAGAAGTAGAAGCTTTTCTCACTTTTCTTATTTCATGCTTTCTAAAAGCTCTTGCTCATAATCATAAAGAGCTGTTGGATAGTCCCCATTAAAGTAAGCCATGCATAGGCCGCCATATTTCCCTTCATATGGACGTCCAATTGCATCTACTAATCCATCTTCACTTAAAAATGTTAAAGAATCTGCTCCGATCATTTCACGGATTTCTTCTACTGTATGATTTGCTGCAATTAATTCTTTTCTCGTTTGAATATCAATGCCATAGAAACATGGATATTTCAGAGGTGGTGAAGCAATTCTTACGTGAACTTCTGTCGCTCCAGCCTCACGAAGCATACGAACAATTCGTTTACTTGTCGTTCCTCTTACGATAGAGTCATCAATCATAACAACTCGTTTCCCTTCAACTACACCTCTTACTGCGGAAAGCTTCATCTTAACCCCTTGCTCGCGCAGTTCTTGAGAAGGTTGAATAAACGTACGTCCAACGTAACGATTTTTAATTAATCCTAACTCATATGGAATACCTGTCGCCTCCGCATAGCCAATCGCAGCTGAAATACTAGAGTCTGGTACACCAGTAACAACATCTGCTTCAATAGGAGCTTCTGCCGCTAAACGTTTCCCCATATTCTTACGTGCTGCATGAACATTAACGCCTGCAATATTAGAATCTGGTCGTGCAAAGTAAATATATTCCATACTACAAATTGCATGTTCTACATCGTTTGTGAAACGATCTACGTGAATTCCTTCATCATTAATGATAAGTAATTCACCCGGTTCTACATCACGAATGTATGTTGCACCTACTACATCAAAAGCACATGTTTCAGATGCTACAACGTAAGCATCCCCCATCTTTCCAATTGAAAGCGGACGGAACCCATTCGGATCTAATGCAACGATCATTTCATTTCCAGTTAGTAAAAGATACGCAAACGCACCTTTCACTTTATTTAAAGCCTCTTTTACACTTTCAATTAAAGAATCTTTCGTGCTACGTTTAATAAGATGTAAAAGTACTTCTGTATCTGAACTAGTTTGAAAAATACTGCCCTCTGCTTCTAATTCACGACGAAGCATTTTTGCGTTAATTAAATTTCCGTTATGAGCTAACGCCATACTATGATCGGAAAAACGGAACAACAATGGTTGAACGTTAGCAACTTCACTTCCACCAGCTGTTGCATATCGTACATGTCCGATTGCTGATTTTCCATTTAATCCTTCTAGCTCACCTCTTGAAAACACTTCTGATATTAAACCTAACCCCTTGTGACCGACGATTTTTTCCCCATTATTTACGACAATGCCTGCGCCTTCTTGCCCACGGTGCTGTAAACTGTGCAATCCGTAGTATGAAACTTGTGCTGCATTTTCATGCCCCCAAATTCCGAAAACGCCACATTCTTCGTTTAACCCCTTTATTTCAGCAAGCATGGGATTGCCCCTTTCCAAGCCTTTCTCATTTCATCTACATTTGCTGTAAGTAATACTTCATTTTCTTCATTATGAATTGTTACTTCATTTGTACTTGTTACTTCTCCAACTTGGATTGCTTCTACTGCTTTCTCAAACGCCTCTTTATTTTCACGTTTTACAGTTATCACGAAGCGAGACTGTGATTCAGCGAATAATGCTGCTGTTGCTTCTCCATCTAATTTCACAGTAGCACCTAAGCCTTTAGCACCAATTGCACTTTCTGAAATCGCAACTGCTAAACCACCTTCAGCAACATCATGTGCAGATTGAACAAGACCAGCCTGAATTGCTTCTAATACTTGTTTTTGGCGTTTTAATTCTACATCTAAATCGATACTTGGTGATTGACCGAAAATTTTGCCGTGAATCATTTTCTGTAATTCACTTCCGCCAAACTCAGCTTTCGTCTCACCAATTACATACACTAAATCACCAGCTTGCTTAAACTCTTGTGTTGTTACATGTTTTAAGTCATGCACAAGTCCCACCATCCCAACAGTTGGTGTTGGATATACAGCTTCACCACTACGCTCGTTATACATCGATACGTTTCCGCCGATAACTGGTGTTTGTAATGTGCGACAAGCTTCACTCATACCGTCTACTGATTTCTCAATCTGCCAGAAGATTTCTGGTTTTTCTGGGTTACCGAAGTTTAAGCAATCTGTAATTGCAAGTGGCTCTCCGCCAGAACATACGATATTACGCGCTGCCTCTGCTACTGCAATTTTACCGCCCATCTCTGGGTCTAGATAAATGTAGCGAGAGTTACAATCTGTCGTCATTGCTAATCCTTTTTCTGTACCGCGTACACGTACAACTGCAGCATCTGAACCTGGCGTAACAACTGTGCTTGTGCGAACCTGGTAATCGTATTGATCGTATACCCACTCTTTACTTGCAATTGTTGGTTGCTGTAATAAAGCAAATAACGCGTCTTTATAATTTTCTACTTTTGGCGTTTCCATTTTCATTGCTTGGAATTCAGCAAAGTATGCTGCTTCTTTTGATGGCTTATGATAAATTGGTGCTTCTTCTGCTAAAGCATCTGCTGGAACTTCAGCTACCTTTTCACCTTTATGGAATAAACGAAGCATTTTATCTTCTGTTACTTTCCCCATCGTAACCGCTGCAAGACCATACTTCTCAAATAAATCTACTATTTCTTGTTCTCTACCTTTTTTCACGACAATTAACATACGCTCTTGTGATTCAGATAGCATCATTTCATATGGTGTCATTCCTGTTTCACGCTGTGGTACATCATCTAAGTACATTTCAATACCCATTCCTGCTTTACTTGCCATTTCTGCAGATGATGATGTTAAACCAGCCGCACCCATATCTTGAATTCCAACAAGTGCATCAGATTGAATTAATTCTAAACACGCTTCAATAAGAAGTTTTTCCATAAATGGATCCCCTACTTGAACCGCTGGACGTTTCGCTTCTGAGCTTTCAGATAGTTCTTCCGACGCGAATGTTGCACCGTGAATACCGTCACGACCAGTTGATGCTCCTACGTACATTACTGTGTTACCAGCACCGTGCGCTTGCCCTTTTTTAATGTCTTCGTGGTTAATCAAACCTACGCACATTGCATTTACAAGTGGATTTCCTTCATAACATGGATCAAATTGTACTTCGCCGCCAACAGTCGGAATACCGATGCAGTTACCGTATCCTGCAATTCCTGCTACTACTTCTTCGAATAAATATTTCACACGTGGTGACTGTAATTCACCGAAACGAAGTGAGTTTAATAGAGCTACCGGACGTGCTCCCATAGAGAATACGTCACGAATAATACCACCAACACCTGTTGCAGCTCCTTGATATGGTTCAATAGCTGAAGGATGGTTATGACTTTCCATTTTAAATACAACTGCTTGATTATCACCGATATCTACAATTCCAGCACCTTCTCCAGGTCCTTGCAGAACGCGCTCACCTGTAGTTGGAAACTTACGAAGAACTGGTTTCGAATTTTTATAACTACAATGTTCAGACCACATTACAGAGAATAACCCTGTTTCTGTATAATTTGGCAGACGACCTAAAATCTTTTCAACCATGGCAAACTCTTCGTCTGTTAGCCCCATTTCCGCATATATACGCTCTTCTTTAATTTGTGTTGGATTTGGTTCAAGCATTAACGACATATGTTTCCCTCCACTGTTTTAAGATAGATTGAAAGACTTTTAACCCTTCAGCACCGCCAAGTAATTCATCTACAGCACGCTCTGGGTGTGGCATCATACCAAGTACATTTCCTTTTTCATTTACAATACCAGCAATATCTGAAACGCTACCGTTAGGGTTTTCTACGTAACGGAATGCGATTTGATTGTTCTCTTCTAATTGTTTAAGAGTCGCTTCATCACAATAGTAATTCCCCTCACCATGCGCAATTGGAATATTAATTACTTCATTTTTTCCATATTGTGATGTAAACATCGTTTCATTATTTTCAACTCGCAACTGAACAGTGCGACACATAAATTTTAAGTTTTCGTTTCTCATTAACGCTCCTGGTAGTAATCCTGATTCAACAAGAATCTGGAATCCATTACATACACCTAAAATCGGCTTTCCTTGCTCAGCAGCTTTTTGCACTGCTTTCATTGCATTAGCAAAGCGAGAGATAGCACCGCAGCGTAAGTAGTCACCATAAGAAAATCCACCTGGTAGTAGAATTGCATCATATTCATCTAAATTCTCTGTATCGTGCCAAACGTAATCTACTTCTTCGCCAAGCTCATCTTTAATTGCATGGAACATATCGACATCACAGTTCGAACCCGGAAATACTATTACGGCAAATTTCACTGTGCGACAACCTCCTCAACTTCATAACGGAAGTCTTCCATTACAACGTTCGCTAATAGTTTTTCACACATTTCCTTTACCTTGCTATCTAAATCAGATACAGATTTATCAATTGTTAGTTCCATGTACTTTCCGATTCGAACATCTTGTACTTCTGTGAATGAAAGACTATGAAGTGCTCCTTTTACTGCTGTTCCTTGTGGATCTAATACGCTCTCTCTTAATGTTACATATACCTTAACTTTATACATGTGAAATTCCCCCTAAACGTTTTAAAATCTCTTCATAAGCATCTGTTAAATTTCCAAGATCACGACGGAATACGTCTTTATCAAACTTTTCATTGCTCGTTTCATCCCATAAACGGCAAGTATCTGGTGAAATTTCATCCGCTAAAATGATTTCTCCTTCTTCCGTTACACCAAACTCTAATTTGAAATCTACTAATCTTACACGACAGCTTGCGAAATGATCAATCAACACTTGATTGATTTGTAGAGCCATATCTCGTAATACACTTACTTGCTCTGGTGATGCAACGTTTAATACACGAATATGATCTTCCGTTACAAGCGGATCTCCTAAATCATCATCTTTGAAGTAAAATTCTACGATTGGTTCTGCAAGTACAGTTCCCTCTTCCATTCCTAATCGTTTTGAAAGACTTCCTGCAATTACATTTCTTGTGACAACTTCTAAAGGAATAATACTCACTTTTTTAACAAGTTGTTCTGTTTCAGATAACTTCTCAACAAAATGCGTTTTAATTCCCACTTCTTGTAACTTTCTGAACAATAAAGTTGTAATTTCATTGTTCAAACGACCTTTTCCTGTAATCGTCTCTTTTTTCTCCCCATTGAAAGCAGTCGCACTATCTTTGTACTCTACCCAAACCATATCTGCTGATTCTGTACGATAAATTCTTTTTGCCTTACCTTCATACAGCAATTCTAGCTTTTGCATTTCGCAAGCCCCCTGTAGTTTGAAAAATGTGAATAATGTTTTTATAAAGAATGGCACAGAATGACTCTATTCTGTGCCATATGAAATTTTACGCTTCGTTTAATCCAAGGCGTTCAAAGATTGTATCAACGTGTTGCATATGATGCTCATAGTTGAAGCATTCATTAATTTCTTCTTGTGTTAACTTGCTTGTAATACGCTCATCAGCTTCTACAAGCTCTTTAAATTGTACTTGTGTTTCCCAAGCTTCCATCGCTTTAGGCTGTACGATATCATAAGCTTCTTCACGTACCATACCTTTGTCAATTAGTGTAAGCATTACGCGCTGAGAATAAATTAAGCCGTATGTTCTTGTCATATTGCGTTTCATATTCTCTGGGTATACAGTTAAGTTTTTAACGATATTACCAAAGCGATTTAACATGTAATTTAATGCGATTGTAGCATCTGGTAAAATTACGCGTTCTGCCGAAGAGTGAGAAATGTCACGCTCATGCCATAATGGAACATTTTCGTAAGCTGTCATCATATAACCGCGGATAACACGAGCTAAACCAGTCATATTTTCAGAACCAATTGGATTACGTTTATGTGGCATTGCAGAAGAACCTTTTTGACCTTTTGCGAAAGCTTCTTCAACTTCACGTGTTTCACTCTTTTGTAAACCACGAATCTCAACTGCCATCTTTTCGATAGATGTTGCAATTAGTGCAAGTGTTGACATGTAGTGTGCATGACGATCACGTTGCAATGTTTGTGTTGAAATTGGTGCTGCTTCTAATCCTAAATTTTCACAAACATATTTTTCTACGAATGGATCGATATTTGCATATGTACCAACCGCACCAGATAGTTTACCAACACGAACTGTATCAGCAGCTTGTTTGAAACGCTCTACGTTACGTTTCATTTCTTCATACCAAAGACCAAGTTTTAAACCAAATGTCGTTGGTTCTGCATGAACACCATGTGTTCTTCCCATCATGATTGTGTATTTATGCTCTTTCGCTTTGTTAGCTAAAATGCTTACAAAGTTCTCTAAGTCTTTTAATATAATTTCATTCGCTTGTTTTAAGATGTAAGATAATGCTGTATCTACTACGTCTGTAGATGTTAAACCGTAATGAACCCATTTACGTTCTTCGCCTAATGCTGGCGTTTCTGATACAGCACGAGTGAATGCAACTACGTCATGACGTGTTTCTTTTTCAATTTCATAAATACGATCAATATCAAATGATGCATGTTCACGAATTTTTTTAACATCTTCTTTTGGAATATCGCCAAGCTCAGCCCATGCTTCACAAGCTAAAATCTCAACTTCTAACCACGCTTTAAATTTGTTCTCTTCCGTCCAAATCGCACCCATTTCAGGGCGTGTATAACGACTAATCATCTTTTTCCCTCCAACAGTTGTTCTTGATGGTCCCAAATATGCAAACTCTTCGCTTTTTCTAGAGCGACTTCAATATTATCATTTAAAATATTAACATGCCCCATTTTTCGCTGTGCTTTTGCTTCTTCTTTTCCATACAAGTGTAAATAGCACCCGGTTAATCTATTCACTTGTCTTAGGACCCCTTCTATATGTTCGCCTAAAATGTTTACCATGACAACTGGTTTTAACAAATTTGTTTCTCCTAGAGGTAAATTACAGATTGCTCGAATATGTTGACCAAATTGACTCGTCTCACATGCATCCTGTGTATAGTGTCCTGAATTGTGAGGTCGTGGCGCTAATTCATTAATATAAATCTCACCATTATCTGTAGCAAACATCTCTACAGCTAGTGTTCCCACAAGTTCTAATTCATCCGCAAGTACCTTTGCATAAGCAATTGCTTTTTGAGAAAGCTCTTCTGTAATGCGAGCTGGAACGATAGATTCATGTAAAATGTTATTTACATGAATATTTTCTGCTACTGGAAACACTTTTGTTTCACCACTTACACTACGAATCACAATAACTGATACTTCTTTTTCAAAAGGCACCCATTTCTCTAAAATACATTCTGCTTTATCCACAAGATTTCTTGCTGTCTCAACATCAGCTTCTCTTCTTAAAACAACTTGCCCTTTCCCATCATATCCACCTGTCGTCGTTTTTAAGACGGAAGGGAATGATAACTCAGCAATTGCTTCTGTAAGCTGATCTTGATTTTGAACTAGTCTATACGTTGCTACTGGTAACCCAGCCTTCTCAATCGCATTCTTTTCTGTAAAACGATTTTGCGTTGTATTTAACAACTGACTACCTTGTGGTAAGTACGCATGTTTTTCAAGCCATTGTAAACATCTATAATCAATATTCTCAAATTCATATGTGACAACATCACTTATCTCTGCTAAATGCTGAATTGCTTTTAAATTATCATATGGTGCAACAATTTCAATATCAGCAACTTGTGCACATGGCGAATGCTTTGTAGGATCTAAAACAGCAATTTTATATCCCATCTCCTTAGCTGCCAATGCCATCATTCTTCCTAGCTGGCCGCCTCCAATAATGCCGATTGTTTTTCCAGGTAAAATGATTCTCGTCATACTAGCTCACTACCTTCACGCACATCTTTTTCAATCGCTTCTCGTCTCAATTCTAATGCATCATGTATGTCATCATGGAATGATCCAAGTATTTGTGCGGCAAGTAATCCAGCATTCGTTGAACCGGCTTTACCAATTGCAACAGTTGCAACTGGAACACCTCCTGGCATTTGGACGATGGATAATAATGAATCTAAGCCGTTTAATGCTTTTGATTGAACTGGAACTCCAATTACAGGAAGATTTGTCTTCGCTGCAACCATTCCTGGTAAATGTGCTGCTCCACCAGCTCCAGCAATAATAACTTTCAATCCACGTTCACGAGCCGTCTCTGCATATTCAAACATATAATCCGGAGTCCGATGAGCGGATACAACTTTTTTCTCATACGGTATATTTAATTCATCTAAAATGTCACAAGCATATTTCATTGTTTCCCAGTCTGACGTACTTCCCATTATGACTCCAACTAGTGATTTCATATTAGAATCCCCCCGATTCAAATAAAAAAAGCCTGAAATAGAACAGTTTCTCTTTTACTATGAGAGAAAGCGCTCTACTCAGGCATACGTATCCCTTGTGAATAGAAAAATACCGAGTGACTTTCCCTCATAGTCTAACGAATAACGGTCGTTAGGTAGAGACTTGCAGGCCATATCCCCGCGATTATATGAGGTCTTATATTATTGTTTCTATGGTTATATTAACAATATTTCATAAACAATGTCAATAAATAATCGAATGTTTTTTTATTAGTAGTCAATAACGTTCGTGTTTTAGTTGTATTCAAAAGAAGAATTGCAACTATATGCAAGAAGAAAAGGGAATTAGAATATATATTTCTAGACATCTATTTTACGTATAATCTTTTAAATGGCACTTCAGTATGTTTTAAATCAAAATATATACACTCTTGTATTATTATAACGATTTAATTTCTAAGGAGGATAACTGTTAAAGAAAGAACTATGCTATTATCCTATTTATTTTTCTCTATTGCAGTAATTTCTGTAATTATTAAATACTTATTTATAGCATCTCATTATTTAAAATATATACTTATGATAGAAATAATGTGTCCTATTTTAAGTATTACTTTAGTGGCTATTTCATTCTTTTTCGTCTTTAGCTTTATTAAATTTATGGATTATAGCATTCGGTAAATAAAAATAAACACAAAAAAACCTAAGTCGAAATGACTTAGGTTCTTGCTTGGCGACGTCCTACTCTCACAGGGACAAGGTCCCAACTACCATCGGCGCTAGAGAGCTTAACTTCCGTGTTCGGTATGGGAACGGGTGTGACCTCTCTGCCATCATCACCAAACTATTGAAGGCATATTCCTTCAAAACTAGATAACATTGCTACATATTATATGGTTAAGTCCTCGATCTATTAGTATTCGTCAGCTCCACATGTCACCATGCTTCCACCTCGAACCTATCAACCTGATCATCTTTCAGGGATCTTACTAGCTTACGCTATGGGAAATCTCATCTTGAGGGGGGCTTCATGCTTAGATGCTTTCAGCACTTATCCCTTCCGCACATAGCTACCCAGCTATGCCCTTGGCAGAACAACTGGTACACCAGCGGTGCGTCCATCCCGGTCCTCTCGTACTAAGGACAGCTCCTCTCAAATTTCCTACGCCCACGACGGATAGGGACCGAACTGTCTCACGACGTTCTGAACCCAGCTCGCGTACCGCTTTAATGGGCGAACAGCCCAACCCTTGGGACCGACTACAGCCCCAGGATGCGATGAGCCGACATCGAGGTGCCAAACCTCCCCGTCGATGTGGACTCTTGGGGGAGATAAGCCTGTTATCCCCGGGGTAGCTTTTATCCGTTGAGCGATGGCCCTTCCATGCGGAACCACCGGATCACTAAGCCCGACTTTCGTCCCTGCTCGACTTGTAGGTCTCGCAGTCAAGCTCCCTTATGCCTTTGCACTCTACGAATGATTTCCAACCATTCTGAGGGAACCTTTGGGCGCCTCCGTTACACTTTAGGAGGCGACCGCCCCAGTCAAACTGCCCACCTGACACTGTCTCCCGGGTCGATAAGACCCGTAGGTTAGAATTTCAATACAGTCAGGGCGGTATCCCACCAGCGCCTCCACCGAAGCTAGCGCTCCGGTTTCAATGGCTCCCGCCTATCCTGTACAAACTGTACCAAAATTCAATATCAGGCTACAGTAAAGCTCCACGGGGTCTTTCCGTCCTGTCGCGGGTAACCTGCATCTTCACAGGTACTATAATTTCACCGAGTCTCTGGTTGAGACAGTGCCCAAATCGTTACACCTTTCGTGCGGGTCGGAACTTACCCGACAAGGAATTTCGCTACCTTAGGACCGTTATAGTTACGGCCGCCGTTTACTGGGGCTTCAGTTCAGAGCTTCGCTTACGCTAACCCCTCTCCTTAACCTTCCAGCACCGGGCAGGTGTCACCCCCTATACTTCGCCTTACGGCTTCGCAGAGAGCTGTGTTTTTGCTAAACAGTCGCTTGGGCCTATTCACTGCGGCTTTCCGTTAAGAAAGCACCCCTTCTCCCGAAGTTACGGGGT
>NZ_JBBOUN010000001.1:307500-315000 GCF_038006085.1 Bacillus sp. FSL K6-0073 | reverse complement strand
TTTTCTTAATTACATTTATCAATTACTAGATCTTCTCGAACATAATTACAAAAAGATAAGTGTAATCATACCGAACTATAATTATGAAAAATACTTACCTGATCGAATCGAATCAATATTAAACCAAACCTACCCTCTTTACGAACTAATTTTCTTAGACGATGCCTCCACTGATCATAGCGTATCAACTTTTAAAAAGCTGCTCTCAAAAGAAAATAAGACCCACCTGAAGGTTCAACAGATTATTAATGATAAAAACTCTGGTTCTGTATTTAAACAATGGATAAAAGGAGTCTCTGCAGCAACTGGTGATTATATTTGGATCGCAGAGGCCGATGACTTATGCGATAAGACATTTTTACAAGAGGTGATACAGGGGTTTTATATAAATAACAATATTACCTTAAGTTACACACAATCAAAACAAATAGATGAACAAGGAAATGTATTGGCTAATCATTATTTAAATTACACAAATGATATCGATAAAGAAAAATGGAAAGCCCCCTATTTTCGAAAAGGAGTCGAAGAAATACAAGATACGTTACTTATCAAAAATACTATACCTAATGTTTCAAGTGTAGTTTTTAAAAATATAGATATGAAGAAAACAGAAAAACAGTTAGAGAAGTTCAAAATAGCTGGTGACTGGTTCTTCTATGTTTCTCTTCTTACAGAGGGAGATATTCACTTCAATCCAGCCCCCTTAAACTATCATAGACGACATTTAAATAGCGTAACGAGAACAGAAGATTCATACTCCCATTACAATGAAGTTGTGCAAATGCAAAATTTCATTAAAGAAAGATTTACTATCGACGACATTTCTAAAATGAAAATGTATACATATAGAAAGTATCTTAAAGCATACTTAAAAATTTAAACATGTGCTTTCTATGCCATCAATATCTCTTTTAAGTTGCTACTATTACTCAAGGGAGGAATACTCTTTGAAAGACTTTATAGAGGAACATAAAGATTTAATTTCTCAAATCGCACACAGCTATAATGTAAATGCAAGTATCCATCCTGAGGATCATATCTTTCAGTTCATTGTCACTAATCCCGTCTTCCCATCAAAAAAAGAAGCGATAGATTACTACTTTAAAGATGGGCAAAACTCAGCAAAAATACTCTTAAACTTAATTACTTCCCTTTATCCTCCTACAGGCAATCCAAATCAATTGTTAGAATTTGCATCCGGATACGGCTGCGTAACACGTCATTTATTAAATCTACAAACGGATTTGAGTATAACCGCTTGCGATATACACGAAGAGGCCATTTCCTTTATTGAAAACAAATTAAATAATTCTTCTATATTATCTCATCCTGAGCCTGAACAGTTAAAATTGGACTCCTCTACGTACGATATCGTTTTTTGTCTATCCTTTTTCTCTCATATGCCTGATACAACTTGGTTTCGTTGGCTACAAACATTGTATAACGCTGTTTCACCTGGTGGTTTATTCATTTTCACAACCCATGGCTATCAAAGCAAAAAATACTTTGGGTTTCCAAATTTAAATGAAAAGGGCTATTGGTTTCTCTCTTCTAGTGAACAATTTGATTTAGATGTGAATCAATACGGACAAACGATAGTTAGCCCCTCTTACGTGTGTGACAAAATTAAATTATTACCCCATAACCCAATTATCAAAAAGTATACTGAAGGATTTTGGTGGGAACATCAAGACCTTTGGGTTATAGAAAAAGAAATAAAATAATAACCCACGCTCTGCTTATATACAAGTAGAGCGTGGGTTATTATTTTTTACTACATAAGAACTCTTCAATCCATAGCTTATTTAATCTAATCCCATGTTTAAAATCTATTTTAGGTTCCCAATTCAATTCTTGTTTTACCTTATCAATATTTAAAATGATTTTTTGAACGTTCTCTTGTTTTTGTTTGTAACAGATAAAATCCACTTTTCTTTCTGTTATTTTCTCTAATTCCACTATAATTCGTTTTAAAGAAAGACCTTTGCCACTCCCTATGTTGTATACGCAAGATTTCAATTGATTTAATTGTGCTAGTTGTATAGTAATTTCAACTAAATCATCGATATAAATATAATCTCTAATAATCTCCTCTGGATTCCCATATATATGAATCCTTTCATTACTGAGATGCTGGTACAAAAAACAATTTATCGCCCCAACTTTTTTTAAAGGGTTTTGGTATTTTCCATACGGATTAGAATATCTACATACAACATAATCTATTCCATATTTTTTCTTATAAAAATACAAATAATTCTCCAGCGAAACTTTTGTTATTCCATACGGGGAAAGTGGTCTTAATGGGTGTTTCTCATCAATAGGCAAATATTCAGGTTCACCATAAACTGTGCCTCCCGAAGAAGCTAATATAATTTTTTTAATACGAAATTCTTTAACACTTTCCATGAAATTAAGAAAAAATAGACTGCTATTAATATCGCCAAAAACGTCTTCAATTGAAGTTGCTACGTTAGACGTCGCAGCTAAATAAATAATAATATCTATATTCACTAAAGCCTTATATATATCCTTAACATTTTCTAAATCACCTTTAATAAATTCAACTTCACTTATAATATTTTGAGGAAAATTATTTATATGTCTGGAAAATACTTTTACATTTTGTCCTTGTTTCAATAAACCCAATGCGAGGTTGATACCAATGAAACTATTTCCACCTACTATTAAATAATTATTCTTCCTCATAATATCATCTCTCTAGTAATAAATTTTTCCTATCGTCAAACTTAAAAATATACACAAATAAACTGGATCAGTTTGATTATTCATCCTCTTATCATTGTATGTTTGTTATAAATTTTCATTATCTTTATTTTCTATTTTCATTTTAGAATAGCTTCCTTATTCAGGTTGACTGCAAAAACACTCATAATATTTACTCATCCCCATGAATATATTTAATAAACAATCCTCACTTGTTTAACCCATAAAAAAGCTTCTACATACACAAAGTTCTCAAAAAAGGAGCGCTAAACTCATGAAAAATATAAATCAAGAACTTTTAAATCATGTAATCCTACATAAAGATCGAATTCCGCATTACCATAAAGACTTTCCCCTTATACTATTTTGGAGTCATAGAAGCGGATGCACCTCATTAGCTAATTGGTTCTTTTTTCAAATTGGATTATTTACTGAAGCAAAGAAATACAATGACTTTATTCATTACTATGAGTTCTGGGTGTATAAAAACAGTACAAATTACATTCAACATTTACAAAATAGTCTTCTAGAGGCTAAAAAAAATGTTTGTAAACTTGTACGAAATCCTTATACAAGGGCTGTCAGCTCATTTTTATTACTTGCTGACAATCCATATGCTAGCCCACAATGGGAGAGCATCCGTCATTATTTTTATAATGATAAATATAGTAATCAAGGAATATCATTTAAACAATTTTTATATTACGTTCAGGCATTCGGTTCCAATTCCCTACCATTAGATATACATTTTAGTCAACAATACGTCCCTGGTGAAGAAAACTTCATTCAATGCTATATTCCTTTAGAAGATTTTAATACACAAATCACTAAACTAGAACACATGTACGATTTAACAAAATCCAATTTAGCACTTCTTACAAATTCAGATCATCATCGCGCTCACAAGATGATTTATGCAGGAAGCTATGCAGAACTTAGCATTACAGATCCAAGCTTTCCCCGATTTCCAACATACGAAAGCTTTTATGATAAAGAAACTATGGATTTAGTTACAGAAATATACGCACAGGATTTTGAAATGTACCCATACACGAAAGGGATATTTTAAGTCTATACATTTTTCCACGAATAAAAGCTGATACATCGCATAGCATAAGGTGAAACTTTAATTCGAGTGGGAGTTAATTATTCTCTTTCCCTAATCGTAATTTTAAGAGATACCTAACTTTCACCCATTTCCTTTGATTTCGCCGATTGTTGACGTGTATCATACTTTCCATACATAGATTGCATTTATTAACATAGGAGGGATATCGTGTGGAAATCAATTTGAAACACAATAATGGGTACTGCGTTATTTGCGAAAAGAAAGCTACATTTATAGAGCATAATGATTGGCTTAGAGATCATTATTTATGTTCTACATGTAACTCTATACCAAGGCAGCGAGCTTTAATCCATGCTTTACATACATTTTTTCCAAAATGGGATTCCTATAATATTCATGAATCCTCTCCTGGAGGAATTACGACTCAGCTACTATTAAAAAACTGTAAAAACTATACTTATTCTCAATACTTTAAAAATTATCCTCTTGGCCAATACTTTCAAGGTATTAGATGTGAGAACTTAGAAGACATGACTTTTGAAAATGAATCTTTTGATTTATTCATTACTCAAGACGTTTTTGAGCATGTAATGACGCCAAACAAAGCCTTTAAAGAAATAGAACGAGTATTAAAACCTGGCGGTGCTCATGTATTTACTGTCCCTTGGTATCATACACTCACAAAAACTGTGCAAAGAGCAAAAATGAATAAAGAGGTGATTGAATATATTGAAGAGCCCATTTATCATGGAAACCCTATTGATGAGAATGGATCTTTAGTAACGTTCGATTGGGGGCAGGATATGATTGAATATATTTATACACACGCAAATATGTATACAATTGTTTATTTACCAAAGGATAGATCACTAGGGCTAGATGCTGAATTTTTACATGTTTTTATTAGTAAAAAAATGTAAAAAATTTCTAAATACTATATAATTCAGTGATTTAATAAATCAATAGTAACTTCCCACTACTTGAACTACGAATAATATAAGGGGGATATAACTTGAAAATAATCGCTTTTTACTTACCACAATTCCATCAAATAAAAGAAAATGATCGATGGTGGGGGGAAGGATTTACTGAATGGACAAATACTAAAAGTGCACGACCTTTATTTTCAGGACATTATCAACCTAGGGAACCTTATCAAGATTTTTATTACGACTTAACTACCCCCTCCGTAAGAAAGTGGCAAGCAAAAATCGCTAAAGCATACGGGATATATGGTTTTTGTTATTATCATTACTGGTTTAAGGGAAAAAGACTATTAGAAACACCCTTTAATGAGGTATTAAAGATGAAGGAACCTGACTTCCCTTTTTGTCTTTCTTGGGCAAATGAACCATGGACAAAATCTTGGGATGGTCTCGATAAACATATATTAATGCCTCAAGACTACGGAGATATATCTGATTGGAAGGAACACTTTGATTATTTATTACAGGCTTTCCAAGATGAGAGATATATTTATATAGATGATAAACCTTTATTCATTATTTATCGTCCAGGACATATTCCTGATTGTGAAAAAATGCTTAATTACTGGAATGCATTAGCGCGAGAAAATGGTTTAAAAGGTATATACTTTGCTGAAACATTAAACAGTTTTCCACTACCTAATATAAATGGATTTGATGCTAGCATTCAGTTTGAACCTTTCTATACAATTGCCCATGGTAGCTCTTCAGACATAAATAAGGTAATATATGATTCTGATATGCAATTAAATGTTTGGGACTACGATAAAGTATGGATGTATATATTACAACGATCGCTCCCAAAGAAAAAAACATTTCCTGGTGCTTTTGTTGATTGGGATAATACTGCACGACGTAAAAACGCGAATAGTAGCATCTTTGTAGGTTCTACCCCTGAAAAGTTCACCATATATTTAAGCAAGCAAATTCATCGGACTTACTCTTTTTATAACAGCGAGTTTTTATTTATTAACGCATGGAACGAGTGGGCGGAAGGAACTTACTTAGAGCCAGATAAAAAATATGGATTTTCTTATTTAGAAGGGGTTAAAAATGCAATTGATAGAGGTATGAAAGCATACAAAAAAGACGAGTCATTCTGACTCGTCTTAAAGTTGCTTGGCGACGTCCTACTCTCACAGGGACAAGGTCCCAACTACCATCGGCGCTAGAGAGCTTAACTTCCGTGTTCGGTATGGGAACGGGTGTGACCTCTCTGCCATCATCACCAAACTATTGAAGGCATATTCCTTCAAAACTAGATAACATTGCTACATATTATATGGTTAAGTCCTCGATCTATTAGTATTCGTCAGCTCCACATGTCACCATGCTTCCACCTCGAACCTATCAACCTGATCATCTTTCAGGGATCTTACTAGCTTACGCTATGGGAAATCTCATCTTGAGGGGGGCTTCATGCTTAGATGCTTTCAGCACTTATCCCTTCCGCACATAGCTACCCAGCTATGCCCTTGGCAGAACAACTGGTACACCAGCGGTGCGTCCATCCCGGTCCTCTCGTACTAAGGACAGCTCCTCTCAAATTTCCTACGCCCACGACGGATAGGGACCGAACTGTCTCACGACGTTCTGAACCCAGCTCGCGTACCGCTTTAATGGGCGAACAGCCCAACCCTTGGGACCGACTACAGCCCCAGGATGCGATGAGCCGACATCGAGGTGCCAAACCTCCCCGTCGATGTGGACTCTTGGGGGAGATAAGCCTGTTATCCCCGGGGTAGCTTTTATCCGTTGAGCGATGGCCCTTCCATGCGGAACCACCGGATCACTAAGCCCGACTTTCGTCCCTGCTCGACTTGTAGGTCTCGCAGTCAAGCTCCCTTATGCCTTTGCACTCTACGAATGATTTCCAACCATTCTGAGGGAACCTTTGGGCGCCTCCGTTACACTTTAGGAGGCGACCGCCCCAGTCAAACTGCCCACCTGACACTGTCTCCCGGGTCGATAAGACCCGTAGGTTAGAATTTCAATACAGTCAGGGCGGTATCCCACCAGCGCCTCCACCGAAGCTAGCGCTCCGGTTTCAATGGCTCCCGCCTATCCTGTACAAACTGTACCAAAATTCAATATCAGGCTACAGTAAAGCTCCACGGGGTCTTTCCGTCCTGTCGCGGGTAACCTGCATCTTCACAGGTACTATAATTTCACCGAGTCTCTGGTTGAGACAGTGCCCAAATCGTTACACCTTTCGTGCGGGTCGGAACTTACCCGACAAGGAATTTCGCTACCTTAGGACCGTTATAGTTACGGCCGCCGTTTACTGGGGCTTCAGTTCAGAGCTTCGCTTACGCTAACCCCTCTCCTTAACCTTCCAGCACCGGGCAGGTGTCACCCCCTATACTTCGCCTTACGGCTTCGCAGAGAGCTGTGTTTTTGCTAAACAGTCGCTTGGGCCTATTCACTGCGGCTTTCCGTTAAGAAAGCACCCCTTCTCCCGAAGTTACGGGGTCATTTTGCCGAGTTCCTTAACCAGAGTTCTCTCGCACACCTTAGGATTCTCTCCTCGCCTACCTGTGTCGGTTTGCGGTACAGGCACCTTTTATCTCGCTAGAAGCTTTTCTTGGCAGCGGGGAATCAAAGACTTCGCTCCATAAGGAGCTTCCCCATCACAGCTCAGCCTTTACGATAAGCGGATTTGCCTACTTATCAGCCTAACTGCTTGGACGTGCACAACCAATCGCACGCTTCTTC
>NZ_JBBOUN010000001.1:297500-302500 GCF_038006085.1 Bacillus sp. FSL K6-0073 | reverse complement strand
CATACCAGAGTCTACTTGTCCTATCATCGCAGATCATCTAAGCATTATGCGGATTATCGGTAACTTAATGAAAAATGCAATTTATTACGGAAAGGATGGGAAAACAATAGGAGTCGAACTGCTAGAAGCTGATGCAGAATACAAACTTCATATTTGGGATCAAGGCCCTGGTATTCCAAAACATGATTTACAAAACATATTTGAGCGAATGTACCGAAGCGAACAATCAAGAAACTCTTCATTTGGTGGTAGCGGTCTCGGACTCTCCATTTCTAAAGCACTCGTTGAAAAAAATGGTGGGCATATATGGGTTGAAAGTACTCCATGGAAACGAACTACTTTTGGCTTTTCTATTCCAAAACACAATACTTTTAAGAAATAGTTAAGAAATGATTAATATGCAGTTAAGCCTTCCTTTTTATGATGTAAGTAAGAACTTATAGAAAGCAGGTGTCTCCTATAAATACAATTATAAAAACGACTAACCTTACTAAAGTATATGGCAATCAAAAATCAGTAGATAATTTAAATATTAATGTTCAACAAGGAGAGATTTATGGCTTCATAGGCCGCAACGGTGCTGGTAAAACAACAACCATTCGTATGCTGCTTAGTCTTATAAAACCTACAAGTGGAACGATTGAAATATTCGGAGAGAACTTATTCCAAAATCAAAAAGATATTTTAAGCAGAATTGGTTCTATAGTTGAAGTTCCAGGATTTTATGAAAACTTAACTGCAAAAGAAAACCTACTAATTAATGCAAAGATAATTGGGGTTCACAAAAAGAATGCTATCGAAGAAGCATTAGAAATAGTAGGCTTGCAGCATGAGACAAAAAAGTTAGTAGGAAAGTATTCTTTAGGAATGAAGCAACGCTTAGGAATTGCACGCGCTCTTCTCCATTATCCTGAGCTACTCATATTAGATGAACCAACTAACGGACTAGACCCTATTGGTATTAAAGAAATACGAAAACTTATTCATTCTTTAGCTCAAGAAAGAAATATAACAATACTCATTTCTAGTCACATATTAGCCGAGATAGAACAGTTGGTCGATCGTATCGGAATTATTCATGAAGGAAAGTTACTAGAAGAGGTTTCTCTTGATACGCTGCGCAAAGCAAACCGTAAGTACATAGAGTTTCAAGTGAATAATGACGATAAAGCTGTGATGTTATTAGAAAATCATCTTCAAATTTTTGATTATGAAGTACATGATGAAGGAAATATTCGTATTTACTCTCATTTTGGACAACAAGGATACATAAACAGAACATTTGTTCTTAATGATATTGAAGTATTAAAAATGATGATAAGCGAAGATAGACTAGAAGATTATTTCACCAAACTAGTTGGAGGTGGAACAATTGGTTAATCTACTCTATACAGAACTCTTAAAACTAAAACGCTCTAATATGTTTTTAATTAGCATTATTGGTGCTGGTGTCGCACCTTTCTTAGTTGTAGTAGCCTCTTATATACATATAAAAACAAAACAGCCTACTCCAACTATTTGGTTCCATCAATTATTCACTGACGTTAACTTATATACTACTTTAGTTATAGGATTCCCCTTATATGGAGTAGTGGTTGCATATTTGCTTACCCGTGAATATGCAGAAGATACACTTAAAAATTTACTAACTATCCCCGTGTCGCGCATTAGCTTTATTATAAGTAAATTCATCATTCTCTTTCTTTGGATTATGATGCTAACTTTAGTCGCTTGGGCACTTACTTTAATATTAGGGCTATTGGGGAACTTCCCTGGCTTTAACATTTCTTTACTTTTAGGTTCTTTCCTAGAATTTTTAATATGTGGTGGACTTCTCTTTCTATTGTCTTCACCTATTGTGCTACTAACTCTTGTAATGAAGAGCTATGTACCGCCCATTATATTAACAGTCATTATTACAATGACTAATCTTATGCTCGTAAACTCCAAGCATAAAGATTTATTCCCGTGGACCGCTACTCTAGATATCGCAAATAACGAATTACAACCGACATATCCACCAGAGTATTCTTATATCATCATTGCAGTAACGACAATTTCCGGATTTATTGCAACACTATTCTATTTTAAAAAAGTAGACATTCATTAATTTGTAGGAGTGAAACTATGAGCGATATCATTATTGCCTTCATACTCGGTATTGTAGAAGGATTAGCTGAATTTTTACCTATATCCTCTACTGGCCATCTTATATTAGTCGGGCATTTATTAGGCTTTGAGGGAGAAAGAGCGAAAACGTTTGAAATTGTTATTCAGCTAGGCGCAATTTTAGCCATTGCAATTTTATATCATAAACGTCTCGTTTCTTTATGTAATATTAAGCCTCTTCTACAGAAAGAAAAAAAATTCAACGCGTTCCATGTATTTCTTGGCGTATTTCCGGCAGTGGTTGCTGGTTTGCTACTACATGATATTATTAAAACATACTTATTCCAGCCATACACTGTTGTGATTGGACTTGTAGCAGGTGCAATTCTTATGCTCTTTGCAGAAGTAAAAAAGAAAGAGGCAGCAGCCTATTCACTGGACGATTTAACATACCGCCAAGCTTTAACAATCGGATTATTTCAGTGCTTAGCAGTATACCCTGGCTTCTCTAGAGCTGGCTCTACTATCTCTGGAGGTCTATTAGCAAAAGTAAATTATAAGACTGCATCTGAATTCTCTTTTCTAATAGCTCTTCCTGTAATGATTGGGGCTACAGGCTTAGACTTACTAAAAAGTTGGAAGTATTTAAGTGTCGATGACATCCCTATGTTTGCGGTAGGATTCATTACCTCTTTTATAGTAGCGATGCTAGCGGTAGTAACTTTTCTAAAGCTTTTAGAGAAGATAGGTTTAAAACCTTTTGCGTACTATCGTATTTTGTTGGCTATCTTATTTACGCTTTTCGTATTGCTATAGATTCATATAAGTCACATATTATTAAACTGAGATTCAATTTAGAATATCAGTTTTTTCATCTATTTTAACTCTAGTATTACTCACTTCAATATGGCATAGTGATAATAAACTACCATTCATAATCTGAACGTTCTTTAAGTAACTACATCCTTTATCATAAAATGCAATTGGAAAATTAAAGATTCCATATATGTACAGAACATATTTACAAACTATATTCACTCCACATAGTATCTTTTTAATTTGCAACACACCGCTACAACTTTTAAATGAGTACAAAGACATACTAAATAAGTAAGTAAATTTCCTAGGAATTATAAAGAGACTAAATATGAATTAGAGTGAGGTAACGATAAAAATGAATCAATTAGCACAGACATATTGGGATACTTATTGGGGAAACAACAAAAAACCAGAATCTGTTACAGCTTGGCAATTTGGGGATGCCCCTAATTATCTTGCACAACTAGTAATTGACGGTATTAAAACCGCTACATGCTCCGGTCACATTTTTTATGAATTAGAACATGAATCACTACCGACTACTATTGATTATAGTATTATACTCAATAGTAATGATGAACCTGTAGCTATTATTAAGACAATAGAAGTAACTGTAACACCAATGAATGAAGTAAGCGAAGAATTCGCTATCGCTGAAGGCGAAGGAGATCGTACTTATAATTACTGGAGAGACACCCATGTTCGTTTTTTTACAAAGGAACTAAATGAGCTTGGTCTTAATTTCTCTGAAGATATGTTACTCGTCTGTGAGCGTTTTGAACTTGTTGATGTGAACAATAAAGTGAAATTTTAATAAACTGAGATTTACCAGCCATTCTTATTTTTATAAAACACAAAAAAGACGAGTCATTCTGACTCGTCTTAAAGTTGCTTGGCGACGTCCTACTCTCACAGGGACAAGGTCCCAACTACCATCGGCGCTAGAGAGCTTAACTTCCGTGTTCGGTATGGGAACGGGTGTGACCTCTCTGCCATCATCACCAAACTATTGAAGGCATATTCCTTCAAAACTAGATAACATTGCTACATATTATATGGTTAAGTCCTCGATCTATTAGTATTCGTCAGCTCCACATGTCACCATGCTTCCACCTCGAACCTATCAACCTGATCATCTTTCAGGGATCTTACTAGCTTACGCTATGGGAAATCTCATCTTGAGGGGGGCTTCATGCTTAGATGCTTTCAGCACTTATCCCTTCCGCACATAGCTACCCAGCTATGCCCTTGGCAGAACAACTGGTACACCAGCGGTGCGTCCATCCCGGTCCTCTCGTACTAAGGACAGCTCCTCTCAAATTTCCTACGCCCACGACGGATAGGGACCGAACTGTCTCACGACGTTCTGAACCCAGCTCGCGTACCGCTTTAATGGGCGAACAGCCCAACCCTTGGGACCGACTACAGCCCCAGGATGCGATGAGCCGACATCGAGGTGCCAAACCTCCCCGTCGATGTGGACTCTTGGGGGAGATAAGCCTGTTATCCCCGGGGTAGCTTTTATCCGTTGAGCGATGGCCCTTCCATGCGGAACCACCGGATCACTAAGCCCGACTTTCGTCCCTGCTCGACTTGTAGGTCTCGCAGTCAAGCTCCCTTATGCCTTTGCACTCTACGAATGATTTCCAACCATTCTGAGGGAACCTTTGGGCGCCTCCGTTACACTTTAGGAGGCGACCGCCCCAGTCAAACTGCCCACCTGACACTGTCTCCCGGGTCGATAAGACCCGTAGGTTAGAATTTCAATACAGTCAGGGCGGTATCCCACCAGCGCCTCCACCGAAGCTAGCGCTCCGGTTTCAATGGCTCCCGCCTATCCTGTACAAACTGTACCAAAATTCAATATCAGGCTACAGTAAAGCTCCACGGGGTCTTTCCGTCCTGTCGCGGGTAACCTGCATCTTCACAGGTACTATAATTTCACCGAGTCTCTGGTTGAGACAGTGCCCAAATCGTTACACCTTTCGTGCGGGTCGGAACTTACCCGACAAGGAATTTCGCTACCTTAGGACCGTTATAGTTACGGCCGCCGTTTACTGGGGCTTCAGTTC
>NZ_JBBOUN010000001.1:290000-292500 GCF_038006085.1 Bacillus sp. FSL K6-0073 | reverse complement strand
TCTAACATTTCAAAAGGAACGAATGTATCAGCATCCCCATGAATGAATAGCATAGGTGTTTTACTTTTCGCTACTTGTTTTACAGCTGAAGCCTCTTCTAAATCATACCCAGCTCTTAATTTAGTAACCGTATTTGCCGCATTCATAACAGGAAACTTCGGTAAGTGGAATAAATCTTTTAGTTGATAAGTAAATTCATCAATAACAGTTGAATATCCACAATCTTCAATAATAACTTTAACATTAGAAGGTAAATCTTCTCCTGAAGTCATCATTACAGTTGCCCCGCCCATTGAAACACCAAATAGAGCTATTTCAGCATCAGGGTCTTTCTTTAAGATTTGTTGAATCCAAATTAAAATATCTTTACGATCATGCCAACCCATACCAACATAATCCCCTTCACTATTTCCGTGTCCACGAAGGTCTGGTGCTATGACATTATAGCCTTGTTCATAAAAGTTACGAATATATTTCGTCATTTCCGATGCTCTACCACTATATCCATGAACTACAATTGCCCATTTATGACTAGATGGTTCATTCATATATTCATAACCTTTTAAATTTAATTTATCGAAAGAACGTATAGTTAATGTGTTAGGTTTATACTTCGATACGAAGTTTGCATTCTTTTCTTCATTTGCAGCCAATACATCTCCCGACGCATTTACCGTTTCCACTAAATGAGGATTATCTTGCAAAAATTCCTTTTCTTGTTTCGCATTTAATGCATAGTTATAAAAATAATTTCCAACTAACATATACACGATTACTAGCAGGACTAAGACTACTATAGTAATTATACTTATCTTTTTCATATTATCTCCTTTTCTAACTTAAATCTTCTTATATTAAAGTACATCAAAAACAACTGTACTATTTTAACATACCAATGAATTCTATCTTTGAGAAATAAAATAGAAAATCTTAAATTACCTGTCAAAAATCACGAAACAAATTGAATAAAACTTATATAGCTACGTACTCAAAAATCTTTAAAAAAATGAGCAGCACTTCAAAATATTTAGCTTTGAAAAGAAATTATAAAACACAAAAAAGACGAGTCATTCTGACTCGTCTTAAAGTTGCTTGGCGACGTCCTACTCTCACAGGGACAAGGTCCCAACTACCATCGGCGCTAGAGAGCTTAACTTCCGTGTTCGGTATGGGAACGGGTGTGACCTCTCTGCCATCATCACCAAACTATGAAGGCATATTCCTTCAAAACTAGATAACATTGCTACATATTATATGGTTAAGTCCTCGATCTATTAGTATTCGTCAGCTCCACATGTCACCATGCTTCCACCTCGAACCTATCAACCTGATCATCTTTCAGGGATCTTACTAGCTTACGCTATGGGAAATCTCATCTTGAGGGGGGCTTCATGCTTAGATGCTTTCAGCACTTATCCCTTCCGCACATAGCTACCCAGCTATGCCCTTGGCAGAACAACTGGTACACCAGCGGTGCGTCCATCCCGGTCCTCTCGTACTAAGGACAGCTCCTCTCAAATTTCCTACGCCCACGACGGATAGGGACCGAACTGTCTCACGACGTTCTGAACCCAGCTCGCGTACCGCTTTAATGGGCGAACAGCCCAACCCTTGGGACCGACTACAGCCCCAGGATGCGATGAGCCGACATCGAGGTGCCAAACCTCCCCGTCGATGTGGACTCTTGGGGGAGATAAGCCTGTTATCCCCGGGGTAGCTTTTATCCGTTGAGCGATGGCCCTTCCATGCGGAACCACCGGATCACTAAGCCCGACTTTCGTCCCTGCTCGACTTGTAGGTCTCGCAGTCAAGCTCCCTTATGCCTTTGCACTCTACGAATGATTTCCAACCATTCTGAGGGAACCTTTGGGCGCCTCCGTTACACTTTAGGAGGCGACCGCCCCAGTCAAACTGCCCACCTGACACTGTCTCCCGGGTCGATAAGACCCGTAGGTTAGAATTTCAATACAGTCAGGGCGGTATCCCACCAGCGCCTCCACCGAAGCTAGCGCTCCGGTTTCAATGGCTCCCGCCTATCCTGTACAAACTGTACCAAAATTCAATATCAGGCTACAGTAAAGCTCCACGGGGTCTTTCCGTCCTGTCGCGGGTAACCTGCATCTTCACAGGTACTATAATTTCACCGAGTCTCTGGTTGAGACAGTGCCCAAATCGTTACACCTTTCGTGCGGGTCGGAACTTACCCGACAAGGAATTTCGCTACCTTAGGACCGTTATAGTTACGGCCGCCGTTTACTGGGGCTTCAGTTCAGAGCTTCGCTTACGCTAACCCCTCTCCTTAACCTTCCAGCACCGGGCAGGTGTCACCCCCTATACTTCGCCTTACGGCTTCGCAGAGAGCTGTGTTTTTGCTAAACAGTCGCTTGGGCCTATTCACTGCGGCTTTCCGTTAAGAAAGCACCCCTTCTCCCGAAGTTACGGGGTCATTTTGCCGAGTTCCTTAACCAGAGTTCTCTCGCACACCTTAGGATTCTCTCCT
>NZ_JBBOUN010000001.1:270000-285000 GCF_038006085.1 Bacillus sp. FSL K6-0073 | reverse complement strand
CGCATTCTCAAAAAATGGCGCAGCTCCCTTCGCTGACAAAACTCCTAATAACGCACAAGCAGCAAAAGTAGTAATCAATTGAATCCTTATACTCTTTCGTACGCTCTTTACTAATTTCTCAATTAATTCTCTTATTTTCCTTATATAAGTAAACGGATTAAATATCTTTTTCAATCTTATACCCCACTCCCCATACTGTTTTTATATATCTAGGTTTCCTTGGATTCTCCTCAATCTTTTCACGTACTTTTCGAATATGCACCATTACCGTATTATCAGACTGGAAAGATCTTTCGTTCCAAACCTTTTCATAAATTTGTTCCGCGCTAAAGACCATACCCGGATTACGAGCTAGTAATTCTAGAATTGAAAATTCCCTTGGGGTCAGTTTCACTTCTTCTCCGTCCACAATAACTTTATGGGTCGAGATGTTTATTTTCATCTCTCCAATTTCTAGCTCGTCCTCATTTTGTATAGCGAAACCATTCATTTTCATATAACGGCGTAACTGAGATTTAATTCTTGCGATTAACTCTAACGGATTAAATGGTTTCGTTACATAATCATCTGCACCCGTTGTTAACCCTAAAATCTTATCCATATCTTGCGTTTTCGCAGAAAGCATAATAATAGGCATTTCTTTCGCTTCCCTTACCTTCATACACATATGAATACCATCCACTTTCGGCATCATAATATCTAATACGACTAGATGTACTTCATTTTCTTCCAATAGACGTAATCCTTCTTCTCCGTCTCCTGCTTGTAATACTTTATATCCTTCATTCTTTAAATAGATTGTAATTAAATTCCGAATTTCTTTTTCATCATCTACGACAAGTATTGTTTCGTGTGCCACAATATCTCCCCCATCACTTTTTTAATCCCTAACTTCTATTATAGGAAAACTTCTGAAGAAAAACGCTCGGAAATCCTTAAGATTTTCTGAAGACGCAAAAAAGGTCTAGACTCCCCTTAAGTCTAGACCTTTAAAAACCCCTTTTATTTACGAACATAGATGAAATATAGTACGAATAAAACTCCCATAACATACATAATCGGATGAACCTCTTTACGACGACCACTCACAACCATTGTAATTGGATAGAAGATAAATCCAATCGCAATCCCAGTTGCGATACTATACGTAAGTGGCATAGAGATAATTGTAAAGAATGCTGGTACTGCAATCTCGAATTTCTTCCAATCAATTTCCCCTAAGGAAGAAACCATCAAGATTCCTACAATAATTAAAGCCGGTGCCGTTACAGCTGGCGTTACAACACTTAGTAATGGCGAGAAGAATAGTGCCAGTAAGAAGAATCCTGCTGTTACAACTGCTGTAAATCCAGAACGTCCTCCTGCTGCTACCCCTGCAGACGATTCAATGTAAGACGTTGTTGTTGATGTACCTAAAATCGCACCAATTACAGTTGCAATCGCATCTGCAAATAACGCTTTTCCTGCACGTGGTAATTTATTGTTCTTCATTAATCCTGCTTGATTTGCAACCGCTACAAGCGTACCTGCTGTATCAAAGAAATCGATAAAGAAGAACGTTATAATAACAATCCCCATTTGAACTGTGAAAATATCTCCGAAGTGCGTTAACGCCGCGCCGAACGTTGGTTCTAGACTCGGTATTGCTCCCACCACAGCTTTCGGAGTATCAATTAATCCTGTTGCAACTCCTAAGATCGCTGTAAGAATCATACCGTAGAATACTGCACCATTAACTTTCTTAATCATGAAGATGATCGTAGTAACAACCCCGAAGATTGCTAGTAACGTTGTGCCCTTTGTTAAGTCCCCCAACCCAACAAGAACCGCATCGTTTTTCACGATAATTCCGGCATTTTGGAATCCAAGGAAAGCAATGAATAATCCAATACCTGCTGCTACTGCAAACTTTAACTCCGATGGAATTGCATTAATGATTTTTTCACGAATACCTGAAGCAGTAAGAATAATAAAGATAATACCTGACATTAATGTTCCGGCAATGGCCGTTTGCCACGGAATACCCATCGTTAACACTGCTGTATAAGCAAAGAACGCGTTAATCCCCATACCTGGCGCTAAAGCAATTGGATACTTCGCGAAAATACCCATAATTAACGAACCGATCGCTGCCGCTAATGCCGTAGCAACGAATACTGCACCTGGATCCATCCCTGTACCTGCTGGTAACCCTTTAACATTTCCAAGCGACAGCGTAGCAGGATTGACAAATAGTACGTAAGCCATAGATAGAAATGTCGTTAACCCTGCTATGAACTCAGTCTTATAATTCGTACCGAGCTCATCAAACTGAAAATAGCGTTTCATCCTATGTTTCCCCCGTTATATGATTACTCGCCGTATTTCACCCTAGCCCTCTTTTATCCCGAGAAATAAAAAAGACTTCCATTGCATATATACATGGAAGCGTTCTATAAACAAAGACAAGTTTCCCCTCATCTTTATACAAACGCCTCGTAGTCAAGCCATTTACGGTAGCTAGGTAGAAACTTTCGGGCCATATCCCCGATATTATACGACGGCTATAATATTCACTTTTCGTTTGAATTACATAATCATATTAACTCGACGAAGTAGTTTTGTCAATTTAAAAACGAACATTTTCATAAATTTTTATAGTTTCGTTCGTATTAATGCCAAAATAAAAAAGATCCATCTATACATAAGCAATAGATGGATCTTTTTATAAATACTATTCCCACTCAATAGTTGCTGGTGGCTTACTCGTTACATCATACACGATACGGTTAACGTGTTTTACTTCGTTTACGATACGTACAGAGATTTTCTCTAATACGTCCCAAGGGATACGTGCCCAGTCAGCTGTCATACCGTCGATAGATGTTACTGCACGGATACCTACTGTGTAATCGTAAGTACGCTCGTCACCCATAACACCTACGCTACGCATACCAGGAAGTGCAGTGAAGTATTGCCAGATTTCACGGTCTAAGCCCGCTTTAATAATTTCTTCACGTAAAATCGCATCAGATTCACGAACGATTTCTAATTTCTCTTCTGTAATTTCACCTAATACACGAATACCAAGACCAGGACCTGGGAATGGTTGACGCCATACGATTTCATCAGGAATTCCTAATTCTGATCCTAATACACGTACTTCATCTTTAAATAAAGTGTTTAAAGGCTCAATTAATTTGAACTGCATGTCTTCTGGAAGTCCACCAACGTTGTGGTGAGATTTAATTGTTTGTGCAGTTGCTGTACCACTTTCAACGATGTCTGTGTAAAGTGTACCTTGTGCTAAAAAGTCCATACCTTGTAATTTAGACGCTTCATCATCAAATACGTAAATGAATTCGTTACCGATGATTTTACGTTTTTGTTCTGGATCTTCTACACCTTTTAACTTGTTCATGAAGCGTTCTTTTGCATCCACTTTAATAACGTTCATGTGGAAGCCTTCGCTAAATGTTTTCATAACGCCTTCTGCTTCGCCTTTACGCAGTAAGCCGTGGTCAACGAAAATACAAGTTAATTGATCGCCGATTGCTTTATGAATTAATACTGCTACAACAGAAGAGTCTACACCGCCACTAAGTGCGCATAGTACTTTTTTGTCTCCAACAGTTTCACGAATTTTTTCTAATTCTACTTCGATAAAGTTCTCCATGTTCCATCCTTCAGAACAACCACATACGCCGAATACGAAGTTTTTAATTAAATCGTTACCGTGCTCAGAGTGACGTACTTCTGGGTGGAATTGTACACCGTATAAGTTTTTCGCTTCATTGCTCATACCAGCAATTGGGCAAGACTCACTTGTTGCGTCTACTACGAATCCTTCAGGTAAACCAGTTACTAAGTCACCATGGCTCATCCATACAACTTGCTCTTCTGGAAGGTTCGCATATAATTTTGATTCGTTCTCTACTTTAAGAACAGCCTTTCCGTACTCACGGTGATTTGCACGCTCTACTTTACCACCGAAGTGTTGCGTCATAAGCTGCATACCGTAACAAATACCGAAGATTGGTAAACCTAGTTCAAAGATTTTTTCATCACAATGTAATGCACCTTCACCGTATACGCTATTTGGTCCACCAGAGAAAATAATCCCTTTTGGATTCATTGCTTTAATTTCTTCTGCAGTAATTGTATGTGGATGAAGTTCACTGTATACACCGAACTCACGAATTCGACGTGCTATTAACTGATTGTATTGACTTCCAAAATCTAAAACGATAATTGTATCGTGTTGTTTCTTCAAAATAATCACCCCAACGTTAGTTCTCGTATATAAATATTTTCACCAATTTGGCGAAAAGCATTACCAATATAATAAAAAAAGCCAGTCCTCCGCCTCTAGTCTCATAACAAAGAAAAGGCAGGGGTCTGGCTTTATAAAGAAAGATAGTCTCCGCTCTTTATAAATATAAGACACACTGCCTTCATAGTCAGGTTGTTTACGGTAACCCGGTAGAGACTCTCAAACCATATCATTGAGGATATATGAAGGATCGTTTTATATTATCTTCCTAGATTCTAACAATGAAGTGTCGGTATGGTCAAGAGAGAAAGCGACAAAATTCTACAGAAATTCATTTCCTTTTCTAAAAAACATAAAAAAACATCCATTTCTATATAGAAATGGATGTTTTTTAGGACAAACGGAATTACATCATTCCGCCCATACCGCCCATGCCCATGCCGCCCATGTCAGGCATTGCTGGTGCATTTGGTTCTGGCTTGTCAGCTACTACAGCTTCAGTTGTTAAGAACATAGCTGCAACAGATGCTGCGTTTTGAAGTGCAGAACGAGTTACTTTAGCTGGATCTACGATACCAGACTCAAGCATGTTAACCCATTCGCCAGTAGCTGCGTTGAAACCAACGCCTACTTTTTCGCCTTTTAGACGCTCTACAACTACAGATCCTTCTAGACCAGCGTTGATTGCGATTTGACGAACTGGCTCTTCTAGTGCGCGAAGTACGATGTTGATACCTGTTGCTTCGTCGCCTTCAGCTACGATAGAAGCTACTTTTGTGTATACGTTCATAAGTGAAGTACCACCACCTGCAACGATACCTTCTTCTACTGCTGCACGAGTTGAGTTAAGTGCATCTTCAATGCGAAGTTTGCGTTCTTTCAACTCAGTTTCAGTTGCTGCACCTACTTTAATTACCGCTACGCCACCTGCAAGTTTTGCAAGACGCTCTTGTAATTTTTCACGATCGAATTCAGAAGTTGTTTCTTCTAATTGCGCACGGATTTGACCGATGCGAGCTTCAATTTGTTCTGTGCTTCCTACACCTTCAACTACAGTTGTGTTTTCTTTCGTTACAACAACTTTACCAGCGCGTCCTAAAGATTCAACTGTAGCAGATTTTAAGTCACGGCCTAATTCTTCAGTGATTACTTCGCCACCAGTTAAGATCGCGATATCTTCTAGCATTGCTTTACGACGGTCACCAAATCCAGGAGCTTTAACAGCTACTACATTGAATGTACCACGAAGTTTGTTCACTACTAATGTAGCTAACGCTTCGCCTTCTACATCTTCAGCAATGATAAGAAGTGGTTTACCTTGTTGTACCACTTGCTCTAATACTGGTAAGATTTCTTGAATGTTAGAAATCTTTTTGTCAGTGATTAAGATGTATGGGTTATCAAGAACTGCTTCCATTTTGTCAGAATCAGTAATCATGTAAGGAGATGCATATCCACGATCAAATTGCATACCTTCTACTACGTCTAATTCTGTTGTGAAGCCTTTAGATTCTTCTAAAGTAATAACGCCGTCGTTACCAACGCGCTCCATTGCTTCAGCGATTAATTGACCTACTTCTTCGTCAGCAGCAGAAATAGCAGCTACTTGTGCGATAGAAGATTTACCTTCGATTGGTTTAGAAATCGTTTTTAATTCTTCAATTGCAGCAGTAACAGCTTTTTCGATACCTTTACGAAGACCCATTGGGTTCGCACCAGCTGTTACGTTTTTAAGACCTTCACGAATCATAGCTTGCGCTAATACAGTTGCAGTTGTTGTTCCGTCACCAGCTACGTCATTTGTTTTGCTAGCAACTTCTGCTACTAATTTCGCACCCATGTTTTCGAATGCATCTTCTAATTCGATTTCTTTTGCGATTGTTACACCATCATTTGTAATAAGTGGTGAACCAAATTTTTTCTCAAGTACAACGTTACGACCTTTTGGTCCAAGCGTTACTTTTACTGCATTTGCAAGAGTGTCGACACCGCGAAGCATCGAACGACGTGCTTCTTCACTAAATTTAATATCTTTTGCCATAATAATTGACCCCCTTGGATTTTTTAAGATTTATATAATTAACCGATAACTGCTAAAATGTCACTTTCACGTAAAATCAAGTAGTCTGTACCTTCATATTTCACTTCAGTACCTGCATATTTTGAGAAGATGATAAGATCACCTGCTGCTACCTCTAAAGCAACACGCTCACCATTCTCAAGCACTCGACCAGTACCTACTGCAACAACTTTACCCTCTTGTGGTTTTTCTTTTGCAGTATCTGGTAATACGATACCACTTGCTGTTTTTTCTTCTGCTTGAACAAGCTCAATTACAACGCGATCACCTAATGGCTTTAGCATGAACAATAACCTCCTCATTTTGTTATGTAAATTTCTTTTATTAGCACTCAAGTCACCCGAGTGCTAACACACTTATAATAATAAATAATCTCAATTTCTTTTGCAAGTAAAAAAATCATAATTTTTTCGCAAATCACTATATAAACTTTCTATATAGAATACTGCCTTTACTATATGAATCGTTGTTTCCACTGCTCGTATGTTACAATATGAAAGGACACCCTAAGTTGTTTTCGCTACACACACAACTTTCTCCTGTCTTCTATTATAATTTCAAATAAGGATTTACGAAAAAAACATAATTCAAGTGAGGTTTATATCGTAGGTAGCATATTTACATGTTATCCTAACTTATCTCATACACTATAGTTAGAAAGGATGGTTAAACCATTTGAAGAAACAATACTGGTGGATTATCGTTACATACATTTTAATGCAGTTATCCGGCGTTGTTGGATTACCACTTCTCCTAAAAACAGGACTCTACGATAATAGAGGATTTACCATTGAGGAAAAAGGACAAATCATAACGGGACACTGGGCAATTATTAGCTTCTTTGTTGCATTATGTATCGTACTTTGGTTACTTAGAACAGATATTCGTGACAGGCATTTAGATCCAATGCGCTCTTCTGTCCCAGCTACTATTGGATGGATTTTCATCGGGTTCTTCTTAGCAATCATCTCACAATCCATTGCAGGTATGATTGAAATGTATGTATTTGGGGTTCCACGTGAATCTGAGAATACAGACAGACTGATGGACATCGCAAGAACGATACCTTGGTTCCTTATTGTTGTATCTATAATTGGACCTATCTTAGAAGAAATCGTATTTAGAAAAATTCTATTCGGCACGCTTTATAAGAAGTTTAACTTCTTTATCGCAGCTATCATTAGTTCGCTTGTATTCGCAGCAATTCATTTTGATTTTACTCATTTATTGGTATACACTGCTATGGGGCTCGTATTCGCCTTCTTATATGTGAAGACGAAGCGTATTATCGTTCCGATTGCAGCTCATGTTGCGATGAATACATTAGTCGCTATTGGGCAAATTTTTATGAGCAATGAGCAAATTCAAGAAATGATTAAAGAAGCTGAAAAAATGCAAGGCTTTATCGGAGGATTTTTTGTATGAGAAACTCACCATTGTTCATGGCTGCACTATACTTCCTTCTTGGATGTATCTTTACACGCTTCGCCATTACGAACGTGACAGATACAATCTGGAATGTGTGGACAATACTATTTGCAGTTATGGCAACAATTGATTTTAATTTGGCACTTCGCCTTATATTAGTTAAATTCACAAAGAAGAAACAATAATAAAACGCAGAGGTCGCTTCCTCTGCGTTTTATTGTGGATAGTTTTTCAAAAAGTAAACTAATGTTTGTAACTCTACAGCTAAATCAATATGATGAATTCTAATATTCTCTGATACGTTTAATCGTGCTGGTGTGAAATTCAAAATACCATGTACGCTCGTTTCAGCTAATCTATCTGCTACAGCTTGTGCTACTGTAGCCGGTACTGTTAATATTGCCACTTGTATATCATTTGATAATCTCTCTTCTAATTCATCTAAATGGTATACAGGAATGCCCCCGATTTCTGTTCCAACTTTCTCTTCACTAACATCAAATGCCATTTCAATTTTTGTATTATTGTTTTTCGTGAAATTATAATGTAAGAAAGCGGTCCCTAAATTACCTACTCCAATAAGTGCTACACGTGTTATATCATCTTGATCAAGTGTTTCACGGAAAAATGATAATAAATAATTTACGTTATATCCATATCCCTTTTTCCCTAACGCTCCAAAATACGAAAAATCTCTTCGTATTGTTGCGGAATCTACTTTTACTGCCTCACTCAATTCGGCCGATGAAACACGCTGCTTACCAGAAAGAGATAAGTTTTGGATAAATCGATAGTATAGAGGCAATCTTTTAGCAGTGGCTTGTGGAATCTTTTGCTGATCCATATGACCTCTCCTCTCTTCCTATCTTTATTCATATACTTTAATCAAATACAAAAGTTTAGCACTCATTAAATTCCTTGTATAATAAAGAGAAGAAGTATTCTCTCTTTATTTTAAACTATACACTATTTTTAGTATGATTGAGAAATATAAACATGGCAAAGTTAAGAAATTATTTGAGGTGAAAACATTGATTTTATTACAAGTAAACGCGCTTTCGAAATTATACGGTGCAGAAACGATTCTTGCAAACATAAAATTGGAAGTACAAACAAAAGATCGTATCGCATTAGTTGGAAGGAATGGAGCAGGCAAATCTACATTATTAAAAATTATCGCTGGTGAATTATCTCATGACGGTGGCGAAATTATAAAACCTAAAGATGTCTCAATCGGATATTTAGCTCAAAATACTGGACTAGAAACGTCTTTAACAATTTGGGATGAAATGCTAACCGTCTTTACCCACTTACAGCAAATGGAGACAAAACTTCGAAGGCTTGAGCAAGAAATGGGAAAAGAAGAAAACTTTTCAAACGAAGCTACATATGAAAGATTGTTAGCTGATTATGACCAATTGCAACTCAATTATAAAGATCAAGGTGGATATCAATATGAAGCGGATATTCGCTCCATTTTAAGCGGCCTTGGCTTCCCAGTTGAAACGCACCAGACGACGATCTCTACTTTAAGCGGCGGGCAAAAAACAAGATTAGCTCTCGGGAAATTATTATTAACAAAACCAGACTTACTTATTTTGGACGAGCCTACAAACCATTTAGACATCGAAACATTAACGTGGCTTGAGCAATATTTACAAGGTTATCCTGGCGCAATATTAATCGTTTCACATGACCGTTATTTCTTAGACAAACTCGTTACACAAGTATATGAAATTTCGAATAAAGAAAGCAGACGATTTGTTGGTAACTACAGTAAATATTTAGACTTAAAATCAGCATTATATGAGCAAGAAATGAAACGTTACGAAAAACAACAAGATGAAATCGCAAAACTTGAGGACTTCGTTCAAAAGAATATAGCTCGCGCTTCTACAACGAAACGTGCTCAAAGTCGTCGTAAACAACTAGACAGAATGGAATTATTAACGAGACCATTAGGGGATTCTAAGTCAGCATCATTCCACTTCGATATTGAAAAGCAAAGTGGAAATGATGTTTTACAAGTAAATGATGCAACCATCGGCTATGATGAGAACCCTATAATTGAACATGTAACTATGCGCTTAACTCGCGGAGATAGTGTTGCTTTAGTTGGTCCAAACGGAATTGGGAAATCCACATTGTTAAAGTCTATTGTGAATAAGTTACCACTATTAAATGGTGATGTTTCTTTCGGATCAAATGTATCTGTTGGTTATTATGATCAAGAACAAGCAAACTTAACATCTTCTAAACGGGTTTTAAATGAATTATGGGATGAATATCCACTGCAACCTGAAAAAGAAATCCGTACTATACTCGGGAATTTTTTATTCACAGGAGATGATGTACTGAAACCAGTATCTTCTCTTAGTGGTGGACAAAAAGCTCGATTAGCTCTTGCAAAACTTATGATGCAAAAGTCAAATTTGTTAATTCTAGATGAGCCTACGAACCACCTTGATTTAAATAGTAAAGAGATTTTGGAGAATGCTTTAATTGATTACCCAGGGACTCTTCTATTCGTCTCACATGACCGCTACTTTATTAACCGTGTAACAACGACTGTGGTTGAGTTATCAACAGAAGGTGCACAGGAATATTTAGGGGATTACGATTACTACGTTGAAAAGAAAAATGAAATGATTGAACGTGCAGAACTTGAACAGCAAGAAAGTGACATTCCTGTTCAAAAGGTGGTTGCACAAGAGAAATTAAATTATTTAGAAGAAAAAGAGCGTAAAAAACTAGAGCGTCAACGCACCAGAAAAATTGAAGAGCTAGAACAAAGTATATTAGAATTAGAAGAAGAAATTGCTACGTTAGAAGATCAACTTTGCTTACCAGAAATATATGCAGATTATGAAAAAGCTAGTGAAATTACAACTAAAAAGCAAACGCTACAAGAACAACTTGAAACTTGTATGGCAGAATGGGAAGAGCTGCATGTATAAGCATATTTAAATAAGGAAGATGTCTCATAAGTCAGGATTTTTGACTATGCGACATCTTTTTTTCTTTTAATACAGAAACAATTTTTTGAGTATATCAATCGTAACTTAGAATATACCAACGATTTTTCAAATATATCTATTGTAACCCTATATATATTAACAATTCGACACGAAATATCGATTTAACGACAAAGATTGACAATATTAGCATCTTCTATAATAGGGGGATGTTTCAAAATGTTTTTCGGGGATATCTTCTTACTTTTTATTTCCCGAAAAAGAACAAATTCAAAGGTCTGACATCATCCTATTTATCCACAATTTTATACACATATCCACCTTTATAAAATAAACCTTAAAATAACTTTTCCACATTATCCACAATCGACAAAAAAGTTATCAACATTTTATATACACAATAAAACCCATATTATCAACAGACAATATGGGTTTTATCCACAACCTGTGGTTAATTATGTGCATAACTATGCTTCAATATCTAATCCTGGATTTGCATTTAAGGCTAATGTTGCACGCTTACCTTGTTCATAAGCAATTGTCCCTGCGGCTGCAATCATCGCTGCATTATCTGTGCATAAAGATAGCGGTGGAATAATTAATTCAATGTTTTCTTTTTGTGCAAATTCCTCTTCTAATCGCGCACGAAGTCCTTTATTAGCAGCTACTCCACCAGCAAGAAGTAATTGCTTTACATTATAAGCTTCTGCTGCACGAGCTGCTTTCGTTACAAGTACATCTATTACACTTTCTTGGAAACTTGCCGCTAAATCTTCTGGCGCAATTTCTATACCGCGTTGTTTTGCGTTATGCACAGTGTTGATAACTGCTGATTTCAATCCACTAAAGCTAAAATCATATGAATCCGGTTCTAGCCATGCACGAGGCAAATCAATTGTCGGTTCTCCTTCATGTGCAAGGCGATCAATATGAGGACCACCTGGATATGGCATAGATAACGTACGAGCTACTTTATCATATGCTTCTCCAGCTGCATCGTCTCGTGTTTCACCAATTACTTCGAATGAACCATGTTCTTTCATATAAACAAGTTCTGTATGCCCACCGGATACAACAAGTGATAATAACGGGAATTGAACTTCTTTTACTAAACGGTTCGCATAAATATGACCAGCAATATGATGAACACCGACTAACGGAATATCATGTGCAAACGCTACTGCCTTCGCTGCATTTACTCCAATTAGAAGTGCTCCTACTAAACCAGGACCTTCTGTTACAGCAATTGCATCAATATCATCAAATGTGATGTTTGCTTCCTTTAAAGCTTCTTCTAACACAACTGTAATTTCTTCTACATGATGACGGGATGCAATCTCTGGTACAACGCCGCCAAAACGTTTATGACTTTCAATTTGTGATGCAACGACATTCGCAATAATTTCCGTTCCATTTTTAACAACTGCTACTGCTGTTTCATCACAACTTGTTTCAATACCAAGTATAATCGTATTTTTTTCCATTATATATTCACCCACATTACGAGACCATCTTCCTGATTGTCTGCATAGTATCGTTTACGAATCCCACCATTTTGAAATCCGTATTTTCTGTATAACTGCTTTGCTACTTCATTTGATACACGTACTTCAAGTGTCATTGTTTTTACCCCTAGTTCTTTCGCTTCAGAAATAACTGCTTTCAATAGGGCATCTCCTAACTTTTGACCTCGGTATTCTGGCAAAATAGCTATATTTGTTATATGTGATTCATCAATAATTATCCACAATCCACAATACCCGACTACACGACCATCTTTTTCTAACACAATATAATGTGCATGTTCATTCATCGTTAATTCACGATGAAAGGCATCTGCAGTCCAAGGAGTTGAAAAAGACGCTTCTTCAATAGCTACAATTTGAGCAATATCATCAAGCTCCATCTTTCTAAATATCATATCCATCTTCTGCAAGCTCCTACTTGTTTTGACTTTCTAACCACTTTGTTTCAGCTTCAGCTAAACGAAGATAGCTCGGAACAAACGTATGCACATCTTGTTCTTCTTTTTGTAATCCTAAGAATGCTAGCTCACTTGGTCTTGGATTATTTTTAGTAAATGGAGCGAATACAGCTTGATCACCTAAATGTTCTATAATTGTTTCTTTATGCAATTTAACATCGTTACCGATAAATAAAACAGGCTGTCCTTTATCTTTTAACATTTGCAACCAGTCCACAATAAGAATAATTCGGTCTTCTTCTATTGAAGTTAACTGCTCTCCTTCATATGTATATAACCCTGTATAAATTTGCCCACGTCTTCCATCAAATAAAGGACAAATTAACCCGTTAAAGTTAGCACCGTTTGCAGCTACTACCTCTAAACTTGATACACCTACAATTGGTATTTGAAGTGACCAAGCTAATGTTTTTGCCGCAGTCACGCCTATGCGAACACCTGTATAGGATCCAGGTCCAGCAGCTACAACGATTTTAGTTAATTCCTTCGGTTTTACGCCACACTCTTTTAACAGTTTCTCTACAGCTGGCATAAGACGTACAGAATGGTTTTTCGTTAAATTTGTAATGATTTCCCCAATTACGTTTCCTTCCTCAATAAGGGATACACCCATTACGTAATTTGAAGTATCAATTGCTAGTACTTTCATCTTGTAATAGCTCCTCACATAATCTAATATAGCGATCTCCAATTGGCTCGAGTATAATTCTTCTTGTGTCATCTCCAGCATGGAATAAACTAATTTGTAACTTTTCATTTGGTAAATATGCCTCTATTAAATGAGCCCATTCTACTACCGTAATTCCTTCACCGTAGAAATATTCATCAAAGCCTAAGTCCTCTTCACTTTCTGCTAAGCGATACACGTCCATATGATATAGCGGTAATCTTCCTTTATATTCTTTAATGATATTAAAGGTAGGACTATTTACAACTCTTTTCACTCCAAGACCTTTTGCTAGTCCCTTTGTAAAAGTCGTCTTACCAGCTCCAAGATCTCCTTCTAAAATAATTACATCTTGTGCCTCTACGAGCTCACCTAGTTTTTCTGATAACCTTTGTGTCTCCTCAGAAGATTTTGTTGTTACTTCATATTTACTCACAGACTTCACCTACTTTACTCACAATGTTCTCTGCTCTTTATTATACAGGTTTTGAATATATAAAAAAGTCCTTAGGAGTTGTCCTAAGGATAGTTTGACTGTCTTTATTAGTTTTTTGTTAAAACAAATAAAAAAATACGAAACAACTTGTTTCGTTCTTTTCTTTATATGAAATGGCGGTCCCGACCGGGGTCGAACCGGCGATCTCCTGCGTGACAGGCAGGCATGTTAACCACTACACCACGGGACCATTTGGTTGCGGGGACAGGATTTGAACCTGCGACCTTCGGGTTATGAGCCCGACGAGCTACCGTGCTGCTCCACCCCGCGACAATATAAATAGCTTGGCGACGTCCTACTCTCACAGGGACAAGGTCCCAACTACCATCGGCGCTAGAGAGCTTAACTTCCGTGTTCGGTATGGGAACGGGTGTGACCTCTCTGCCATCATCACCAAACTATGAAGGCATATTCCTTCAAAACTAGATAACATTGCTACATATTATATGGTTAAGTCCTCGATCTATTAGTATTCGTCAGCTCCACATGTCACCATGCTTCCACCTCGAACCTATCAACCTGATCATCTTTCAGGGATCTTACTAGCTTACGCTATGGGAAATCTCATCTTGAGGGGGGCTTCATGCTTAGATGCTTTCAGCACTTATCCCTTCCGCACATAGCTACCCAGCTATGCCCTTGGCAGAACAACTGGTACACCAGCGGTGCGTCCATCCCGGTCCTCTCGTACTAAGGACAGCTCCTCTCAAATTTCCTACGCCCACGACGGATAGGGACCGAACTGTCTCACGACGTTCTGAACCCAGCTCGCGTACCGCTTTAATGGGCGAACAGCCCAACCCTTGGGACCGACTACAGCCCCAGGATGCGATGAGCCGACATCGAGGTGCCAAACCTCCCCGTCGATGTGGACTCTTGGGGGAGATAAGCCTGTTATCCCCGGGGTAGCTTTTATCCGTTGAGCGATGGCCCTTCCATGCGGAACCACCGGATCACTAAGCCCGACTTTCGTCCCTGCTCGACTTGTAGGTCTCGCAGTCAAGCTCCCTTATGCCTTTGCACTCTACGAATGATTTCCAACCATTCTGAGGGAACCTTTGGGCGCCTCCGTTACACTTTAGGAGGCGACCGCCCCAGTCAAACTGCCCACCTGACAC
>NZ_JBBOUN010000001.1:155000-265000 GCF_038006085.1 Bacillus sp. FSL K6-0073 | reverse complement strand
GTGTCTTAACCACTTGACCAACGGGCCAATATGTATGGCAGAGAAGAAGGGATTCGAACCCTCGCACCGCGTTAGCGATCTACTCCCTTAGCAGGGGAGCCCCTTGAGCCACTTGGGTACTTCTCTGTATGGCTCCGCAGGTAGGACTCGAACCTACGACCGATCGGTTAACAGCCGATAGCTCTACCACTGAGCTACTGCGGAATAATGAAGACAATTTGTATCTTATAAAAATTCTCTCTGTAAGTCAAGAAGTTTTTAACAACATCTTGTTCAAACGTGACATGTTTATAATATACTGGATTGCGTTTTTACTGTCAAGATGTTTTCGATATCGGTTTGAGTTTCCCTTTACACTTTCCACAGACATATCTTTTTGTATTTATTTGACGCCTTCTTACATATTGAAGTGAACACTCCATACATTCATACTTATAAATCTTTTTTTGCTTCTCTTCATTAATCATTTGTTTACAAAAACGTGGTGCATCAACTTTCTTTAACAACTCACGAAAATCCCTGTCCCTGTGCTTATACCCTCTTCCTGCAATATGTAAGTGATAATGACAAAGCTCATGTTTAATAATCCCGACTAACTCTTCTTCACCATACACTTCGTAATATCGATAATTCAGTTCGATATTATGACTCTTCAATAAATAACGCCCACCAGTTGTACGTAATCTATTATTAAACACTGCTTTATGTAAGAACGGCATCTCAAAGTATTGTAGTGACACTTCTTCCACTAGTCGCTGAATTTCTTGCTCATCCACTCTCATTCCTCCTAAACAAAAAAATATTTTTACACTTTTCTCCCTTCTTATACATATATTAAATAGTACATATACCCATCCTCATGTAAGAAGCGTGGTTTCTAAAAACAAAACATGAATAGAAATCCACTCACCAACCTCTCATCAATAGCATTTTAGATTTTTGAGAGCAGGATTAAACAAGGAGGGATTCCTATGCCTACGTGGCTAAAAAAACAAATGCAACGTGCATATTTCGAAAAAAACCGGTATCAAATTAAATTATTAAATGAATGCTGGTTTTATTATAGCAAAATACATCAAAGCTCATAATCCATTACACTTTTTATTCCATAAAAAAAGAGCAGTTTCATCTGCTCTCTTCTCTTACTATTCAATCGGCAACATAGATAGTGCAACGCGTCCTTTTTTTGTATCAATATCATCTACCCATACTTTTACAATTTGCCCTACTGATACAACATCTAACGGATGCTTTACAAACTGTTTGCTAAGTTTAGAAATATGTACTAAACCATCTTGCTTTACGCCAACATCAACAAAAGCACCAAAATCAACAACGTTACGAACTGTTCCTTCTAGTTCCATACCACGTTTTAAATCTTCTAATTTCAAAATCCCTTTTTTCAGAAGTGGTTTAGGCAACTCATCCCTCATATCTCTTTCTGGACTAATAAGCGCATCTATAATATCAACTAACGTCGGCTCCCCAACTCCTGTTTCTTGAGATAACTTAGAAATCTCTACTTCTTCCAATCTCTTTTGTAATTGCGGTTGTCCTACGTCATCTATCGATAACCCTAGACTCTTCAATAACAATTCAACATTTTTATATTGCTCTGGATGAATACCTGTTCGATCTAATGGATTCGCTCCTTCTAGTATACGTAAGAAACCTATACATTGTTCATACGTCTTTGCACCTAAACGCGGGATTTTCTTTAATTCCGTGCGCTTCGTGAATTTCCCATCTTCTTCTCTCTTTGCCACAATATTTTTCGCAACAGTTTTCGATAAACCTGAAACATATTGTAACAATGCAACCGAAGCCGTATTTACATTAACCCCAACTTGGTTAACAGCTGTTTCTACTACAAATGTTAATGACTCATTCAGTCTCTTTTGAGATACATCATGTTGGTATTGTCCAACCCCAACTGATTTAGGATCAATTTTCACAAGTTCAGCAAGTGGATCTTGCAGACGTCTTCCAATAGAAACGGCACTTCTCTCTTCAACTTGTAAATTTGGGAATTCCTCACGGGCTAAATCAGAAGCTGAATATACACTAGCACCCGCTTCATTTACAATAATATAAAAGACATCTCGGTTCACACTTTGTAATACATCTACTATAAACTCTTCTGTTTCTCTAGATGCTGTCCCATTACCAATTGCAATCATTTCAACTTGATATTTATCTATAATAGAAAGAACTTTCGTTTTTGCATCATCATATTTACGAACAGGTGGATGCGGATAAATAACATCGATATGTAGTACTTTCCCCGTATCATCTACTACAGACAATTTACAACCAGTTCTATATGCCGGATCTACCGCTAGCACGACTTTCCCTTTCATCGGAGGTTGTAATAATAAGTTACGTAAGTTCTCAGAGAAAATATGTATCGCTTGTTCTTCAGCTGTTTCTGTTAATTCTTTACGAATTTCTCTTTCGATTGAAGATTGAATTAATCGTTTATAACCATCTTCAATCGCTAATTGTACATAATGTGCACTTTTCGAATCGTTATCACGAATTACTTTCTTATTTAAGAAAGTTACTATCTCATCTACTGGCGGAACAACAGCAACTCTCAATATATCTTCTTTCTCGCCACGATTCATTGCTAATACACGATGTGGTACTACTTTTTGCAATGGTTCTTCATAACTGTAATACATTTCATATATATTCTTTTCATCTTTTTCTTCATCTTTCACGGACGAAGACATAACACCTTTTCTAAAAGTAACATTTCGAATCCAACTACGATACGCAGCTTCATCTGAAACCATTTCTGCAATAATGTCTTGTGCACCTTGTAAAGCTTCTTCTGCAGATTGCACTTCTTTCTCTACATTAATAAATTCCACTGCCTTTTTAGCCGGATCTTCTTTCTTATATAACAATAACCATTCAGCTAATGGTTCTAATCCTTTTTCTTTAGCGATTGTCGCTTTCGTTCTTCTTTTCTCTTTATATGGACGATATAGATCTTCTACTTCTTGCAACTTTGTAGCTTTAACAATTTGCTGTCGTAGCTCTTCTGTCAGTTTCCCCTTCTCATCAATAAGACGAAGAACTTCTTCCTTCCTATCTTCAAGTTGCATCATATATTGCCATCTCTCTAAAATCGTACGAATTTGCACCTCATCTAAAGAGCCTGTCCATTCTTTTCGGTAACGAGCAATAAATGGAACTGTGTTACCTTCTTCTGTTAATTGAATAACATGACGAACTTGCTTTTCGGTAAAGCCTAATTCTTTCACTAACATTTTCATTAACGCTTGTCGATTATCTACCATTTCCATATACAACCGTAACCTCCTCTATAATAAAAAAAGTTGCCCTTCAAAGAGAGCAACTTAAACTGCCGATTTAAAAATCTATTAGTCCTAAACTAATTTGTAACGCTTCATCTACACGACTCATCATCACTTCATCCAAATGAGTGATTTTGTCCGTTAAGCGTTGCTTATCGATTGTTCGAATCTGCTCAAGTAAAATAACAGAATCTCTCTCAAAACCATACTTTTTCGCATCAATTTCCACATGAGTGGGTAATTTTGCTTTTTGAATCTGTGCAGTAATAGCCGCTACAATCACCGTTGGACTAAAACGATTTCCGATGTCATTTTGAATGACAAGAACCGGACGAACGCCTCCTTGCTCAGAACCAACAACTGGGGAAAGGTCTGCAAAATACACGTCGCCGCGTTTTACAATCAAAATATTACCCCCCGCTAACTAAGCGTTCTACTGTATGAGCTGCTTCATACTCTGCTAAGAAAGCTTCAGATGCAATACCAAGATTAATTTTTCCCATTTCAATGTACCCACGTCGCATTGATTCATGTTGGTAGCGTTTCTTCGTCTTATGTTGACGCAATAACAATTGTGTTGCCTGGCAAATTAGTTCATGGCGATTCTTATTCTCTTGTTTTCCAATTCCGTCCAATTCCGTTACCATTTGCTTTGGCAACCGAACCACGATTTCAGTAGTTACACTTGATTCGGACACAAAAATACACCTCCACCGTCAACTACACACCCAAATATATATATGACACCTATTGTAATAATACCATTGTATGGAGCCTGTTGCAAAGACTTCCTTATTCCTTGCTTATGTTTTCCAATTCACAAACAAAACATTCATCTTCTTAAATTTTTTATCTCATAACTAACTAAAAACAATAGAACTCCTCTTCAAAACTTACGTGCAACTTATATAAAAAATGATTATAAGTAAAAAGCTTCTCATCAAAAAGAGCTTATTATCCAGCAATGAACAGTCACTCCAATGACAAGAAGCAATCATACTACCTTCTATATATTGTTCAAGTAATTAATTATCTCTACAATCTTACCATTCCGTATAAATATTCTTGGCACACGGAAACTGATCGTTGCAATAATTTCATAATTAATAGTCCCTGAGTATTCCGCAACCTCTGTAGCGCTAATATACTCATCTCCTTGCCTTCCAATAAGCGTAACTTTCGTACCAAGTGGCACTTCACAAGGAAGATGAATCATGAACTGATCCATTGTTACTCGCCCTACAATCGGTACCCTTTTACCATTTATAAGCACTTCAAATCCTTGCAACCTTCTAAGCCACCCATCTGCATAGCCAATCGCTACAGTCGCAATCCATTCTTCCGTTTTCGTTCGGTAGGTGACGTTATAACTAATTCCATCACCTTTAATTACCTGTTTAATATGAGCGACTTTCGTATGAAGTGATAGCGCTGGTTCTAATTCAAATGGTAAAAAAGGACGTATTTCTACAGAAGGAGATAATCCATACATTGCAATCCCAATTCGCACTGCATTAAATGTAATCCCTTGAAAACGTAACGTCGCAGCACTATTAGCTGTATGAACAAACTTAGGATCCACTCCGAATTCTTTCAACCAACTTAACTGCTCTAAGAACGTGTTATATTGCTTATCAAAATACGAAGTCTCAACCTCATCTGCCGTTGCAAAATGCGTGTATACTCCTTCTAACTCTAAAAACGGTGCACCCTCTAAACTCTTTAAAAATTCTTTTAGCTCTTTTCTTTCACGTATTCCAATTCTCCCCATACCACTATCAAAGTTAATATGGAATTTCATTACAGATGAACCATCCCAAAGTTTAATTGCTTCGTCCACCCATTCTTTTTGAAAAACAGTTAGCGCTACATCATTTTCAGCAGCTACATTTACATCACGCGGCGGCGAGGGACCTAACACTAAAATCGGCTCAGTAATACCAGCCCTCCGAAGCACTAAAGCTTCATCTAAAAAAGCAACAGCTAACCTCGTTGCACCTGCTTCTAATGCCGTTTTAGCCACTGGTACATAATCGTGCCCATATGCGTTTGCTTTAACTACAGCAAAAATCTCTACATTACTTGGGATGAACTCTTTAATATGTGTAACGTTGTTATAAATGGCATCTAAATCCACTTCCACCCAAGTGTCACGGTAAAATGGTGCTTCTTCCATAAATACACTTCCTTATACACGATATGCGAAGCTTATTCTTTTATATGCTTCTTTTATGAAATCCACCTTCAAACTAAGAAAAGACGTGGTGCACATATATCACCACGTCTAAGAAGTTTACTTCACCTGCTTCGCTGTAACCGAACGAGCAACCATTAACAGCTCCTTCTGCTCTAAACCTTTAGACACGAGCATATATTCTACTCCGTTATGCGACCACGTTACAGAGTCTTTCGTTAATGCACCAATCGTAAACCCAAGATCAACTGGTTCTCCACTTACACTTACCGCTGATGATGCCTCTGCAACTTTTGCCTTTTCTTGTATTAAAGTAAAGGATTTCTTATTTCCAGTGTATGTGAGTATCGCACGCTTGCCACTGTCTGTCTTCAACTCTTTTTCATCTTGCAGAGTCATACCTTGTGGTGTATCAAGTGGATACAAAATAGCAAACGGTTTGTCTTCTTTCGCTGTTGTTTGAACATCTACCTGTGCTCTAGACATATTTTGTTTCGTATCAAATGCACCTTTATCAAATTTCGCATCGAATTTCACTTTAGAGAAATCTACTTTCACAAGAACATTTTGATCATTATCCATTAACTTCACTGAAACTGGAGTCAAGTCGCTCTTATTCAATGTAATCTCTTGTCTCGGCAACATATTTTGATGTTGATAGTTTGTTTTTGTTTTAAAAATATAATACTTATCTGTTTTCTCAAAAGTAAGGTTTTTCTTGTCCTGCAAAATATCTCTTACAAGTGATTCATATAAATAAGCCTGGCTACTATTTTGCGGCCAATCACTTTGAAAACGGAAGCTCTTATTAAGTGCTGGCGTTAATACAAATACACCTTCTTCATTTCTCAAAATAATTTGGCTCTGATCTTTTTTTGCATTTTTTAAATTCACACGATAAAAAGACGGTTCCTTATGCCAAATCTCTACGTTATACTCTTGAGGCTCATTGCCTGTTTTAATAGATAATTTTGCCTCAGCTTGATAACTTTTCATCCCTTTTACTTTTGATTCTAAATCTCTCACGACATCATCTTGCTTCTTTTCCATACAACCCGCCAACACAAAAACGGTCAACAAACCGACAAGAACTAAAAACAGACGCCTTTTCATCAATTCAGCCCCTTTGCCCCTATAAATGAATGGAAGATGTACCTTCCTTATCGCTACCTCAAATATATGAGACAAAGATATAAAATATGCAGACTAGCGTGACGAGCTTTCTAAAACAACTTGAGCAACAGCAAATTCCTTACTATGACTAATTGATAAATGAACAATATACTCTGTACTTGTAATCAGAATTGGCTTACCTCTTTCATCATTTTTCACTTCAATATCTAAAAAACTCACTTCTTTTCCGATACCAGTACCTACAGCTTTTGAATACGCCTCTTTCGCTGCAAACCTTCCAGCTACAAACTCTGTAAGGCGACTTCCTTTCAGCTCCATAGCAACATTACGTTCATTTTCCGTTAAAATACGTTCCATAAATTTAAGCTTTCCATCTAGCATTTTTTCAATACGATTTAATTCAATAATATCGATACCAATCCCTATAATCATTTCGAAATCCCCTTCTTCTATTTAACTTTCTTCTTTCATATTTATAAGAATAACAGAGAATCTTTCTGATGCAAAAGGGGTGAAAGTAACCGTATGCTAATAAGATCCACTCATATTTCTTTACAACCGACTATTCTTACCTTACTTCTTATTCATTTAGTCATGATGATATTAGGCGACTTTTTTCTCTTACCACTGGCAGCCTCTAATGAATATATCGCTAAAGGAGAATGGTGGCGTGTCATAACTTCTCTTCTCGTACACGTAGACTTACAACATTTTCTTTCTAATAGTATTTTTTTGTTTGCTCTTGGTTCCTCTATCGAAAAGCAACTCGGACACTTTTCTTTTTTTATTCTATTTTTTCTCTCTGGAATTTCCGGAAATATTTCTTCTTATATTATTATGCCGCTTGAATATATTCACGCAGGTGCATCAGGTGGTATTTTCGGACTATTAGGTGCACAGTTATTTTTATTGTACAATCGATACCGCTCTTCAAAACCAAAAGAAATTGCCATTTTCTCAATTATGATTCTTCTATTACTGCTATTTACTTTCTTTAACCCTTCTGCCAATCCGATCAGTCATTTAACAGGTTTAATAACCGGTGGCATTTTAACCCCTTTTTTAACCAAAAAAAACGATGGTGCAAAGCTTATTTAATATAAAAGCTTGCACCATCGATAATTTCTACATCTACTTGTTCACTTAAATCTCTCATTAATTGAAATAAAGACTCATCCTTCATCTTCGCCTCAATCATACAATCAATTTGCGGAACACTTCCCTTTATCCTTCTTAAAAAAGATAAAAATGCGTCTACATTAATATAATCTGCATGGGCTCTTGGATCTTTCCCCTCTCTAGGGCTAGAGATATGCATTTTAACCGGCAACAAAGACGTTTCCCACGTATGAACGACACGTGCCCAATCTTCATACCAATCTTCTTGCTCATTATTCATCATATGGTGATGCAAGTCAAATACGACGGGAATATCTAATTTTTCTCCTAAATATAATGTTTCCTCTAACGTAAAGGTTGTATCATCATTTTCTAATATAATCATTTCTTGAATACTCCTTGGGACATTCGACCAATTCTCTATAAAGCGCTCTAATGCAAGTTCTTTATCTTTATATCCTCCTCCAACATGCAGTATACATCGTTGCTTATGTTCAATCCCCATGCCTTTTAATAATTTTTTGTGCATCTGCAATGTTTTTACAGATTGTTTAAAAACACTCTCCTCAGGTGAATTTAGTACAACAAAATGATCTGGATGGAAATCAATTCTCATATTCATATGAACTGCATATTCACCTAGTTTTTTTAAATTTTCTTTTAAAGGACGAATATAGTTCCACTCTAGCAATTCCTCATGATTCGCTAAAGGAATGAGCTTTGAACTGAGCCGAAAGAAAGATATGTCATGCCCTTTATTATGCTTTAATAAACGTAAACAATTTTCTAAATTGGAATTAGCAATTCTTTCAAGTTTACGAATTGCAGCAGCACGATCATCTAATTTCTGAAACTGTGCATACGTCATCGTTTGAGATGGAGATGCATTCTTCAAATGTACACTCATCGCAACGTAACCAAGCCTTACAAGCATATAACAGCCCCTTTTCTATCATAACTATTATGTAGTATGCACAATTATAGAAATAAAAAAAGAGAATGCCCGCAAAGGGCATTCTCTTTTTTTTATTAAGCTTGTGGACGGCTATGATGTTTTCTTTCGCCGCGTCCATTTGAAGAACCAGGGCGACCTTGGCCTTCACCTCTACGACCACGACTACCACCATCACGATTACGATCGCGGTTTCCATCACGATTGCGATCACGGTTTCCATCACGGTTACGGTCACGATTACGTCCATCGCCACCGCCGCGTCCATCACGACTACGATTACGGTTACCATCACGGTATCCGCCTCCGTTACCGCCGCGTTTTTTAGAACCGCCACCTCTTGCAACAACTGGTGGTTCTGATGTTAAAGCGATTGGAGTTGTATCCGGCTCTTTTGTCATCATTTTTAAAGCAGCAGCTACTACTGTTACAGAGTCGTTCTCTTCTAACATTTCTTCTGCAATACGCTTGTAGTATGATAAATTTTCATTTTGAATTGTGCTTTGAAGTTTTTCAGCGATTAAACGTTGTTGACCTTCTAATGCTTCGTCAAGTGTCGGTGCTTCCATACGATCAACTTTACGTTTTGTTGTGCGCTCGATATTTTTTAATTGCCCTGATTCACGTGGTGTTACAAATAACATTGCAATACCTTTTTTACCTGCACGGCCAGTACGACCGATACGGTGAACGTATGATTCTGGATCTTGTGGGATATCGAAGTTATATACGTGTGTTACACCTGAAATATCAAGACCACGTGCAGCAACATCTGTTGCAACAAGAACTTCAATAGCACCTTCTTTAAATTTACGTAATACAGACATACGTTTCGCTTGTGTTAAGTCACCGTGAATACCTTCTGCTGCATAACCACGTAAGTTTAACGCTTCTGATAATTCATCAACACGACGTTTTGTACGACCGAATACGATTGCAAGCTCTGGAGATTGAATATCTAGCAAGCGTGTTAACACGTCAAACTTTTTCTTTTCTTGCACTTCTAAATAGAACTGCTGAATGTTTGGCATTGTTACTTCTTTTGCTTTTACTTTAATGTGTTGAGGCTCAGTCATGAAACGCTCAGCAATACGACGGATTGGATCTGGCATTGTCGCTGAGAATAGTAATGTTTGATGTGTTTCTGGCACATCTGTTAAAATTGCTTCAATATCTTCAATGAAGCCCATGTTTAACATTTCATCCGCTTCGTCAAGAACAACAGTCTCTACATTTTGTAAGCGAAGTGTTTTACGGTTAATATGATCTAAAATACGACCCGGCGTACCAACAATAATGTGTGGGTGTTTTTTTAGAGCACGAATTTGGCGGTTAATATCTTGACCACCATAGATTGGTAAAATACGAACGCGTTTATGTTTACCAATTTTGTATAGCTCTTCTCCAACTTGAATTGCTAATTCACGCGTTGGTGCGATAACAATACCTTGAACTGCTTCTTTATTTGTATCCACTTTATCTAATAGTGGTAATCCGAATGCTGCTGTTTTCCCTGTACCTGTTTGCGCTTGCCCAATAATATCTTTACCTTGCAATGCATGTGGAATTGTTTCAGCTTGAATCGGCGTAGCCTCTTCAAAGCCCATACTTTCAACAGATTGCAGTAAAGATTCACTTAATCCTAATTCTCGAAATGTTGTCAATGTTACTTCTCCTTTTCTATCCTATACTTATCATTTAAAAAAAGGCGTTTTCCGAATTTGCGGAAAAGCCCTTTTCCTGAATGCTCACGTATATAAACGGGCGTATATTCTTCGCGAAAATACTTCTAAACGTTATTACACTTTATCAATTATAAGTTTTGTATGTGTAAAAAGCAAACCCAACTGTTACCTTATTTTCATATTCAGAGTTTTTTTCTTCACTTTTATTTTTTTATATTTACTGTAAGCGCTTATTATAAGTTTCTTCTATTTTCGTAACTATCATCCCTATTTATATACACCAATTATTTCAACATCGTAATTACTTCTTCTAACTTCATACCGCGAGATGCTTTTATTAATACAACATCTTTCACATCGACTACTGCTTGTAAATCTTTTACTAACTCTTCTTTATTATCATACGCCTTTACACGTTCATTAGGGAAATTAATTTTCGCTCCTTCAGCAATTTGAGCCCCTAATCTACCGTATGTGAATACATGCGAGATTTTTGCTGGATCGATTAATTTTCCTACCTCATAATGGAACTGCACTTCTTGATCTCCAAGTTCTAACATATCACCAAGCACAACGATTTTTTTAGCAAAACCATCTAAACCATTCATTAAATGGAACGCTGCTTCCATAGCCGTCGGACTTGCATTATAAGCATCGTTGATAATTGTTAAACCACTATTTGTTTTCACAATTTCCATACGCATGCCCGTCATTTGAAGTGTTACTAAACCTTCTTTCATCTCTTCCCACGTTACACCAAAATGTTTCGCAATTGCCATTGAAGCAAGTGTATTATACACATTATGTTTTCCTAACACCGGTAAGTAGAATGAAATATTTTCATCTCTATTCATTTTGAAATGTGTCCCAGTTGCTTGTAATGTTACAGTCGTTGGATAATAATCGTTTGCTCTTGCATCACCAAACGTAACCGTTTCTGCTGCTAAATTCATTTCAGGAACACGATTCGTTAATAAAGGCTCATCTCCGTTATATACGAACACGCCACCTTCTTGTAACCCTGTAACAATTTCTAATTTCGCTTCAGCAATTGCCTCACGAGATCCTAAATCCATTAAATGTGCCTCACCAATATTCGTAATGATAGCTGCATTAGGACGAGCTAACTTAGATAAGAATTCAATTTCGCCTCGGCTTGACATACCCATCTCTAATACTGCTACTTCTGTATTTTCTTCTAAGTTTAAAATGGTAAGAGGTAATCCGATATGGTTATTGAAGTTCCCTTCTGTTTTTTGCACTTTGAATTTAGTCGCAAGAAGACTTGTTACAATATCTTTCGTAGATGTCTTACCGTTACTACCCGTTACACCTACAACTTTAACATCCAATTGATCGCGATAGTTTTTCGCTAACATTTGCAATGCCGATAGCGTGTCTTCCACAAAAATAACCGGAAGATTCTCAGGTGGATTCGCTACATCTTTCATCCATAATGTAGCCACAGCTCCATTTTCAACAGCTTTATCTACAAAAGCATGTCCATCAAAGCGCTCCCCTTGAATCGGAACATATAAGTTTCCTTTTTCAATTTTTCTTGTATCAATAGACACGCCTTGAATAGTAATTCCCTCATATTGCTCTGCTAATCCAGTACCATTTACCATCTGTTCCACTTGCTTTAACATTCGCTTTATCATATAGAAACGCTCCTTACATAGAGGAAGCACTATTCCTATGAATAGTGCTTCCTCCTTTTTTGTTAGATTGTATATTTAATTTTTTGTTTTTCTTCGTGACGTTCAATTGCTAAACGAATTAGCTCTTCGATTAATTCTGGATACGGTAACCCAGTATGTTGCCATAATAGAGGGAACATACTGAACGGTGTAAATCCTGGCATTGTGTTTACTTCGTTAATATACACTTCTCCATCTTTCGTTAAGAAGAAATCAGCTCGCGTTAAACCTGCACCGTCTAATGATTGGAATGCAATAATCGCATCACGCTTAATTACATTAGATTCTTCTTCTGTCATTTCAGCTGGAATAATTAGCGCCGTATCACCATCGATATATTTCGACTTATAATCATAGAAGTCCTTTTTCGGAACGATTTCACCTACAACTGAACATTTCGGCTCATCATTACCTAGTACCCCAACTTCTACTTCACGACCTACAATATTTTCTTCTACAATAATTTTGCGATCAAATTGGAATGCCTCTACAAATGCATCCTCAAGTTCTTCACGATTTTTACACTTATTAATACCAACACTTGAACCAAGGTTCGCTGGTTTTACGAAGCAAGGATATCCTAACTTATCTTCTACTTTAGAATAAGCTTCCTCACGATTTTTTTCCCATGCACTACGAATGAAGGATGCATATTTTGCTTGTTTTAAACCAGCCTCTGCAAAGATGTTTTTCATAACAACTTTATCCATACCAGCAGATGATGCTAGAACACCATTTCCTACATAAGGGATATTCATTAATTCTAATAGTCCTTGAACCGTTCCATCTTCACCATTTGGTCCATGTAGTAATGGGAAAATAACGTCAATAGCGTTCTCCTCAGAAGCTGCAGATGGGATAATTTCTGTACTTAATGATAACGGAGAAATCGCATTTTCTGCACCGCTCATTTTTAAAGCTTCAACATCTGTTACTTCGCCTTCAATACGCTCACCGCGTACCCATTGACCTTGTTCTGTAATATAAATTGGATGAATCTCGAATTTATCTTGATTTAACGCTTTAATAGCAGCAAGAGCCGTCTGTAGCGAAACTTGATGCTCAGCTGATTTTCCACCATATAATAAACCTAATTTAATTTTCGTCAATGAAATCACCCTAACCAATTGTTTTCATTTTTCTATTTTAGCACTTTTTATAAAAATAGGTAGTTCCTATTTGAAATAAAATGTAACTTCCATAAATAATTAAATAACATCACTTATTGGTTTTTCATTTCATTTTCTATATAGGTACACAAAATAAAATGGCAATCTAATCTAGTTATGTACCTAAAATATGTAGAAATCCCCTTTTTTGTGTATGTCACCTATTCACTAAGAAGATTGTTTGGTTAGTGTGTCTTTTTGCCTTTGCTCCACAAGGCGATCTAAAGAAACATATACAATACCTGCAACTACACATCCTACAGCTAAAATTGTAAATAGAAAGTGACCAAGTAATCGATCTAATAAAAAACCTCCCAAAAGTGGACCAAATGCGCTTCCTGTAATCCACTGCAAACTTGCAGCTCCCATGTAAGTCCCTCTCAAATGCTCAGGGGCCAAATTTGCTACAAATGTCATCTGTACAGGCGACATAATCATCTCACCTAACGTATATATAGCATAAACGAACAGTAGTGTTATTAAAATAATTGTAGCATTTGTATTAAATTCTCCAAACCATTTCGGTAACCACCCTATAAAAAATAATCCAATCCCGAATAAACATGCACCGTATAACATCGTCTTCCCGACTGGTTTATCCGTAGCCCATTTTGAAATTTGAAACTGGAATAAAACAACTAATAGTCCGTTTAACGCCATTAAATATGGATATGGATTATTCGTTCCAAAAATACGCTTCATTTCATTATCAAAATGTAGTGGCAACATGCCTTCGGTTTGAGAAAACCCCATCGAAATGATAATACCTGCTAATAAGTAAATCATTAATGCCTTATCTTGCATTACAATTTTCCAAACTGCCCCAGATTCCTTTTCTTTATGTTCTTCCTTATCTGTCCTCTTTGGCATCGTCTCTTGAATAAGAAGTAATACAAGTAACGCATAAAATAGCATTGTAGAAGAGGCAATAATAAACACAAGGTTCTTTGACAACACAACTACTGATGCTCCCATTATCGGACCAATGGCAGCACCTATATTGTGTCCCATTCGTAATAAACCATATGCCTCTGTTCTTTTTTCTGGTGCCGTTACATCTGCGACCATAGCTGATGCAGCTGGATGAAATAAAGAATTACTCAACCCTAAAAAAATAGATAAAATCGCATATGGAATAAATCCTTCTATAAATAGAAAACCGAGCATTAATAATGCATTACTTGCCATAGAAAATATCATAATAGGCTTTCTTCCATATATGTCAGCAATTCTCCCTCCTATAAGTGATCCAAAGCTTGCAGCAATTGGAGAAAGCGCCATAATAACCCCAACTTCCAACAACGAATCTACCTTATCTTTTAAATATAATGCAAAAAAAGGCATTAACATCATCATTGCAATTCCATTTAACGTCTCTCCAATAAATCGAATCCATACGTTACGGTCCATCTCCCTTAACTCACGCCACGTATTTTTCATCATTTCACCCCTTTAGTTAGCCAACAATTATCTTATAATAAGTTCAGAAAAATGTAAATTTTCAAATAAAAAAATCCATTCTAATTCTGTTAGAATGGATTTTTCCGCTTATAAATTTGCAACATCTTCTTCTTTTTTACTATTATTTAAAGCACTATGTTTCCGGCTATATAAGAAGTAAACCGCTATACCAATAACCATCCATATCCCAAAACTAATCCACGCTGTCCCCGATAATTGAAGCATTAAGTATAAACAGAAAATCACTGTTAATGCTGGTAAAAATGGTACAAGCGGAGCCTTAAATGCCCTTGGTAAGTCTGGATGAGTTCTTCTCATTACGATTACCGCAACAGCTACGAGTGCAAATGCTGACAATGTCCCCATATTTACAAGATGTGCTAAAACATTTAAATCTATTAATCCTGAAATCAGTGCCGCAATAATCCCCGTTGTCCATGTATTTAAAAATGGCGTTTTAAATTTCGGATGAACTTTAGCAAGACGCTTCGGCAGTAAACCATCTCGGCTCATCGCATAAGAAACCCGAACTTGCCCATACATCATAACTAGCATTACTGTTGTAATTCCTGTAATTGCTCCTACTGAAATTACCCCCGCTAAACCATCTTGTCCAATAAATTGAAGTGCAAAAGCAACTGGATCTGATATATTTAGCTGGCCGTATGGAACAATCCCTGTCAAAATAAGCGAAACAACAATATAAAGAACTGTACAAATTAATAACGATGCAATAATACCAATTGGTAAATCACGTTGCGGACGTTTCACTTCTTCTGCCGCTGTTGAAACTGCATCAAATCCTATGAATGCGAAGAATACTGTAGCCGCTCCAGCCATTACACCATCTAAACCAAATGGCATAAAAGGCGTCCAGTTTTCAGGTTTCACATAATTAAAACCAGCAAAAATAAAAATAAGAACAACTGCTATTTTAATAAATACCATAATGTTATTTACTCGTGCACTTTCACGAACACCCCTAGATAAAAGAACTGTCATCACTAAAATAATTAGAACTGCAGGTAAATCAATTATTCCACCCTTTCCTGTACCAGGAGCCGAGGAGAGAATAGTCGGAATGTGAATTCCAAACCCCTTTAATAAAGATTGAAAATATGCAGACCAACCGTTCGCTACAGCAGATGTAGCAAGTAAATATTCCAGCATTAAGTCCCAGCCAATTAAAAATGCGAATACTTCCCCCATCGTCGCGTATGTATACGTATACACACTGCCCGAGACAGGAACTGAAGAAGCAAATTCAGCATAACAAAATGCAGCAAAGGCACAAGCTAGAGCGGCAATCGCAAATGATAATATAATAGCTGGCCCAGAATGTTTCGCTGCCACAACACCCGTTAGAACAAAAATACCAGTTCCAACAATTGCTCCGATTCCAAGCATAGTTAAATCTAGCGCGCCCAATGTTCTTGCTAACGTTTTTTGCTTACTTTCTTGCATTAACTTTGCAATTGGCTTCTTTTGAAAAATTTGCTTCATCTTTCACTCCTCCAAGTTTTAAATTTTCTGAAAATTTTTAATTCGCTTTTTCATTTTACTCATTACGCTTTTCCTAGTCAATACTTTTGTCGAAACAAGTAGAAATTCTTCTAAATATGCACGATCCTTATTATTCTTTCTATATATCTTTCCATTATTTTTTTGGTATTATTATACATGTCGATTCCGTGAAAAAGGCATGCTCCCTTATTGAGAGCATGCCTTTTTTTACTTATTTCACAGTATATGAACCTTGTTCAATCCAGCTATACATATACTTTTCATCTTCTGTTTCATGTGCTTGTTTTACAATACGAAGCGGACGGAATGTGTCTATCATAACAGCTAATTCAAGCGTCTCTTTCTTCCCTATACTTGCCTCTGTTTTCCCCGGATGCGGCCCATGAGGAATCCCGCTCGGATGAAGTGTAATAGAACCTTCTTCCACACCTTTGCGACTCATAAAGTTTCCTTCTACATAGTAAAGAACTTCATCACTATTAACATTACTATGATAATATGGTGCCGGAATTGACTCTGGATGATAATCGTATAAACGTGGTACGAAAGAGCAAATAACAAAATTATGTCCTTCAAATGTTTGATGTACTGGCGGTGGCTGATGAATGCGCCCTGTAATTGGTTCAAAATCCTCTACATTAAATACCCACGGATATAAATAGCCATCCCATCCAACAACATCTAACGGGTGGTGTCCTAAAACATGTTTATGCATATAGCCTCTTGATTTTGTCATTACGACAAACTCGCCTTTTTCATCATATGTCTCTAATTTTTCTGGACCACGAAGATCTCTTTCACAAAACGGACTATGCTCTAACAATTGTCCGTATTCATTTCGATAACGACGCGGCGTTGTAATTTGGCTATTTGCCTCTACAACAAGAAACTTAGTCTCTCCTTCATCTGGAATAACACGATAAATCGTTCCAATTGGAATCGTTACATAGTCGCCTTTTCTATAGTGAATCGTTCCAAACATCGTTTCAATTTTCCCTGTTCCATAATGAACAAATAACATTTCATCGCCATCACCATTACGATAGAAATAATCCATTTTTTCTGTTGGACTCACTACTCCAATTAACAAATCTTCATTTCCAAGTATGAAATTCCGTCCACTTATTGCATCACCACTTTTTTTACTTTCTTTCGTTCGAAAGTGGCGATGAGAAAGAGCAACATCCTCTTCATACTGCAACTGACAAGAATGCGATAATGCAGAATGACCTACTTCTGTTGGCATATAATGATGATACAAAATAGACTGCGTACCAGAAAAACCTTTTGTTCCCATTACCTGTTCACGATAAAGCGACCCATCTTTTTTACGAAATTGTACATGTCGTTTATGAGGTAGTTCTCCCATGTGACGATAAAACATGCCCATCACCCGCTTCCTTTTCTTTTTTGATCGTATTACGTAGTGTACCTAAACCAGTAATCGACAGTTCTACAACATCTCCATCTTGTAGCCACTCTTCTGTACCCAGTTCTAAAATACATCCTGTTCCTACTGTCCCAGAACCAATCACATCTCCTGGATATAACGTAACGTCCTCTGAAGCACGTTCAATCATTTCAGCAAATGTATAGTAAATATCTTGGAAGTTTCCTTTTGATAATAGTTTTCCATTTACATGAGCAGTCATTTCTAAATTATATCGATCACCATTACGATAAACGTCTAATTCCTCTTTCGTAACGAGATGTGTTCCTAATGAAGTTGCAAAGTCTTTTCCTTTCGCTGGACCGAGACCTACTTTCATTTCTGTTGCTTGTAAGTCTCTCGCACTCCAGTCGTTCATAATACAATAACCAAAAATATATTCCTCTGCTTGCTCTCGAGAGATATTTCGCCCTTCTCTTCCTATTACGCAAGCAATCTCCAACTCATAATCAAGCTTTTTAGACTTTTTCGGACCAATTACAAAATCACCGGAACCAATTACAGCACGATGATTAGTAAAATAAAAAACCGGAATATCATACCATTCAGGCACAACATCTAATCCTCTTCGTCCGCGAGCTGTTTTTACATGTTGTTCAAATGCGTAAAAATCTCGAATACTACTCGGATTAGGAAGAGCAGCTGTCAATTGTACTTCTTCTAAAGCATATATACCCTTATTTGGATTCTTAATATTCCGCACTACTTCTACATACTCATCCGCTTTCTCTAAAAATCCCATCATAGAAGAAGGGATTTTCCCTTCACTAGCAAGATTCATATCTATTACTTTGTCACCTTCAAGCCATCCAGCCCGTAGTTCTTTTGAAGGAAGACGAAATGTAACAAATTTCATCCTGATTCCTCCTTATAAAAATGAAATTTCCACCAGCAAAGGGACTTTTGCTGGTGGATACAAATCTTATAAGTTTCCGCGACGCTCTTGTTCTCTTTCAATTGATTCGAATAACGCTTTAAAGTTTCCTTCACCAAATCCACGAGAACCTTTACGTTGAATGATTTCAATAAATAAAGTCGGACGATCTACAATTGGTTTCGTAAAGATTTGTAGTAAGTAACCTTCATCATCACGATCTACTAAGATCTTTAATTCTTTTAACTTATCAATTTCTTCATCGATTTTTCCAACTCGTGCAGTTAGCTCATCGTAATAAGTATCAGGTGTATCTAAAAACTCCACCCCATTTGCACGAAGCGCTTCAACTGTTTTAACAATATCACTTGTTAATAAAGCAAGATGTTGTACACCAGCTCCATTATAGAATTCTAGATACTCTTGAATTTGTGATTTTCTCTTTCCGTCTGCTGGTTCGTTAATAGGAAACTTAATACGACTTCCATTCGTCATAACTTTCGACATTAACGCCGAATACTCTGTACTAATATCGTCATCATCAAAATGAATCATTTGTTTAAAGCCCATAACATTCTCGTAATAACTAACCCACTCTTCCATTTTTTCAACATTACCAACTACATGATCAACAGCAATTAAACCAGACTCTTCAAATGGAATATTAAATTCTACCTTTTGGAATCCTGGCATAAATGCCCCTTTATAATTTTTACGCTCTACAAGCGTATGAATTGTATCACCATACGTACCAATAACTGCTTTTTTCAATGTACCGTCCTCATCTGTTAATTCCTGTGGTGGAGCAATTGCGACGGCACCACGTTTCACTGCTTCTGAGTATGCTTTATCAACATCATCAACAAGTAGTGCCACATCCTTCACGCCATCACCATGAGTCTTTACAAACTCTGCAATACGATTTTCACTACTTAAAGCTCCAGACACAACGAAACGCATATTTTTTTGCACAAGAACATAAGATACCTTTTCACGGTTTCCAGTTTCTAATCCAGAGTAAGCCACAATTTTGAATCCGAACGCTCTCGCAAGATAATAACTCGATTGCTTTGCATTCCCTACGTAAAATTCCAAATGATCTACATCACGTACTGGAAAAAAGTCCTCCATTTGTGCAGCTAGCGTATCCATAGATTTTTGTTTCATAATATCTTCATCCCCCTGTAAATAGATTAAATGGTCCATACTTAAAACCAACCGAAAACGCTTCCAACATTAATTAATAGAAATTAGTTAGCAAGCTAACAAATTCTGACCTTTAAAATTTTCTATCTTTTCTGTCAAATTCCTCTTTTTTTCTTACATATAAAATTCGACTTTTTTCTCTTTGAAATAAAGCGGGATTTTATTCAGTGGATTTTTGATTATTCGTTGAATCAAGTTTCAACCGCAGCGTTTAATTAGCCATAAATGCTGGATAATGAGGTAACTTTAATACTTGAAGGTATATAAGAAGAATATAAAAAAGACTCCAACATATTAACTACTTACTAATACGTTAGAGTCTTTATTTTTTTTGAATGATTGTATTTATATATCTCATACTAATACATTTGCAAGGAATAGAATAAATGATGTTAATATTACCGCTCCACCTAAGGATCCTAATAAATCTGTTTTTGTTACTTGAAACACTTGTTCACTGTTCATATCCCTCATTCTCCTTCCTTTTTTGTTTGATTTAAAACTTCTATTATAACTAATACACTTGATAAAAATACGATTAATGCTGTTAATACTACCGCTCCACTTGCTGATCCTACGAAGTCACCTTTTGTTACTTGTAACACTTGCTCTTTCATATCATTTATCCTCCTTTTTTTCTTTTGTTACAAAGCTTCTATTATACTAATACGCTTGATAGAAATACGATTAACGCTGTTAATACTACCGCTCCACTTGCTGATCCTACGAAGTCACCTTTTGTTACTTGTAACACTTGCTCTTTCATATCATTTATCCTCCTTTTTTTCTTTTGTTACAAAGCTTCTATTATACTAATACGCTTGATAGAAATACGATTAACGCTGTTAATACTACCGCTCCACTTGCTGATCCTACGAAGTCACCTTTTGTTACTTGTAATACTTGCTCTTTCATATCATTTATCCTCCCTTTTTATAAGTTATCTATATGTAATTTCTAAGAAATGTTTATTTCATAGTTTTTATGTTAACGTTACATTAAATTTGATAACGTAACGTTTGTAACATTAATGTAACATAACTATTATTACGTTGCAATATAATTACGTAAAATTTATTACACTTTTTTTACGTTTTTTTATAATAACCCTCAAAAACCTTTATTTAATGCGTTTTTCACTAAGTTCACGTTTGTAACATCCGTGTAACATTACAGTCATAAAGTGAAATGTAGTCATATTCCTCTCTATTTTTGTTACAAATTGTTTATTTAGTGCCACTAAACCTATCTAATCTTTACTTACTTTTAATATGAGATAAAATACCGTCTTTCCAAGATAAGTTTATATGTTTCCTCTATATAACTATGTATAATAAAAACAAAGAGGTGGTCATTTTGAAATTAATCGCATTAGATATGGATGGTACACTACTATCATCTAATCTTGAAATCTCCAAAGAAAACCTACAAGCAATCCAAACTGCACAAGAAGCCGGTCATATTGTAATGATCTGTTCTGGTCGTGCGAAAGAGGATGCTTTAAAGCTATTGGAAGAATATAAATTATCTCTTCCAGTCGGAGCAAGCAATGGGGCTATTGTTTATGTGGATGGAAAAGTAATTAACTCGCGTTGTATACAAAACGACAAAGTGTACAAACTTGCAAAATTACTAGAATCTGAAGGTTTCCCATATAAGCTATATACGAATAAAGGAGTTTATTCTCCATATACATGGCAAGATCAAGTGATGCAAGCATTCGAAGAAAATAAGCATGCGCTTGATGTTACATTAGAGGAACTTGAACGAATTACAGAAAAGCAAAAGAAATCGAACCTAATTACTGATTTCAAAAAAATAGAAGATGTTGTGAATAACCAAGAACTAGAAATATCTAAATTCTTCATTTTAACGTTTAATGCAGCGCATCGCGCACAGCTATTAAGTATATTACAAGAAGATGCTGATATTATGGTTACAGCATCGGCTCCTACTAACTTAGAAATTATGGATAGGAATGGACATAAAGGAAACGGGATACAGCAGATGGCAGCTCATTTTAATATCCCTATTGAAGATACAGTTGCTATTGGTGATAATTTTAATGATGTACCAATGTTAGAAGTAGCAGGCTTATCTGTTGCAATGGGCAACGCTGAAGAAGATGTAAAAAAGCTATGTGATGTTGTAACACTAACAAACAATGAACATGGTGTTGCTCACGCAATCGAGCAATTTGTATTGAAACAAGCTTCATCTAGTATATAAAAAAAGGACTCTTTCAATCTCTGAAAGAGTCCCTTTTTTATACGTGATGACAAGCAACAAAATGCTCTGCACCAACATTACGGAATTCTGGTACTGTTTTTTTACAAACATCCGTTGCAAATGGGCAACGTGTATGAAAACGACAGCCCGAAGGTGGATTTGCTGGACTTGGAATATCCCCTTCTAGTATAATTCGCTCTCGCTTCACTTTTGGATCTGGTATTGGAACAGCTGATAACAATGCTTTCGTATAAGGATGTAGCGGATTGGTAAATAACTCATCACGCGGTGCTGTCTCCACAATCGTACCTAAATACATAATTCCGATTTTCGTACATAAATGTTCTACTACACTTAAATCATGCGAAATGAATAAATAAGATAATCCCTTTTTCTCCTGTAACTCACTAAATAAATTAATAATTTGTGCTTGGATAGATACATCTAGTGCCGCCACAGGTTCATCAGCTACAATGAATTTTGGATTTAATACCATAGCTCTTGCGATTACGATACGCTGACGTTGTCCACCAGAAAACTCATGGGGATACCGGTCAATATGATAAGGAGCTAATCCACATAACTCCAATACTTCAATTACCTTTTCACGAACATTTTCTTTCGTCGCTAATCCGTGGGCCAACATTGGCTCTCCAAGCGCTTCTCCAATTCTCATTCTCGGATTTAATGAACTAAATGGATCTTGGAAAACGAGCTGCATATTAGGGCGATGTTTTCTTAATTCATCCTTGGATAAAGAATGAACATCTTTCCCTTTAAACTTCACTTCTCCCTCCGTTTTTTGAACGAGGCGTAAAATTGTTTTTCCTATTGTTGTTTTTCCGCTCCCTGATTCGCCAACGAGACCAAACACTTCACCTTTATTAATAGTAAAACTTACTCCATCAACTGCTTTTACATGCCCAATTGTTCTACTAAATACGCCACCCTTAATTGGAAAATATGTCTTTAGGTTTTTTACCTCTAATAATGGTTCACTCATTGTTCCGCACGCTCCTCATATAACCAGCAAGCTACTTTATGATTTTCATCATTTACATTTAGATTTGGAGCTTCTTTTTCACATATTTCCATACAATGCTCACAACGCCCACTAAAGTAGCAAAACTCACCTAAACCAACTAAATTCGGAACTTGCCCTGGAATAGAATATAGTTTATCTATTCGTTTTCCCATTACTGGTTTTGATTTCAATAATCCTTTCGTATAAGGATGTTTTGGATTTTGGAATATCTCTAGTACTGGAGCTTCTTCAATAACTTTCCCGCCATACATAACGACAACATAATCAGCCATTTCCGCTACGACACCTAAGTCATGTGTAATTAATAAAATCGACGTTTTAAATTCTTCTTTCACTTGTCTTAGTAGATCCAATATTTGAGCCTGAATGGTAACATCAAGAGCTGTTGTTGGTTCATCCGCAATTAATAGCTTAGGATTACAACTAAGTGCAACAGCAATCATAATACGTTGTAACATCCCACCGCTCAGTTCATGCGGATAAGAATGGACGATTTCATCAGCGCGGGCTATGCCAACTTTACGAATTAACTCAATTGCCTTCTTATATGCTTCATTTTTACTAAGTAATTCATGCTCCCTTAACGTTTCTACAATTTGCTCTCCTACAGTGAAGACGGGGTTTAGCGATGTCATTGGTTCTTGGAAAATCATTGCAATATCATTACCTCGTAAACTACGAAGTTCTTTCTCTTTCATTCCTAAAAGACTTTTTCCTTCATATAAAATGTCTCCACCCACTACACTGCCTGATTCAGCAATAAGCCCCATAATAGATAAAGCTGTTACACTCTTCCCGCAACCTGATTCTCCTACTACACAAACTGTTTCCCCTTCTCGAACCGCAAAGCTAACATGGTTCACAGCCTTTACTGTCCCCTCGTCAGTTTGAAAATGTGTTTGTAAGTCTTTCAGCTCTACTACCGCTTTACTCATATCTTCTCACCTACCGTCTCATCTTTGGATCTAACGCATCACGAAGTGCATCACCAAGTAAATTAATTGATACAACTGTTATAAAGATTGCAAAACCGGGCGGAATCCATAACCATGGACGCTTTTGGAAATCGATTAATGAGTTAGCTGCGCTAATCATGTTCCCCCATGATGGTGTAGGTGGAACGACTCCGAGGCCTAAGTAACTTAGTGCGGATTCTCCCAAAATAGAACCTGCAACACCTAATGTGGATACAACAATTAAAATGGGTAAAACATTAGGTATTAAGTGATATATAATTTTCCGGTAATCTTTTATTCCTAACACATCCGCAGCTTGCATAAATGCTTGCTCCCTAAGTGATAAAATTTGCCCTCTTACAAGGCGTGCAAGCCCTGGCCAACCTACTAGACTTAAAATAATCATAATGACATACAAACGATAATCAGACGGTACTTTCCACTCTGATAAAATCGCACCCATTATAATAAGTAACGGTAATCCTGGCATTGACATTAAAATATCTGCAAGCCGCATAATAATATTGTCCACAATCCCACGATAAAAACCTGCAATCGCTCCTAATAAAGCTCCAAGTATAACCGATAAAACCATTGAAGCTAAACCAATGGTTAATGAAATACGTCCCGCTTGCATAAGCCTTGTTAAAATATCTCTTCCTAATTGATCTGTACCAAGCCAATGAGAAACACTAGGTGGTTTGTTAATGAGCGCAACTTGTATTTTCCCTGATGCATATGGAGAAAAGAACGGACCAATAAAACAAAATAAAAACATAAAAAATAATGCATAAAACCCTACAAGTGCCATCTTATTTTTCTTTATCTTTTTAAAAGCTTGTCGCCATGGTGATGATTCGCTTCTGCTCTTTTTTTCTTTTTTTTCTGTAATTACTGTAACAGTCTCCATTTCTTCCTCCCCCTTACTTCAACCGAATTCTTGGATCAACAACTGCATATACGATATCTGCTAAAAAGTTTGAAACGATTGTTAAACAAGAAAGAAACATCGTAAATGCCATCAATACTGTATAGTCACGGAAATTTAATGCTTCTAATTGAATATTACCAATCCCTGGCCAGTTAAAAATTTGTTCAATAATAATTGCCCCAGAAAACAATCCCGGTAATTCAAATGCTAATAACGTAATTGCTGGTAATATTGCATTTTTTAATGCATGCTTATAAATAACCGTCTTCTCCTTCAAACCTTTCGCTCTTGCTGTTCGTATGTAATCTTGTCTTACAACCTCTAACATACTTGTTCTAAAATACCGAGTTAGCGAGCCGACCCCAAGAAGTGTCAAAATAAATACTGGTAAAATCATATGTTTTGCAACTTCTATCACGTAAGCAAATCCTGTTGAATTACTGCCAACATCAATCATTCCACCTATCGGTAATAACTTAAAGTCAACCGCAAACACCTTAATTAAAAACAAGCCGATAAAGAATGAAGGGAATGACATTGCTGCAAAAACACCGATTGTTACAAGTTTATCGAATAAAGAATGTTGTTTCGTCGCCGAGAATACACCGATAATAAGTGCAATTAGCCAAATAAAAAACAATGCAATAATTGCTACACTAAAAGAATTCCAAATAAATTTATTTAATAATGACGTTACAGGCTCTTGATATTGAAGCGAGAAGCCAAAGTCCCCTTGCAATGCATTACCTAACCAATGAAAATAACGCTCAACAATCGGTTTGTTCAACCCATATAATTCCCTCAGTTCAGCTGCTCTTTCCGGTGTAATTTTCGGGTTTGAATCAATATAATCCCCAGGGAGAAGTGCGAACAGGACAAAGATAATAATTGATGTACCAAGCAGTGTAGGAATCATTTGTAACAACCTACGAACAATATATGTTTTCACCCTTTTTCTCTCCAATCTTATGCTTAAAATAGAAGAACATTTTTTCAAAGCGGCACATTACTAACCGAATGAAAAAATGTCTTCTACTTATACATTCTTATCGTTATTTTTCAAATGATAATACCGGTAAGTTTGCACTAATACTGTTGTACTTTTCAGGATCAATTCCTTTTATATTCCCGTTATAACCAGTAATTGTTCTACGGTAGTTTAATAGAATTACTGGTGGATCATCACTTAATTCTTTATACAATTCTTTATAAATAGGTTTACGCTTTTCGATATCTACAGTTTCAATACCTTTTTGAATTAGCTCATCTACTTTTGCATTCTTATAACCAAGACTAGTTTCATTTGCAGTAGACAAATATTCACCAGCTGTTTCACTCGGGTCACTTGTAATCGGTGTCGAAACAGAAGCTAAATCATAATCTCCTTTGTTTACCTTAGAAAGCATCGTATTAAAGTCCATAAATTCAGGATTAAACTCTACACCTATTTCTTTATAATTCTCTTTCGCAATCGGAATTAATAAATCACTATCTTTAGCCGAACTTGGACCGAAATAAGAAAGTTTTAATTTTTGACCATCTTTCTCACGAATTCCATCCGAACCAACTTTCCACCCTGCTTCATCTAATAATTTTTTCGCTTTTTCTTTATCGTATTCGTATTTATTAACTCCTTCTTCCGTATAAGCCCAAGAAGTTGGATGAATTGGTACATTGGCTACTGTACCGTATCCTTTTAACGCTGTATCAACATATTTTTTGCGGTCTAATCCGTAAATAAGTGCTTGGCGAACCTTTTTATCCTTTAAGTAAGGCTTATTATTATTCATATAAATATAACTAAATGACGGCGCTGTTTCGATTTGGATATTTGCGAATTCTAAAGCCTTAGCCTGTTCAAGAACCTCATCACCGGTACCTAAGCCAGTATGGTCAACTTCTCCTGTTTGGAATAACTGAAGCTTCGTATCACCAGAAGTAATTTTATAAATAAAGTTTTGAATTTTTGGTTTACCCGCATAATAATTTTCGTTTGCTACAAAACGAACTTCTTGACCTGGAATATACTTTTCAAATTTATATGGACCCGCAGCTAATGGCTTTCCATATAAATCTTTTAAGTAATCTAAGCTTGTATTTTGCTTATAATCTTTTCCATAATAAGCTTTTGATAGTACTGTACCTCCTAAAACAAATATAGCTTGTGAATTCACTTTTTCAGTTGTAATTTTAATTGTTTGTTGATCAACAACTTGAATACCTTCAATTGAAGTTGCTTTTCCTTCTTTATATTCTTTACCACCTTTAACGGCATATTGAGAGATATCTACTTCACCTTCATATGCCTTATCATGTAAAAGCGTCAATGTGAAAGCTACATCATCCGCCGTTAATGGCGATCCATCACTAAATTTCAAATCTTTACGTAAATGGAATGTATATGTTAACTGATCAGAAGAAACGTCCCACTTCTCAGCTAATTCTGGAATTGGTTTCCCTTGTTTATCGGTTGATACGAGAGATGCAAAAATAACTGAAGTTACGTTTCCATCCCAACCATTTTGTTGAAAGTATGGTAAAAATACGCCGCCTGGCTTACTAATACCAACTACTAACGTATCTTTTCTATTCTTCGCTTTGTCTGGCACTTTCGTTTTATCTGTCGCAGCAATCTTTTCAATTTTCACACTTTTTAAATCCTGCTGTTTAACCGGCTCTGTAGAAGCCGCATCCTCCTGTCCCCCACAAGCAGATAACACAAGCGAACTACTCAGTAATACCGAAAATACACCAGCCCATTTTTTTGTCTTTTTCTTCATTGTCCCCACCCTAACTTTTCTTTTTTTAATAATTAAACCTTATGAACTGCTTGCCTTATGTATGCCTCCCACAGCAACATTTTATAGCCAATCGGAAAAGTCGGTTTTAATCGTAAAAAAATAGATGTTTTTGAGGGGTAACAATCTTATTCCGACCTTTCCGGTAGACTTTATGGTTATTAGCTTATATCTTCAGTTATATTTTGTCAATTCTTTCTAAATAAATATTTCAAGAATTTTTTTAAAATTATTATTCTATCTTTAATTTAGGTAAACTTAATAAAACTCCGTTATAGTCACCTTCTTATAATCCTTGAATTCGTGCATGATGTGTAGACACCATTTTGCTATTATTCAAGAAGATTACAAGCGGGGCTTCGCTTAACTCTTGATATAATTTTTTATAAATTTCCTTTCGCTTTTCAATATCCAACGTTTCTAATGCTTGCTTAGCTAATTCATCTACTTTCTGATTATAATATCCATCATAATTTCGTTTACTTGTTGAAATAAACTCTTCAATCGCTCTCTTTTATTTCTTATAAAAAAATTAAAAATTCACTTCTATTCGTTCAGCATGAAACATAGAATACTAATAACCAATTACCAAAAAGGGGGCGAAAATATGGACAACCTATTCCAATACGTCCTGCACTACGTATTATTAACAATTATGATAGTCGGAGCGCTATTACTATTCCCGTTCTTCCCAAAGTTCGTCCTCTTTTTAGCTTTTTTTATCATGCTCGGGATCGCTATTATAATTTCAACGAGAGAAGATGCCACGCAAAAAGAGAGCAGAGTTCAGCGCGTAAAGCTGTAACTTTGCTCTCTTTTTGTTTTCATTCACTAGTCTCTGTTACACATATTTATCCCGCTATTTGCCGTGCAGTAAGACCCCCACCTCAAAATTCAGCGAAAGCAAAAGAAGTTAGGTCAGGGTCGGGGTGCCCGTAAAAGCCCTCACTTTATCTCTCGGGAAATAATTAGCCTTTGTTTTTGTAATTACTCCTATCGAAAAACCACTAATGACATTTATTTTTCACCTTATCATTTTCATATGTTTCACAAACTATGCAAATTGAGGAAAATGGATTTATCTAAGTTACTGTTTCACGTGAAACACATCGCTTCATTTAACCTTTAAAGCAAAATATCATTATGAAGAAAGCCACTTCCTCCAGCAAAACTGAAAGGAAGTGGCTTTCTACTCATTACTCCACAATATTCTCTAATTCATTATATAAATCTGCTCGTAACAACTCTTTCTTCGTTTTTTCCTCATATAATTTTTCAAGTTTTTCAACATCAGCTACATGTTCCATTCCACATTCTATTGCATATATATCTTCTTCTACATGCATTAACTCATTTTCAATCTCTTCAAGATTCCTAGCTTCTTTCTCTTTTAAAGGAACCGTTTCAACACTTTTTCTCCCTTGGCGTTTCTGCTTTATTACTTGCTTCTCAAGCTTTTCCTCCCACTTTTGACGAGCCCATGCATAATTTCCTGCAAACTCAAATAATTTGCATCTATCAATCCAGTACGTCTTTTCAAATAACTTATTTAAAAAATATCGATCGTGTGAAACAGCTAAAATCGTCCCGTTATATTGCTCAAGGGCTTCCTCTAAAACTTCCCTTGATTCAATATCAAGATGGTTTGTCGGCTCATCTAAAATTAGAAAATTGATGTCTTGATACATAAGTTGCGCAAGTCTTAATCTCATTTTTTCTCCACCGCTCAGTTGTGTTACTTTCTTAAACACCGCTGGACCATAAAATAAAAACTTAGCTAATATATGTCTTGCTTCTCCTTCTGTTACAGCCACATACTCTCTAAACGCTTCCAATACATTACTCTTCACATTTCCATACGTATGCTGTGATAAATAACCAATTTTGACACTACTACCAATGCGAATTTCACCAACGTCTGGATTTATTTCTTCTAATAGTAGTTTTAATAATGTAGTCTTTCCTGTACCATTACGACCAACGATAGCAGCACGCTCTTGAAAACGAACATGTAAATTCGCTTGTTCAAATAAAAGTCGGCCAGCAAAACCTTTACTCACTTCTTTCATTACAACAACATCTTTTCCGCTTCTCTCTTGCCCTTCAAACTGAAGACCCATCTGTTTTCTTTCTAAAATCGGCCTCTTTAATTTCTCTATACGCTCTAACGCACGTTCCATATTCCTCGCTCTTTTATGCAATCCTTCATTCGGAGGATTCGCTTGATTTGCCCATTCACGTAGGCGCTTAATTGCTTCTTTCATTTTCTTTATTTTCTTTTGCTGCTCTTGATAAGCTTGAAACTCTTGAAGTAACCTTTCTTCCTTCTCCTCAACGAACTGAGAATAATTCGTATGGTACACGTGAATCTCTCCATCTTCCAAATCCAAAATTTTCGTTACAACTTCATCAAGGAAATAGCGATCGTGTGAAATAACCATAACTGTTCCAGTATATTCTTTTAAAAACTTCTCTAACCATTCAACTGCAAACAAATCTAAATGATTTGTTGGTTCATCTAATAGAAGTAAATCTGGTTTCTGCAATAGCATATATGCAAGGCTTATTTTCGTCTGTTCTCCTCCACTTAATTCCGTAAATACTCTTGGAAATAAGTTTGTGACTTGTAAGCCATTTGCTACCTTCATTATATTTGCCTCTATTTCATAACCACCGAGAAATGCAAATTTTTCTTGAATTACTCCGTACCTCTCCATTAGCTTTTGCAAAGCAGATTGTTCCTGCTCCTCCGCCATATTTTTTTCTAGAGCATGCATTTCTTTTTCTAATTCCTTTTCTACTTTAAAAGCGGAACTCAATACATCATATACAGTCATGGCCTCATCAAACTTCGGAATTTGTGCGACATGACCAATACGTGTACCTTTCTTCATATGAATGGCTCCTGCATCCAAACTCTCCATTCCCGTTAGAAGCCCAAAGATTGTTGTCTTCCCACTACCGTTACGACCAACTAACCCAACACGTTCACCATTCTTTATTTCAAGCGATATATTTTCAAATATGATGTTTCCACCAAAAGATTTCGTTACATTATTTACACTACAAATAGTCATTTTCCGTACTCCTTTCAATATAAAAAACCATGAGAAAGAAACATTCCCCATGGTTTTCGGCATAGAAAAAGGAAGCCAAATAGCTCCCTTTTCACACGTTTATTAAAAATGGGTGAAGAGATTTCTATCGTTCAATAGTCACTATGCAATTGTTAAAAAAGGGCATACGTATCCCGTTAACAACTACATCATGAAAAATCGCACGACAAAAATAGATAAAATCTAAAAATTTGGCACGCGCAGCTAAAGAACGTTTCATCTCATGCACCCCTTTCGTACGGAATTTAATACTTACTTCTTTATTATACTTTCCAATTTCATGTTTGAATAGTCATTTTTCTGAAAATAATGAAGATAGACTAAACATTTCAATAAGTGACATCAAATCTTACAAAACTGTTATGTTCACGTAATGGAAAGCGATAGTACGAAAAGATGCCTCCCTATACAATAAAGATGTAAAACAAGAGAGACAAACACAAGGAGGAAACAAACATGATGAAAGAAATCGTAAAAGCAATCTTTGAGGTATTAGTGAACGGACAAGCAGTTGTAAAAGAATTAAATGAACTATAAAAAGGAGTGAAGAAATATGATGAACATGGTGAAAATGATTTTACACGCTTTAGTCGATGCAAAAGCAGTTAGCCAAGAATTAAACCAACAATAAAAAGGGGTATATGAATATGAAGAAAGCCATTATTATAATTGCAAGCACAGCAATTACTTTATACACAATAAAAAATAGAAAAAAGAAAAATAATGAAAATGTTCTATATTATCCATACACACTATTAGAGAAAAAATAAAAGACAAGGTACCCTATCGTAATGAGGATATCTTGTCTTTTATTTTTTCCATATTGTCTTTAGAGGATTTCCTTCTCCTTTTCCCGAATGTATTAAGCGGGATTTTTACACATATTTTAAAGGGGCATATATACAAATGGATACACAACAACTATATTTTTTAAACGATATCGGTAAACAAAAACCAGAAAGTATTCGGAATAGAAGCGCTGCATGTCCATTTTGCGATAAAGAACATTTAACGGATATTTTAGCAACTGATGGTTCTATTATTTGGTTAAAAAATAAATTTCCTACACTACAAGATACATTTCAAACGGTGCTGATTGAAACGGATAATTGCGAAGATCATATCGCAACATATACAGAAGAACATATGCGAAAATTAATGCAATTTTCTATTCAACATTGGTTACACTTACAGAAGAACGAAGAATTTGCATCTGTAATTTTATACAAAAATCACGGTCCATTTTCAGGTGGAAGTTTGCATCATGCACACATGCAAATTATCGGAATGAAATATGTAAATTATCTTGAAAATATTGAAGAAGAAAATTTCCAAGGGGTAATTGTTCAAAAAAATGAACGCATTGAGCTTAATATTTCAGAGCATCCCATTATTGGCTTCACTGAATTCAATATAATCATTGATAATATTTCATATATAGATGAAATGGCAAATTACATTCAGCAAACTGTACGTTACATACTGATAGATTTCCATAAAGGATGCAGTAGTTATAACTTATTCTTCTATTACTTAAATGGAAAAATCATTTGTAAAGTTGTACCTAGATTTGTCGTTTCACCATTGTATGTAGGATATAAAATACCGCAAGTTTCTACAAAACTAGAAGAGGTGAAAATACAACTCACGCAGTATTTCACGAAAGAAAAGGATGAAATTATTCATAAAAAAACAGAGTAGGTATAGAAAACCTACTCTTTAATTACACCTTTATTTCGATAGTACACATCTTCTAGTCCGATGTTATACTTCATGTTATTATCCGTCCACTCTGGCCCTAAATTCCCTGGCCATCCAGATGTATTCGCTATATATTTCAGTAATGCAAAATCAGTCAAACCTTTTTGCACCCCACGCTTATATCCTTTCATTAAATGCGGCATTGCAATTTGCGCATTTGTACGTGGATCTTTCAGCTCATCATCAGTTAAATGTTCTGGTGCAAGCCCGCCGCCGCGGTGTAGTTGAAACAATCCAAATGAAGTTCCATTATCTCCAACACTTCTTGGATTTAATCGACTTTCATGCTCGGCAATTGCAAGAGGTATCCATTCCGGAAGATTTACTTTCTTCGCTTCCTCTATAATGATTTGTTTCATCTGTTTTGCTTCTTCTGAATCAACATAGCTTGTTCCATTCACTAGCTTATCCATTCCTTCAGACTTTCCTTGGAAATATAAATATACTCCAAGAACAACTAAAAATCCTACAAAGAATTTCTTCACTACCTCTACCTCTTTCTCCGCTGAAATTTGTCCCCTTTCAGCCTTCTTCCCTTTACAATTACCCAAATTTCATCATTCTCTTACTCTTTTATCATAGCAAATAACTATACGTATTATCATCATGCTTTAGACCGATTTTGTGAAAAAACAGCTGGTAAATACGTGCAAAAATGTAACTTTCATAGACTATAACGCATTTTTTGTATATAATTGTAAATTGAATTCTAAATATAAACTAGGAGAATAATAATATGAAAAAATGGTTGCTACTCTTATTTAGTTTACTACTATTAATTCCTGTCCCTATTTCCGCACAAAAAAACGCAAATCTAAAAGCCCTTATTCTATACAGTTCGAACGATGATCAAATTACAAGTGATACCCAAATACTTAATACACAAGTAGGACATTTTACTAATAACATAACAATAAAAAACATAAAACAGTTAGCTGAAATAACTGATAAATCTTCATATACACATATTATTTACTTAGGTGAAAAACAAGAAGAACTTTCTACTGAAACAAAAGAATTTCTAGAAAGTTTCTCAGGGCCACTACTATTTTTAGGTCAAAATATAGAACAATTATCCAATCGTTTTTCGTTTATCACACTTAAAAATGAAGATATAAACTCTGATACAATTGAATATCCAACACGTAAAATAAAGAATACATTAGAGGAAGAACGATCAATTAAACATCTTGATACAACTGGAACAATTCTTGCCCACGCTTTAAAAGGGAAGAATCCTTATCCATTAATTGTGCAACAAAATAATTCTTATTACGTTGCAACGCCAAATCTCTTTGACTGGATGTCTCATTACATCGGTGAAGTGTTATTTTCTTACTTCGGACAAAAGCCAACGAACAATAAGGTAGAAGCTTATTTACGTCTTGAGGACGTCCATCCAGCCGCAGATATAAATCAATTAAAAGAAATTGCTACATTACTAAAAGAGAAAAATATTCCTTACATGATCACTGTTATTCCTGTATATACAGATCCAGAGACAGGAAAAACACTACATTTAAAAGATAAACCCGAACTAGTCGATCTTTTACGCTCTATGCAAGATGAGGGTGCAGCAATTATTATGCACGGTTATACGCACCAATTTTATGATAGTGAAACTGGGGAAGGTTTTGAATTTTGGGACGTAAAGTCAGATCAACCAATTCGCCAACCGAAACATGAAAAACCAAAAACAAAAGATGCCTTTCCTAATATAGAAGCATATAATGCATACGTAAAAAAAGGGGAAGAATTTGAAGAAAAATATACAACTGAGCATATTGAAAAAGGCATTCAAGAACTTGTAGATGCTAAACTATATCCCGTCGCATTTGAAGCACCCCATTACACGATGTCTCAAAAAGGGTATGAAATATTATCAAGATACTTTTCAACTTATGTAGGACAACTACAGTTAAGTGATATAACTTGGAAATCCATGCACTCTCCGGCATATAGAAGTACACCATCATTTCTACATGGAATGAAATTAATGCCTGAAACAGTCGGTTTTATTGAAGAAGACAAGCCACAAGCTATCGCTAAAATGAAAGCAAATGCTTTATCTGTTGCTAAATTATCCGATGGGATTATTGGGGCATTTTATCATCCTTACTTAGGTGTGAAACCATTAAAAGAAGTATTAAAGGATCTAGAAAGTATTCCAAATATAGAATGGATTGATTTACAAAAGGAAAAAAATGAAGTAAAAATGAAAGATATTCATATTACGACGAATAAAGACGGCATTCACGTTGAAAAACCAACCAGTGCGAATGACATAATTGATTATATAAAGCAATATGGCTTCTTCCTTATACTGGGGTTCGTTATCATTGTCTTTCTTTTATTATTAAAACGTGCTAAAAAATTAGAATCCTAATAAAAAACCACCGAGCGGAACGCTTGGTGGTTTTTTTCATATATCAAACCGTGGCATTTTATTAAATAAATTCAACTTTTACTTTTTCCGTTACATTATGAAAATTATAATTCTCCTATCCTTTCAAATAAAATCGAATGGTATTTTCATATATTGTTTCTGCAACCTGATCAACAGATATGTTTTTTATAACACTAATTTCCTTTAATACATCTCGAATCATTCTCGGGTGCGTCATAACATCGTCTTGAAATTCCCACGGTCCATCTGTTTCTACCATCATATATTCAAGCGGATAATACGAAACAATTTTTCTAATCTTCTCCTTATGTAAAACATCCGGTGTAATCGAAATATAATAACCATTCTTCATCATCCGTTTCATTGTTTCATCACTTCCTTTAAACCAATGGAAATGTGCACGTGAAACTTTATATTTCTCTAGCAAATCACATACAGTGTCAGCATCTTCATAAACTGCGTGTAATATAATCGGCAAATTATACTTACTAGCTAGTTCTATAAATTTTTTTAATACAGCTATGTATGAATCTACAGCAATGCTTTCATCTTCTTTCCTCAAATAATAGGGCAAACCTACTTCACCAATCGCAACAATTTCCTCTGCGTTCTGTTCAATAAGTTTATAAATCTGTTCACACTCTTCTTTATGAATCTGTTGCTCTGGATGAAACCCTATCGCTGGATATATAAAGGGATACTTCTTCGCTAAAGATAACGTTTCCTTACAAGATTGATAATTCATAGATACAGCAATAAGCCCCTTTATTTCATTACTATTTTCCACCTCTTTCAGTAATCTGTTCTTCTCTTCACCCTTATATTGATCAACATGTATATGACTATCAATCCATTTCATCTTTATGCCCCCATAAAAAAAACAAGAAAGGACTTCCTTTCTTGTTTTATCATCTATATTATTTAACAATTAAGTTTGTTATGATATCAAATAATCCAATACACACTACGGCAACAGTAAAGTAGCTACAGAAATCTTTAATTGGTAACTTCACTACTTCTTCTTTACGCATCCCATTTTTCTCCCTTCTTACTAGATCCCTAATTATTTTTCTATCTGTATCTATTATGCAAAAAATATGACAAATTTACTATCGAATTAACTTACGTAAACCTTACAATGTTGTAAGGTTTAAAAAAGGATCCTCATCTTTATTCAGATGAGGATTATTAAAAATTAGTTGGTTTTTCATTCTTCATTACAAACAGAAAGTAATACATTAAGACTTTCTAGTTACACTATATGAAAATTACTATCTTTTAACTATCGAATTACATTACAGAAGGCTTACATGTTTGTAAGTTATGTGTAATGTAATTCGATAGTTCCCCTTACTTATATTTCGTACAATAAAGTTAGAAAGTAAGCCAAATAAGAAGAACACTCACATAACCAAATTGCATTGCTAGTAGCTACTCTTCTTATACCTTTCATCCATGCTACTACAATGTACCCCCTTCCCCTTTATATAATAAAAAAGCCTTAGTCTATATGGACTAAGGCTTTTTTGCTAACCCCTAAAATACCCTTACCTAGTATTTTTATTTTCGACAAAAAATAGCTGGGGGTATATTTTACTATCTCATCGTTAAAAGTTTACTCTTCGCATTTATAGGAATATTTGCAACCTCAATCTCTTCAATCGATTCACCGTAACGTCCTTTTGCATACACCTTTAATGCTTCATCTCTCTTTAACATATGCTTAACCGTTTTCTTTATTTTCTGCTCTCTACCACGTTCATCGAATGCAATAAATTCATATTCATACCACTCATCACCAATATGCTGACCAATTGTATTCACAACCGTATAGTATTCTTTCGTCTTATAAAATGGATTATATTTATCGATAACCGGTCCAAGTTTCGTAGGTAGTAACATTACTACTATCACTATCATCGCTATTATAGTAGTGATCATTTTTTTCTTCATAATAAACATTCCTCCTCTGCAGGATATATATACATCCATTTTAAAAAGGGGGAATAAAATCTACTATTGAATCTCATTACATTACACTTACATTTTTGTAAGAATTAAAAAAGGTGAACGAATTTACTCGTTCACCTTTTAGCTTGCTTTAAAGCCACCGCCAAGTACATCACGTACATCATGTATAACAACGAAAGCATCTTCATCTACCCGGCTAATAACTTGTTTTAACTTAACAAGCTCTTGTTTATTAATAACAACATATAAAACTTCTTTATTTTTACCAGTATATCCGCCGCGCCCTTCTAATACAGTAACACCGCGTGTCATATTTTTCGTAATAGCTTCACGAATTAAATCTGGTTGATTCGAAATAATCGTAACAGCCGTTTTTGTATCCATTCCTTCTACAATGAAATCAATCACCTTCGCTCCGATGAACACAGCTACAAGTGTATACATTGCCTTTTCTTGCCCTATTATAAATACAGAACCAGCAATTACAACAATATCAATAATTAGTACGCCTTTACCTACGCTCCAACCTAAATATTGATTTGCTAACCGAGCTAAGATTGCTGACCCTCCCGATGTACCTCCGGCTTTGAACATACAGCCTAATCCAATACCCACAAATAAACCAGCAAATAAAGCTGCTAATAATGTATCACTATTTACATGATACTCAATATGTTCTGTAACGTATAAAAACAAAGATGTTTCTACAATCCCTAAAATTGTATAAATCATTGTTTTCTTATCAAAAAATTTATAACCAATAGCTAGTAAAATTGCATTTATAGCAAAATTCACAATCCCTGGTGACCAATCAAATAAGTAGTACGTAACAACCGTTAAACCAATAATTCCACCTTCCGATAAACGGTTTGGAATTGCAAAGTAATTAATACCAATTGCGAATAATAATGAACCAATTGTAATTAGTGTTATTTCCTTTATACGTTGATTAACCATAGTTCATACCCTCCCCCCATTTGACATTGTATCACTATCTCCTAGAGGTTTAGAAGTGGTTTTTATTCCGCATTTTCCCTCTTAAAAATTGAAATATTATGTTTAAACAGAGGGTTGATTAATTATTCATATTTGCTCTAACTGCACGGACAAATTGCTCCACATTCCCTTTCTGAATATACTTAGCGCGAATGGTTTCATGATTACAAGTAAACTCAAAGTACGGATGAAAATCTATGCTATCTATATGCAAATATGAGTACTCTTTAAATGTTGAAGGATAGTACGGAAATTCCCCGTAAAAAAGGAGACGTCTAGTAGTGGCAACAAAAACCCCATGTTGATACGATAATATAAAATTATCCTTCTCAAATATCCCTACCACAAAAACCAAAATCTTTTCATCATCATCTACATACTTTTTCATACTCGATAAAAGTTCATTCATGCATATTCCTCCAAATTCTATTCACTGCTTTAACACTTGAAAAGAATCCATGGATATTACAGACCGGTTTAACTCCTTTATAAAGTATGAAACGCGTTTCCTGTCAAAGATATTTCAAAAAAATAATCCGTTATGCGATTATACACATAACGGATTAAAATTAAACCGTAGAGCGTTCCACAAGTTCGTATGGAATTTCCAGCTTTTCTTGTTCAGAACTCTCGTCATTCACTTTTCTATGCAACATTTCAAAAGCAGTTTTCCCTATCTCCTTTAAATTTTGATCAATAGTTGTCAATTGTAACACTTGCGAGATAGGTTGATTATCAAAGCCAATAATCGCTAAATCCTCAGGAACTTGAATCCCTAATTTTTCAACCTCTGTCATAACCCCAATCGCAACTTCATCACCTGCTACTATTAATGCTTCAGGAAGATCCTGCATCTCTTTTAACTTATGAGCCACTTTTACACCATCTTCTAGTGTAAAACATTCTGTAAAAATCCATTCTTCATTAACCTCTTCGTCTATAGATTGCAATTGCTGTTTATAAACATCAAAACGCTTTTGACTACTCGGCCCTAATTTTCTTCCCGTACAATAACCAATTTTTTTATAACCTTTCTCAATCAAATAATCCATTCCTAATTGAAAGGCCGCTGAATGATTCGTATATACACTTGAGATGTTTGAAATATCATTGTCTTCACAAGCAATTATTGTGCCGTAAGAAGCATACGGTTCTATCGTTTCCCAATCATTTGCACGGGAACAAATAATAAGACCATCCAATTGTTTTGTTTTTAACATATGTAAACTTTTCATTTCTTCTTTTTTATTATAATTCGTTTGGCAAAGTAACACTCTGTAATTATGAGTTAACGCAATCTCCATCATTCCGCTCACCATCGCATCAAAACACGGATGATTAATATACGGTAAAATCACACCAACAATATTCGTCTTTCCTTTTGATAAATGAACAGCATTTGCGTTTTGCGAGTAATTCAATTTCTCAACTATCTCTATAACCGCTTTTCTTTTTTCTTCACTTACATATGGGTGATCATTCAACACTCTCGAAACAGTCGTAACTGAAACTCCCGCCATCTTTGCGATATCTTTAATATTAGCCATACACTCACCTCTATCTTTAAGTTAATGAATCTCATGAACATATGTCAAATCTTCTTATCATTACACCTTCATTCATTTCTCTTACAAAAGTGTAATTTTTTTGTAAGCTAATTCGATAGTGACTTTCGGCAACATTTCATACAATTAAGTCAGAAACAAGGTAACAACCATTCGAAAAGGAGCGGATTAATATGATGAACAAAATGAAAACGAACAATTTCTTACATACAATGGGCATGGTATTTTCCGCTCTTATCGACGCAAAAGCTGTTGCTTCTACATTAAACAAGTAAGGAGAATATATTATGAATAACATCACTTTTAACAAATTAGATTTTTTAGGACTAGCTAGTGGCTCGCTTCTTCTTACTGCTTTTATTTACGCCGCTACGCTTGTATAACTTTGTGTCCCCTTTCCCCTTTATTATAAATAGTAATAGAAAAGACGACCGTCTATGCCCGGTCGTCTTTTCTTATTTTTGATTTGATTGCAAAGCTTCTTTTAACTCCTCAAATTTCTCATTTAATTGATCTGTCATCATTTTCATAGCAGTTTTTCGATCTATTTGTTCTCCAGCCTCAATTTGAATCGAATCTCCAAAAATCAATTGTGCCTTTTTCCCCTTTATTAATTCTTTTACACTTGATGGACCAACATAAGCTGCCGGCACTAAAGGTACATTAGAACGCATCGCAATTGTCACAGCACCCGCTTTTAATGAAACATCTTCCGCTGATCTCGTTCCACTCGGAAAAATCCCTACTACCTTTCCTTCTTTTAATAAACGTGATGGAATTTTAAGTGTACTCGGTCCCGGATTCGCGCGATCTACAGGGAATGCATTTACATTTTTAAAGAACCAATTTTTGAATTTCCCTTCAAATAATTCTTTTTTTGCCATGTAATGAATTTGAGTTGGGTACATCCCTGTAGCTAACATTAATACATCCATAAAACTTGTATGTGTACACGCAACAACATACGGACCACCTTCTGGTAGCTTTTCTCTTCCTTGCACTTCTACTTTCCCAGCTGTTTTAAATATATATTTCAACAAAAATGTAATTGGTTTATACATTTATTTCGTTCCTTTCTAAACATCCGAAGTATAATCATATTCTTACAACAATTATAACACTAAGTTTTAGGAGTTGGTAATAAAAATGAGTATGAATTGTTACATTTTAATTCTTACAAAAGTGTAATTTTCTTGTAAGCTAATTCGATAGTTACTTCTTACTATATTTCATACAATTAAGTCAGAAACAGGGCAACAATTATTCGAAAAGGAGTCGATTAATATGATGAACAAAATGAAAACGAACAATTTCTTACATACAATGGGCATGGTATTATCGGCTCTTTTCGATGCAAAAGCTGTTGCTTCTACACTAAACAAGTAAGGAGAATGTATTATGAATAACATCACTTTTAACAAATTAGACTTTTTAGGATTAGCTAGCGGCTCTCTTCTTCTTACTGCTTTTATTTACGCTGCTACGCTTGTATAACTTTGTGTCCCCTTTCCCCTTTATATAGAAAAAGACGACCGTCTATGCCCGGTCGTCTTTTTAATTTTTTCTTTCTTTCAATTCTTTTAAAAGCTGTATCAGCTCAGCTTGTTGTTTTATCTTTTTACGACCATTTCGATTAATTGCTGCAAGCTCACAGGCAACTCCGACGGCGAAGAAAAACAATAAACTTTCTAACATGTAAAATCCTCCATTTGCCTATTAAACAGCTTGACGTAATTGTTCTTCTTGTAAAACTCTCTTATTTATATTTTCTTCTTTTCTCTGACAAACGTTATTGCGAATAAGCGCTGCAATAACAAGTACAGTCCCTATAATATCAAACATTGTGATTTGATACCCTTGCATCATCATAATAGCTAAAGTCGTAATTGGTACAAAATTAATAAATAAAATCCCATTAATGGATGATAAAATTTTCACACCATAGTTCCAAGCAAGTAGCGCTACAATACCTGGCAATGTCATCATAAATAACAAATCATATTTCACAATAGAAATCGTTCCCATACTCGGAACTGAAATATATCCAAGCGACGTAATAATTACCGTTATAATCGCTGTAACAGTCGTACCGAATACACACGTCAACGTAGAATAACGTAATGTTGACCAATCACTACAAGTTTGACCACCCATCGTATAAATAACCCAGCCTACAACACCAATAAATATAAATGCTAATGGGAACATATTATCTTTCAATGTTACAAAGAAACTCATGTCACCTTTTGTAATAACAAACACAGCTCCTACAAAAGCAATAACCATACTCGTTATCATATACTTCTTCGGTTTTATATGCTTATATCCCCATAAAATACAAATAGAAATCATCGGCATAAGTGCTTCCATAATGGAAGCTACCATTACACCCGACTTACCCATCAACATTTGCCCTAAAAATATGAGGACATTATATACTGTAAATGCCATCGTTCCAAAAAAGACGAGTAACTTTCCTCTTCCCTCTAAACGAAATGCCTGTTTTCCTTCTTTCATTAACAACAATACAATCAGCATTATCGCCACTGCTCCATAGCGAATAAGCGAAAAATAAAATGGATCTATGTATTCTAGCGCATGATCAGCAACTGGAAACATCGCTCCCCATGACATACTCGCAATTAAACACGCTAAAGCCCCTATTATCATTTGACCTCTTCTCACCGCAATCCCCCGTTTCTTTCTATTTGCACAAAGAGAATTGTAAAAGAAAAAATATATCACGTAAAATGATTCAAAATGATGTTAACTATCATTTATAATGATAGTTAACATCAAGGGGGATTACAAAATGGAATTACGAGACTTACAAATCTTTAAAAGCGTTGCCGATCAGGGTAGTGTAAGTAGCGCAGCAAAGGAATTAAATTATGTACAATCAAATGTAACTGCACGTATTAAACAACTAGAAAACGAATTAAAAACCCCACTCTTTTACCGCCATAAACGAGGAATGACTTTAACAGCTGAAGGAAGAAAAATGCTCGTTTATGTTAGTAAAATTTTGCAAGATGTCGATGAACTAAAACAAGTATTTTTAGATAGCGAAACACCCTCCGGTATATTAAAAATCGGTACAGTCGAAACAGTAAGTACACTGCCTACCATTTTATCTTCTTACTATAAAAGCTATCCGAATGTCGATTTATCATTACAAGCGGGTCTAACAGAAGAATTAATTAGAGAAGTACTTGATCACCAATTAGATGGTGCCTTTATATCAGGTCCTATTAAACATCCACTAATCGAACAATACGATGTTAGTACAGAGAAATTAATGCTTATAACACAAAATAAAGCCTTTCATATAGAAGAATTTACAACAACTCCTCTACTCGTTTTTAACCAAGGATGTGGATACCGCTCCAAACTAGAACGTTGGCTTAAAGATGAAGGTTTGCTACCAAAAAGAATTATGGAATTCAATATATTAGAGACAATATTAAACAGTGTTGCACTCGGTCTCGGAATTACACTCGTACCACAGTCTGCTGTCCATCATCTTTCTAAAGCAGGTAAGGTACATTGTCATGCAATCCCTGAAAAATACGGCAGTATTTCAACGGTTTTCATACGCCGTAAAGATAGCTATATGACGAATTCAATGCGTAGTTTTTTAAAAACAATTGAAGAACATCATCATATCAATATGCTATGAAAGACATTCTTACACGAATGTCTTTTTTTCTTACAAAAGTGTAAGTCTTTCGTAAGCTAATTCGATAGTTGCAAGTAGACATATTTCCTATAATTAAGACATAAGCAGGGCAACAACAATTCGAAAAGGAGCGGATACGCATGATGAACAATATGAAATCAAATAAACTTTTAAATACAATGGGCATGGTGCTATCCGCACTTGTCGATGCAAAAGCTGTTGCAACTACATTAAACAAATAAGGAGAGATTATAATGAACAACATTACTTTCAACAAATCAGACTTTATCGGACTTGCAAGTGGAGCTACTCTTCTTACGGCTTTCATTTATACACTTGCTCAAGGTCTTGTTTAACACTTTGTTTCCCCAACCCCCTTTATATAGAAAAAGCTGCTCGTCTTATAGACAAGCAGCTTTTTAGTTTGTTTCATATACAATTTGACCTGTTTTCGTAATATCATATCCGCCAATCGCATTTAATTCATTATGAAATTCTTTCGATTGCAGAATATCTTTCACAACTTCAATCAACTCTTCATTTTCTTTATTCTTCAAAATTACTAAATCATACTGTTCTTTCATGATTGGAATAAAGTCCACATTTACAATTTGCGAAAACTTTTCTGAACCTACTCCTACATCAGCTTTTCCATTTGCAACTTGAGTGGCAACACCAAGATGATTCGATTCTTCCCATTCATATCCACTAATATCAGCTTTATTTAATTTTTGGATTCGTAATTGTTCATCCACTAACACTCTAATACCAGAACCCTTTTCTCGATTCACAAACTTTATAGTGGACCCGGATATGTCAGCCCATGTCTTTATTTTCTTCGGATTTCCTTTTTGAACATAAAACCCTACATTTCTGGACAATAAATTAATCATAAGACATGGCTGTCCTACTAAAATACGTTTTACGTAAGGAATATTATATGTACCCGTTTCACCATCAAACAAATGCAAACTAACGATACTTCCTTCTCCTTGATACATTTTCACTAAACTCGTTAAGCTACCTTGATACGCTCTTAAAACATTAGAACTTGGCAAACGATTTTCTATACGTTTAGCTAACATATCTAACGTTAGTTCTTGACCACTAATAATACACGTGTTCAAGATACTACTACCATCGTTTTTTACAGGATTAACTTGTACTTTTCCTGTTTTCATTTGCTTTATATATTGATCTAAATCTGCTGCATCAATGCGCATCTGTCTACCAACTCTATAAGAAGGAAGTTCTCCTTTTTTAATTAAGTCGTATACAGTTAATTTTGATACTTTTAATCGCTTTGCTACTTCTTCCGTTGTGTAGGAATGATGATCCATAGACGATTCCTCACTTTCTCCTTTCATTGTAACAAAGAAAAGAATATTTCTCCTATTTTTTAAAAATAGATATATGTTCAAATTATATTCAATTATAAATAGTTATATTTAGTTATATTTAGTTATAATTAGATGTATCAAAATGAAAGGGGATTTTTTTATGAATAAATTTACATTACGTTCCATCGGGGCACTTATACTTTCTTTCCTTCTTATATTTAGCACTGCTTGTACAAGTGGGGAAAAGCATACAAAGTCAACTGCTAAAGAGGATAAAACAGTTGAACTGACTATCTCAGCTGCTGCAAGCTTACAAGATGCATTAAAAGAAATCGAAAAACAATATAAAGAAAAAGAGCCAAATATCAAACTTTCTTTTAACTTCGGTGCTTCTGGAGCACTTCAACAACAAATTGAACAAGGTGCACCTGCTGATTTATTCTTCTCAGCAGCAGAAGATAAATTCCAAACCCTTGTAAAAAAAGGATTCATTAATGAAAAAGAAGGGAAAAATCTTCTTGGAAATGAACTAGTTCTAGTCATCCCTAAAGATAGTTATCTTACAAAATTTCAAGATTTAAAAGATGAGAAAATCAAAAAAATTGCACTTGGTACACCTGAATCTGTACCTGCTGGCAAATATGCAAAGGCTTCTCTAACACACGAAAACCTTTGGAATGATGTTCAAAATAAAGTCGTATTTACAAAAGATGTTCGCCAAGTGTTAACATATGTAGAAACAGGGAATGTCGATGCTGGTATCGTATACAAAACAGATGCTCTCATTTCGGATAAAGTAAAGATTGGTGAGACAGCAGCAGCTACTTCTCATGAGCCAATCCACTATCCTTTAGGTGTTATAAAGGAATCTAAACATAAGAAAGAGGCGACTTCATTTTATGAGTATTTGCAGTCAAAAGATGCACAATCTATCTTTAAGAAATATGGATTTACAGTCCTGTCGTAATTACTATGAGCATTGATGCTATTTTATCGCCTTTCTTTCTATCTTTAAGAGTAGCTGCGTGCGCCACTATTCTCGTTACAATTTTAGGGACAATTGTCGGGCGAGCACTAGCTCGCTCCTCATGGCGATATAAAGTACTATTAGAAACCATATTTTTATTACCAATGGTACTTCCACCAACTGTTATCGGCTTCTTTCTCATTATCATCTTTGGAAACAACAGCCCGATCGGAAAGTGGGTTGAATCATTATTTCAGCAGTCTATTATGTTCACATCTACTGCTGCGATCATCGCTTCTACAGTTGTTGCATTTCCGCTTATGTACCAATCAGCGAAAACGGGATTTTCTATCGCAAATGTACAAATTGAAGAAAGTGCTCGTGACCTTGGCGCAAGTGAATATCAAGTTTTTCTGCACGTTACACTTCCACTCGCATTTCCTGCCTTACTAAGCGGGATGATTTTGAGCTTTGTCCGCGCGCTCGGTGAGTTTGGTGCTACACTTATGTTTGCCGGGAACATTCCTGGTAAAACACAGACAATCCCAACTGCAATTTACATGGCTATTGATGCAAGTAATATGCAACTCGCCTGGACACTTGTAGTTATTACTATCGTTATGTCACTCTTATTTCTCCTATGTATTCAACTTATTAATAAAAGAATTACTAACTCTTAAAGCAGCTTTTTTCGAAGCTGCTTCTTTATTTCTTAGGAAATAAAATATACCACCGGGAAATAACTGAATTTTACCTCTTATTAAAATATACATTTTATTTGAATTCACTTTCTAAAATAGGCAATTTCCTGTTATTATATGGAGGTGTTTCAAAAAATGAAGAAATGAAAACGCATTTATATCGTGAATTCTTCATCCTGTTTTAGCGATCGGTAATCTTCTACTCTATTAGTGGGGCATTACCGATCGTTAGAACGATATGTAACTATATTGGTATAGCAAACCGAAGGGAGTCTTGTAATGGACATTTTATTAGCGCTTCTTCCTGCAATTGCATGGGGAAACATCTTATTAGTAAGCGTAAAAATGGGCGGTGGTGCATATAGCCAAACGGTAGGTATGACAATCGGTGCTCTATTCTTCGCAACAATTATGTATGTATTTACTCAACCAGCTTTAACAATGACAATCTTAATTGTTGGTTTTATTTCAGGTTTATTCTGGGCTTTAGGACAAGTAAACCAATTAAAAACAGTTGAAAAACTAGGTGTTTCAACTACTGTAACGATTTCTACTGGTATGCAACTTGTTGCAACTTCTATCTTTGGGGTTATCGCTTTCCGTGAGTGGACTACTACTACAACAATCATTCTGGGAACGATTGCAATCCTATTAATTGTAGTTGGTGTTGTATTCACATCATTAGATGATAAAGAAAATGCTCAGCCACCTGGACAATTGAAAAAAGGACTTCTTACTTTAATTGTTTCTACTTTCGGCTATCTTGTATATGTAATTATTATTCGTTGGTATAATATCGATGGTTGGTCTGCTATTTTACCACAAGCAGTTGGTATGTTTGTTGGTGCAGTTGTACTGACGTCTAAACATAAACCATTTAACAAATATGCAATCCGTAATGCTTTGTCTGGTTTACTATGGGGAACTGGAAACTTATTCTTACTTCTTTCATTACCACGTGTTGGAGTAGCAACAAGCTTCCCATTATCTCAAACCGGAATCGTTATCTCAACATTCGGTGCGATTGTATTCTTAGGTGAAAAGAAAACAAAACGCCAATTGATCTTTATTGCACTCGGTAGTGTTTTAATTATCGGCGGCGCTGTATTACTTGGTATGACAAAAGCATAATCTTATATTCTATTAGTAAACCCCTGAAGCATATATGCTTCAGGGGTTTTTCAATTCGAATTATTTTCTAGATATAATTATTTGTATGTTCTTGCCCCTTATAATTGCTCTTCCACTCTAGCAAACCAGCTACACATATAAAGAGATTAATAACAGCTAATATTAGCATGAATTTCCGCCTTCTCATTATCCATTCCATCTACGGTAAGTCTTTTCTTTTTACAAAATTCTCTTAAAGATGATATCGTTTTTATAACATATCTCTACTAGAAAGGAATAACGGATATGCTAACTAAACATCGAATTTTATTTATTGGTGCCGGTCGTATGGCAGAAGCTATATTTTCCGGATTACTTAAAACAAGCAAAGAGTACATCGAAGAAATTATCGTCTCTAACCGAAGCAACGTAGAAAAGCTAAAACAGTTACAACATCGATATAATGTGTCTACTGCAACAGATTGGAAACAGCATGTTACATCTGTTGATACGGTTGTTTTAGCAATGCCACCTTCTGCTCATGAAGAGTTATTAGCTGAGCTATCTCCGTTACTATCAAATCAACTAGTCGTAACAGTCGCAGCCGGCATTGGACCATCTTATTTAGAAGCTAGACTCCCAAAGGGCACGCCTGTTGCTTGGATTATGCCTAATACAGCTGCTGAAATTGGAAAATCTATCTCCTTATATACAATGGGACAATCAGTAAACGCGATGCATCAAGAAACCCTGCAACTGCTTTTAAAAGGTATTGGTACTTCGCAACTTTGTACTGAGGAAGAAGTTCATCAGCTTACTGCAGTTACTGGAAGTGCACCAGCCTTCCTTTATTACTTTGCTGAAAGCTTAATTGAAACAACAAAAAGTTATGGAGTCGATGAAGAAACCGCAAAACATCTTGTCATTCAAATGATTTCTGGCTCTGCTTCTATGCTCGAACAAACGCAAAATCCAGCTAACCTCCGCGAACAAGTAACAACGCCAGGTGGTTCCACAGCCGAGGGTCTCAAAACTTTATACGAATATAATTTTTCAGAGGCAATTCAAAAAGCAGTAGAAGCAACAAACAAAAAAGCTAGGGGGAAATAATATGATTTTAACAAGTTTAAAAGACTATACAACATTACATAACGGTGTAAAAATGCCTTGGTTTGGTTTAGGTGTTTTTAAAGTAGAAGATGGTTCAGAAGTAATTGATTCTGTAAAAGCAGCAATTAAAAATGGCTACCGCAGCATCGATACTGCAGCAATCTATCAAAATGAAGAAGGCGTTGGACAAGCGATTCGTGAATCCGGTGTTTCACGCGAAGAATTATTTATTACCTCAAAAGTATGGAATAGCGATCAAGGATATGAAACAACACTTCAAGCATTTGAAACTACATTAGAGAAATTAGGTCTAGAATATTTAGATTTATATTTAGTACATTGGCCTGTAAAAGGGAAATATACCGAATCATGGAAAGCATTAGAAAAACTTTATAAAGATGGCCGTGTTCGCGCTATCGGTGTGAGTAATTTCCACATTCACCACTTACAAGACGTATTTGAAATTGCTGAAATTAAGCCAATGGTCAACCAAGTGGAATACCACCCACGTTTAGCACAAGAAGAGTTACATGCATTCTGTAAAGAACATAATATCCAGCTTGAAGCTTGGTCACCATTAATGCAAGGACAACTACTAGATAATCCAACGTTACAAGAAATTGCGACAAAATATAATAAATCAACTGCGCAAATTATTTTACGCTGGGATTTACAAAACGAAGTTGTAACAATTCCCAAATCAATTAAAGAACATCGCATTATTGAAAATGCAAACATCTTCGACTTTGAATTAAGTGCTGATGATATGAAATCAATTCAAGCTTTAAATGAAGATCGTCGCGTTGGTCCAGATCCAGATAACTTTAACTTCTAGTAGAAAAACCACTGCCCTATGCAGTGGTTTTTTTATTTAAGAAAACTGAATATTTAAACTATATTTCATTTAGTTGACACTTCATTATTCAAGGTGTAAGATTTTGAATTATCAAAGAAACACAAAAATTAATAAAATTTATTCGTTTACTCATTGTATCAAGAGAGGTGGAGGGACTGGCCCTTTGAAACCTCGGCAACAGGTTCATTTTGAATACTGTGCCACTTCCTGCAAGCTTTATGCTTGAAAGATAGAATGAGGGACTTCGTTTATATACGGGTGCATAACTTGTACGTGAAAATCCCTCTTTCTCAATATGAAAAGAGGGATTTTTTATTTTTCATTTCCCTCATCATCATCCAAACTTAATTATTTAGGAGGAAAATTAAATGAAAAAGAAGTTTGTACCCGGTATTGCATCAGTTGTAGGAGTAAGTATTTTATTAACTGGTTGCGGTAGTTATAAAAACGAAGCAAGCGGAGCAAATGCAAAAGACGAGGCACCTAGTAAACAGATTTTAAACTTATCTTCACCTACTGAAATACGAACAATGGATACGGCTCGTGCTACAGATACTGATTCTGGTCAAGTAATGAGAAACGTATTTGAAGGTTTGTATAATCTTGGTGAAGGTAACAAACCTGTTCCTGGTGTTGCAAAATCTCATGAAGTAAGTGGCGATAAAACGAAATACACATTCCATTTGCGAGATTCAAAATGGTCAAACGGCACTCCTGTTACAGCTAAAGATTTTGTGTTCGCTTGGCAAAGAGCCGTAGATCCAGCAACAGCCTCTGAATATGCATTTCTATTCTTTGATATTAAAAACGCAACAAAAATTAACAACAAAGAACTTCCAGCCGACCAACTTGGTGTAAAAGCAGTTGATGACCATACGTTTGAGGTAGAATTGGAGCGTCCTGTTCCGTATTTTATTAGCTTAACAGCGTTCCCAACATTTCTACCCATTAACGAGGAATTCTTTAAAGCACAAGGTGATAAGTACGCTTTAGAAGATAATACAATCTTGTACAACGGAGCTTTTACACTAAGCGATTGGAAGCACGAACAAAGCTTTAAATTCAAGAAAAACCCTACCTATTGGGATAAAGATACTGTCAAACTAGAAGAAATCAATTTTAACGTCGTAAAAGAAAAATCAACAGAAGTAAATTTATTCGAGTCAAAACAATTAGATCGTATAAAACTAACATCTGACTTCGTCGATAAATATAAAAAAGATGCTAACTTTAAAGAACGTCCAAACGTAGGCGTACAATTTTTACGTATGAATCAACAAAACAAAGTGCTTCAAAACGTTTCTGCACGCCAAGCAATTGATCAAACAATTGATAGAAAATCCTTTGTAAATACGTTATTAAATGATGGATCTACACCAACATTTGGTCTCGTTCCAAAAAACTTTGCAAAAGGACCTGAAGGAAAAGACTTCCGTACTGCAAATGGCGATTTAACAAAAGTTGATACAAAATCTGCACAAGAGTTATGGAAAAAAGCTAAACAAGAGCTTGGTTCTGAAAAGATAGCATTAGAATTATTAACGAGTGATGCTGACCTTGATAAGAAAACTGGTGAATTCTTAAAAGGACAACTAGAAAAGAATCTAGATGGATTAACAGTAAATATAAAACCGCAACCGCGTAAGCAACAAGTTTCGCTTTTATTAAAAGGTGACTATGAAATCGGAATTGATGGCTGGAGCCCTGACTTTGCGGATCCAATTACATTCCTTGAGCTATTTACAACGAATAACCCTTATAACTTAGATCATTACTCTAATAAGGAATTCGATGAAACAATAGCAAAAGTGAAAACAACTTTAGCTGGTGATGAAAAAGCTCGCTGGGAAGCATTACTAGCATCCGAGAAAATATTATTTAAAGACTCTGTTATCGCTCCTCTTTACCAAAAAGGCGAATCTTATTTAGAACGTTCTTATGTGAAAGGAATTGTGCAAGTAGACTTTGCAGGTCAATTAAACTTCAAGTGGGCAAAAATTGAAAAATAAAGTGAAACTTTAATAAGTGGGGGTTTCTTCATCCCCACTTATTATTAGCCCACACCAATTGTTTTTTTAGCAAAATATATTTAAAATAGGTTCTCTCACACATGAGAATCTGCTTTTTCAATATATTATTCTAAGAAATTAACAATCTATTTTTATTATTGACATATAGTTCTTTTCAGTGTTAATATTCTAAATAATCAAAGAAACGAAATATTTCACCATCAAAATATAATGTCTACTACGTTGAAACATATAACGATAGATTATAGATCAACATGTATATACATATAGAACACCTGATTACCTATAAACAAATATTTATAATAGGTTTTATCTCCTTCTATAGCTACTTCAGACATGGACATTATGACGTTACGAACAACACATTTAGGGAGGAACGAACAATGAAGAAAAAAGTTATACCTGTTGTTGCATCTGTTTTAGGGGCAAGTCTATTACTAACTGCTTGCGGGGGAAATAAAGATAATGCAAGCGGAGCGAAAGCAAACGATAAAGCACCTGATAAACAGGCAATTAACTTATCATTCGCTTCAGAAATTCCAACAATGGATGTTGCAAAAGCAACGGATGGGGAATCCATGAACGTAATGCGCAATGTTTTTGAAGGGTTATATGCAATGGGAGAAGATAATAAACCGGTTCCTGGTGTCGCTGAGTCGGTTGACATTAGTCCCGATAAAACAAAATATACATTCCATCTGCGTGATTCAAAATGGTCAAACGGTACTCCTGTTACAGCAAAGGACTTTGCCTTCGCTTGGCAACGTGCCGTAAATCCTGATACAGCAGCTGAATACGCATTCTTATTCTTCGATATAAAGAATGCGAAACAAATAAACCAAAAACAATTGCCAATTGATCAACTAGGGGTCAAAGCTGTCGATGACAAAACGTTAGAAGTACAACTAGACCGTCCTGTTCCCTACTTCTTAAGCTTAACGACATTCTCAACATTCTTACCAATTAATGAAGAGTACTTAAAATCTCAAGGTGATAAATATGGTTTGGAAACAAATCATTTAATTTACAACGGTGCTTTCACATTAGAGAACTGGAAACATGAACAAAGCTTCCAATTGAAGAAAAACCTTAACTATTGGGATGCTAAAACGGTAAAATTAGAAGAAATCAACTTCAATGTCGTTAAAGATAAGTCTACAGAAGTGAACTTATATGATTCAGGACAAATTGATCGCGTTGCTTTAACTGCAGAGTTTGTTGATAAATATAAGAGCGATCCAAACTTCAAGGAACGCGCTGAAGTCGGCATTCAATTCTTACGACTAAATCAGAAAAATGAAACATTAAAAAATCAACATGCACGCCTTGCTATTAACGGCGCAATGAATAAAAAAGCTTACGTAGAAACAATTTTAAATAACGGCGCTGTTCCAGCTGAAGGAATGGTTCCTGCGAAATTCGCAAAGAGCCCAGAAGGCAACGACTTCCGTAAAGAAAATGGAAATCTAGTCAAGGATGATGTGAAAACAGCGAAAGAAAACTGGAAAAAAGCAAAACAAGAACTTGGTACTGACAAAGTAACAATCGAACTATTAACAAGTGACAATGCTTTAGCTAAAAAGACTGGCGAATATTTAAAAGGTGAATTAGAAAAAAACTTAGACGGATTAACAGTGAATTTAAAACCACAACCACGTAAACAACAGCTAAAACTACTATTAAGTGGAGACTATGAAATTGGTATTGACGGCTGGGGCCCTGACTTCGCTGATCCAATTACATTCTTAGATCTATTTACAACAGATAGTGCTTATAACTTCGATAAATACTCTAACAAAGAGTACGATGAGCTAATTCATAAAGTGAAAACAGATTTAGCTGGCGATGAAAAAGCACGCTTTGAAGCAATGAAGCAAGCTGAAAAAATTCTATTACAAGACGGCGCTGTCGCTCCTTTATACCAACAAGGTCGTTCTTACTTACAACGCTCTTTCATTAAAGGACTTGTAACAACTGACTTCGGTGGTGAGTTTAACTACAAGTGGACAGAAGTTGCAAAGTAACAAAAGTAAAAGGTATCCCATGAAGGATACCTTTTTACTTTTATACAACTTTAACTACAGAGCTTCCTCTTCCCTTTGCCATTCCTTTTATAGCTAAAATCATACCTGCTACTAATTGTATAACCAATACAATAACTAATAATGAAATAATATTTCTTTCTAAACTAACTCCTCCAAATATTATTGTATAATAGCCATTTCCTGCATATATTGCAGGAAATAATTCACCGATTGTTTGATATGTTTTAGAAAGCATTTCATGTGGTACAATTACACCCAAACTTACAAGTTGTAACGATAGTGAGATGATATTGAAAATCATACCTGCATCTCCAAAAACAGTTACAAACATTTGTGTTAATGAAAGAAAGGCGAAGAAGACTATTGTCAATAATCCTCTTTTCCTTCTTTTTGCATTGAACCAAAACTCATCATAAATATAAACACAAACATCAAATATGTTCTCCACGTCAAAGAAGGTATATGCCCTGACCAAAGATAGCTAACTAAATAATTAATTCCCATAATACAAGACGATATTACTAAACTAATACTTATTAGTTTTACATATTTGAGCATATCTTTTCTCCTTGTTTTTTATTTTTCTACTTCTTCAAATTGTAGATTCACTGGCTCTTCTAAAAGTGTTTCATAAAAGTTCTCTGCCAAATCTGTTGAAGGAATTTTTTCATCTACTTCATCAAATCGAATACTATCTAGCCACACACAACCTTCTCCTGATAATAAAACACCAAATGCAATACCAAGTGCTTCTTCTTTTATATCTAATACAACCGAGTACGATTGCCAGTTATTCGTATTTTTAATGGGGCGATTTTGCATATTATCCATAGCGAGCGGTTCTGTATCTTTTCCATCTACTCGCATCCACAATCCTGCCCAATCTCTTACATTTTCACTCTTAATAAATGCTGTAAAACGTAATCTCTTTCCTACATATTTATCCGCTCGGAACATTTGCATTAATGTTGAAAATCCTCCGTGCGTAACATTCTCTTTTGCTTTTATGTATGCAGATACTTTCCCCTGATGGACAACTTCATAATCTAAACCCATCTCATATTCAGCAGGATGACTTCCACTTAAGATCCATCCTTTCGGTATACCTTTTTGCATTGAAACACCCTCTCTTTCTATATAAAATGACTGAAAGTACTTTCGATATTTCTTTGGTGGCAATTGAAACATTCTTTTAAAAGCTCTCGTAAATGCCTCTTGTGAGGAAAAACCGTATTGCACTGCAATATCAATAACAGCTCTCTCCGTTGACACTAAAACTTGCGCAGCATGAGTTAACCTTCTCTTTCGAATATAATCTGTTACACTCATCCCAACATATCTTTGAAAGATGCGATGAAAATGGTACATCGATACTGCACTGTGAGATGCCACTCTTTCTGTTGTAAGCTCCTCATGTAAGTGATTCTCTATATATTCAATTGATTTTTTTATTATCTCTTTATATTCTTCATGCATTTTAGCCCCTCCTCACAACTTCAATTTACCATATACATACAAATCTTTTTTGATTTAAATTGCGGATTAGCCCTTGCAACTACAGAATAATAATTTATTTTCAACACATACATAATTACATGTTTTTGGGAAAAACTTGTATAGAACGAATTTACATAAGGAGGAATTTATAATGAGAATTCTACTATCAGTTTTATTAGCTCTTATGCTAGTACCTGCATTAACAGGATGTAAAGCTCCTGCAAAAGAAGACACAACTTCTAATAAAAAGACGACTGAAGAAGCAAAAAATGAGGCTCCTGCAGATTTAAAACTAAACTTCAATGAATTCGATTTAAAGGCAGACTACCAAGATACAAAGAAAGACTACGAAGCAGACTATAAAAATGTAGCAGCTGATAAGAAAATGGAAGCAAAAATTGAAGATCATAAAGCAGATGTAAAATTAACAGGAGACGAGGCTATCACAAAATTAAGCCCACTCTTACAAGAATTAAAATTTGATAAAAATACTGCTGACCAAGAAGTAATCGATCAAGTAGTGAACGTGTTCAAACTTGATAAAGACTATCAAAAATTTGATTTAGAAGTTGTCTTCTCTGATGGAACGAAAAAAGAATACAAAAGAGAAATAAAATAAAGAGGTAGGCGGTAGTAAGAAGAAAAAATAACCTTGCACAGGCAAGGTTATTTTTTCATTTCTGCTTGAAAACGTTTATAGTATGTTGATGCTGTTGCAAAATTAATTTCTATATCACGAATCAACGATGAATCTTCTTCTTTAGCTAACTTCTGTAATTTTTTCATTGCTTGCTCCGATTCATTCAAGAAACCAACATATACTTCATGTTCTTGCTCTTTCGACTTCGGCACACGAATTTCTTTACGTATATGATCAATATCTTCTAACATGCTCGTTGTTACCTTTTGCACATCTTCTTTATATGTAGCAGTCGTTATTTCCTTACCGCCCTTTTCTTTTGCTACTTCAAATAACTGCAGTGCTTTATTAATTTCTTTATTCATTTTCGTATCGTATTTTTCATGTACTGCACGGTATTCTTTCATCTCTTCTGTTTGTTCTGTAGATTGCTCTACCTTTTCTTTCGGTTCTTTCGTATCTTTATTTCCATTACATCCTGCTAGAAGGAGCATTCCTCCCATTACGGCAATACCCAAAACCTTCTTCATCTCTTCTTCTCCTTTTATCTACAACTATTACTCATTATAGTTTCTTTTATCTCCACTTGTTATTATACCGAGAACATCCTACTTTTTACACTTAAGACGACACCGTAATATATATACCAACATGTTTGTCACAGTATCGTCACTTTATACAAATAATTTTTGCAATGCTTTACTACATCACCTTACAAAACTGTATGAGGTATTTCAAAGAAATGAAAAAAGAACTGATTCAAACATTCCCTTTGAATCAGTTCTTTTTTGTTAAGCCTCTAGATTTTGTTTTTGTTGCAGTTCAAACTGTTTCTCACTTCTTCTGGCCATAAATAGATAACATAACACTGCTCCTACTTCACAAAGCGCAATAACAATACCCATCGGTAATGCTGTATTACTTCCACCGATACCTACTAGCGGAGCAACAAGAGCTCCTGAAATAAACTGTAATAAACCTAATAAAGCTGATGCTGTTCCTGCAGCTTGTTTCTGATTTCTCATCGCTAATGAGAACCCAGTTGTTGATACAACCCCGACACTTGATACAACAAGGAATAACGAACATAAAACACCAATTAAACCTATTCCTAGTACGATTGTCAGTAGTAAAGATAGACCACCAACAGCTGCGATAATAATACCCGCAACAAATAATGTCTTCTCATTCACTTTCCCCGCTAAACGACCCGTTACCTGACTAGCAATAATAATACCGATGCCGTTAATCGCAAAGAATAAACTAAATTGCTGTGGTGATGCTCCGTATATGTTCTGCAACACAAATGGTGAGCCCGAAATGTATGCAAACATTGCCGCTGTTACTAATCCTTGTGACAATGCATATCCCATAAACAGACGGTCCTTTAACAATTTTCCGTACGTCGCCAAAGTCCCTGACAAACCACCCGTTTCTCTTTCTTCAGGAGGTAATGTTTCACGTAATACAAAAGTAGCTGAGATTAACATGAATACGCTAATTGCTCCAAGAACGATGAAAACACCGCGCCACGTTGTAAACTGTAACAATTGCCCCCCAATAATCGGTGCCAAAATAGGTGCTGCTCCGTTTACTAACATAAGCAGTGAGAAAAACTTCGTCATTTCAGAACCTGAGTACATATCTCTTACCATCGCACGTGATATAACAATCCCGGCTGATCCTGAAGCTCCTTGTAGGAAGCGCAATAATACTAATGTCCAAATAGATGGCGCAACAGCACAAAGTAAAGAAGAAGCAACATAAATAATAAGAGCAATAATAAGTGGTTTGCGTCTTCCGTAAATATCACTAATTGAGCCAACAAATAATTGCCCTACTGAAAGCCCAAGTAAACAAGCTGTTAATGTAAGCTGCGCTAGGGATGCACCTGTTTGCAAGTCATCCGTTAACTTCGGTAATGAAGGCAAATACATATCAATAGATAATGGCCCAATTGCCGTAAGTGTCCCTAATACAAGAATCATCCACAACCTGTTTGCCTTTACAGGTTTATATATTTCGTGATTAACTTCATTCACTTTTTCAATTCACCCTTTCCTATACACACTGAATCGTAACAATTATAGTTACATCATAAACATACGTCAAGTACAGTGCATTTTCCTCTTTCATAATGTAAAAAAAGCGATAGAAATTCTACCGCTTTACTTTTTCACATTGCTATTCGTAAATTTAGATACCGAGGCCATCGTCTCTCCCGTATCTAAATATGTAATTTGAATTGGATCTCCTACTTCTGTAAACATAGCATATGGAAATTTCTTCACTGGTATCATAAATACCTTTTGTTCATTCTCTAAAAGTACGTACACGATTGTATTTTCACCAGATTTTTCTTTATATACACGTTGTACAATACCTTCTTTTTGCGCTTCTTTTCCTGTTGAGGTTGGTCTAAATGTATCACCATTACCGCTCATTACGTTTTTATAATTCTCAAGCGCTTCTTTCTGCGAAGAACCTGTCGCAAATATTTTTGCATTAGCAGCATATACAACTGTATGCGCACGTACTAGGCCTCCGTCATCAACAACCGGAATAATCCAAGCTGGTTTACCGTATACGTTATAAATGACAGGCATTGTCCCATGCCATTTCTCTCTCTTAAAGGAATTATCCACTACTTCTGTAGCTGCTGAACCATCCATAATCCCCTTTACTTCTTTTCCATTATAATAATATAGCTTGCCTGTGCGTGCATCTACTAATGAATAGCCTAGAGCTGAATCTACTCCTTCTTTTGGAGAAGTAAAGTCTGTAAAATAATACAGTGTTCCATCTTTACCAAAAATCGGGGTCACGCCTTCTTTCGTTCCCCACTCAGTCGGAATTTTCATATCTGTTTGTGAAAATTTCGTATTCCAAAATCCGTGAATATATTTACCAAAGTACGTATTTAACGTAGATGCAGTCTCATGATTTAATACACCATCAACAAATTTAGGTGCCTTTCCTTTATCATATCTTTTCACTTCACCTGTTTGTGCATCTACTACGACAACACCTTCTACCTCAAATCCAGATCTTCCTGAAATAAATTCACCATACGTCATTGTATAATATGGTTTTCCTTTATCATCAACCTCAAATTTAGGTTTTCCTTTAAAGATTAAATTTGGTTCTGCTTGCCTTACCACACGCTCTAAATTATTACCAAAAAACATGCTTGGCACATATTTCATTTTATAACCGAGGTGCAGTTTCGCTTCCGCATCAGGATTCGTACCTGACATCGTTACATACCCTGGAATTGTCTCAGCTTTACGTGCTTTAAAAAAACCTGAAACTTCAATCGGCGCTACATATAAAGCTTCGCCGTTTACCATTTGTGGCGTTAATTCTCCTAGCTCAAAATAAGCTACTTTTGGAATATCACCAAATACTTTTTTCATCTTATTCTCCGCTGTCTTTGGCGGCACTGTAAACGGCTGGTCATTTTCAGTAAATGGCTCTGAAATATCTTTCTCTACCTTAACAACAGAATCATATTTCTTTTGCGAGATTACTATATCGTGCAAATAACCAAAGTAGCCGTAACTTGCGAGTAAAATAAACATTAGAAGTCCTTTTAATGTACCTTCTAATTTCCCTATTTGATCTTGTGAAAATAAAACAAGCCCAATTAAAATTGCTACTGCAACAGAATAATGAGTAAGAATCGAATCTACTCGATCATCAATTAGCCAAAAGTATTCATAGATTGCAATACCTATCCAAAATAAAACAGGAATAACTAAAATAGATGATTTCTTACCCTTTACAACCTTCTTATCTCCCTTCTTATCCACTGCTCGAAGCTTACTACTACTTCTTGTCCATGGAATCAAAAACAAAGTAAGAATAGCTAAAACTACAAATTTCATCAAAGGCACTGTCCCCTTTTCTTTTGTATTCCCTTTTAGTATAACAAATAAAGGGTATTAAGGTGAAAATAGGAATAGTTATTTTTTTTTACTACTTAATACAATCCCGCTCACTACATATAAAATAGATGCAATATAAAAAATTGTACCAATTGTAAAGAAATCTACTAAATATCCCGTGGCAATAACCGCTACTGCTCCGCCAATGGATGTCCACACATGGTATTTTCCAATCTCATAACCAGCCTTTTCCTGCGCAACCTTTCGTGCTAACGAAGTCTTCTCAGTATTACGCTGCACAGCACCTAAAACGCCCATTACAATTTGAAGAATATACACATGCCAAACTTCCGTGGCAATTGGAAAGCAAAGCATTAAGATTGCCATGGACCAAGCGTATATGATTAATAATTTTTTATCCCCTACTTGATCAGATACCTTTCCCACTAGTGGATATACAAGTGCTGATGTTAAAGCAAATAAGCCATACGCCCAGCCAAATTGCGAGAAGCTATTTCCAACGTTTCGAAGCAATAATATATAAAAAGGAAATACCATACTTCCTGCCATCATGATGATACTTTGCGAAGCCACAAATCTTCTATATGTCATTTCGTATACTCCCTATAAAATAAATTCACAAATCTCTCTTCTGAATCTACTTCCTTCTTTTTCTTGAGAAATTCTTCAATGCGAGGATATGCCCTCTTTAACTGCTCTTTCGTTGGATAAGAATAATACGGCAAATAGTAACTACCATTATGCTTTAAAGTAACATCAATCATCTTTCGAATGACATCCTCTGTTTTCTTTATCTCACTCTCTGAGCGTCCCTGGTTAATCAAAAGAACCAGCGCAAACATATCATCTTTCGCATAGGACAAAACTGCATTTTCATTCTTTTCCACGTAACGAATCGTAATGTTGAGTAAATTAAACTCTTCTTCATTTAATACGTTACGTAAATCATCTATATACTCTGTGAAAGCATCTATAGGCACAAAGTATTCTTGTAACACTTCGGTCCTATTTGGATTTTCATATTCCATAAAAGCACTATCTGATCTCATAACATTATTACGCGTCTCATAATTTCCATCTGTACGTTCAAAATAACCTCTTTGTATATCCCAAAATGTATTCTTTCCCCAATCACTATAACGTGATAAACCAAGTAAAAATTTCGGTGCAGCTATAATATTTTCTTCCTTTAATTCACTGTACTCTTCTCTCATATTTTGATTTTGTGCCAAAGTATAATCTGTCACATACATCTCTTTTAAAAATGAATTTGGAGCAACAGAAATACGCGCTAAGTGCATACGAACATTCTCATCTCTTTTCACTTTCTCTTTGAAATAAGATGCGTATTCTTTATAATCTATCATTCTCGTGTGCATTTCATATAATTCATCATCTGTTAACTTCAGCGTCACATCTAAAATAACTCCAAATAAACCGTAACCCCCAATGACATATGGAAATAACTCTGCATTTTCTTCTCTACTTACATTACGTACCGTGCCATCTGCCATTAACAATCTAAATGAATCTACTGTATCAATCAGTGCCTCATGACGAATATCACGCCCGTGTACATTTACACTTAATGAACCGCCAACAGTAAAAATATTTTGAGACTGCATGACCTGTACCGCAAGGCCATAAGGATTTATTTTCTTCTGAATATCATTCCAGGTGACACCACTTTGAACTGTAATCCGCTTCTTCTCTGGATCAAATTCTAATATTTTATTATATCCTTTCATATCGAGCATCGTGCCATTCGGATAATATGTCTGTCCTCCTTGGCTATGTTGCATGCCTGCAATGGAAATTTTCTCTCCTGAAACTTTTGCATCTCGCACTAATTTTATTAACGAGTGCTCTTCCGTAGCACTTTCAACACGTTTTATTTTTGTCGGAAGCAATTTACCTACATCACTCATAATAGGATGATCAATTTGTTTTTTATACGTATGTACAGACGTTGCAAGCAAAACCGTATATGCGACAATGACCACTGCTATCTTTCTTTTTTTCAAAGGACACTCTCCTTATTAGCAACAAAAAGAGATACCCGTTCTTTCAGGTACCTCTCTTGACAGTGATTACTTTGCTGCTGGCAATTGTATTGGATCAAATTTATCATACGATGTAAACTTTGCATCCGTAATAATGTGCGCTTTATCCTCACCATTGCTACTCATAACCATATCTATCTTTGCTGATTCATATTTAAAATCTTTTGTAATAATATATTCCCCATCTATTTCTTCTATCTTTGCATTTTGGCCTTGTAGCATTTGTTTCTGCTTTTCATCCATACTAGCTAACATACTCTCTGTCTCTTGCCCTTTTAATGCAAACTTCAGCTTATAATTATCTCCACTTTTCTCCATCTTCACTTTATTTAAAATTTCCGATGGAATCTCTAAATTATCTACCATTCCTTGAGTCGCGTTCATTCCGTTAGCATTCAATTGTTCCTCTGGTACAGACATAATTTCACCCGTATTAGGATTTTTTAACTGACCAGCAATTTTGCCACCCACATCATAAACAACAACCTCTGTACCAGAAACATTCATTTCAGAACGAGAATTTTTTTTCTTCGGCTCTAGTTGCATTTTAGCCTTTATTACATTCATCTCTGTTCCTTCAGCCTTTATTCCCACATCATATGTCATCGTTACATTTTCTTCGTTTTTAAAAGCTTCATTCGCTTTATTAAAAACATCCTTCGCTGTTAATTCCTTTTCTTTCTGCACAGCTTCTTTTTTCGGTTCGTCAGTCTTTTTTGTTTTCTCATTACTACACCCTACTCCTAGACCGACTGCAAGTACTAAACTTGAAATTAAAATAAGTTTTTTCATAACGTCCCCTCCTTCCCAAAAATAATATCATCTCTTTTCCTATGAAATCTATATAATTCGTAATATTTATCTTTAAATTTATTTCCTATATAACAACATGTTTGAGAAAAAGTTTAAATATGATGTAAATAATAACAACTCATTTCAGGAGGTCATTATGAAAGCGATTATTTGTACAAAGTACGGACCACCTAATGTTCTCCAGCTTCAAAATGTAGAAAAGCCTAAACCTAAAAAAAATGAAGTATTAGTTAAAATTCACGCAACAAGTGTATCGACTGGAGATTGTAGAATACGTGGCTTTAATAGCCCACTCTTATTTTGGATTCCTATGCGGATCATATTAGGTTTCAGAAAACCGAGAAAACCTATACTTGGCGTAGAGTTATCCGGTGAAATCGAAGACATTGGAACAGATGTAACACAATTTAAAAAAGGAGATCAAGTTTTTGCATTAACAGAACTAAACCTTGGTGGTTATGCGGAATACACATGCGTGCATGAAAGTGGATTAATAGCATTAAAACCTACCAATGTGACATATGAAGAAGCTGCCGTTATTCCTTTCGGCGGAACTTCAGCATTGCACTTCCTTAGAAAAGGACAGATAAAAAAAGGGCAACGAGTACTTATATATGGCGCCTCTGGGTCAGTAGGGACAGCTGCCATACAACTTGCTAAATACTTCGGGGCGACTGTCACAGCCATTTGTAGTAGTTCGAATTTCGATTTAGTAACAACTTTAGGGGCAGACAACGTAATTGATTATATGAAAGAAGATTTTACTAAGCGGGGCGAGCACTACGATATTATATTTGATGCAGTTGGAAAATATAAAAAGTCTCTTTGTACAGATGCATTAATGCCTAATGGAAAATATGTATCTGTGAACGGAATGATGGCAAAGGTCAGTAAAGAAGATATGAACCTGCTAAAACAACTAGCTGAAACAGAAAAGCTAAAACCTGTTATTGATAGAACTTACCGATTAGAAGAAATTGCTGAAGCTCATATATATGTAGAAAAAGGACATAAAAAGGGGAACGTTTCGATTACCTTAAAATAAAATATATTCTGAAAATATTATTGACAATTCTTTTTGTAAGATTTACTATTAGTACCATATTCAAAACTACATACACATACTCTTATCAAGAGTGGCGGAGGGACTGGCCCGATGATGCCCGGCAACCGAGCTTATGACGTATAAGCTAAGGTGCTAATTCCTGCAAAACGAGTTTTCGTTTTGGAAGATAAGAGAGGAATCTATTTCGTCTATTCGGCACCTCTCTTATTTTTGGGAGGTGCTTTTTATTTTGGAACGTATATGAAGGGGGATTTATAGATGAAAAAGGTATTATTAAGCATTGTAAGCGGAGCAGTATTATTATTAGGCGCATGTAGCGTGAGTTCAGATAAAGAGGTAAAAGCATTAGACGAGAAAAAGATTACTGTCGGTGTAACAGGTGGACCACATGAACAAATTTTTGAAAAGGTAAAAGAAGTTGCAGCAAAAGATGGTCTCGAAATTGATATAAAAGTATTTAATGATTATGTAGCGCCAAACGTATCTTTAGATGAAAAAAGCCTTGATGTAAATAGCTACCAAACGAAATCGTATTTAGATGTATTTAAAGCTGAACGCAATATGAAATTAGCTGAAGTATTTTCAACAGTAACATTCCCTATGGGCGTATATTCTAAAGATATAAAAGATGTAAAAGACTTAAAAGAGGGCGACGCAATTGCTGTACCAAATGACCCAACGAATGAACTTCGAGCTTTAAAATTATTTGAAAAAGCAGGGGTTTTAAAAGTTGATCCGAAGGCTACAGAAAAAGCGACTGCAAAAGATGTAATTGAAAATCCAAAAAAATTAAAGATTGTCGAATTAGAGGCATCTCAATTACCAACACAACTAAGTGAAGTGAAAGCAGCTGCTATTAACACAAACTTTGCATTAGGTGCAAAATTAAGTCCAGCGAAAGATTCTATCTTCCGCGAAGGAAAAGATTCACCATATGTGAACTGGGTCGTTGTTCGTACTGAAAATAAAGATGATGCCGTTGTAAATAAATTAAAGAAAGCTTATCAGTCTAAGGAAGTAAAAGAGTTTATCGAGAAAAAATTTGATGGTTCAGTTTTACCATCTTGGTAGGAGCTGACGATAATGATTGAATTACAAAACATATCCAAAGTATTTACAACAAAAAAAGGGAATGTTGAGGCTCTTAAGTCTACTTCCCTTAAAGTAGAAAAAGGCGAGGTATTTGGAATCATTGGGTATAGTGGCGCTGGTAAAAGTACATTGATTCGATGTGTAAATTTATTAGAAAAACCAACGACAGGAAATATCATTGTAAACCAACAAGACTTAACAACATTATCGACAAAAGAACTAGCAAAAGCGAGACAAAGAATCGGAATGATCTTCCAAGGATTCAATTTACTTAAAACTGTTACCGTTTATGAAAATATCGCATTACCGTTACGGCTTGCTGGCATTCCAAAAGCAGAAATTGAAAAAAGAGTAGAAAAGTATTTACGCATTGTCGATCTTTTTAATCGAAAAGATGCGTATCCAAGCGAACTTTCTGGTGGTCAAAAACAGCGTGTTGCAATTGCTCGTGCGCTATCACATGAACCTGAAGTGTTATTAAGTGATGAAGCAACGAGCGCATTAGATCCCGAAACAACCGATTCTATCCTTGATTTGTTATTAAAGATTAACGAAGAAATCGGAATTACGATTTTACTCATTACACATGAAATGAATGTCATCCAGCGTATATGTGACCGCGTTGCTGTTATGGAACATGGATCTGTAGTCGAAAGTGGGACTGTAAAAGATATTTTCACAAACCCACAACATGTAACAACGAAGAAATTTGTAAATAGCGCATTTGCAGCGAAAATTCCAGAAGAGGTACAGAAAGAACTACAAAGTACTGGAGAAATTGTAACACTTTCATTTATTGGCACTACTTCAGGGGAACCTGCCTTAGCCGTTGCCACAAAACGTTTCCAAGTGTATCCGAATATTTTATCCGGTAATATTACGCAGTTAAAACATGAAACATATGGGAAACTAGTCGTTCATATGCAAGGGGAACAAAATGAAATCCACCGTGTTTTATCATTTTTACAAGGGCAAGAAATCATCGTAGAAGGAGGTAGAACAGACTATGGGAAACAAGTCCTTTTTGGATGAATGGGGTAAAGTCATATGGGAAGCAACAATCCAAACATTTCAAATGACATCTATTTCATTACTCATCTCGATCCTTATTGCACTGCCACTTGGCGTCACACTTGTTTTAACGAGACCTGGTGGGCAACGTGAAAATAAAATCATCTATCCTATTCTTAATACAATTATTAATATCATTCGCTCTCTTCCATTTATCATTCTATTATTCTTCATCTTACCTTTTACAAAGTTTCTAATGGGAACGTCCATTGGCGTGCAAGGTGTTATCGTACCGCTTGTCGTCTTCACAGCCCCTTATATCGCACGTTTAATGGAGACAGCTTTACTAGAAGTCGATCGCGGTGTCATTGAAGCCTACCAAGCGATGGGCGTTTCTACTATAAAAATCATTTGGCACGTTATGGTGAAAGAAGCACGTCCCTCCCTTGTACTCGGATTAACAATCGCAACGATCGGCTTAATCGGCGCAACAGCAATGGCTGGCCTTGTAGGTGCTGGCGGGCTAGGGGATTTAGCATACCGCTTCGGACATTTACGCTACGAGCCTGAAGTAATGTATGCAACTGTCTTTATTTTAATTATCCTCGTTCAAGGATTACAGTCTTTAGGGAATGGTGTTGCACGAAGATTGAAGAAAGATTAAAAAAGAAGGCATCTCACCCTGGTGAGATGCCTTCTTTTTTATCTTTTAAATCCACCTTCTGAATGAATAACTTGCCCAGTAATCCACTCGGCTTCTTCACTTACTAGAAATTTAATGAGTCTAGCTGCATCCCTTGGCTCACCAATTCTGCCAAAAGGAAACATCGGCTTTAACCCTTGTTTTATCTCTTCAGTCATCCATCCTGTATCGGTTGGTCCTGGATTAATTGCATTCACTGTTATTCCTAAATGAGCTACCTCTGCTGACAACGTACTAGTAAGAGCATCAATAGCTCCCTTCGTTGTCGCATAAGCTAGTTCTCCTGCCATAGGACCTTGAAATTGCCCCGAAGTAATATTAACAATTCTACCACCAGATTTCTTATCAAATCCCCGAGAAAATTGACTACTTAACAGGGTACTCGCACGAACATTTACCATATAATGCTTATCTAATTCTTCAACAGTCAACGTAGAGAAATCATTATTCGTAGAATATGCTGCATTATTAATTAATATATGAGGGTACCCTAATTGTTCAGTAACTTTATTTATAAGCTCTTTTGGTGCATCATTCTGAGTTAAATCTAACTCCATACTTGATACTTTAACACCGTTTTTTAGTAACTCTTCTTTTAATTGTATTTGTTCATTTTTATCAACGCCCCAAGGCATCTCTTTATCGTAAGCTGTCCAATACGTAAAAAATATATCGTATCCTGATTCAGCTAATTCTTTACAAATCGCTGCCCCTATACCATCTAGACGACTTACCCCTGTAATAACTGCTACTTTATTTTTTAATTGGTTCATCATATACTCCTCCAAGTTTAAAGGACGCATATTTTATATAAGAGATATAAACTTTCCCACAAAAAAGACAGATACATAAAATAGACACCTATCCTTATAAAAGGGATGTACAAGCCAAATATGCATTCCTTGAATGATTTACAGATAACTAAATAAACCCTCGCTTATGAGAGCAAAATTTATCTATCTAGTAGTTTCTAATCATTACAAGTTCATCCACATATTGAGTCTTTGTCTCCTTTACATATATCTCTATTCTTAGTTTATCAAAGCAGATAAAATGTTACAAAAAATAAAACAATTATTCACAACCTATCCTTGTTCACATTCTCTCCATTGTGAATCTTTTCACATTGGATATATAATAAACGTGTAAATACAATATTGGAGGGATTTCAATGGTTATCAATTTTTTAAGAACTGATAAACGTGCTACTTTCATATTATTACTTTTACGGCTTTACATAGGATATACATGGTTCGCTGCTGGGATAGGCAAAGTCTTCGGACAATCTTTTGACGCAAGTGGCTTTCTAAAGGGTGCTATTGCTCAAGCATCAGGGGACCACCCTGCAGTACAAAGTTGGTGGGCAGATTTCCTTCAACATTTTGTCCTTCCAAACGCAGACCTATTTAGCTTTTTAGTTCAATGGGGAGAAATTTTAGTAGGTCTAGGTTTAATTTTAGGCGGATTAACAAAAACAGCTGCATTTTTCGGAATCATAATGAATCTTTCATTTTTATTAAGCGGAACTGTTAGTGTAAACCCAAACCTGCTTATTTTGACTATGTTCATTTTAGTTGCAGGGCAGAACGCTGGACGTATTGGATTAGATGGCTATGTTTTCCCTAAACTTTTCCGTAAAAACAACCACGGAATATATAAATTAAGTAAAACTGCGTAGTAACAATTTACTTTTAAAATATAAATAAGAAAAAGAGCCTGAATATAGGCTCTTTTTCTTATTTATCCTAATTTAAACTTTTAACGAACCACGAAAACCTCTGGCAGCATAGTAAGAGTCTGCTCCATTGTGGTACACGAAAACATGTCCAAAGCGATAATCGCAAAATAGAGCACCACCAAGCTCTCTAATATCTGAAGGTGTTTGTACCCAACTCGATGATTTCATATCAAAATCTCCAAGTTGTTGCAATTCCCGATATTGTTCTTCCGTTAATAGTTCAATGCCCATAGCATTGGCAACATCAATAGCGTTATTTTCTGGTTTATGCTTTTTTCTTGATTCTAACGCTTCAAGATCATAACAAAGACTTCTGCGGCCTTTAGGACTCTCCTTTGAACAATCATAGAAAGTATATTCGTCCTTTTCTTCATCATAACCAATAACATCCGGCTCACCACCAGTTACTTCCATTTCGTTAAGTGACCATAATTTTTCAGCATTAGCTTCTATCTTCGCTTCAACTTTAGCCCATTCAAGACCTTCATGGCGGTTCATGTTTTTCTCAAAACGAGCTTGCAATACTTTCAATAACTCTTCACGTTTTTCTACTAATAAGTCATTTTTATTTCCTGTCATATTAGTCCTCCCTGATATATGTACTGATAGTAGTTTAAGTATATATTTTATAATAAATCATCTCAATATGAAGACCGTTTCAATCATATATCTTGTACAAACATCTATTACAAAGTCCTAAAACCCTCCATACTCTCTTCAAGCATATAGTGTGAAAACCACATCAAGTTCTGCTTCATAATAGCCACATGAACTCCTGGTTGGTCAGAACTATATGCCATTCCTTTAAATATAATTAATTCTGTATCAACTTCCATATCCATTAATCCTTGATATAGATCATATGCATTTGTAATTGGAATTCTTGCATCCTTTTCCCCATGTTGAATTAAGGTAGGCGTACAAGCTGATTTAATATACGTCATAGGTGATGTCTTCGTATATATATCTGGATCATTCCATGGAGTATTTCCTAAATACATTCTAATAAAGTAAGGTATATCTGTATTTACATAATGGGTACTCCAGTTAGTTATTCCACCGCCAACTGAAATAGCTTTAAACCTTCTACTAAATGTAGAACAGAAAGCTGATACATATCCACCGTTGCTCCATCCCATAACTCCTACTCTATCTTTATCTACTATCCCTTGATCAACTAGTTTATCAACTCCTGATATAACATCGTCGTAGTCAGCAATCCCCTGTTTTCTATAGTTAGCTTTTAAAAATTCATTACCATAACCTGAACTTCCTCTGTAATTTGGCTCTAAAACGATAAAGCCTTTTTCAACAAACTGTTCAATCGGATATTTCTCATTGAAGCAGTCTGAAAATATCGGAAAAGATGCCCAAGCCGGACCACCGTGAATTACTACTAATAAAGGATATTTTTTATTAGTGTCAAACTCTACTGGCGTTGATAAAACACCTTCTATTTCAAGACCATCACTACTTTTCCATGAGATGATTTCCCTGTTACTTTTAAGTTTCCCTTTGAAAAAGCTATTTTCATCCGTTATTTTTTTATCGTCTAAATAGATTTCAAAGGTTTCATTTGTTATAGCCTTATTATAGGTTATATGATCTCCATCCTTTGTTATAGAGGCATCCATTATAAAGCCATCTGCCTTGTCGCTTAATGCTTCCACAGTGCCATCTTCAGCTAGTAATCCAATACGATAATTCGTTTTATCCTGCCATCTAATTAAAATTCCTTTAGCTGTCCACTGTAATGGCATAACTGTACTATCAAAGTTTGTTAGAGGCTGAATTACCTCTCCAGTATTCATATCATATATCTCTAACGTACTATCTTGTATATGGTTTCTATAGTAATCCTTCTCTCTTATGCTTGCTGTGTAACATATTTTACTGCCGTCAGGAGAAAAGCAAACACTCCCTCCCAACAACTTATCCACATTCAGCTTTTGTAGCTCTCCAGCTTTAATATGGAGTATGTATAGATCTCCATTTATATAATCTGCCATATTTGAGCTTGGTGTCGCCATAAATACAACCTTTTTACCATCATTTGAAATATCAAATTCATGGATATGAAAATCCTTACCATCCGTTAATTGATAAACAACTCTGTTCTCGTGTTCATCTGTATCACTTTGTATCACCTTTTCTATTTCAATGTAATATAAACAATTATTCTGGTGTTCCTTACCTATATGTTGAAAATCTCCATATAGGTCCTTACGTTTCTTTATCTCTTCACATTCTTTTGACTGCGTAACATAATAAAGACCCTTGCCAGTAGGACCCCATTTGAATGTACTGACTCCTTCTTTCTCATCAGTAATTTGAACCTCTCTATAATCATCTAGTGACTTAACAAATATCTGATTTCCCCCATCACCAACTGGACTAAGATATGCGATACACCTAGCATCTGGAGACCATAATGGGTGTGTACTATCTATATCACCATTTGATAATGGGTAACTCTGCTTCTTATCTTTTTCATATATCCATACATGATTCCTATATATATTGTCTTTCCAATCAGCCGTCTTCTTAACAAATGATACGTTTTTACCATCATCACTTATGTTTGTACTTGATACGGTTGGTAATGAAATAATCTCTTCTATACTTAAATATGTTTTTGCTTTCACTTTCATATAATAAGCCCCCTTGTAATGTCCATGAATCTACCGTCTCTTCTTGTCGTAATAAAGGAAATTGTTCACGGATACTTAAAATAGTAACGGAAAATTCAGATAAATAAAAGTGAATCCGATAAAGTAAAACTTTAATCTATAGGGCTCTTTCCGCTTATCAATTTTAGATGTTCTTTTTCGACACAAAAATACCCCTTTTAGATACAAATTTGTAAATTTATTTTAAAGCTATAACTATATGTTGGTTTGGAATAAAATTTGATAAAAATGAAGTCATAAATCTTTATTTAACAACAAAAAAATCCATTTTGAAAAAGCGATTGATCAAAATAGAATTACTCTTTTTAACTAAGTATGAGATTTTTATAAAAAAATTTTAATCAAAACTCACTTAGAATCTTTACTTGAAGAATAAAGCTTCGCATCTTTTTTGTAAACATCGTTAAACTAAGATAAATTTTGACTGCATCTGTAATTAATTGTAAAATATTATACATAGAAAGGTATTATAAAATAAATATAGAAGGGGTATGTTTTTTAGTTTTAAAGGGGCTAAAGCACATCTATTTTATGTTTTTAGAGGGAGAATTGAAAAATCATATGAAGAATTTCAAAAAGAGTACAGGTAAAATTTTACTAGCATCCGGATTAGTAGTTTCTATGTCAGCTTGTAGTGTAACTAGTTTATTTGGAGAAAAAGAAAAAACAAATGCTGAATCTGGTAAACAAGAAAGTAAAGAAACTAAGACAGAAGGTAAATCATCTGAAACAAAGGAAAAATCAACTAACTCAAAAGAAGAAAGTAAAGATGTTAAGATGATTATGGTTTTACCTGAGGATTACCCACAACTTATGGTAGACATTGAAGAAGACTTATTAAGACGTCTAGATTACTATGATGCTTCTGTGAGGGATAATAAAAAGGGAAGTAAGTCAAATGAAGAGGTACGAGATAGTATTAAAGACTTAGATAAAGTATTTAATAAAATAGAGCGTATAGATGCACCAGGAAAATACAAGGAAGATCATAAGGAAATTGTAAAAGCTGTTCAAAAGTTAAAAGAATCTTTCAAAGAAGTATCGAAGTTATTTGATTACTCTAAAACACTTAAAGATACGGATGATGCAATCATAGATAAAGCAAACAATAAATTAGATGAAGCAAAACGCATTTGGAAACCTGTATTTGATAAGTTAAAAGCGGAAGCTAAGGGTGGTTCAACAACTACTTCTACAACAAGTGGTACTAGTTCTTCTAACTCACCGAGTTTATCTAGTGGTAATACAGTTAAAACATACAGTACCCAAGATACAACTGGTATATTCAAAGGAAAAATTGATACACCAGACGAGGATTCCGCTAAGTTTAAGAATGTACAGAACAACTATAAAGACGGTACAGAGCTTGTAGGTAATTGGGGTATTGATTACGGAGACGGAGTCAAAACTACGTTAGTCCTAAAAGCAGATAAGACATTTGAAACATATGCAAATGGTTCTTATCCAAATAAAGATAATTACTTAACAGGAACATACCAAGCAGACGTTTCTTCCCATCAGTTAACGCTAATGGTGGAAAAAGGAACTCAAAATGGTCAAGAAGTGAAATTGGAAAGACCTATTTATTCATCATATGAGGTTAAAAATTTAGATGGTAAAGCATTACAGATTTTCCACATAGACGAACAAGTAACAATTTGTTATGTAAAACAATAAATAACTAAAAGAACTCTGTAAAATGATTTTTACAGAGTTCTTTTCTTAGTTTTAATTTATTATAAACTATCAAAATTTATTTCAAACGCATAACTATTGTGTTGTTACAACATAGTTGTACATTAAGAGGCGTTCTACGCTTTATTTTCTATGTCTCAATTTCAATATAATGACAACATAGTTATTCACAATGTATATTAATTCGATATCAAAAAACAAATTTGGTGACAACATAGTTGTACATCATGAAAAGGTGGATAAAAAATAGAAGCCTTTTTGAGGCTTCTATTCGCATAATTTATATCATTTGAACATTAAATTTGTTTTCATAAGAAATCATATCTCTAATTGATAATCCACTACTTTTCCCTCATGATGCTGCATACTTTCAATCAATGCATAATCTCTATCTTTATTACCACTTAAATTAGTTAGTAATTTCTTATCCATTTCAAAATAAAAATTAAATTCAGATTCTATTCGTTTCTTGAGTATATATTTAGCCACTACATTTTTTTCTTCATTATATATTTTTAATATTCCATAGCAATCTTTTTCATTCAGCGTGTTGTATATTTCTTCTTTTAGTTTATTAGTGACTATACATGTGTAGGTCTCCCCTACTTCTGCTTTATTTATTTGATTCACTAAATTTCCAAAACAAGTTAGAATTCCTTTTCTATCTTCGCTTTGATATAACTTTATTACAAACTGAAAGTTAGAAACTTTAATCGGTAAATTAAATGTAACCTCATGCTCAAAAGTTTTAGAAGCAGGATTTTTATAAAATTCTAAGGTTGGAAAATTCAAAGAAAAAAACTCCATAATATCAGCTTTATTATCAATTAAATAAGCTACATTACAAACCTCATCTATCTGAGGTAAATATCCGTTTCCTAAAGGATCTTTATTCATCCTAATTAGCTTTAGTGCAATAGATATCAACATCAACGCTAAACATACTATAGCAAAAAAAGCTACACTACCAACTTTTAAAAAGGTACCTATAGATAAACTAAATCCCTCCGCATAATCAAATCCTCTATAAAATTTAAGTGTCGTTCCCCAAACCAATATAGAAAAAAAGGTAATAATTAAATACACATAATACAGTACACTTAAAAATTTATCTTCTGACAAATTATTCTCGTAGTTAATCAATGTATTTCTTAAATCTTCCCGATTTAAGGAATATGGCTTTAAAATTCTTTTTAAACTTTTAGAAGCTGTCACTAATTTATTTTCAAATGTGAATGCAATAAATAAAGCTGAGAAAGATACTAGTGACATTATCCCAGTAAATAACCAACTCAATAAATTGGTAAGGTCTTTATAATCATTATAAACTTTAATATTATAAGCATTACCTAAATCTAAGAAAAATAACAATGCAAATGGTATTAAGAAAAAAATCCATAACTTCCACTCTTTAAACAATATCACTAAGGCTTTCAATAACATGATAAACGACCTCTTCTTTTACTACATCAGGAAATGATACTACAGATTCGCTATCCAAATAAAAATATGTTTTCCGTTCATTAAAATAATAAGTAAAACTAGTTACTTCCCCATTTATAAGATGCTTTCTTAATTCTGCAGAACCTATATCATTGATTTTTACTTTCTTCACTCGCGTGCTTTCATAATCGTCAAAAGAATTTGGTTTCTTTTGTAATAAATATATGCTTACTAAATCAGATTCCCAATTATCTTCATTAATGTATTTCTTTTTACATATATCAAACAAATTTATCTTTTCTAGGTGCGTTGCTAATTTTTTTTCTAACTTACTTATGACAAATCCTATATAACTTTCTGAACTTCCAAAACAACAAATAATTTTTCGTTGCACGAAATATATCAGAACGACACTTTTAGGTTCCCTTGATATTATTTTCTCTTGAACCTTAATAGGATCCAACCACTTATACGAAATTCTTATAATTTGATTATTGATATAAGAAATATCATATTTATCATAAGTAATTCTTTTTGGAGTGATAGAATGTAATTTATCTATTTGAAAATCGTTAGTTACCCTATACAATATACAATCCTTTTCCATTAAAAACATTCTATCACTCCCCAATTTTTATTATTTTACTATTGCTGTTTCTTCATCTTCAGAAAGTTCTTGTTCCTTCTCTTCTTCATCATAACCAATATATTCTTTAATTTTTAAAATATCTTCATTAGTATCATCATATCCTACCGAATCTAAAATAACTTTACTCTCTTCATAAAAACTATAAAGCATCTCTAAATTATTTTCATCATCTAAATCCCATTTCTCTAGATTTCTGGAGATGGATTTAATGATTTGTAAGGAACTGTTTTGAATTACTTCATTAACTAGTTTATCCCCATTTATAAATTTTTCATAAATTTGTTTCAATAAATTTGAAGTTTCTTGAACGTTTTTGAGACCAGCACCACATAATTCTATATACTCAGATTGAATAATGTCTATAACTTGTTGTTTAAATATATCATCATCGCTATCGATTACAACGATTTTTAATATATCTTCTTCCTTTCCTTTTAAAGAAAATAAAGTTGTAAAATCCACATCATTATACGTCATATCAACTTTAAATGATAAAATATCACTACCTAAAGTGATATACTCACACGCTAATTGAGAAGATAATAAATTGCGACCATTTATGGTGATATTACGTATACCGTCTGTTGTATGTTTTTTATTTTTCGTATTAAATTTTATCTCTTTGAAACGCGAAAAAATTCCTTGCTCATGTAAACGAGTAAAAATGAAATCTAATAGAACTGCTGTTTTAAAGCTTGCACTCCCAATTTGATTTATTTGATTTATATTTTCTCTAATTCTATAACTTTGGATAGGCCATTTTAGCACTAATCCAAAATAATCTTTAATTACACTTTGTACCTCGTTATTTCCAGAGAAAATTGTTAGCACTCTTGCATTCTTATCCAAACTAATTTTTATTCTATAAACCGCAGAAAGGGTATCTAAACAACGTTCCCCTCTCCTCCAATAATCTGAATATTCTTTCAATCTAACAGTCAACTTTAGCATTGAATCCCCTTGTTCAATGTCTTCAATTGATATTAGATATTTATCTTGGAAAGGCATGTTATTTACATTTTCAATTGAAACAGCGGATTCAGCCTCCGTTAAAAAATTCAAATGATTAACTTTATACGTATAGGCTGGTAATCCAATTGATTTAGTCATTACTGCCATTTCAACAAAATCTTCTACTTCATCAGCCTCAATTAGTTCTGTTAAAGCTAGAAATTCTTCCTTAATTTCATTTTTCTTGTAATTCTTTTTTTCTGGCTCCCAACCTGGACGCTTAAAAGCTATTATGTTAGCAACATGCTCTTTCGGTATCTTATTAAACACTCTTTCTAAAATCCCACTAACATTCATGGCAATTTCCACTCCCTGTACATTACAATTTAAGAATTCATGAGCATTGCAATGTTTTAATATTTTTTATAAGCCTCGCTACTCATTATACCAAAAAAAACAATTAATTCCTTTATTGAACCTTCCTAAATTTACAATCAATACCTATACTTATTACTACTACAAATCTTTTTTGAAGTAATAAATGTTATACTTTTAACGATGAACTCAACTAATACGATGAACATAAAATTGTTATTATAATGAAGTGCCTATCAACATACATAATATTTACATTTTATGAATTATAACCTTCTTGTACAATTGCTCACTATCAAGATACCTATAATACCCTATAAGCTATATTTCTCTTTTAACCCATTCAATTCTTCCTGTAAATCTTTATTAACAAAATATAGCTTTGGTACATTTGCACGCTCCTTAATTTTAGTTTTACTTAAAACCTCTCCTCCCTCAAGCAATTTCTTTATTACAAATTTAATTCTTCTTAACCGAAAAGCTTCAATATCCTCAGCCCGATCATTTAAATAGCCTAAAGTTATTGGCGTCTTTTCTTCATAACCTGAAAAACCCTTAAGACCCAACTCTTTTGCAACACGATTTTTTGTGACTCTTACGGGGGGCTCAAGACCATAAAGATCATCTGCAATTTTTTTAACCCTATTCAAATATTCTTGATCCTTCTCCAGCCAATTTACTTCCCTATAAACATTGTTGTGCTTGCGTTTAATATTTGGCTTATTCTTCATTAGCCAATCCCTATCATGCTTATATAACCAATTAATTAAATTTTGATTAACTTTTTTAAAATGAGAAATTAAGAAATCTGGGTGTTTTTCCTTTAACTTTAAATATTTTTTTCTATTTAGCTGCTTTAATTCTTCTTGCTTTTCCTCATAATGTACATCAAGTTTTAAACAATAGTATATTTTACCTACACTTACATCCAAACGTCTTGATATCTCAGGTACTGACAATTTCTTTACATACTTATATTCATACACCTTATTTATCCAAACATTTCCATATCGTTCGATTTTCCAATAATCTTTTTCATCTCCTATATGATCCGGCACTAATTTAGAATAGCTAAAGCCACATTCACATTCAAAGATACCTTTTATTTGACCTTTAAATTTTTTTATTTTCATATTTCTTATTACTGATTCACCATAATGTTCGGCTGCTTTATTTAAACAAATATATGGTCCTTCTCCAAAAGGAGTTATTAATTTCTTATTATGCTTAGGTAACTGCTTTACAGATTTCCCCAAAAAAATAATTAATAATAAATGTCGAATAGGGTGAAAAGAATTATAATAAGTTCTAATCATCTTAATGAGCCAACATCTATCGCTATCTTCTATTGTCGAATTCATAAGAACTAATAACTCTTCACCATAAAATTCAAGAAAGTCCCTATATAAAATGTATCTATTAATTAAACCATTATTATCTATATATCCTTTTTGCATTAACAAAGAACGATATATTTGATATAAATCTTCGAACTCATATTCTTCATTAGCAAGGAAAAAACTTTCTTGAGCTATCTGTTTAAGATGATTTTTAGTTTTATCAGAAAAATTCACACACTCTTTTGTTATTGGGCAATTTTCTATACTAGCCGCTTCTAAATATTGTGAATTTGTATACTTGCATACCACAGAACTATTTAACAAATAAGTTTCATGCTTCTCGCAAATGAAGACACCGGGTATTTGATGATTTAACCTCCAGTATGTTTCCCCATATCTTTCATAATCATTAACTATACAACTTGGACAGTATCTAAAGTATTGGTTTTCTAGTGTAGGATATACCCTTGATCCCATCAAACTTTTTATATTTACGTTCCCCCCGTTTAACATAATATCCCATACCTTTTTCTTTATTACTTTGCTAAAAAAATTAGTATAGTAGTAATACATCGTATTTCTTTTTATCCAATCATCTACAGTGGGATATAAAAATATATGTAGCTGCTTCGCTAGGCTGTTTAAAGAGGTCGGTAAATGCGGGCTAATTGTCCAGCTCTTTCCTGGAATCAACTCTTTTCTTCTTATATTCAACTTCTTACTTGGATTCCCTGTATGATTATAGTAACGCGCAAACACACTATAGATAAGCTCATTCTCATATAAATAAGGAAAATAAGCTAACAAATAATCTCCTCCTTATGACTAATACATTTTAGCCATTTTTTCTATGGATACGTGCCAATATTTCATCTTGTAAACTCTTATCAATATCAGCTCTTAATCCTACCATTCTTAAAACTTTCCAATAAGCTAAATCATCTTCTTTTTTTATAAGTTGTTCAAAGACCCATTCAATTCTGCGCTTTTGAAACTCAATAACTGATTCAGTAACTGAGTGTAATAACTTTCTTGTTAAAGGCAATTTATTGAGCTTTTTTTCTAATAGGGATGACTTCTTTATTTCCCTTCCTATCCTCCCGATCGTTAAGCGGATTGGTTTTTCTGCATTCATAAGAGATTTGATTGCTATATTTACTTCTTCTACAATATCCATATCTCTCTGTCCCCAATCTATTCTATTCTGCACCTTCACTCTTTTCTTTAGCTTAGGAGAATATTCCCTCAACCAATCTTTATCATTGCGATATAAACGCATATACAAGTTAGGATAAAGATTTCTCAATTCGGTTTTCGTCATATCAGAATTTTTATTCATTACACTTTTCCATTCATCCTTCCATTTATCTAACAAGTTGTTCTCTTGCATTTTCTTGCTATTAGATAACATATCCTTAGAGTACTTAATGACAGTCTTTACATCTACCTTTAGTCTTCTAGCACACTCACGATAACTTAAGTTTTGAATAAAAATATACTCATGCAATCTTTCTTTCCAATAATATCCGAATGATTTAATACGACTAATTTTCATTTTATCTTCTTCAAATTTATCGGGCCCTTTACGAGAATATATAAAACCACAAGTACAACCAAAAGTTCCTATGGGTCGTTTTGTTCTACTACATCTTGAAATTTTCACTTCCTTAATTACCGGTTGAAGATAATGTGGAGTAGCAGGATTTAAACATGGATATGGCCCTTCTCCAAAAGGCTTATAAGATTCTTGACTATAGTTACTAATACTGTCAACTGACTCTTCTAAAAAATAAATCAATAATATATGTCTAATTGGATGAAAAGACTTTCTGTGTTTCCTAGTAATAGCTTTTAACCAACAACTCTCATCAGATTTCAACATTGACTGCATACAATGCAGTATTTTCTCCCCAAAATATGAAATAAAATCCCGCGCTAATTTACCTTGTTTTACGTTGCCCTTAACTGAAGTATACCCCCTTTTTTGTAACAAATATCGATAGCCTTTCTGTAATTTATTCAAATTGTATAGATAGTCTGTGTTTACTAATTTTCGGCTTTGTTTAGCGATATAAATTAAATGTTCCATTTCTTGTTTAGACCAATCATGATCGTTATTGTTTATCGTTCTCTTCATATGGACTGTATCTAATGGTGCAACAAGGGTTGAACACCCTCTCCGAAATTGTCCAGAGCTCTCTTGAAGTAAACATCTATGCTTTAAGCAAACAAAAACACTTGGCAATTGTTGATAAACACGCCAATAAGTTTCTCCATATCCCTGTAAATCTTCTTGTAAACATTGTGCACAAAACCGAAAATATGGAGCTTCCTTTACTGTACTTGTTATATAACCAATTTGATAATGCACATTTACTCCCTGCTCATTACTTAATATTGCTTTTTTTACCTTATTACGAACCTCAGCATTCAAAAAATTTGTATAATAATGATAGAATGTATGCTGTTCCCAACAATCATTAATATTAAATTGATTAAAATATTTAAGCCTATTTTGTAAAACTTTTAAATCTGGTATTAAATCTGGCATAATATATGTTCGCGTATCACCATATAAATCCCTTAACGTATCTTTAAATTCCTTATTACACGAACGGTTATGATATCTAGTCAATGCGCCATACAATAATTCTTCTTCATATAAACTTGGAAAAAATGTCAACATAATCTCTCTTCCTCATAAAAAGATTCTTCTAATGGTTTTTTAATATAACCGTTATCATATAATGCTTCATAAGCCGATTGTTTGGTCTTCTTTCCTTTATTAATGAGAAGCTGTAACATATTCATATTCATATTCAATGCCTTATTATTTTTCTTTCTCTTGTCAGTTTCACGTTCATTAATATACTTCAAAGCTTCTTTCATTAGTTCTGCAATCGTTAAATTTGGAAGTTTATTCAGTACTCTTTTAGCTATCTTTTCTGCATGCTTTTCATTTACATCTAAATTAATAAGGGATAAAATTAACTTTTCTAACTTACTTGATTCATTTGCTTCACTATCTTTTTTAATTTTTTCCTTTTGAGCTTGAATCCTGGCTCTCATATCAATTACTGGTATTTTATTTAACATGTATTCTTTTATATCTAAGGCAATAATATCTTCATACTTTGCAATTTCTGACTCTACTCCAGATTTAAGTGCTTTCAACATTGGCTGAACAAGTTTCAAATCTTCTTTTACTACTTTTTTTATTAATTCTATTGAAATTTTCTCTGCACTTGTTTCAATTGCTCTCCCCTGTGCCAATATAAAAATCTTTATAGCTATATCAATAATTCCCTGACTCTCCTCATAAATTAGCTTAATCAATTCTTGATTAAGTTCGACATATTCTTTTGTCCACTGATAATCCCAAATACTTGTAAGTAACACTTCCCAATCTTCCGAGTTATCCATTTGTTGCCAAATCATATCTCCTTGTCCACTTCCACGACGTGCCTGCCTAAAATCCTTCTGTAAAATTGCTCTTGCTCTCATTGTCCCAATCATCATAACAGGTATACCAATTTCATTAATAAGTGTCACAAAGAAATTCATCATCTTTTCAGAGGCATCTCCCTTTGTTGATAAAAGGTGCTGTATCTCATCAATAATTACGGCTCCGACACAATGCAACCTTGCAATCTGCCCCATCCTTGTTACCATTGAGCTGACTGAAATATGTGACTTACCGTATTTATGTAAATAATTTGTTCCAATTAATGTATCTATCTTTTCAAAAAAATTTTGACATAAAGATTTTAATGATCCATCATGTGGACAGTTTAATTTTAGCCAGACAATTTGAATTGTATTAATGGGATATTGATGAACAATTAGCTGTGGATATAATGAAAGAACCCTCTCTATAGCTGTAGACTTTCCAACACCAGAAAATCCCATCAAAGTAAAACTAGAAGCTGTTGCTCTTATATCTGGTGATAAACCTAACTCTTCTTTTTTCACCAACTTTTGATGTAACTCATTTAAAGCTTGAATATGCTGTTTTTGTAATGGATTCCGATTAACATATCCATAACGTAAAAAACGAGAAAACCTTCTCTCTAAATCTAACGTTTGTCCAATTGGCTGAAAAAAACGGGTTAATCGTAACAGGGCGTGGTAACGATGATGCTCAGATAAGTTTTTTTCTTTTTCATGATACTCCGGAAAAAAACTAAGTTGATCAAATGCTTCTTCATAGGAGAGTATAGGGGGTAGTGCTTCAATTAAAGGATTTCCTTGATATTCAACTAACTGTTGTTCTTTATAACTAGCAAGTAAGGCGTATGTCCCATTTTCTAATTGAACCATGTCGGGGTTCTTACTCATTTTTTCCCTCCTCTACGCTTATTAAACAAATCTTTAACTGAATGACGATCATATATATTTTTTTGATTTTCATTTACCGAAATTACATTTTGTGGAACACCATTTTTCATACCGTCTAATTTAAACGCTTCTTCCCTTCTTCTCATTTCTTTTTCAAATTTGGTATGTTCTTTTATTTTCTCTATGTTTTTTGATTCGCTAAAATTTACCGTTTGTTTCTCATCTGCTTCTTTGATTGCTTCATTGACAATAGACTCTATACTATCAAAAAGATTAATGTCATTTTGTAACAAAACATGCTCTTCTTCCTTGAATTTTTCACTTTCTACTTTATGCAGCTGTTCCACTTCCTCAATTGATTTATCTTTATATCTTTCTTGGTGTTCTAGTAAATTGCATGTTTCAAATATTTTTTCATCCTTTGTATGAATATAAATCTGATTCATATCACGAGGATCAAAAGAAATATCTACCTTCCAACTTTTCTTTGTTCTAGCAATAGCAAACCATGAATTTTGCAATGCTGTTTCACAACTATATAGCATTTTTTGAAATCGAATTCCCTTTGCCGTTACCGTAGCACTCCCTCTAGGCATTAAATAAAACTTCATGATATCAGGTTGTACAATTCGTAACTTTCCAGCACGATTTTTAATACCCCATTTCCATAATTCGATAGGAGTTGGTTTCACATTATCCATTATCATATCCGAATCTCGTATATAGTCTTTCATATAGAAATTCTTGTTGTAATGTAAAATAAAACGAATGATAATTTTTGTATATTGCTCTATATTTAATTTCGCTTGTAAGCGTGGATCTTTAGCCCCTCTCTTCCCCCAATCTTTTGCTACATAACCAGGTAAAAAAGGACGTATTTTTTCTTGTGATATATCAAACAATTTCTCCACAATCCCTTTCCAATCTGGACGATAGGCTGGATTGTTCTCAACTGTAACATTAAGACCTTGTATTAAGTGATTAACATTAAATCCTTCTAATTCTCCTCGATCTCCTAAAATAACTTCAGGTAAATGAGCTGCTGGCCAACAATCTTCTGTAATATGAACACCATATTTCTCACAAAACACTTTCTTATTTGTGGTTGCATTAAGAAGAGCCATCATCATACCCAGCCAAGATGGACTTTCTAATCCTACATAAAATCCTGCTATTAAATGAGTATATACATCTGTAACATAATAAACCGTCGGCCTCTCTAAAACCCAATCTGAATTATACCTAGATACTATATATACATTAGCCTTTGTAGCATCAATTTGATATCTAGAACCTGGACCAAATACTTCAAAGGATGAAGAACCTAAAATTGCCCTATGATCTCGCTCGAATTTTTTCCTTCCATACTTTGATGAAATAATTTCTTCTGTCCCATATCTCTTATTAAACCAATAACGAAATTGCCGAAGTGTAGGAATATTATTTTCATCCTCGATAATAGTGTAATTTATTCCATCCTCATAGTAAGTATCCACTTGAAAGGATTTCCTAATCATCATCTTATAAGTATGTGTTAACGTATTATCCGGATTTACAAAATAATAATTTTGAACAGCCTTTTCAAACAGTTGTTGAATTTCTGGCGTCACATTTATACCCGCACTATTTCTCATTCGTGGTCTACCAGTCTTATTCTCCCCCCAATTTTTTTCAACTCCCTTATTGCCACAATTTTTATAATCAGGGATTAATGCATCCTTCACTTTTCCACGTTGCCAATATCTCTTTAAATACTTATAAATTGTCTTATTAGAGACATCTTGTTGGTCTATTATTCCCTTAATTAATTCCCCCCTTTCTTTCCTCTTATAAATTTCCGGTTCTCTCTTAACTAATTCCTTAATCTTATTCCATGCTTTATCTCTAATCAAAATCTCCTTTTCACTCAACTCTTCACAGGCTATAACTGAAATAAGGTTAGGTGCTACTACTTTTGAAAATCTACCACTCACGAAACCATCAAAGAGATTTTTCATACTCTCTCCAAAAGGCAGAGCATTGTCATGATATATATCAATTAAATATGCGATTACATTTCCATCATCAATCCAAAGTACCCTATATACCTTTGAACTATCTACATCCTGAAATACTTCATTTACTGATAGCATAATCACAGACCTCATACTCCCCTTTTGCAAAAACTAAATTCTTAATATTCAGATTTCTTAGATTAACCCTTTTTGTTAATATATCTATAAATATATATTTTCTAGCTACTAAATGCTTAAAATAAACCATAGCTTGTCCCTGATCCAAGTTATACTGATTATCAAATTGATTAAGAGCATCAATTAGGGGGGTATTAGACGAAGTGTTCATAAGAGATTTAAGAAGAAGCTTAATAAAGCTCACATCCCTTATATCCTCTACATAATAAGACTTATGAAGCCAAAAAATATTATCTGCCATTTCTGCAGGAATATCCTTTTCCGTTACAATACCCCAATCAATATTTTTCCTTTTCCAATATTCCCTTTCAATCTCAAACTTTTCAATTACCCTCTTATCTTCTAATTCCTTACTTGATTTTACGGTTCTAGCTATATATTTAATTTCTTTCTCCTTATGAATCGTCAATAAAAAATCTGTAGTCATTACAATTAGTGTTTTATTCTTTGGATCAATAGGATGTGATATACCTTTTTCTACAGCAATTTGATATGTAAGCTCCCGATCTAAAGGGAATTGTTCTCTGATATCAATAATATTATCTGCCCATTCCAAGATAAAAAAATAATCCCTTTCTAAATTAGAAAGAAATTCATGTTGTCTGTTTGTTTTCCAACCTTTAGGACGAGTTTCATTGCCATTAGAAGATAGATTTTGTATCGTTAACCAAGGTTTATAATCACCTACTTCCCCATGTCCCCTACCTTCTTTTATGTATTTTTCTATTCTTTTTTCTGTCCATTCATTTTTTCGTTTGGCCATCTCTACCCTCCTTAAAAATTTCATCATTTCTAGTATGGAATATTTTTATGTGCATAATACATAGAATCCTTCTAAAATACTATTTATCTCATTTGGTATTTCTGCTTCAAACTATTCAATGCTTTTTTAGAACCAATAACGAAACAAAAAAGCTGTATTATTCTCTATATTTTTCTACTGTACCTATAACCAAACATTTGTTGTACTTTCATTCTTCTTTATAAAACTCTAAAAACCTTATAATTTTATAAAGTATATAACTTTATATCTAAGATCTCCTTAAATTCTATATATTCCTCCATCATGTCACTTAAATACTCAATACCTTTACACTTTAAGAAACCACTATTATATTCTAACTTTACTACTTGTTTTCTTTGATCCCAATCAGTTATTTTAATCAATTGACTATCCATTAAATTATAAAGATACACATTTCCTCCATCACTGAAAGTGCCAAAACCAATAATAAGTGCAAGATATGAGTTATCTACCCATATTGCCCCTTTCGGCATATATGCTCCATCTATATCACCTATTAATTGAATATTATCACCATTCCTTAAATCAAAGAGATACAATTTGGTGATACTTTCCCATTCGCAAGGTGATAAATATATGGCTTTTAATCCCCCTGGTGAAATAGTTGGTTTTGAGGAAATGCTATCATTTAGTAACTTTTTTTCACCATACTCTGTAATTAATTCTATACGGTTATCTGAACGCCTATATTTTAATTGATACATACCTTCCTCCCGCTCTCCCTCAAAACTAAATCTAACATCTTAATTTTACAAAATAAGTTTTGGAAATCTGCCACTATCTTGTTATTTTATTCATCTATATTTAATCAATAACCACCTCCTTTATATCAGATAACCGGTGTATTTTTATAGTAATTCACAATATATTTGTAAGTATTATCTACAAATCCATTGTATCATGATACAACACCGTAGACTATAGTCTACAAAGAAAGGATGTTATTATGTATTTTAGTAAATTACCTATAGGATTCTTCGATTTAAATACAGATACAGAAACACTTCACTCCCTTTTATATGAACATTTTAATAAAACAATAAAAAAAGGTACCGAAATACAATTTCAAGATTATGAAAACCAAAGTTATTTTTTTGTACCTTCACCTGTCTTCACAGAAGAACTGATGGGTAATATAAGTGGCATTGATTTAATTATCTATGCGTATTTATGCAAAGATGCATACCTCAATAAAACAGGAAAAGTTAAAGTAGATATCCCTACTATCTCAAAAGAAACTGCTATTAAGAAAACTGTAATTCGAAACTCTATTAATAGCTTGAATCGAGTGGATTTAATTGTTAAAGACTCTAAAGATACATACTATGTTATAGAAGAATTATTTTACTACTTCACAGATAATGAATTTAAAGAATTTGTTGAAGTAGTTAACAACTCAATACCTTACTAAAAAACGGCTATAATTTAGTAATAGGAGTCACCATATCAAAAAAAGAAAATTGTACGTTTAGACTATATTTCTTATTAGATGTATTTTTTATAAAGAAAAGGCACCCTTTCGGGTGCCTTCCACTATGAGTCATGTTATTTTTAATAATATAGGCTCGAATTTATTGAGTTAATATTTTTATACATTTTGATAGTAGTTACAATAAAATGTATTTAGTTTTAAAACAGCTTGTAATACTTCTTCCGGATCATTTTTTTCAAGCATCTGTGTAATTGATAAATAATACAACTTGTCATTTAATTGGTTTGATTCTATGGTCATTCTTAATCCTTTAAGTTCGTTTAACATTAAATGATATCTTTTCGCATCGTCGGGATTACTAGGAATGTTTTGTTTTATAATACGCTCACAATCTAGAGCTAAACTTATAAATTCATGATGATTTGTCATGTTATCCTCCTAATAATTTTTTATTGTAACCAACTGTTATCTATCTTATTAATCCAGTATTGCATAGCTCCGCCTTCTCTATATTCTTGAATTATACTTGTCCCTTTAAGATATTGAGTTTGAGCAGCTGTAAATCCTTTAAGTATTCTTGTCCCTTTAGGTACCTTGATTTTATATTGTATATTAAGCGGATTTCCCCAAGCTTCTAATACGGCTAACTCATTTCTAGTTTCTTCAATATTTCTTTCTTTATCTCCCCACCAATAACCCAGACCGTATTTAGATCCCAGTTCACCAGCCTTGCTTCTTCTATATAAAGTAAGTAACTGATCAGTCTCTATAATTTCTATTTTTAATTCCTTAAATGCTAATACATCAGAATTTGTTTCTTTAAAATCAAAATTAGAAAATCCTGAAGAACGTATTACCTCTCTCTTTAAACTTGCTCGTTCCATTATACTCAGATTTAAATTATCTATTTTATCTAGGGCCTGGTTCATTTCTTTAACTGACCAATTATTCAAATCACTATTTCTAATATAACTGATTTTTTCTCCTAGGCTAGTATTATCATTAAAAACACTAGACATTTGCTCAATATTGCTTAAATTGATGTTTTTTTCCTTTGCATATGTAACAGATAAAGGAAAAGAACTCATTAATAAAATCAACATGATTACAATAGAAAAACACTTTTTCATACTTAATTATATCCCCTTATATGATTTTATTTCTAACTATTTCAATTAGAAATAAAATCTAATTTTCTTAAAATAAATTTCCATACTGGTTCTTCTCCTGTAATGACAGAAGCTCTACCAACCATTCCTATATGTAGTTCTTGTAAATCTTTTGTATCAATTGTGGCTTCTAGTTCATACATATACCCCTTCGTATTTTTATCAAAAGTAGGATATGCTGATACATATGTTATTTGTCCCATTTGTTTATCCGTTTTCTGTAACTTAAACGAATATTGTACTTTATCTCCTTTTTTTATTCCTTTTATATCTTGAGCTGGTAATAAGATTCTTACTTTTTTTTGGTCTTCTTTTGGGATAATCGAAACAATTTCTTGGCCGGGATTAATTAAATCCCCTTGTTGTAAGATGGCAGGAAATTGTACAATCCCGTCTTTTTCTGCTTTTATAATTGTCGTTTCATTTTGATGACGCAGTCCATCTAACTCTTGCTTTTTAATAAATAGTTCCTGTTCTAGGGATTGAATACGTTGATTCACTGAAATCATAGATTCTTCTTTATATTGTTTTAAAGCATCTTTCTTTTGTACTTGCTTTCCTTCTTTAGTAACATCCACTTTTGTTCTTTCATGTTCTAAAGTTTCTTTTCGTTGTTGAATACGCTTTTCCACACTATTTTTTTTGGATTCTAAATTTCCTTTTTTATCATCCATTACTTGTTTTTGTTCTTCTAATATATTTTCTTTTGTCTTTTGTTTTTCAATTATGTCTATTTCTCTTTGGATATTTTCGTTTTCTGCAATTAATCCTTGTAAAACTTCATCTTGTTCGCTTGAAATTTTACTATTTTCTATTGTTTTTATTTCATTGTCTTTTTCATTTTGTATAGATTGATATCTTTGATCATAAGCCTGATATTCTTCTCTTATTTTTTTATCCACATCATCAAGAAAAGAAGATTTATGGGACTGGATACTCTCTTTCAACTGTTCTAACATCCCTTTTTGTTTTTCTAAATGTTCCACAATTTGATTCATCTGACTTTGTTTATCTGTTAATTCCTGATTTTTTAATTGAATTAAAATATTTCCTTTTTTCACTTCATCACCAGGCTTAACAGCAACCGTATCAACCACACCTACAATTTGAGTACGAGACACACTTACATCTGATTTTCCTTGTATCATTGCTGTTCCCTTACTTACAATATCTATCTTACTGACATAAGCCCAGATTAAGAAAACAAATAAGCTCATCAAAAGAAAAACAATTAATCCAGCAATAAAACGAGGTGGTTTTCGTTCTAATAATTCCTTACTATCAATTAATTGATCAAACGAATAAAGCTTACTCATCTTGGACACCTCGCATTGCATAAGATTGAGATTCTATGTGTTCTATATGAACAGTTTGATTCTTCCACAAACGGTAATACTCTCCTTTATGGAATAATAATTCTTCATGAGCGCCTTGCTCTTTAATATTTCCTTGTTCCATCACGAAAATTTGATTTGCATGCTGGATTGTACTTAATCGATGCGCAATCATAATTACAGTAACTCCTTGTAACCCCAACTTCTTTAACATATCCGTAATATGTTTTTCAGTTGTAGAATCTAAATTACTTGTCGCTTCATCTAAAATTAAGATATCTGGTTGTTTTAATAACGCTCTTGCAATTGCCAAACGTTGTCTTTGTCCACCAGATAAATTAGACGCATTTTCTTCTAAGAGAGTTTCATAACGTAACGGTAATTCACTGATAAACTCATGTATACAAGCTTGCTTACATACGTGTATAACCTCCTCTAAAGTAACTGGTCGTGCTAAACCAAAACACAAATTCTCATAAATAGAAGCACTAAAGAAGAATGACTCTTGAGAGACATATGCAATTCGATCACGCAATGCAGTACGGCTTATCTCTTTGATATGATAATCATCATAATATATATTTCCTTGTTGGGATTCATAATAATGCATTAATAGTTTTGAAATGGTTGTTTTACCTGATCCACTCTCTCCTACAAATGCTACTTGACTACCTGATTCAATTGAAAAACTTATGTTATTTAGTACATTTTTACGTGTTCCATAACGAAATGTAACATTTGAACATTGGATTTTGCCTGATAATTTTTTAGGAGATACTTTATTATCCTCTTTTTCACTTTTTTCTTGATCTAAATCAAAAATTTCATTTAATCGTTCTCCAGCGACTAGTGCAGATTGCATGGTAGGCTGAATACCAATCAAATTTTCAATTGGATTTAAAAAATATACTAAAAGTGCATTATATGTAATTAACTCACCTATCGTCATATTTCCTTTTAATACTTGCATGGAACCAACCCAAAGGATGATAGTTCCACCAATTAATTCAAGTCCCATTTTAATAGAACCTTGTAAATTGGATAGCATTCCTCTTTTAAATACATGCCTTAATAGATTAATAAAACGACTTTCAGTTTGAAAAAACACTTCTTTTTCTGCGTTATAAGATTTTACAGTTGCAATTCCATTTAAAGATTCCACTAAATAGGAATTTAATTTCGCATTACTTTCCATTTCTTTGCGATTAATGGATTGATACGGCTTATGGAAGGCAAAAATAATACCAATATAGAACGGTATTAATAATAAAGTCACACCAAATAAAATGGGACTATGGATATATAACAAAACAGCTCCTATTGTAACCATTAATGTATCAATCATTAAAGTAACTGTTATGGTTGACAAAGCATCTCGTATTTTACTTGCGTCCATAAATCGAGAAATAATTTCGCCCACTTTTCTTGTTTCAAAGAAATTCATTGGTAATCCTACAACATGACGATAGTACCCAAGCATTAAATGAATATCTATTCTTCTACTTAAATATAGGATTAAATGAGTGCGAAAATAAGAAAGAAGTATCTTAAATATATACAATATAATAATTCCAATTGATACAATATGAAGTGTCTGTATCAATTGATTTGCCACGATATCATCAATTAAAAATTTAAAATAAAATGCTCCCAATAACCCAAATAAATTAAAGAAAATAGAAGCAAAAAACAATGGTATTAATAAATTTTTTTGTTGTTTTAATAATAAGAGAAATCGTGAAAATGTTCCCTTTGATTCTTTTCCTTTTTGAAAATTTTGTCCAGGAGACATTAATACAAGAATACCTGTCCACATTTGGCAGAATTCTTCTAACAAGTACGTAACCAATCCCTTTTCTGGATCAGCAATATAAATTTTATTATCTTTAACCTTATGAATTACTACATAGTGTAACAAACCACCATTGACTACAACATGAGCAATTGAAGGTAATGGAATTTCTTTTAAATCTTCGGGTTTTGTTGCTTTTACAGCTTTTACTTCAAACCCTAGTTTTTCACCAGCCTCCATCAAACCTTTAATATTTGTTCCCGCTAAATCTGTACCAGCCACTTCTCTAATCTTTGAAATAGAAGTAGTAAACCCATAATGGCGAGAAATCATCGCTAGACATGCTGGACCACAATCTTTTAAATCCTGTTGCCTAATACAAAAAAACTCTTTTTTGAACAAAATCGTAGCCTCATTTCCTTAATATTTAAATATGACAAGTTAAATATTATATCTAAATATAATAAAAAAATAGATAATATGTAATTTTGCATATTATCTATCATTCCTGGAAATAAGTGTTATTATAAAAAACATGATTGTTATATCGCGATTAAACAATAGTAATAATAACATTTTTATAATATTAACTAATTAATTACGTGTAATAATCAAAAATATAATAATAAGGGGTATGAATCATTATGAAATTAGAATTACTTACAGAAAAAGAACTTTTAGAAATTTCAGCTGGTGGAGCTGGTAAATGTGTAGCAGGTATCGCTTCTGGCGCAGTCGGTGGATTCCTAACAGGAGCTAGCTACACTTGGGAATTTGGTCCTGCTGTAATTTACGGTAGCGGCGTAGGTGCTTTAGCTGGCGGCGTTGCTGGCGGAATTGCTGGTTGCTAATAAAAAATAAAAGGAGAATCATATTATGAACTTAGAGACACTTACAGAAAAAGAACTTTTAGAAATTTCAGCTGGTGGAGCTGGTAAATGTGTAGCAGGCATCGCTTCTGGCGCAGCATTAGGATTCCTGAATGGTGCTAGCTACACTTGGGAATTCGGCCCTGCTGTAATTTATGGCGGCGGCGTAGGCGCTTTAGCTGGTGGCGTTGCTGGCGGAATTGGTAGTTGCTAATAAAAGATAAAAGGAGAATCATATTATGAACTTAGAGACACTTACAGAAAAAGAACTTTTAGAAATTTCAGCTGGTGGAGCTGGTAAATGTGTAGCAGGCATCGCTTCTGGCGCAGTTAGTGGATTCCTAACAGGAGCTGGATACACTTGGGAATTCGGTCCTGCTGTAATTTATGGCAGCGGCGTAGGCGCTTTAGCTGGCGGCATTGCTGGCGGCATTGGCGGTTGCTAATAAATTATATATCTAATAATGATTAGAATGAAAAAAGCGATTAAATTGGGTTTTTAATTTAATCGCTTTTAATTTATATAGGCTAGAACTAGCAATTGTAATATGTATAAAATTTCTTACTTTCTAACAGTATGCTTAAAATATATGTTATCCAATTTTAGAATTTACAGAAAGAAAGGTTTAATTCTATAGATCGTATTTCACTTATATTCTAATTTCAACTAATATAACTTTTTTAAATTAAATAATGAAATTACATACATGCTAGAACCAAAGAATAAGCCTGCACAAACCCATATAATAATATCAGAGAAAGAAACTGATATTTTCCCTGAGCTTAAATAAGGAAAAACATAGCACATTAATATAAACATTTCAAAGGTCCAAAGTAAACCAGCTCTAATACTAGATTTTTTAATCTGTTTTTTCTTTTTAAAAAATTCTTCTTTTGTAGAGCATTCTATATCATTCAATCTTTTCTTTTTTAATTTCCACATTAGATAGTTAGCGTAAAGCATATTGACCACAAAGGTAATTATAGTTCCTATAGATAAGGTGTGATTAATAGTATCAACTACTAGCATAATAAACATAGCTAGTATATTTGCATACCATAACATTAACCCTGCAATAGCAAACTCTTTGTTTATTTCTTGTATTTGATATTCATCTCTTTCGCTTACCTTGTTTATAAATCTCAAGTACATTTTTTCTAAGATATTTTTCATTATTACAACTCCTCCCAAAATAAATCATTTAAAGTAACTCCAAGGGTTTGACAAATCTTAATACAAAGATTTAAAGATGGATTATATGCGCCTTGTTCAATTAAACCTATTGTTTGCCTGCTAACATTTGTCAATTTTGCTAATTCTCCTTGTGTCATACCTTTTTCAAGTCGAATCCGCTTAACTTTGGTAAGCATCTAAAAACCCTCCTATACTATAGTTTACTTTTGTTATTTATATATTACATTTGTTTTTTATATACGTCAAGTTTCATATATATTTATGAGATCCCAGTATGAATTTCGACATGAAATAAGCCGAATCACGAATACATAAATCTCCTGGTCGTAAAGTATTTAAGCACTTCGTGCCAAATATTTTGTCGTTATTTTTTTCTGGTCCAACTTGAAAGTTAAGAAATTTTCTACTGTGCAGATCATATCCTAATTGAATTTTGATTTCGGCTGTTTGAGCACAGCCTCCAGAGCCTGGATATACATCCTCTAAAGCATTCGGCACCTGAAATACAGTAGCATCTAAGATACGTATTCGTTGAAAATAAGAGAAGAGAAGGTTAGAGATTTGTGTTTGTTCACATACTTTTTGTTGTAACAGTAAAGAGAAAATATGTTGTGAAAACAAAACTGCTTTAGCATTTAAACATTTATTTAAGCCCTCAGGGCTGAGTAAAGTGCAAGTGGCTGCATGAAGCTTACTACATAATCATACTAAGGGATCCACCTGCTACTCGTTGACTGATTCAAATACAAATCGGGGCTAAGTCTGAGCCAGAAAACTTACGTTTTCGCTTTATAAATCCCATTTCTCTTGCAAGTTCTTCTAAAAATACAGGTGTCACATATCGTTGTAATTCCTTTGCAAATGGTTGTAGTTCATCTTGAATCGAGGGGTTCATCAAAAAACGTCATTCTTTCTAAACAAGCTAGATTAGAAAGAATGACGTTTTTGAGTAATTAGGGGGTATTAAAATCTCTTAAATTGATGGACATGTATGGTGAGGCCTAATAACTACATTATGGCCGTTTTCTTTATACTTCCTCCTAAACATTGGCTGTATATTACAAGTAAATGCAGACTATAGTCTGTAGTTAAAAGAAGATTACTCTCTCAAAATTATCTTATAAATATAAGGAGAGTGATTTCTTGAAAATCGAAGAAGCCTTTGGAATTACCCTACAAAAATACCGGCATATCACTAATATAAGTCAAGAACAGCTCGCACTTAACTCTAGTTTAGATAGAACATATATTAGTCTTCTTGAACGTGGTAAAAGAAAACCCACAATCAATACTATATTTGCATTAGCTGAAACTCTTGATGTCAAACCCTCCCTGTTAATTCAAGAAGTAGAATTTTTAGTCTCAAAGTCCAAAGAGTAATACCACCTTATTAATATTAATATTAAATAACTATAGAAAATACAAACTTTAAGCAATTATTTTAGATTGAGTAACAAGCAAAAGAAATAGTATCATTATATTTCTTCTTTTGCTTGTTATAAAAACTACACAGAATAAAAAAGCATAATAAATTAATTTTTTATTCTGCTATTGTTCCCCATGCAAAACTAGTAATAGTATAAAGAATAGCTTCCTCACATCTTTTTAGAATGTTTTTAAACATTTTGTAATAGTTCACTTGGTCGAAATTCATCTTGATCTAATATTTCTATAGGTTCAATTAGAACCCGTTGTTTCCCCGTTCTCCCCATATATTCAACCTTTGTAGCTCCATAGGTATCGATAAGATAAGCTATTATTTGCTTATGTTCCTGTTCACTACATTCACCACTGCACCCTAATTGCGTACATAAAGGATATGCCCTTTTCCTCGTTCCCCCATGGTAAGTAAATAACTCTCTTTTTTCTTCTTCATCTTGATATGGAAAACACTTCCTTAAATAAGACACATCCTTCCAATTACTGTATAGTTCATCATATACTACCTTATAAGCATCGTTTACTTCTCTCTTTATAGAACCTGTTATTCCTTCCTGTTCCATGAGATTCTTTAAAAATTCTCTTTGGTCTTTATTTACTCTGTTTTTTGCTGTCTTCACTTCATTTTCCCTATAGATTTCTTCTACCGTCTTATTAGCTACTTTAAAATCTAAATATTGACTAAGCTTTTCTTTCTCTTCAATATCTCTATATGGAAAACCCTTCATTGTTTGAGGAATAGGAAGCTTATCCATAGCTAAACTAATACAGACTTCTTTAAATACAAGCTCTGTAGTTCCATTTAGAATAATTTTAAAGTTAGCATCTTTACATACCTTTTCTAAGAATAACTTTTGATCTTTTTTTATCTTCTTAGGTTCATACATTTTCACTTTTATATGTTTTCTCTTCTGTGTTTTAGCTAATAATTTACGGTTAGGACGGCTTAACAAATTTCCAATATCTAATGCTTCTTTGTTATATGGTTTATATTCAGCTTCCGCTCCTTTTCCTAACTTTTTAATATAAAAAGATTCTACCTCTTCCCATGATCTAGTCAATACATACCCTTGTTCTTTTAATAACTCTCGCACATCCTTACCATACCCTTGAGATGTATAAATGCGCTCATCAAGTATTGTGACAATTCCATAATCCTCAATACTTCTAATTAAGCGCCCTACCGCTTGATCTAACTTATTTATCATCATTGGATAACTAACTTTTTTAAACCTATCTTCCTTTTTAATTCCCATACTCATTAACTCTATAATAGGATCATTAAAAGCTGGAAATGGTAACTTATTTATAATAACTGATGTTAAAGAAGTTCCTGCTATTGAAAACCCAGAGAAAAAACTACCGGATCCAACTAACACACTCTCTTCTAATTCTTTAAAACGTTTAGTTAAATTTTCAACTCCACTTTCTCCTTGTTTGTATAATGGAACGTTAGAAGTCGCTAATTCTACTTTGATTCCATTATAAAATTCATCCATATGGTCCTTAGAGGTATTTAAAAGAAGCGTGCGTCCCCCTGTCAACCTCAGTAATTTACGAATCTCTTTTAATGCATTTTCTATAAACTCATCTTTATTAGGATTACCTAATTTCTTAGGTATGTAAATAAGTGCTTGATTCTTGTAATCAAATGGACTATTTAAAACTTTTGTTACCGCTTCTCCACTTTTAATATTCCACTGATTTTTAATATAAGAAAAATCTTTATTCACCGTAAGGGTACCCGACATAAATATAATTTTATTGGAATTCTTGATATAATCTAACATCTGTCGGAATACCTCTTTATAATTATTTTCTATGACATGAAATTCATCATCTTCTAAGCTTATCCAAGACGTATACTTCTCCTTCTGTAAAAATCTATGGAGAATACCAGACAATTCGTCCAATATTTCAGCCCTTCGGTACTTTGCCTGAAATAGATTTTCATTTAAGATTTTTTGTAGCGTTTTTAAAATAGAAAATACAAAGTCTGTTAACAAGTAGCGCCCCGCATCTGACTTCTTATTATATTCTTTGTTCCTTTTTACCCATGCTCTTAATCTATCTACGGCTTTTTTCCACTTATAATTGTCACGTTCTATATATTTTTCAAGATTCCTCAAGTAAGACAGAGTAAACGTTTTTTCTAAACGACCAATAAATGTTTCCAAAAAATCGTGAGCTTCATCAATTATCACTAGCCCCATATCAGTTTTTAGTACTGGCTCATAAATACTATCCATATCCATTGCATTTAAAAACGAATTAATTAGTTGATCATGATTGGTTATAACTACATCATTTTCAATTGCTTTAAATCTTCTCCGATGTATAATCGTCGGACATACCATTGAAAATTGACAAGCCCTACAATTAGACTTATTAGATAACTCAACTCTTTTCCATTTTTTATCCTCTATATTAAAGCCATGTTCCTCTTCTAATTCGCTCCTTTGCCCCGTCTTACTTAATCGAAAAAACTTTTCCAAAACATGTTGATCTGCACGCGAAAATAATTCATTTTCTATTTTTTGACTTGAATTCTTCATCCTAAAGTGACAATAATAATGTGATTTTCCCTTTGCAACAATTGGGTTATTTACTAACCCCAGTTTACGTAATAGTGGAATTTCACTCCTCATTAACTGTCCTTGCAAATTAATAGTAGCAGTAGCATACATAACATTCCTTTTATCGAATGTATTATATTTCCGATCTACTAAGACTGGAACTAATGCTCCTAATGACTTTCCTGTTCCTACTGGTGCCTCAATAATCATTACTCTCTTACTAGACTCCAAAAACTCTCCAATATCTAATGCCATTTGTAACTGAGATGCCCTAATAATACTAGTACCATAGTGTTTGAGTAGCTTTTCTTCAAATATGTCTAAAATTACATCTGCTTTAGAATTCATCTACTGCCCCCTCTACTTTTCTAACTTGCAATCTCTCTTTTATATAACTCTCTCTTGTTTAGAATAGTTTTACTTTCACTATAACCCTTTAATATTTTATACAATATCTTCCTTACACAAAAACTTATTATATCACTGAACAAACAACATATCAATATATGGACTTTAAAAACTATTGTAAAACTACATATTGATTTCTTACCTTTTATCCCTATAAAAACCTAGATAAAATAAAAAACACGATAAATTTATATCGTGCTTTTTATCATATACTTCATAATAATAAGGTAAATTCATATATTGTATATACTATGTTTCCCATCCACTCTAAAGCTGAAATTAACACACCTAATAGCATTCCAGTCCCCAATAGTGACTAGAAGCGCCAAAATTTAATCTTCTTTTTTACTGCTTTCCCATTTAAATTCAAGTGCATTAAGTACCGGAAATTCTTGATACATGCTTTTCTTTATGTTTTCTTTTCCCATTTCCACTATTGATTTAACTTTTTCGCTTAAAAAAATTATTACAATACCGGTCTCTTTTAACATTTGTATCTCAATAGTATTTTCAGCGATTAATTCACCAACAATAGCAGACCACTTGTCTTGAATATCATTAATATTAGGTAACTCATTGTAGATATCAAACTTTTTTAAATCAAAAGATTTAAGTATACGCTTACTCTCACTATTATTACCTTGTTGAATTTCTAAAAAGAACTCCTTTGTTGTCTGTTTTATTTCTTCTTTCAAGCGCTCATAATCCATTGAAGGGCTATAGCGAAGGCGAATTAAAGGTAGACCACTTGTTTGGAAAATTATATTTTTCTTTATGGCATTGCTTTTTTGAGGCTCGTGGTCTTGATAAGTACTGTCACGTTCATATGTCATAATAGGAAAATAATTTGTTGTATCAACAATTGCAAAGTCTACATGCGCCTTAAAGAAATAGTCTAATATATCATTATCAAGGTAATCACGGATTTTTTCAGCATCAATTATAGTTTTTAAATCCATATTCGGAAATACTAAGTGCATTGGAAACAATTCCTTTAAAACCCTATATAAATTGATCTCTGCTTCATGATAGAAAATAGGACGATAAAAACAATTATTATCCCATTTAATAATTTGTCGCTCCAACTTAGGATTTATATAGCTCTCTACATTTTCTTTAATTGCATGATCAATGTACCATCCTCTTCCAGCATCAAAATAAATCAGTTCTAATGATTGCAAGTGCCTTATAAGTTTTTCAAAATAACGTCCTTTAAAATTAGTAGCATTCATAAGTAATTCATTAGATACATATTCCTGACCTTGAAAACGATAAATTGTAAAAATGATTTTTTTATGTTGACTATCCGTCTTTTTAAAATAGCGCTCAACTATTTTTTGCGGATGAGATTTTTGCTCATCAATCATTTTTTTTGTAGTATTTATATTTTGTATTATTATTTGATCATTGGGTAATATCTTATTCGCTTTGTTAAATAAATCTAAAGCTTTCATGTAATTTTTATCTATATCTCGGTAAATGACTCCCAAGTTATTAAAAACTCCTGATCCTTCTTTTCCCTTTTTAATCATAGCCTCATATATTTCCTTAGCCTGTTCTTTTTCACCACTTTCAGATAAACAATATGCTAATTCAAAAGAAAGTCCATTCTTAACTTGTTCTTTTAATTTTTCATTTTCACATTTATTGTATAATAAAGCAAACTGACGATACATTTTCTCTTCATAAAACTTCATAAAAGAATATGATGTTATATTTGACAAAATATATTCTTCCGCGAATTTTTTCTTATATTTTGTATGCTTTGATTCATCTAACAAATCAAAAAAACATGTAATATCTTGTTGCGAACAAATAAAATTTTGACCATAATCATCTATCTCACATATTTTTTTAGTTAGAGTCCCTAAAACCTCCCTATATTTCATTACAAAATCTACTTTCCATTTTTTAAAAAAAGTTTTAAACTTCGGTAGAACACCTTCAATTGGTTCACGAAATTCAAAATAAATGTATCCCTTAAAAACTGGTTTTATAAAGTACAAAAAACGAATTACTAAATCATTTAATATTAGTTCTTCTACTCCACTATAAAATTCATCCCACTCTTCAAGGAAATTTTGAGTACTACTTTTCCAGCCATTAATCGAATCAAAGAAATAAAATTTCTTATTAAGTAATAAATGAGAAAAATTCATTACTACATGTTCAAACTTTTGTTTCCCAACTTTACTATACAAATGTTGGTAATTCATAAAAAATAACCTTGCAATGTAATAAGTATCAACTCTATAGTAATTAATATTTTGAAGTTCTATCCGGTTATCTATGCATAGTTCAAATAAATTTATAGTTATCTCCTTATCTTCTTCTAAAAATTCTTCATTTTCCTTCTTAGTAATTAAATATAAGAAGACAAAGTAATAATAATTTACTAATTCTTGTTCTCTTGCCTCCTCATCTATTTTTAATAAAGCTTTTGAACAATTCCCTACCCCTGCAACTTTTAATAATTCTGAAGCTCCTTTAAAGTCACCTAAAGTATGATATAAATACATAATTCTTGATATAACCATCAAAAAATGCGTTGCTTCAACGTTTGCTTTACTTAACTTCCCACACTTACCATATATATACTTTAATAATAAACTTAAATTATCTTTCTCATAAAATAATTTTTCTACCGCAAAACGGTGCTTAATTTCTTCCTCAGAAATACCTTCTTCATGAATTTCCTTTGGATACAATAAAGACATTAGTTTATCATATGTATCTGGCTCAAATTTTTCATTTACGGAGTATTCCCAATGAATATCTTCAATAGATAATTCATCATTATCTTTTTCTAATACCTGAGTCGATGCTGCAATCTTCATATCTCTTTTTTTAAAATTCCGTTTTTTCTTCATTTCATATCACCTTATCTTTTTTATTTACTATTTTATCATTGTATGTTACAACTACTGTTTTTTTATAAACCGTTCGTTTTATTCCCTAAAAAATCACAATCTCCCTTAGTAAGTTACTCTTTTAATTAATTTCTTTTTTCACTAAACTATTTGGTTAGAATTATAAAAAGACTGCTGTATTTAACATATGTTTTATCAAATTTAACAATAAATCTACACATATTATGTACAATGAACGAAGTTCATTATCTTCATTACCAATTAACCATTCTTAACACAAAAAGCATGACATTTTTATGTCATGCTTTTTCTCCTATAATCTAACAAGTCACTTCATTTCTAAATGTACAACTTTCTTGTAGTATGAATAACTTTGTTGTAAATGGTACAACTTTCTTGTCACTTCACAACTATATTTATTAACCTACCAATCTCCTACTCAACAGTAACAGACTTAGCTAAGTTACGTGGCTTATCAACGTCACACTCGCGGTGAAGTGCTGCGTAGTACGAGATAAGTTGTAATGGAATAACTGCTACTAGCGGTGCTAGTGCTTCGTGTACAGCTGGTAATACGAAGCTGTCACCTTCCATTTCTAAGCCTTTCATTGAGATGATACATGGGTTAGCTCCGCGTGCTACTACTTCTTTCACGTTACCACGAATTCCAAGGTTTACGTGCTCTTGTGTAGCAAGTGCGATAACTGGTGTACCATTTTCAATTAAAGCGATTGTACCGTGTTTTAACTCTCCTCCAGCGAATCCTTCTGCTTGGATGTAAGAGATTTCTTTTAGTTTTAACGCACCTTCTAATCCTACGTAGAAGTCTACGCTACGTCCGATGAAGAAACAGTTACGCGTTGTTGCTAAAAATTGTTTTGCTAATGCGTCCATTTCTTCTTTTTGATCACAAAGTTCTATCATTGCATTTGCTACAAGTCCTAGTTCGTGTGTTAAATCGAAATCAAGAACTTCACCTTTTGCTTTAGCAATATCAGCCGCTAAAATTGAAAGTACTGCAAGCTGTGCTGTGTAAGCTTTCGTTGATGCAACTGCAATTTCTGGTCCAGCGTATAACGGAAGTGTATAATCAGCTTCACGAGAAAGCGTAGAACCAGGCACGTTTGTAATTGTTAATGCTTTATGGCCCATTTCATTTGTTTGTACAAGTACTGCACGGCTATCAGCTGTTTCACCACTTTGTGAAATGTAAATGAAGAATGGTTTTTCTGTTAATAATGGCATGTTGTAAGAGAATTCACTTGCCACGTGTACTTCAACTGGCATTTTTGCAAACTTCTCGATAAATTGTTTTCCAACAAGACCTGCATGATAACTCGTTCCACATGCAATGATGTAAATACGATCGCTATCTAAAATCGCATTGCGGATGTCTTGATTTAATTCAATTTCGCCATTTTCATCTTGATACTTTTGAATTATATTACGGATTACAAGTGGTTGCTCATCGATTTCTTTAAGCATGAAATGAGGATATGTTCCCTTTTCAATATCACTTGCGTCTAATTCCGCTGTAAACGGTGCACGTTCAATCGTTTCACCTTGTAAGTTTTTAATTGTAATACTTTCTTTCGTTACGATTACGATTTCTTTATCCATTAACTCAATGAATTGATCTGTAACTTGTAACATCGCCATAGCGTCGCTTGCCACAACATTAAAGTTGTCACCAACACCTACTAATAGCGGGCTTTTGTTTTTAGCAACATAAATCATGTTTGGATTTTCAGCATCAAGTAATCCGATTGCATAAGAGCCATGTAAAAGAGATAGCGTATTACGGAACGCTTCTTCTACACTTAATCCTGTGCTCACTTGTTGTTCCATAAGCTGTACGATAACCTCTGTATCTGTTTCACTTACGAACGTTACATCTTGTAAATATTCCTTTTTCACTAATTCATAGTTTTCAATTACACCGTTATGAACTAATGTAAAGCGTTTTGATGTACTTTGATGCGGATGCGCGTTTACTTTACTTGGAACACCGTGTGTAGCCCAGCGTGTGTGTCCGATACCTACGCTTGCTGCTACGTTCTCATCTACGATTTCACGAAGTTTTGCGATACGGCCTTTTTCTTTGTATACAACAACACCGTTCTCTGCTTGTACTGCAATACCTGCTGAATCATATCCACGATATTCTAGCTTTTCTAAACCTTTTAATAAAATTTCCTTTGCATCTTGCTCTCCAATAAATCCTACGATTCCACACATGTTTAGTCGCCGTTACAAATGCTTACACTGCTCTGCGAACATGTAACGACATAGTCCGATACCATTTTTATTTATACTAAAAAACGGATTACATATTGCTAGCCCTGTAAGCTTGTAACGGCTTTCACCTTCCTCTCGATTGGGTTTAAGTCCGTATATACTTATACAGCTAGTTTTCATCCGTTCCTCTTCTCTCATCACACTTTCACCTTTGTCCACTAAGTCACCTTAATGATTTAAGTAAAAGCTTGCGGTTGTGATGAACAACCGGGAGTCATCCGCCGAAATCTCGATAAACCCCACCTCGTCAACTACACTATTTGTAGTTCTGGCGCTTTTATAATTTACAATATTTCCTTTGAGAAAAAGAACAAGACCATCTTATAACAAACATGGATAAACCGTCAATGAAATTTTTTTCATCGTCTATAAAACATATGAAAAAGGAGCACTTTTTGTGCTCCTTTTTCATATAAATTCAGCTAATTATTCAGCGCCAACTTCGGCTTTCACAACTTCTACAATGCGATGTACATATGCATCACAAACTTCTTGTGTTGGTGCTTCTGCCATTACACGAATAAGTGGCTCTGTTCCAGATGGGCGAACAAGAATACGGCCATCACCGTTCATTTCTTCCTCTACAACACGAATAATTTCTTTAATTTTTTCATTTTCTAATGCTAATTTTTTATCTGTTACACGAACGTTTACTAGCAATTGTGGGAATTTCGTCATTTCTCCTGCAAGCTCAGATAATGGCTTTTTCGTCATTTTCATGATGTTTACAAGTTGAAGTGCACTTAACATTCCATCACCAGTTGTAATGTAATCAAGTAAGATAATATGGCCTGATTGTTCTCCACCTAGGTTGTAACCTCCGCGCTTCATTTCTTCCATTACGTAGCGGTCACCAACTGCTGTTTTATCACTTGTAATATTATTTGCTTCAAGTGCTTTGTAGAAACCTAAGTTACTCATAACAGTTGAAACAACTGTATTATGTTTTAATTGACCAGTTTCTTTCATGTACTTCGCACAAATGAACATAATTTGATCACCGTCAACGATGTTTCCTTTTTCGTCTACAGCAATTAAACGGTCGCCATCGCCATCAAAAGCAAGTCCGATATCCGCACCTTTTTCTTTTACCAATTCAGCTAAGCCTTCTGGATGTGTAGATCCTACACCCTCATTAATATTCATACCATTTGGAGAAGTTCCCATCGTTGAAATATCAGCTTCTAGGTCTGCAAATAAGTATGGAGCTAGAGAAGAAGTTGCACCATGTGCACAATCTAAAGCGATATGTAGGCCAGAGAAATCTTCTTCAACAGTTTGTTTAATGTACTGTAAATATTTTTGTCCACCTTCAAAGTAATCACTCACTTGTCCAAGATTAGTACCTGTCGGACGTGGTAGTTCATCAACTTCTTTGTCTAATAAAGCTTCAATCTCAGCTTCTTGCTCATCTGTTAATTTAAAGCCGTCTGAACCAAAGAATTTAATACCGTTATCTTGTACTGGATTATGAGATGCAGAAATCATAACACCCGCTTGTGCGTCTAGTGCTTTTGTTAAATAAGCAACGCCCGGTGTAGAAATAACGCCAAGGCGCATTACTTCTGCTCCAGTTGATAATAGCCCTGCTACTAAAGCTCCTTCTAACATATGGCCAGATACACGTGTATCACGACCGATAATTACTTTTGGACGATCTGTATCTTTTGTTAATACATAACCACCAAAACGTCCAATTTTGAAAGCTAATTCAGGTGTTAACTCCTTATTTGCAACTCCGCGTACTCCATCTGTACCAAAATATTTACCCATTATGATTCGCTCCTTTTTCTTGCTCTTTTTGATTGTGATTATCTACTGTTGGTTCTTGACTCGTTTCTTTATCTTTATCTTGATTTTGATTTTGGTTTTGATTCTTTTCCTGTTCTTTTTCTGAATCAGGTTCAGGATTTTTTGGTTTCTCATTTTGATTTTCTTGATCGGTGTTTGAATCCGGTTGTTGACCGTTACCCTGTACTTCTTTATCTGGTTTTTCTTTCTTCACAATAGTAACTTTAGCACTTTTTTGTTTTGGCTCTATTGAAATATTACCAGGACCACTCACTTGAATGGAAATATCTTTCGTTCCTGGAGATACATTTTGCAGATTAATTACCGCTGTTATTTGAGCAGCTGTTATTTTATCTACTATACTTGCTTCTCCTGAAATATCAACACTTATCTTTCCATCTTGCGGCGAAAGTAGCTGAGCAGTAACATCTTTAGAAAGTCCATTTTGCTGGATTGGGATACCATCAATCGTTTTTGTTTTCGTTTGTTTTGTTTTTTGCACTCCCACCGAAACCTTCACTTGATTCGGTTTTGCACTTGTTACACCCTTGGGTAATAAAACAGAGGCATCGAATGTTGTAGACTCTGTCAATTGACTAAGATCTACTTCGACCCCCTCTAGCGATTGTATATTATCCAAAATATCTTTTGGACCAACTATAGTTACTTCTCTCGGCTCAACACTGATATTTGTAACTGCCAACCCTTCTGCTAAACTCCCCTTCTTCGTATACGTTACAGGAACAGTTTTTTCAGTATTATTGGCTGTAGTTTGCGTTGCCACATTCAACGTTACACTAATCTTAGATGGACTTGTTCTTACATTTAAACGTTTTCCTTCTTTATTGTATAATGTAACTTCGGGCGTTTTTGTAACAGTTTTATTAACACCTTTTAAATCAACATACGCTTTGGCAGATGAAATACTTTCAATTTCTTCTTTCGTCCCAACTACCTCAACAGTATCCGGTTTAAGGCTTGATTTTTCTAGTGTAGTCCCCGCTGGCATCTGATCCTCATTTGATAATTTCAGATCTACATGAACATATTTTCTCGCCTTTTCATGAAGAGTAACTTTAATTGTTGATGGCTGAACTGTTCCTTTCACATCATCTGGAAGCCCGTTCGTTTTTAAAGAAATCTCATAAGTTCCTTTTGGACTATCTCGCAAATCAATCGGTATATCAAATTGTTTTTTTGCTTTTGCTGTAGCAACTGATGCTTTTGGGCCTTCTAATTTCACCTTAACGCCCTCTGCTGGAATACCACTTACAATATATTTCTCCTCATCATACTTAAGATTAATAGCATAATTAGTTAATGTTTCTTTTGTATCATTTGCAAAAGGTAATATACCTGATGTCGTATTTTTTTCAGTTAACGTCGCTGACATAAAAAGCATACACGCCAATAGTAATGAGATCCCTTTTAAAAACCAATGATTCTCCATTAACTTATCCATGACGCTTTCTCCTCCAATTCCATAAAGACGAAGAAGTCGTTTTTTCGTTTCCACTAAATTCAGCTAATAACATATCCTTCAGCTGTTCTGTCTTCAAATCACGATGCAACTTACCATTTTTCGTTAAAGAAATTTGACCAGTTTCTTCAGACACAACTACTGTAATACTATCAGTAACTTCACTAACTCCCATGGCAGCACGATGTCTAGTTCCTAATTCTTTAGAAATAAACGGACTTTCTGATAATGGAAGATAGCATGCTGCTGCTTTAATTGTACTTCCTTGCATAATTACCGCTCCGTCATGAAGAGGTGTATTTGGAATAAAAATATTAATAAGTAATTCCGATGATACGTTTGCATTAAGCGGAATACCCGTTTCCACATAATCACCCATACCGGTCTCTTTTGACAAAGTAATTAATGCACCAATTCTACGTTTCCCCATATATTCGGTTGCTTTTGCTATCGCTGTTGCAACCATTTCAGGTTCATCATCCTCATTTGTTCCAACACGCGAAAATAAACTTCCGCGCCCTAGCTGCTCAAGTGCTCTTCGCAATTCTGGCTGAAAGATAATAATAACGGCTAAAAATCCCCACGTTAATACTTGTTCAGTTAGCCAAGATAGCGTACGCAATTCAAGGAAAATACTTATCATCTTAACGACGATAATAACTGTAATCCCTTTTAAAAGTTGAACAGCTTTCGTCCCTCGGATTATAAGAATTAGCTTATATATAATAAACCATACAATGGCAATATCTAATGCCGTACTAAGATATTTCAAAATGGTCGTATCTTCAAAAGGCATGCTATCCCTTCCTCCTACTTACGAGCAATTCTATCCATATATTGAAATATTGTTTTATGCTCTATCTGTATGTATTTCCAACAACTAGTTAATTATACCATACATGAAACAAACGACAATTACAAACAACCCCCTTTAGCTCAAATTGGTAAGATGTCAAACATTTTTATTGTACAGTATAATATAAATCATTATTATACGCCTATTTTCAAATAAAAAAAGCAACTTCTCAGTTGCTTTTCTTACATTTATTTTAGTTTTTCACCGAATAAAGAACCCATTAAAGCAACTGCTGTTGTTGCCGTTCTATTTCTCTCATCTAAAATCGTATTTACCTCAACAAATTCAGCAGATGTGATAATATCAGCTTCTGCTAACATTTCCATCGCCAAATGACTTTCACGATAAGATAGACCGCCAATTACAGGCGTTCCAACACCTGGTGCATCATGAGGATCAAGACCGTCTAAATCTAATGATAAGTGTACACCATCAGTATGAGATAAATATGCGATTGTTTCTTCCATAACAGCCGTCATCCCCATACGATCAATTTCATGCATTGAGAACACTTTAATACCTTCATTGCGAATGAAATCTTTTTCTCCTTCATCCAATGCACGCGCACCGATAATTACGACATTCTCTTTTTTCACCTTTGGATATGCTCCGTACAAATCTACAAGTGAAGAATGTCCATAACCTAAACTTGCTGCAAGTGACATACCATGAATATTTCCAGATGGTGAAGTTTCCTCTGTATTTAAATCACCGTGTGCATCATACCAAATAACGCCTAAGTTTTTATAATGTTTTGCTACACCAGCTAATGTACCGATAGCAATACTATGGTCACCACCTAATACAAGTGGAAAACGACCTTCTTCTATAATATGATCCACCTTACTTGCTAATTCATTACATACAGTTGCAACTTGTGTAAGGTTTCTTAATTTTGTATTTTCATCTATCTCTTTTTCTCTCTCTATACATATATCTCCCATATCTTTAACGTCATATCCAATTTCTTCAATTCTTTCAATTACCCCTGCATAACGGATCGCGCTCGGTCCCATATCAACTCCACGACGCATCTGTCCTAAATCCATTGGAACTCCAATAACTGAGATTTCTTTTTTCATAGATAGTATCCCCCTTTTATGCCTTCACTAAATATTTTAAATCTTTTATATAGTCTGACTCAACTCGACATTTTTCTGTATGGATATACAATTTATTCACTTATATTCATACTGAAAACCAAATTTCAAGACTATTCTATGTATAAAGTTAACTTAATGAAACAATCGCAATCACTATTATTAAATAATAATAATAAAACACTCCTACATTTAGAAGTGTTTTTCTGATGCTATTTTCCATACTATTGCAATATTTTTTGTTGTCATTTCGATATTTTCTTCTGCTACTTTATATGCTTCTTCTAGTGTCATCGGTCTCGTTGTAATACTAAATACCGCATCTATTCCTTTCTCGTACACAGCTGAATAATCAGATGATACAGACCCTCCAATAGCAATTACAGGCACAGAAAAACGTTTTGCACGCCCCGCAACACCCACAGGAGCCTTTCCATATGCAGTTTGTTTATCTATTCTACCTTCACCAGTTATAATGAGATTTGCATCTTCTATATGTTTATCGAAATTTGTATAATCTAATACAATTTCAATGCCCCTCCGCAAGTCTCCCTTTAACACTGAAATAACAGCCGCTCCCATTCCTCCCGCTGCCCCTGCACCAGGTATTTCAGATACATCAAAAGATACATATCGTTTAAGCATATTCGCATAATGTTGTAAATTCTCATCTAGCTCTTTCATCATCTCTACATTTGCACCCTTTTGTCTCCCAAATATGAAAGATGCTCCCTGCATTCCGACTAATGGATTATCCACATCACATGCCGCTTCTATCTTTACCCCCTTTAAGCGTGGGTCCATTCGTGAAAAATCAATAGCAACAATCGAATGTAATGTGCCTCCAGATGGATCTATTATTTCACCCTTGTCATTTATAAATCTTACTCCTAAAGCTGCTAACATACCTGCCCCACCATCATTTGTAGCACTTCCTCCAAGTCCTAAAATTATGTACTCCACTCCTTGATCTAACGCATGTAATATAAGTTCTCCTGTTCCTTTTGTCGTTGTAATAAGTGGGTTGCGCTTTTCAACTGGAACGTGCTGTAATCCTGATGCTGCTGCCATTTCAATAAACGCTGTCTTTTTATCTTTAGAAATGCCATAAAAAGCTTGTATACCTTCTCTAAGCGGTCCTGTCACACTAATTGATATAATTCTCCCCCCTGTAGCATCAACAAGTGATTCAACCGTCCCTTCTCCTCCATCTCCAATTGGTATTTTCACATACTCTGCATTAGGAAAAATTGCTCTAAAACCTCTTTCAATAGCTCCACATACTTCTATAGCTTTTAGGCTTTCTTTATATGAATCAGATGCAATAACAACTTTCACAATTATCTCCCCATCCCTTATTTTTACGTTTTCTTCATTTTAAACGACAAGTATAAAAGTTGTCTTTTTAAACACAAAAAAAGCTTACATCGTATGATGTAAGCTTTTTTATTTAGATGGAGCCTAGCGGGATCGAACCGCTGACCTCCTGCGTGCAAGGCAGGCGCTCTCCCAGCTGAGCTAAGGCCCCTTATTAATTAAGCGGAAGACGGGATTCGAACCCGCGACCCCAACCTTGGCAAGGTTGTATTCTACCACTGAACTACTTCCGCAAAAATGATGAGCCATGAAGGACTCGAACCTTCGACCCTCTGATTAAAAGTCAGATGCTCTACCAACTGAGCTAATGGCTCGTAAATGGCTGGGCTAGCTGGATTCGAACCAGCGCATGACGGAGTCAAAGTCCGTTGCCTTACCGCTTGGCTATAGCCCATTAATATTTACTAGTATGGTTATCTTTTCAAAAAAATAAACCCTCTCAGGTTATTTTAAAGAAAATGGTGGAGGGGGGCAGATTCGAACTGCCGAACCCGAAGGAGCGGATTTACAGTCCGCCGCGTTTAGCCACTTCGCTACCCCTCCGACATTTTAAATATATATGGTGGAGGATGACGGGATCGAACCGCCGACCCCCTGCTTGTAAGGCAGGTGCTCTTCCAGCTGAGCTAATCCTCCAAAAGTGGTGACCCGTACGGGATTCGAACCCGTGTTACCGCCGTGAAAGGGCGGTGTCTTAACCACTTGACCAACGGGCCAAAAAAGTTTTAAACCTATTCCCAAGCTTCCAACCGGGCTTGAACCGGTGACCTCTTCCTTACCATGGAAGTGCTCTACCAGCTGAGCTATGGAAGCATAATGGCTCCGCAGGTAGGACTCGAACCTACGACCGATCGGTTAACAGCCGATAGCTCTACCACTGAGCTACTGCGGAATAATATTAGCCTGGCAACGTCCTACTCTCACAGGGACAAGGTCCCAACTACCATCGGCGCTAGAGAGCTTAACTTCCGTGTTCGGTATGGGAACGGGTGTGACCTCTCTGCCATCATTACCAGACTTTTATCATTATAAACATTTCTTTCGAAATGTCAAGAAGAAATTTCAATGCATATTCCTTCAAAACTAGATAACATTGCTACATATTATATGGTTAAGTCCTCGATCTATTAGTATTCGTCAGCTCCACATGTCACCATGCTTCCACCTCGAACCTATCAACCTGATCATCTTTCAGGGATCTTACTAGCTTACGCTATGGGAAATCTCATCTTGAGGGGGGCTTCATGCTTAGATGCTTTCAGCACTTATCCCTTCCGCACATAGCTACCCAGCTATGCCCTTGGCAGAACAACTGGTACACCAGCGGTGCGTCCATCCCGGTCCTCTCGTACTAAGGACAGCTCCTCTCAAATTTCCTACGCCCACGACGGATAGGGACCGAACTGTCTCACGACGTTCTGAACCCAGCTCGCGTACCGCTTTAATGGGCGAACAGCCCAACCCTTGGGACCGACTACAGCCCCAGGATGCGATGAGCCGACATCGAGGTGCCAAACCTCCCCGTCGATGTGGACTCTTGGGGGAGATAAGCCTGTTATCCCCGGGGTAGCTTTTATCCGTTGAGCGATGGCCCTTC
>NZ_JBBOUN010000001.1:85000-150000 GCF_038006085.1 Bacillus sp. FSL K6-0073 | reverse complement strand
TGCAACATTCTTCCTTTCTGCTGCATGGGCCGAAAGACACCCCGATATTGTAGAGCGAATCATGAAAGACGGACACGAAATTGGTAGTATGGGGTACAATTACACATCCTATACTTCTCTAGAGACAAATGAAATAAGACGAGACCTTTTACGAGCACAAGATGTTTTTACGAAACTTGGTGTAAAACAAGTCAAGCTGTTACGTCCACCTAGTGGCGAATTTAACAAAGCAACCCTTAAAATCGCAGAATCACTTGGATACACCGTCGTGCATTGGAGTAATAATTCAAACGATTGGAAAAACCCAGGTGTAAATAACATCGTTTCCACTGTCTCTAATAATTTGAAAGGTGGAGATATCGTCTTATTACACGCATCCGATTCTGCCCTTCAAACAAATAGAGCTTTACCGCTGCTCCTGCAAAAAATAAAAAGTGATGGATATGAGCAAATATCCGTGTCACAACTTATTTCCAACACAAGTACGAAAAGTGAAGATGTGAAGTAGCTTCTTCCCTACTACTCTTCACGCATAAAAAGCTCTACTACCTTTCAAGAAGGTGGTAGAGCTTTTTTAATCATACTATTTCCAGCATTATAACTGCTGGTGTATAAAACCTCTCTCTATTAAGCTGATTTACTTGTTTTTCCGATTAAACGATGTAATACAAGTAATTGATACGCATTACATAACAATAGCGGTATAACCATTAAATATAGCCAATCTGTATCATTAATCCGAAGCGCCGGTACCCATTCAAGGATTGTTACAACAACCATAAAGAACAGAGCTGGCACAAATGCTTTTTTATTTGTTTCTTTACTTTTTACATAAGCAACAATTGCTCCAAACACAAATAATATTCCAGCAACAAGTATGTTATTCCCTAACGAGACTTCCCCATTTGCAATAAGTACAGATCTTAAATACACAAAATCAAATAATACGAATGCAATAAAGAAGAGCTGGACTGCATTCCATAAAGAAGATGAGCGAAACATCCCTAGTCCAAAACGGTGGATTGTTAAATATGCAAAGAATCCCATTTGACTTATAACACTAAAAATAAATCCTACACCCATCAGCCAGAAAGATACTGCTAAAATCTCCTTACCGTCGAAATTTTGAAAAAATTCATTGTACTTGTCCCACTCCAAAACAAAACCAATAATAACTGTGCTAATCCCACCAAGAAACAACGTCGTTAAAAATAGTCGTACCCACTTGCGGCTATTCACAACACATCCCCCATTATCCTTATATTTCTAATTAAATTGTATCAATGACAATTTCAAAAAGCTAGCCATGTTCATGTATAAATTCCTTAAAGATATTTATATTAAAAAGAGAGAACTGTGCTGAAAGGAGTTCCAACTTATGAAACGGATGCTATTCATTTTCGTTTCTTCTTTTCTACTTATCGCACTTGCAGCATGCGCACAAGGAAAAGAAACGAAATCCGAACTAGATTACGATCAAACAAAGAAAATGATTGTTGATATTTTAAAAACAGATCAAGGTAAGAAAGCTATTCAAGATGTATTAACTGATGAAAAAATGAAACAAGCACTCATACTAGATGAAACAGTAGTAAAGAAAACGATTGAAGATGCCATGGTATCCGATAAAGGGCAACAATTCTGGGAAAAGCTCTTTAAAGATCCTGAGTTCTCATCAAAGTTTGCTAAAAGTATGGGGAAAGAACAAACTCAATTAATGAAAACCTTACTAAAAGACCCTGAATACCAAGCAGGTGTTATAGAAATTATGAAAAATCCTGAAGTAGAAAAAATGATGTTACAAACAATGAAGAGTAAAGAATACCGTCAATATCTACAACAAGTACTAACAGAAACTGCTGAAAGTCCACTCTTCCAAGCCAAGATGATTGATATCATTAGTAAAGGTGTGCAAAAAGCTGAAAAAGGCGGATCTGGTAAGAAAGAAGCAGGCGGTGACGGTGGTTCTCAAGGCGAGAAGAAGGAAGAACAGTAAAAAATAATAACTATAATAACGAGTGAACAATGTATACATTGTTCACTCGTTATTACTTTATCTTACTATTAACAGACAAAATGGACCGCCTCTAGTTAAGCGAAAGGTTTACTAACAACAAAAGCCTTATTGTTGTCAGTAACAGGTGAACCCCACTAATTAAAGTTTCACTTTATTTTTGTGTAACAGCTGTTTTATCAATTACTGTTTCAGCTATTTTACTATAAATAATGCCCGTTGTATGTGTATCTTCATATACTGAAGGAGCAAAGTCTTCTTTATTCCAATCGGGTTGTTGTAGCGGAATTCGACCAAGAACATTCGTTTGTAATTCGGTAGCTAACTTATCTCCCCCGCCTTTTCCAAATACATATTCTTTCTCACCAGTTACCTTACTTTCAAAATATGCCATATTCTCAACAACACCAAGAATACTATGTTCAGTGCGCAATGCCATCGCTCCAGCACGCGCTGCTACAAACGCAGCTGTTGGATGAGGCGTCGTTACAATAATCTCTTTGCAAGATGGCAACATTGAGTGCACATCTAACGCAACATCACCTGTGCCTGGTGGCAAATCTAGTACTAAATAATCTAAATCGCCCCATTCTACTTCTGTGAAGAAGTGGTTTAACATTTTCCCAAGCATAGGTCCTCTCCAAATAACTGGTGCATTATCCTCTACAAAGAAGCCCATTGAGATTACCTTTACACCTAAACGTTCCACCGGAATTATCTTGTCACCTCTTACGATAGGACGTTTTTCTATCCCCATCATGTCTGGCACACTAAAACCGTAAATGTCCGCATCGATAATACCAACTTTTTTTCCTAAACGAGCTAAAGCAACTGCAAGGTTAACGGAAACAGTTGATTTTCCCACGCCACCTTTTCCACTCGCTACCGCTAAGAATGTTGTTTTTGAATTAGGTGACAATAAAGATTCACTTTGCTCTTCTTCTTGTTCCGGTGCAAACTGAGCTAATTCCTCTTCTGTAAATTCTGCAAAACGAAGTCCAACTGTTGCTGCCCCAAGTTCTTTTACTAACTTTACAATTCCAGACTGCAACTGCATTTGTTCCGCTGTACCGGTTTTTACGATTGCAATTTTGACACTCACATGTTCCTTCTCTGGCTTGACTGTTACCTCTTTAATTGCACTTGTTTCTTTTAAAGTTTTATGTAAAAACGGATCTACAATCCCTTCTAACGCTTCAACCACTTGCTCTTTCGTTACCATAATTAGCCCAGCCCCCTGTATGAAAAATAACGTAATGTTAATTGAATTTATCTCCGCTTATTCTTGAAATAAATGCGTTTACATTTCCAGTATAACATATTTTCCGAAAACTTCGTTAACGAGAGAAGCTCAAAAAAATCCTCCTTATTCTGGAGGATTTCCTTTTTCCGTGAAATAACGTAATATACCACGGTATATTGCAGCTGCTACCTTTTGCTGATATTTCTCCGAATTTAACATATACCTTTCGTTCACATTCGATAAAAAGCCAGCTTCAATTAAAGCACCTGGTGTTTTAGAATACTTTAATAAATACACATGCGAAATAGTCTTAGCAGAACGATTCGTGTTCTCTAAACTTGTTCTCAATTCAGCCTGTATAAATTTTGCAGCACGTTCATTTTCAATTGAAGAGCGGTAATAGAACGTTTGTGCGCCTTTCGATCCACTACTAGTTAAAGCATTTAAATGAATACTTGCAAAAAAGTCTACATCAGGTTTATTGATGATTTCTACACGTTTTTTTAAATCCTCTGCTTTACGTCTGCTATATGACTTTGTATCTTTGTTAGCTAAATCATAATCTCCCTCACGCGTTAAAATGACTAGTGCACCTTGTTCTTGTAAATAGTCTTGTACCTTTTTTGTAATTTCAAGCGTAATATCCTTTTCTATAATATCCTTTCCACCAACAGCCCCTCCATCTGGTCCACCATGCCCAGCATCTAATACGATTACTTTCCCTGATAAGGGTAAATTCCAAGCACGCCACGATTTTGTAATTTGAAATTCTTGTTTGACTAAAAAAAACAATACAACCGCAGCGAGTGCAAAAGAGATAATTCGAATTCTCTTCATACCTTTCCTCCTCCAGCTAGTCCCTCTAATTACTTATATGGGACAAGAGGAAAGTTTATGCTTGTCTTAATGAAGCTTTAATCGATATCTTCTTTCACCTTTTTCATACCCTTCTTGCCACCACAATCCTATGAACTGCTGACAAGATTCAAAAAGTAATTCCTCATCTTTCAACTTTATTTCTCGCATAGTCATACTCGTTAAAAATTGAAATAGCGTTTCAGTTAATTGTTGTTCTTCTTCTAAAGCTCTATATTTCACATCAAAAAACGATTCACCATAATAACCAAATTTACTATATCTCGCTCCTAATAAATAAGATTCTATCCCTAATTCAATACAGTAATCTTCATACTGACGATGAAGCTCTTGCATTTGAAAGGCATCACGAATATTTGAACGCAATGTTTTTAATGATAATTCCCGCAACATCTTCCGCTCGTATTTTAACTGCTTTTCTTTTTGTTTTTCTTGTAAGCTGACAATGACATTCATAGTACTTATAAACCTCCCTAATACGTATTAGTCTAAACTTCTAAAGAAGAAGCATACGCGTGGCGGTAGCACTAAAATATTCCAAGCTATAAAAATTGCAAAAGAGGAATGAAACATAAAAAAACCCCAACCAAAATGGTTGGGGTTTGTAGTTCGCAAAAATTAACGTTTTGAGAACTGAGGTGCACGACGTGCGCCTTTAAGACCGTATTTTTTACGCTCTTTCATACGTGCGTCACGAGTTAATAGACCTGCACGTTTTAGTGTTAGACGGTATTCTGGATCAGCTTTTAATAAAGCGCGAGAAATACCGTGACGAATAGCACCAGCTTGACCAGTGTATCCACCACCATTTACGTTTACAAGTACATCGTAGTTACCTAAAGTTTCTGTTGCAACTAGAGGTTGTTTCACTACTTCACGTAATGCAGCAAATGGGATATAGTTTTCAAAATCACGACCGTTAATGATAACGCGTCCTTCGCCTGGAACTAGGCGTACGCGCGCTACTGAACTCTTACGACGTCCAGTGCCATAGTATTGAACCTGTGCCAAAGTAAGCCCTCCTTTAATTAATTATCCGCGAAGTTCGTAAACTTCTGGTTTTTGTGCTTGGTGTGGATGCTCTGCTCCAGCATACACGTTAAGTTTCTTAGAAACTTGACGGCCTAAGCGTCCTTTTGGAAGCATGCCTTTAATTGCAAGCTCTAACATTTGTACAGGGTAGTTTGTACGCATTTCAAGAGCTGTTCTTTGCTTAAGTCCACCTGGGTGGTTAGTGTGACGGTAGTAAATTTTATCGTTTAATTTATTACCTGTTAAATGAATTTTCTCAGCGTTAATAATAATTACATGATCACCCGTGTCAACGTGTGGTGTAAATGTAGGTTTGTTTTTACCACGTAAAATGGATGCTACTTCACTAGCAAGGCGACCTAAAGTTTGACCTTCAGCATCAACCACATACCATTTACGCTCAACTTCGTTAGCTTTTGCCATAAAAGTCGTACGCATGTGTTTCCCTCCTCGTTATCTTTTCCATAGAAAAAATCTATTGTTTATCTTAAACACGATTTCCTTCCGGGGCTAATCGTGGTTTTAGAAACAATACCATATGTTATGATATACTTTTGAGTTTCTAATGTCAAGCAAATGTTACACCAGGATTAGTTGTTATAGTTTACCTCCCATAAGTAAAGCCCATGACCTGGAGCCATCTTTCCAGCAAACTGACGATTTTGTTTCGCTAAAATCTCTGGAATGCTATCAGGATCAAGCTTTCCTTGCCCTACGCTAAGTAACGTACCAACAATAATTCTGACCATATTATATAAAAATCCATTACCTACAAAACGAAAAATTATTTCATCATCTTGTTCAATTAACTCGATTTCATAAATTGTTCGCACTTTATCTTTTTTGTCAGTTTTTGCCGAACAAAAAGAAGTGAAATCATGCGTTCCAATAAAATAAGGAATTGCTTTTCTTATAGAGTTGATTTCGAGCGGGTATGGATATTGATATACGTAATTTCTACGGAATACATCCGCAGTCTTTGATAATAATACACGATAACGATATTCTTTTTTCTCAACACCGTAACGTGCATGAAATTCTTCTGTTTTTTTCTCTACTTGCCTAATAACAATATCATCTGGCAACATTGTGTTTAAAGCATTACTCCATTGCCACTCTTCAAGAGACAAAGGAGTATCAAAGTGTATTACTTGTCCTTTTGCATGAACTGTAGAATCTGTTCTACCAGATGCCTGAACACGAACAAGTTCTCCCTTATGCAATTTCTGCAATGCTTTTTCTATCTCCTGTTGAACAGTACGATGGTTCGGCTGAATTTGATAACCACAAAAATGCATGCCATCATATGCAACCGTACATTTTATTCTATCCATTTCTCTATTCTCCATTACGATCGCACCCATGCCAAAATACAAGCTAAACAAAATAAGCTGACAATCGTTACTGTATCGCTTGTTTTCCAGCGTAGTTGCCTAAATTTAGTACGTCCTTCACCACTTTGATATCCACGAGCTTCCATCGCAACGGCTAAGTCCTCTGCACGCTTAAAAGCACTGATAAACAGAGGAACGAGCAGTGAAATAATAGCTTTCATTCTATCTTTTATCGGTCCCCCGGCAAAATCAATACCACGTGACGCTTGTGCTTTCATTATTTTACTCGTTTCATCCATTAATGTCGGGATAAAACGAAGAGAAATTGACATCATTAATGCGATTTCATGAACAGGAACCTTTATACGCTTCAACGGCTTTAATAACGTCTCCAAACCATCTGTAATTTCAATAGGTGTCGTCGTTAACGTTAATAATGTCGTCATTAAAATAATAACGAAGAATCGTACAGAAATGTATATCCCTTGCTCTAATCCTTTTTCATATATCGAAAACCAACCAAGCTGGAATAGTACATCCCCCTCTTTATTTGTAAAAATATGCAGGAAAAATGTAAAAAGAAAAATCCATAAAATTGGTTTTAAGCCCGAAAGTACATAACGAATCGGCACTTTTGCAAAAAATAAAGCAATGAGTGCATATAAAAATAAAAATCCATATGAAATCGCATTATTTGCTAAGAAAACAACAAATACATATAAAAAGACAATCAGCAGCTTCGTACGTGGATCAAGTTGATGAATAAGTGAATTCCCCGGGATATATCTCCCAATAATCAACTGCTGCATGATTCATGACCACCTTTTCGTATCACCTGCACAACTTCATGAGTAAGATCCTCTAAAGATAAGGTAGCCTTTGGAATTGAAATACCAAACTTCTCTTCAATTGCACGTTTATACTTTAATGACATAGGAAGATCCACACCAATTTTCTCTAGTTCATCAGCATGTGAAAATACTTCCTCTGCACTTCCTTGCAAAAAGACCGTTCCTTTATGCATAACTACAATCTGCTCCGCATACTGAGCAGCATCCTCCATATTATGCGTTACAAGGATAACTGTAAGACCCTTCTCCTTGTGCAGCTTATAAAACATCTCCATAAGTTCGTTCTGCCCTTTTGGATCTAGTCCTGCTGTAGGTTCATCTAATACAAGCACTTCAGGTTCCATCGCCAGTACACCCGCTATAGCAACACGTCTCATTTGTCCACCACTTAATTCGAACGGAGAACGTGTTAACAGTTCCGGTTCTAGCCCTACAAGTTCAATTGCCTTTCTAGCCTTTTGCCTTGCTTCGTCTACAGATACTCCAAAATTAGTAGGGCCGAAACAAATATCTTTCTCCACAGTCTCTTCAAACAACTGATGTTCTGGGAATTGAAAGACAACCCCTACTTTTTTACGTAGTGGCTTTAGCTTTTTTTCTTTCTTTCCTGCCGAAATCAAATGTTCACCAATTTGAACTGTACCATTTGTCGGCTGCAATAAACCATTTAAATGTTGAATCATCGTCGACTTACCTGAACCAGTATGACCGATAATGGCATAATAGCCCCCACTTGGAAACGACACGTCTACATCATAAAGTGCGCGTCTTTCAAATGGAGTTTTATATTGATAACGATGCTCTACTTTTTGGAATGTAATCTCCAAAGTTCGTTCACCAAGCTTTCCATTGTAAGATGCGTATTTTGCAAGAGAATTTCATTTCTTTTTAATAATTCTGCTATTTTCACTGAAAACGGTACATCTAAGCCAATTTCTTGGAGCATATGAGAGGATTTGAAAATTTTTTCTGGAGTCCCTTCCTCTAATATTTCTCCCTTATTTAAAATAATGACACGATCTGACTGTGCCGCTTCTTCTAAATCGTGCGTAATCGATAACACAGTAATACCTTTTTGAGTAACAAGCTGTCTAACCGTTTCTACTACTTCACGTCTCCCTTGAGGGTCTAACATTGACGTTGCTTCATCTAATATTAAAATAGATGGTTGAAGTGCTAAAACGCCTGCTATTGCCACTCGCTGCTTTTGCCCACCGGATAAGGAATGAGGCTCATCATTAAGAAAATCTTCCATACGGACAAGTTGCAAGGCCTGTTCTAATCTTTCAATCATTTGTTCTCTTGGCATTCCGATATTCTCTAAGCCAAATACAACATCATCTTGCACTGTTGTTCCAACAAATTGATTATCTGGATTTTGAAATACCATTCCAATTTGTTTTCGAACATCCCATACCGTTTCCTCTGATAAAACCATTGTATCATTTATTATAATAGTCCCTGCTTCTGGCAAAAACAAACCATTCAATAATTTTGCAAGTGTAGACTTTCCTGAACCGTTTTGTCCAATAATAGAAACCCATTCTCCCTCATATAAGGAAAATGAAACATCTTTTAATGCATAAGTGGCTGCCCCAGGATATTGAAATGATATATTTTTTATCCGAAGTTTCTCTTTTTTCAATAGAAGGCACCCTTTCCTTCGCCAAGTTAGCCTATTTTTATATTTAAAAAAAAGGGCCATGACCAGTTTCTTGAAAAGAACTGTCCTGCCCTTTTAATTATCATTATACTAACTCGATAATTACCATTGGTGCTGCGTCTCCGCGACGTGGACCAATTTTTGCAATACGAGTGTATCCGCCTTGGCGCTCAGCATAGCGTGGAGCTACATCAGCGAATAGTTTTTGAAGTGCATCTTGACCAGTCTCAGCGTTAGCTACTTCATTGCGAATGAAAGCTGCTGCTTGACGACGAGCATGAAGATCTCCGCGTTTACCTAAAGTGATCATTTTTTCCACTACAGAACGAAGTTCTTTTGCACGAGTTTCTGTCGTTTGGATGCGCTCGTTGATAATTAAATCAGTAGCTAAATCACGTAACATAGCTTTACGTTGCGCACTTGTACGGCCTAATTTTCTGTATGCCATTCGTAGTTCCCTCCTTTGTTGATGGGTTTAAATCCTCAGTCGTCTTTACGTAAACCTAAACCTAATTCCTCAAGTTTATGTTTAACTTCTTCTAAGGATTTACGTCCTAAGTTACGAACTTTCATCATATCTTCTTCTGTTTTGTTCGCAAGCTCTTGTACAGTATTAATTCCTGCACGTTTTAGGCAATTATAAGAACGAACAGAAAGGTCTAGTTCTTCGATAGTCATCTCAAGAACTTTCTCTTTTTGATCTTCTTCCTTCTCGACCATAATCTCAGCATTTTGTGCTTCATCAGTTAAACCAACAAAGATATTTAAATGCTCAGTTAAGATTTTGGCACCTAAAGAGATAGCTTCTTTTGGCCCGATGCTTCCATCCGTCCATACATCAAGCGTAAGCTTATCATAATTAGCCACTTGTCCGACACGTGTCTTTTCCACTTGGTAAGTCACACGTGATACCGGAGTATAAATAGAATCAATAGGAATTACTCCTATTGGTTGATCTTCGCTTTTATTTGCATCAGCTGGCGTATACCCACGGCCACGCTTTGCAGTTAAACGCACGCGGAAATGCGCATCTTTTGCTAACGTTGCAATGTGTAAATCTGGATTTAAGATTTCTACATCACTATCGTGAGTAATATCAGCAGCTGTGACAATACCTTCGCCCTGTACATCAATTTCCAACGTCTTCTCTTCTTCAGAGTAGATTTTAAGAGCTAACTTTTTCAAGTTTAAGATGATCGTCGTAACGTCTTCTACTACGCCCTCAACTGTTGAAAATTCATGTAATACGCCATCGATTTGGATAGCAGTAACAGCGGCACCAGGGAGTGAGGATAAAAGAATACGACGTAAGGAGTTACCCAAAGTAGTACCATATCCACGCTCAAGCGGTTCAATTACGAATTTACCATATTTAGCATCTTCGTTAAGTTCAACCGTTTCGATTTTCGGCTTTTCGATTTCAATCATTAACTAAACCCTCCTTCAAAACGTCGAAACCCCGGTTAAACAAAGGTATAACCCCTGTCTAACCGAAAGTCCCCCTTAGGCAGTTCCCGATTGTGCACAACAAGCGATGTTTCTGTACGAAATTTCTCGATAATGCATCATATCCATTATAGACAAAAGGGAAAATTCTATACAGAAAAATTACACACGACGACGTTTTGGTGGACGACATCCATTATGAGGAACTGGAGTAACATCTCTAATTGCTGTTACTTCTAGACCTGCAGCTTGAAGAGCACGAATTGCAGCTTCACGACCAGCACCAGGACCTTTAACAGTAACCTCTAAAGTTTTTAAACCGTGTTCCATTGCAGCTTTAGCAGCAGTTTCAGCAGCCATTTGCGCAGCGAATGGAGTAGATTTACGAGATCCACGGAAACCAAGTGCACCAGCACTAGACCAAGAAAGTGCGTTACCGTGAGTATCTGTAAGTGTTACGATTGTGTTGTTGAAAGTAGAACGAATATGAGCTATACCAGCTTCAATATTCTTTTTCACACGTTTTTTACGAGTGTTTGTTTTACGTGCCATTGTTAGTTCAACCTCCTTTACTTATTATTTCTTTTTATTTGCTACTGTACGACGTGGACCTTTACGTGTACGAGCATTGTTTTTAGAGTTTTGACCACGAACTGGTAAACCACGACGGTGACGAAGACCACGGTAAGAACCGATCTCCATTAGACGTTTGATGTTAAGAGATACTTCACGACGAAGGTCTCCCTCAACTTTAATACGATCGATGATATCACGGATACGTCCTAATTCGTCTTCCGTTAAATCACGAACTCGTGTTTCTTCAGAAATACCTGCTTCAGCAAGAATTTTTTCAGCAGTTGTGCGACCAATGCCGAATACGTAAGTTAAAGAAATAACAACGCGTTTGTCTCGAGGAATATCTACACCTGCGATACGTGCCATTACGAATGCACCTCCTTCTGATTAACCTTGTTTTTGTTTATGTTTAGGGTTTTCACAAATAACCATTACTTTTCCACGTCTACGAATAACTTTACATTTTTCGCAGATTGGTTTAACTGACGGTCTTACTTTCATGTCTCGAACCTCCTTAAAGATTACGGAGTGCTATATTATTTAAAACGGTACGTAATACGACCACGATTTAAATCGTACGGAGATAATTCTACCGTAACTTTGTCTCCTGGTAAAATACGAATGAAGTTCATACGGATTTTACCAGAAACGTGAGCCAATACGACATGCCCATTCTCTAATTCTACTTTGAACATAGCATTTGGCAACGTTTCAAGAACGGTACCTTCGACTTCAATTACATCATCTTTAGCCATTCAATAGTTCTCCCTTCTTCAAATCAGTAACATTTTACACTGCTCTGAAATCCCGGAGAGCCAGCTACTTATAAAGTGGTAAGGATTTCGTATCCTGCTTCTGTAAGAGCAATCGTGTGCTCAAAATGGGCACACCATTTACCATCTACCGTTACCACTGTCCAGTCATCAGATAGTGTTTTTACATATCGTCTTCCTTGATTCACCATCGGCTCAACACAGATGACCATTCCCGGCTTTAATCTAGGGCCTCTATTTGGTGGACCATAGTGCGGGATTTGAGGGTCCTCATGTAAGTCTTGCCCGATTCCGTGACCAACATACTCCCTAACGATCGAGAATCCATTCTCTTCAGCATGGGTTTGAACCGCATGTGAGATATTTGATAATCTCTCGCCTGGTTTTACTTGTTCTAGACCAAGATACAACGATTTTTCTGTGACATCAAGTAGCTTTTGAACAGATTCAGAAATGTTTCCAACTGGATACGTCCATGCAGAATCTCCATGGTACCCATTGTATTTCGCACCAATATCGATACTGATGATATCGCCCTCTTTGAGCTTGCGCTTCCCTGGAATTCCGTGTACAAGCTCTTCATTTACAGAAGCACATATGCTCCCCGGAAATCCGTTGTATCCTTTAAAAGATGGCGTAGCACCATATTTTTGAATCGTCTTTTCCGCTATTTGATCGAGCTCTTTCGTTGTAATTCCTGGAGTAATGTGCTGTTTCAACTCTTGATGAGTCAAAGCAACGATCCTGCCAGCTTCTCGCATGATTTCTATCTCGCGAGGAGTTTTGCAGATTATCATTACGCTAAGCCTCCGATGAGAACATCGATATCAGCAAATACTTTATTGATATCTTGCTCACCATTAATGCTTTGTAAGTAACCAAGCTCTTCGTAGAAATCAAGCAAAGGTTTTGTTTGCTTAATATTTACATCTAAACGATTTGCTACAGTTTCTTCATTGTCATCAGAGCGTTGATATAATTCGCCACCACATTTATCGCACACATCAGCTTTTGCTGGTGGATTGAATTCTAAGTGGTAAGTCGCACCGCACTCTTTACAAATGCGACGGCCTGTAAGGCGTTTTAATAACAACCCTGAATCCACATTAATGTTTAAAACATAGTCGATTTTTTTGCCAAGATCTTTCATAATTTCTTCAAGAGCTGATGCTTGTGCAACAGTTCGTGGGAAACCGTCTAGTAAGAAACCTCTTACGCAGTCGTCTTGACTTAAACGTTCACGAACGATTCCGATTGTAACTTCATCTGGAACAAGTGCACCTTTATCAATAAAAGATTTTGCTTGTAGACCCATTTCAGTTTCAGCCTTCATAGCTGCACGGAACATGTCTCCTGTTGAAATGTGAGGGATGTTATACTTGGCAACAATCTGTTCGGCTTGTGTACCTTTACCAGCACCAGGAAGCCCCATTAAAATTAAGTTCATCCTTGTTCCCCCTCAGAGTACATGAGCATGTAGGGAAGACAATTCTTCCCACTTACTCACTGCTTGATAAACCCTTTGTAATGGCGTTTTACCAGTTGGCTTTCTAGCTGCTTCATTGTTTCTAAAGCAACGCCGACAACGATTAACATACTCGTTCCACCGATCTGTGCAGACGGAGGAAGATTTCCCAATTTCGTAAAGATAACTGGTAAGATTGCAATCGCTGCTAGGAAAATTGATCCTACAAAGGTCAAACGATACAAGATTTTTGTTAGATATTGTTCCGTATTCTTACCCGGACGAATACCTGGAACATATCCACCTTGCTTGTTTAGATTCTCTGACATTTGCTCTGGATTAACCTGAACAAATGCATAGAAATATGTGAAGGCTACAATGAGCGCAACATATATGATCATTCCCACTGGGTGAGAATAGTTAAAGTTTGCAATAATCCACTGCGATACATCATGTTTCGGGAAGAACTGTGCAATAGTCGGAGGCGTAATTAAGAATGAAACAGCAAAAATTACTGGAATAACACCAGCACTATTTACCTTAAGCGGTAAATGTGTGTTTTGTGCTCCAGCATAACCACCATTTCCTCCTGTTACACGCTTCGCATATTGAATTGGAATCTTTCTAACAGCCTGTTGAATGAAAATAACACCCACAATAACTGCTAGCACAGCTAGTAAAATCAATGCAACTTTAACGATACTCATGAACAATTGATCTCCGATATTTTGAAACTGTTGCTGATACACTTGAGATATAACACTTGGGATCGCTGCGGCAATACCGCCAAAGATAAGGATGGAAATACCATTACCTACACCTTTAGCTGTAATCTGTTCACCTAACCACATTAAAAATGCAGTACCAGCAGTCAGTACCGTAGCAATGTATAAATAAGTGCTCCAACCTGGATTCAAAATTAATTGTCCACCTACCATACCGTTAAAACCGATTGACATACCAAACCCCTGAATAAACGCAAGAACAATTGTAAAGTAACGCGTGAATTGCGTTAATTTACGACGGCCCATTTCACCTTGCTTCGACCATTCCGAAAATTTAGGAACAACATCCATCTGCAATAATTGCACGATGATGGATGCTGTAATATACGGCATGATTCCCATCGCAAAGATGGAGAAGTTTTTCAAGGCTCCACCGCCAAATGTATTTAGAATACCTAAAGCATTTAATTGATCTTGTGCCTTCAGTACGTCTCCATTTGTAAATGGCACGGGGATAAACGTGCCAATCCTGAATACGATTAACATCGCTAAAGTGAATAATATTTTACGTCTTATCTCAGCAACGCGCATAAAGTTGGAGATTGTACGAAACATTAGATCACCTCAACTGATCCGCCAGCTGCTTCAATTGCTTCTTTAGCACTTGAAGAGAACTTGTGCGCTTTAACAGTTAGTTTTTTCTCTACTGCTCCGCTTGCAAGAACTTTAACACCGTCGTTTAACTTGCTGATAACGCCAGTTTCCAGCAATAATTCAGGTGTTACTTCTGTACCATCTTCAAAACGATTTAACGTTGATAAGTTTACAATAGCAAACTCTTTACGGTTAATGTTTGTGAAGCCGCGTTTTGGTAAACGACGGAATAATGGAGTTTGACCACCTTCGAAGCCAAGACGAACACCGCCGCCAGAACGTGCGTTTTGTCCTTTATGACCTTTACCAGCAGTTTTACCGTTACCAGAACCGATACCACGACCGACACGGTTACGTACTTTACGAGAACCTTCTGCAGGTTTTAATTCATGAAGTTTCATTCCCAGGCACCTCCTTATATTAATGAGTTATCCTTAAGCTTCTTTTACAGTTACAAGGTGAGAAACTTTGTTGATCATACCAAGAATAGCAGGAGTTTCTTCCTTAACTACAGTTGAATTCAACTTTTTAAGACCTAAAGCTTCTACCGTCGCACGTTGATCTTGTGGACGACCAATTACACTACGAGTGAGGGTAATTTCTAACTTTTTCGCCATTTGTTTTCCCTCCTTAACCTAGTAGCTCTTCTACAGATTTACCGCGTAATTTTGCAACATCTTCAGCGCGCTTAAGTTCGCTTAATCCGTTCACAGTAGCGCGAATCATGTTGATTGGTGTGTTAGAACCAAGAGATTTCGAAAGAATATCTTGTACACCAGCTAATTCAAGGACCGCACGAACAGGTCCACCAGCAATAACACCAGTACCCTCAGCAGCAGGTTTTAAGAATACTTCACCAGCGCCAAAATGACCGTTGATTGTGTGTGGAATTGTTGTACCAACTAATGGTACAGCGATTAAGTTTTTCTTAGCGTCTTCGATAGCTTTACGGATTGCGTCTGGTACCTCTTGTGCTTTACCAGTACCGAATCCAACATGACCGTTTTTATCGCCAACTACAACTAGTGCAGCAAAGCGGAAACGACGACCACCCTTAACAACTTTCGCGACACGATTTATCGTAACTACACGTTCTTCAAGTTCTAATTTACTTGGGTCAATGCGATGCATCAATTTTCCCTCCTTTGACCATTAAAATTGTAATCCAGCCTCACGAGCAGCCTCAGCTAGAGCTTTAACACGGCCATGGTATAAGTAACCACCGCGATCAAATACTACTTCTTTAACGCCTTTCTCTACAGCACGCTTAGCAACTGATTCTCCAACTTTCGTAGCAGCTTCAATATTGCTAGTACCGTTAAGAGCAAGGTCTTTATCAAGAGTAGATGCACTTACTAACGTTACACCATTCACATCATCAATAACTTGAGCGTAAATATGTTGGTTAGAACGGAACACGTTTAAACGTGGACGCTCTGCAGTACCAGTAAGTTTAGCACGTACACGTGCATGTCTTTTCTTACGAGTCGCATTTTTATCAGCTTTAGTGATCATTCTTGTCACTCCTTTCTCTCACCTAACGGGTTTACTTAGCAGTTTTACCTTCTTTACGACGAACAACTTCGCCTTCGTAACGAATACCTTTACCTTTGTAAGGCTCAGGAGCACGTACAGCACGGATGTTAGCAGCGAATTCGCCAACACGTTGCTTGTCGATACCTTTAATTACGATCTTAGTTGGTGCAGGTACTTCAACTTCAAGACCTGCTTCCGGAGTCATTTCTACTGGATGAGAATAACCTACGCTTAATACAAGTTTATCACCTTGTTTTTGAGCACGGTAACCAACACCGACTAATTCAAGTCCGCGTGCGAAACCTTCAGTTACACCTTCAACCATGTTTCCGATTAAAGCACGAGTTGTACCGTGTAATGCACGGTGTTCCTTCTGTTCAGATGGACGCTCAACTGTTAATGTATTCTCTTCAATTTTGATAAGCATATCAGCATTGAAAGTACGAGTTAATTCACCTTTAGGGCCTTTTACTGTTACAGTATTGTCTTCTGCAACTGTAATAGTAACACCTGCAGGGATTTCAAGAATCTTTTTACCAATACGAGACATGTGGTCACACCTCCGTTCGTTTTAAATATATATTACCAAACGTATGCTACTACTTCTCCACCAGTTTGTAATTGACGAGCGTCTTTGTCTGTCATTACTCCCTTAGATGTAGAAACAAGAGCGATACCTAATCCGTTAAGTACACGTGGTACTTCGTCAGCTTTAGCGTAAACGCGTAAGCCAGGTTTACTGATACGTTTTAATCCAGTGATTACACGTTCATTGTTTGCACCATATTTCAGGAAAATACGAAGGATACCTTGTTTGTTATCCTCGATGTATTCTACATCACGAATGAAACCTTCACGTTTTAAAAGTTCAGCGATCTCTTTTTTGATTTTAGAAGCAGGAACCTCTAATTTCTCATGACGTACCATGTTCGCATTACGGATGCGAGTAAGCATGTCTGCAATTGGATCTGTCATCACCATGTGTTTTACCTCCTTCCCATTTGTGGGTTTTACCAACTAGCTTTTTTAACACCAGGAATTTGACCTTTATATGCAAGTTCACGGAAACAAATACGGCAAAGTTTAAATTTGCGGTATACAGAATGCGGACGACCGCAGCGTTCGCAACGTGTATACTCTTGTACTTTAAACTTAGGAGTACGCTTTTGTTTCGCTATCATAGATTTTTTAGCCACGTTTTCGCCTCCTCTACTTAGCGTTGGCTTCCATTATTTTTGGAATGGCATACCGAATTGTGTTAAAAGTTCACGAGCTTCTTCATCAGTTTTCGCTGTAGTAACGATTACGATGTCCATACCGCGGACTTTGCTTACTTTATCATAATCAATCTCAGGGAAAATAAGTTGCTCTTTAACACCTAATGTATAGTTTCCACGACCATCGAATGATTTCTTAGAAACACCACGGAAATCACGTACACGTGGTAAAGAAACTGATACTAATTTGTCGAAGAACTCATACATTTGCTCGCCGCGTAAAGTTACTTTCGCACCGATTGGCATACCTTCACGAAGACGGAAACCAGCGATTGATTTTTTAGCACGAGTTACAACAGGTTTTTGACCTGTGATTTGTGTTAATTCTTCTACTGCGTTGTCTAACGCTTTTGAGTTAGATACCGCGTCACCAACACCAGTGTTGATTACGATCTTTTCGATTTTTGGTACCTGCATTACAGATTTATAGTTAAACTTGCTCACTAGAGCAGGAGTAATTTCCTTTTGGAACTTCTCTTTAAGGCGATTCAATGAAGTGACCTCCTTTCTTAAGAAAATTATTTATCTAATAATTCACCAGATTTTTTTGCAATACGAACTTTTTTACCATCTTCTACTTTGAAGCCTACACGAGTAGGTTCACCTGTTTTCGGATCTAAAATCATAACGTTAGAAACGTGAATAGGTGCTTCTTTAGTAATAATTCCACCTTGTGGATTTAATTGAGATGGCTTAGAGTGCTTCTTAACGATATTGACACCCTCAACGATAACACGGTTTTGCTTTGGGAAAGCCACAAGGATAACGCCTTGTTTTCCTTTGTCTTTACCAGTGATTACCTGTACTTTATCACCTTTTTTTACATGCATCTTAATTCTGCACCTCCTTAGCAAGGCAATACCTTAAATTATAGAACTTCTGGAGCTAAAGAAACGATCTTCATGAAGTTGCTATCACGTAATTCACGAGCTACTGGTCCGAAGATACGAGTACCACGTGGGCTCTTATCGTCTTTAATGATAACCGCTGCGTTTTCATCAAATTTGATGTAAGAACCGTCCGGACGACGAGCTCCGCTCTTCGTACGTACCACTACTGCTTTAACAACGTCACCTTTTTTAACAACGCCACCTGGTGTTGCTTGTTTTACCGTAGCAACGATAATGTCACCAATGTTAGCATATTTACGACCAGAGCCGCCTAATACTTTAATTGTTAAAAGTTCACGTGCACCAGAGTTGTCAGCAACTTTCAAACGAGATTCTTGTTGGATCATGTTATGAAACCTCCCTTCGGACTAAAAATTCCGATTCGTCTATTTAGATAATAACCGCTTCTTCAACGATTTCAACTAAACGGAAACGCTTAGTAGCAGAAAGCGGGCGAGTTTCCATGATTTTAACGATATCGCCAAGTTTCGCTTGGTTTTGCTCATCATGGGCTTTGTACTTCTTAGAATACTTAACACGTTTTCCGTACAAGGAATGAGTTTTGTAAGTTTCAACTAAAACTGTAATCGTTTTGTCCATTTTGTCAGACACTACACGACCAGTATAAACTTTGCGTTGGTTACGTTCGCTCACTATGCAAACCTCCCCTCAATTTATCGATTAATTCCGATCTCTCTTTCACGAACTACAGTTTTCATACGAGCAATTGCTTTACGCACTTCACGAATGCGAGTTGGATTCTCTAATTGTCCTGTAGCAAGTTGGAAGCGAAGATTAAACAACTCTTCCTTTAAAGCTTTAACTTTTGTTTCGATTTCGGCAGTGGTTAATTCACGAATATCATTAGTTTTCATTAGATTCACCACCATTTTCTTCACGTTTTACGAATTTACATTTCACAGGTAACTTGTGAGCTGCAAGACGTAATGCTTCGCGTGCTACCTCTTCAGATACACCCGCGATTTCGAACATAATTTTCCCAGGTTTTACTACTGCTACCCAGCCTTCTGGTGCCCCTTTACCGGAACCCATACGTACTTCTAGAGGTTTTGCAGTGTAAGGTTTAGAAGGGAAAATTTTAATCCATACTTTACCGCCACGTTTCATGTAACGAGTCATTGCACGACGAGCAGCTTCGATTTGACGGTTTGTAATCCATGAAGCAGCTTGTGCTTGTAAACCGAATTCACCGAAAGCAATTTCAGTTCCACCTTTAGCACGACCACGCATTTTACCACGATGCTCTCTACGATATTTTACGCGTTTTGGCATTAACATATTATTTTCCTCCTTCCTCAGAAGCTTTCTTTTTTGTAGGAAGGACTTCTCCACGGTAGATCCATACTTTTACGCCTAATTTACCGTATGTTGTATCAGCTTCAACTGCTGCATAGTCAATATCAGCGCGAAGTGTATGAAGTGGAACAGTTCCTTCACTGTAAGATTCTGCACGAGCGATATCAGCTCCGCCAAGACGACCAGAAACCTGTGTTTTAATACCTTTAGCACCTGCACGCATAGCACGTTGAATAACTTGCTTTTGTGCACGACGGAATGATACACGGTTTTCTAATTGACGAGCGATGTTTTCGCCTACTAATTTAGCGTTAAGATCAGCTCTCTTAACTTCTAAAATGTTGATGTGTACACGCTTGCCTGTTAATTGGTTAAGAGCTTTACGAAGTGCTTCAACTTCAGTACCACCTTTACCAATTACCATACCAGGTTTTGCAGTGTGAATTGTAACATTTACACGATTTGCTGCACGTTCGATTTCTACTTTAGCAACAGCAGAATCTTTTAAGCGTACATTAATGTACTCACGGATTTTGATGTCTTCATGTAATAATGTAGCGTAATCTTTCTCAGCGAACCAACGAGATTCCCAGTCACGGATAACGCCGACACGAAGACCAATTGGATTAACCTTTTGACCCATCGATTATCCCTCCTTCTTTTCTGATACCACAACTGTGATGTGGCTTGTGCGTTTGTTAATTTGGCTTGCACGACCCATTGCACGTGGACGGAAACGTTTTAACGTTGGACCTTCGTCAACGAAAACTTTTTCAACAACTAGGTTGTTAATGTCCATCTCATAATTGTGCTCTGCATTTGCGATTGCAGATTTTAAAACTTTTTCTACAACTGGAGAAGCAGTTTTTGGTGTGTGGTTAAGGATAGCAATCGCTTCACCCACTTGCTTACCTCGGATTAAGTCTACTACTAAACGAACTTTACGAGGAGCAATACGAACTGTTCTCGCTACTGCTTTAGCTTGCATTGAAGTGCCTCCTCTCATTATCTTCTAGTTTTCTTATCGTCAGCAAGGTGACCTTTGTACGTACGAGTTGGTGCGAATTCACCTAACTTATGGCCAACCATATCCTCAGTGATGTACACAGGTACGTGTTTACGACCATCATATACAGCGATTGTGTGTCCGATGAACTGAGGGAAGATTGTTGAACGGCGAGACCAAGTTTTAACAACTTGTTTTTGCTCAGATGCAACTAATTTTTCCATTTTGCTCATTAAGTGATCATCGACAAATGGTCCTTTTTTTAAGCTACGAGCCATTTTGGTGCCTCCCTTCGTGATTGGCGTACGGTTCTAGAAATGAACCGTACTACAATCCCATTATTTTTTACGACGACGAACGATGAATTTGTCAGACGCTTTGTTTTTCTTACGAGTCTTGAATCCAAGAGTTGGTTTACCCCATGGAGACATTGGAGACTTACGTCCGATTGGAGAACGTCCTTCACCACCACCGTGTGGGTGATCAACCGGGTTCATTACAGAACCACGAACTGTTGGGCGTTTACCTAACCAGCGAGAGCGACCTGCTTTACCGATTTTGATAAGTTCGTGTTGTTCGTTACCTACTTGACCGATTGAAGCGCGACAAGCAGATAATACAAGACGTACTTCACCAGAAGTTAAACGTACAAGTACGTATTTACCTTCTTTACCAAGTACTTGAGCAGATGTACCAGCAGAACGAACTAATTGTCCGCCACGACCAGGCTTAAGCTCGATGTTATGAACAACAGTACCTACTGGAATGTTGATTAATGGTAATGCGTTACCGATTTTAATGTCAGCTTCTGGGCCAGACATAACTTCCATACCTACTTCTAAAGATTTAGGAGCAAGAATGTAACGTTTTTCACCGTCAACGTAGTTAATTAATGCGATATTCGCAGAGCGGTTTGGATCGTATTCGATCGTAGCAACGCGTCCTGGAATTCCATCTTTGTTACGCTTAAAGTCGATGATACGGTATTGACGCTTATGTCCGCCACCTTGATGACGTACAGTGATTTTACCTTGGTTATTACGACCAGCCTTCTTGCTTAAAGGAGCAAGTAATGACTTTTCGGGTCTATCAGTCGTGATTTCAGCGAAATCATTCGTAGTCATATTACGACGACCGTTAGTAGTTGGATTATACTTTTTGATTCCCATCTCAATTTCCCTCCTTCTTTAGTAAGAATTAAACGCCTTGGAAGATTTCGATTTCTTTGCTGTCAGCAGTTAGCTTAACGATTGCTTTACGACGACGGCTAGTAAAACCAGCGTGACGACCAACGCGTTTTGCTTTCGGCTTGTAGTTCATGATGTTCACTTTTTCTACTTTAACACCAAAGATCGCTTCAAGAGCATCTTTAACTTCTGTTTTATTAGATTTAACGTCCACATCGAACGTGTATTTTTTTTCAGCCATCATTTCCATAGAACGTTCAGTGATAACTGGGCGCTTAATGATATCACGAGGATCTCTCATTATGCAAGCACCTCCTCTACTTTTTCCACTGCCGCTTTTGTCATGATTAGCTTATCATGATGAAGCACGTCTAAAACGTTTACGCCATCAGCAGTGATTACTGTTACTCCAGGGATATTGCGAGCAGATAACTCTACAGATTCGTTTGCATCAGCAGTTACGATAAGAGCTTTCTTCTCAACAGTTAATCCTTTAAGTACTGCTAGCATATCTTTTGTTTTTGGTGCATTTAACACTAGGTCTTCAAGAACTACAATGTTGTTCTCAACTACTTTAGTAGCTAATGCAGATTTGATTGCTAAACGACGAACTTTCTTAGGAAGTTTGTACGCATAGCTTCTTGGTGTAGGTCCGAATACCGTACCACCACCACGCCATTGAGGAGAGCGGATAGACCCTTGACGAGCACGTCCAGTTCCTTTTTGACGCCATGGTTTACGACCACCACCGCGAACTTCAGAGCGAGTTTTTACTTTGTGTGTACCTTGACGTAAAGATGCACGTTGCATCATTACAGCTTCGAAAAGTACAGCTTCATTTGGTTCGATACCGAAAATAGCTTCAGCTAATTCGATTTCACCAACCTGTGAACCAGTTTGGTTATATACAGTAACTTTTGGCATTGGAATTCCTCCTTCCTATTGTGAATTATTTGCTAACCTTCACAGCGCCTTGAACAACTACAAGAGATTTCTTAGCACCTGGAACGTTACCTTTTACTAGTAATAAGTTGCGCTCAGTGTCAACTTGAACGATTTCTAAGTTTTGGATAGTAACTTGGTCTCCACCCATACGTCCAGCAAGTTTTTTGCCTTTGAATACACGGTTCGGAGCAACTGGGCCCATTGAACCTGGACGACGGTGATAGCGAGAACCATGAGACATAGGTCCGCGAGATTGTCCGTGGCGTTTGATAACACCTTGGAAACCTTTACCTTTAGAAATTCCTGTTACATCAACGATTTCACCTGTAGCGAATACGTCAACTTTTACCTCTTGACCAACCTCTAATCCGTCCACGTCTGCATCGCGGATTTCGCGAATGAAGCGCTTAGGAGTTGTAGATGCTTTAGCAGTGTGGCCTTGTTCAGGCTTGTTAGTTAACTTTTCACGTTTATCTTCAAATCCTAACTGGATTGCATTGTAGCCATCAGTTTCAGTTGTTTTCTTTTGAAGAACAACGTTTGGATTAGCAGCGATAACTGTTACTGGGATTAACTCACCATTCTCAGCAAATACTTGAGTCATACCGATCTTTCTTCCTAAGATTCCTTTGGTCATGAGTTACACCTCCTACATTTTTAAGTTATATAAATTATAGTTTGATTTCGATATCTACACCAGATGGTAAGTCTAAACGCATTAATGAATCTACTGTTTGTGGAGTAGGACTCACGATGTCGATTAGACGTTTGTGCGTGCGCATTTCGAATTGCTCACGAGAATCTTTGTACTTATGAACAGCACGAAGAATTGTGTAAACAGTTTTTTCAGTTGGTAATGGGATCGGACCAGAAACTGTTGCCCCAGAACGCTTAGCTGTTTCTACAATTTTCTCAGCTGACTGATCAAGAATACGGTGATCGTAAGCTTTTAAACGGATACGAATTTTTTCTTTTGCCATTATTTTCCCTCCTTCGTTCGCCTATTTCTAAAATAGACCTTCTCCATGGAAATTTCCCCACACCATGCCATGGCAAAGCGGCCGGGTGTGTCAGCAACCTTCCACTTCATCGCAGTCAAAGACCAACATTGTTTATTATACAATGTTATTCGTCTAGATGCAAGCATCTTTTTGTTTGCATCTGCTTTTCTCTACTTTTGCTATTATACATGGCACTTTAAAGAATTTCAAGTTTTCATCTAACAGAATTCATTTTACAGTTTCTGGATTATCTTTTATTGTTTTTATATTACTATAGAAGAAACTCGTCAAAACAAAAAAAACACTCTCTTCTCCCTTATATAAACGCAAACAAAAAACCTAAGGGAAAATCCCTTAGGTTTTTTTATATCAGTTAAGATTACTCAACGATAGTAGCAACTACACCGTAACCTACTGTACGTCCACCTTCACGAATAGAGAATTTAGTTCCCTCTTCGATAGCGATTGGAGCGATAAGTTCGATAGTCATTTCGATGTTGTCACCAGGCATTACCATTTCAGTACCTTCTGGTAATTGGATGATACCAGTTACGTCAGTTGTACGGAAGTAGAACTGAGGACGGTAGTTAGCGAAGAATGGAGTGTGACGTCCACCTTCTTCTTTAGATAATACGAAAACTTCAGCTTTGAATTTAGCGTGAGCTTTTACAGAACCGCTTTTTGCAAGTACTTGTCCACGTTGGATGTCTTCACGAGCAACCCCACGAAGTAAAGCACCGATGTTGTCTCCAGCTTGAGCTTGGTCAAGAAGTTTACGGAACATCTCTACACCAGTTACAGTTGTAGAAGCATTTTCTTCAGCAAGACCGATGATTTCTACTACGTCACCAACTTTAACGATACCGCGCTCAACACGACCAGTAGCAACTGTACCACGACCTGTGATAGAGAATACGTCCTCTACAGGCATTAAGAATGGTTTGTCAGTTTCACGTTCTGGAGTTGGGATGTAAGCATCAACTTCAGCCATTAATTCAATGATTTTTGCTTCCCAATCAGCTTCTCCTTGAAGAGCTTTAAGAGCAGAACCTTTGATTACAGGAATGTCGTCGCCTGGGAATCCGTATTCAGATAATAGGTCGCGAACTTCCATTTCTACTAATTCTAATAATTCTTCGTCATCTACCATGTCGCATTTGTTTAAGAATACAACGATGTAAGGAACACCTACTTGACGAGAAAGAAGGATGTGCTCACGTGTTTGAGGCATTGGGCCATCAGCAGCAGATACTACTAAGATACCGCCGTCCATTTGAGCAGCACCAGTGATCATGTTTTTAACATAGTCAGCGTGACCTGGGCAGTCAACGTGTGCATAGTGACGAGTTTCAGTTTCGTACTCAACGTGTGCAGTTGAGATTGTGATACCGCGCTCTCTTTCTTCTGGAGCAGCATCGATTTGATCGTATCCGCGTGCTTCAGCACCACCAGCTTTTGCAAGAACTGTAGTGATCGCAGCAGTTAATGTAGTTTTACCATGGTCAACGTGGCCGATTGTACCGATGTTAACATGGGGTTTAGAACGTTCGAATTTAGCTTTAGCCATTCTAAATTCCTCCTTAGTTTATATAGGTTATTTTATATTTAGACTAGAAAGCGAAACTTACGTCCCACTTTCTAAGCTTACATAAGTAGTTATACTTGAACAATCGATAAAAATCAATTATTCACCTTTATTTTTTTTGATAATTTCTTCAGAAACAGACTTTGGTACTTCTTCATAGTGGTCAAACACCATAGAGAATGTTCCGCGTCCTTGAGTGTTAGAACGTAATGACGTTGCATAACCGAACATTTCAGAAAGTGGAACCATAGCGCGAACAACTTGTGCGTTACCGCGAGCTTCCATACCTTCTACACGTCCACGACGAGATGTTACGTCACCCATAATGTCACCCATGTACTCTTCAGGAATTACAACTTCAACTTTCATCATTGGCTCAAGAATTACTGGGCTACATTTAGAAACCGCAGCTTTAAGTGCCATAGATGCAGCGATTTTGAACGCCATCTCAGATGAATCGACATCATGGTAAGATCCGTCAACTAATGCAGCTTTAATGTCAACTAGTGGATAACCAGCTAGTACACCATTTTTAAGTGCATCTTCAAGACCTGCTCCAACAGCTGGGATGTATTCACGAGGAACTACACCACCGACGATCTTGTTTTCGAATTCGAATCCTTTACCTTCTTCGTTAGGTTCAAACTCAATCCAAACGTGACCGAATTGTCCACGACCACCAGATTGACGAGCGAACTTACCTTCAACTTTCGCAGCAGCGCGGAAAGTCTCACGGTATGCTACCTGAGGAGCACCAACGTTTGCTTCCACTTTGAATTCACGGCGCATACGGTCAACGATGATATCAAGGTGAAGTTCACCCATACCAGCGATGATAGTTTGGCCAGTTTCTTGGTCAGTGTGAGCACGGAATGTTGGATCTTCTTCAGAAAGCTTAGATAATGCTGTACCCATCTTATCTTGGTCAGCTTTAGATTTTGGTTCGATAGCTACAGAGATAACTGGCTCTGGGAATTCCATAGACTCAAGGATAACAAGGCTCTTCTCGTCACAAAGAGTATCACCAGTAGTAGTATCTTTTAAACCTACAGCAGCAGCGATATCACCAGCGTAAACTGTTGAAATCTCTTCACGGCTGTTAGCGTGCATTTGTAGGATACGACCTACACGCTCACGCTTACCTTTAGTTGAGTTTTTCACGTATGATCCAGAGTTTAACACACCAGAGTACACACGGAAGAACGTTAACTTACCAACATAAGGGTCAGTCATGATTTTGAATGCTAAAGCTGCGAATGGTTCTTCATCGCTAGACTTACGTTCTACTTCTTCATCTGTATCCGGTAGAGTACCTTTAATAGCAGGTACATCTAGTGGAGATGGAAGGTAGTCGATAACTGCGTCTAACAGAATTTGAACACCTTTGTTTTTGAATGCAGAACCACAGATTACTGGGAAGAATTCTACAGAAGTTGTAGCCTTACGGATACCAGCTTTAAGCTCTTCTACAGTGATTTCTTCACCTTCTAGGTACTTCATCATCATTTCTTCATCAAGCTCAGCTACCGCTTCAATAAGTTTTCCACGGTATTCTTCAGCTAATTCTTTGTGCTCTTCAGGAATTTCAACACGTTGAATGTCTGTTCCTAAATCGTTACCGTACATGTAAGCACACTCTTCAACAAGGTCAATGATACCATTGAACTCATCTTCAGCACCGATTGGTAACTGAATTGGATGTGCGTTTGCTTGTAAACGATCGTGGATTGTTCCTACAGAGTATAAGAAATCTGCACCGATCTTATCCATTTTGTTAACGAATACGATACGAGGTACGCCGTAAGTAGTAGCCTGACGCCAAACAGTTTCTGTTTGTGGTTCTACACCAGATTGCGCATCAAGTACTGCTACAGCGCCATCAAGTACGCGTAAAGAACGTTCTACTTCTACTGTGAAATCTACGTGTCCTGGAGTATCAATGATGTTTACACGATGACCTTTCCATTGTGCTGTAGTTGCAGCAGAAGTAATTGTGATACCACGCTCTTGCTCTTGCTCCATCCAGTCCATCTGAGATGCACCTTCGTGAGTTTCACCGATTTTATGAATACGTCCTGTGTAGTACAGAATACGCTCAGTTGCTGTTGTTTTACCAGCATCGATGTGAGCCATGATACCAATATTACGAGTGTTTTCTAAAGAGAACTCTCTTGCCATTTGGTGTCTTGCTCCTTCCATATATGGATTGGATTTTTTTATTTTAAGTAGCAAAAAAGCCACTTTATATTGTTACACATGTCAGTATGTCCAGTACTCTCATTATGTAAAACGAGCGCCCGATGAAAGGGAGAGGCATTCTCCCTCTCCACACTTCCATAAGCGACAAATAAAGCGGTTTATGCTTACATTTATTTTACGTTGAATCCTACCAACGGTAATGAGCAAATGCTTTGTTAGCTTCTGCCATTTTATGAGTGTCTTCACGTTTCTTAACAGATGCACCAGCGTTGTTAGCTGCATCTAAGATTTCGTTAGCAAGACGCTCTTCCATAGTTTTTTCACCACGAAGACGAGCGTAGTTTACTAACCAACGAAGACCTAAAGTTGTACGGCGTTCTGGACGAACCTCAACTGGAACTTGGTAGTTAGCACCACCAACACGACGAGCGCGTACTTCAAGAACAGGCATGATGTTCTTAAGAGCTTGCTCGAATACTTCCATTGGCTCTTTACCAGTACGTTCGTTTACGATATCGAACGCATTATAAAGAATTGTTTGAGATTTACCTTTTTTACCGTCAACCATCATTTTGTTGATAAGGCGTGTTACTAGCTTAGAATTGTACATTGGATCTGGTAACACGTCACGTTTCGCAACAGGTCCTTTACGAGGCATATTGAGTTCCTCCTTTCATTTTAAAGTTATTATTTTTTAGCAGGTTTTGGTCTCTTAGTACCATATTTAGAACGTCCTTGCATACGTTTGTCAACACCAGCTGTGTCAAGCGCACCACGAACGATGTGGTAACGTACCCCCGGTAAATCCTTTACACGACCACCGCGAATTAATACTACGCTATGCTCTTGTAGGTTATGACCGATACCTGGGATGTAAGCTGTAACCTCGATACCGTTTGTTAAACGTACACGAGCGTATTTACGTAACGCTGAGTTAGGTTTCTTTGGAGTCATTGTACCAACACGAGTACATACACCACGTTTTTGAGGTGCAGAGATATCAGTTGATTTTTTCTTTAAAGAGTTAAAACCTTTGTTTAACGCAGGTGATTTAGATTTCCATACTTTATCAGTACGACCATTTCTCACTAATTGGTTAATAGTAGGCATTTGATTATCCTCCCTTCGCATGTTTGTATGACCACATATCCAGGTGGTTCATTATTAGTTGAAAACAAAGTTTTTGCAAGGAAGAGCAAATGCTCTCTCCTCACAAAAACAGTTTTAACTTATTATTCCTATTGCTGAAGCTCCCACTTGAATCCCCGAAGCTTTACCAAGCTTACGAACTGATTCAACTTTTGTTATGGGCACGTTATATTGCATTGCAACACGAATGATAGCATGGGTTAACCGCATGTCAGCATCCTCTGCGATGACAACTTCTTTAACTGTACCATTTTTGATTGCTTCCAATGTGCGTTTATGACCAACGACTACATTTTCAGCAGTTGATACTTTTTGATAAGACATATAAATATCCTCCAAAGCATCGTTCAGGAGCAACCTTGATTATAGTAACATTTTGACTCATACAATGTCAACTAAGATTAATTGTTTTTATACAAAATTTATACCGGAAAATTTTACTGTTCCACATAAACCTCATCGTTTTCTACATTCATGTCATCTTGTGTTGTTTTTACAAGATCCACTTTGCGATAACGATTCATACCTGTTCCAGCAGGAACAAGTTTACCGATAATAACATTTTCTTTTAATCCTAGAAGTTCATCGCGTTTACCCTTAATTGCTGCATCAGTTAAGACACGAGTTGTTTCTTGGAACGATGCTGCAGATAAGAATGAATCTGTTTCAAGTGAAGCTTTTGTAATACCAAGTAGAACAGGTCTAGCCGTTGCTGGTTGCTTACCTTGCAGTAAGACCTTAGCATTCGCATCAGTAAACTGATGGATATCTAGTAATGTTCCTGGTAATACATCTGTTTCACCTGCATCACTTACACGAACTTTACGTAACATTTGACGTACCATTACTTCTACGTGTTTGTCACCAATTTCTACCCCTTGCATACGGTATACTTTTTGAACTTCACGTAATAAGTATTCTTGAACCGCCGTAATGTCCGTTACTTTTAGTAATTCTTTCGGATCAATAGAACCTTCTGTTAACTCTTTACCGTGGCTAATTGGCTGTCCTGGAGTTACTTTCAGACGAGCACCGTAAGGAATAGCATACGTACGAGCTTCAACTTCACCCTGCACAACTACTTCTTGGCGATCTTTAACGTCGTTGATCGCTGCGATAACACCGTCGATTTCACTGATAACTGCCTGACCTTTCGGATTACGAGCTTCGAAAATCTCTTGGATACGAGGTAAACCTTGAGTGATATCATCTCCGGCAACCCCACCTGTATGGAATGTACGCATCGTTAACTGTGTACCTGGCTCACCGATAGATTGAGCTGCGATAATACCTACCGCTTCTCCTACTTCTACGTCTGTTCCAGTTGCTAAGTTACGACCGTAACACTTCTTACATACACCGTGGCGAGTGTTACACGTAAACGCTGAACGAATGTTTACAGTTTCAACACCCGAATTTTCAACGATATGAGCAATATCTTCAGTAATTAATTGATTTTCAGCAACTAATACTTCACCTGTTTCAGGATGTTTTACAGTTTTTCTTGCAAAACGTCCAACAAGACGATCATATAATGACTCGATAACTTCATTACCCTCTTTAATCGCACCAATTAATAAACCGCGATCTGTTCCACAATCATCTTCACGAACGATTACATCTTGTGCAACGTCAACAAGACGACGTGTTAAGTAACCAGAATCGGCAGTTTTAAGTGCTGTATCGGCAAGACCTTTACGCGCACCATGCGTAGAGATGAAGTACTCAAGTACTGTTAAACCTTCACGGAAACTCGATTTGATTGGAAGTTCGATGATACGACCAGATGGATTGGCCATAAGACCACGCATACCAGCAAGCTGAGTAAAGTTAGATGCGTTACCACGGGCACCTGAGTCACTCATCATGAAGATTGGGTTGCGTTTATTCAAGGATTTCATCAGTTTTCCTTGGATAACATCTTTTGCATTACTCCAAATAGAGATAACGCGATCGTAACGTTCTTCTTCCGTGATTAAACCGCGACGGAATTGTTTAATTACATTATCTACTTTTGCTTGTGCTTCGTGGAGAATTTCATCTTTTTCGCCTAATACAAGAATGTCAGATACCCCAACTGTAATACCAGCTTTTGTAGAGTACTTGAATCCTAAGTTTTTCATACGGTCAAGCATGCGAGACGTTTCTGTAATTTGGAAACGTTTGAACACTTCCGCAATGATGTTACCAAGGATCTTCTTGCTAAATGGCGCCACTTCTTCGCGACTAGCAATAATTTCTTTAATGTTCGCACCTTTTTCAACGAAATATTTCGCTGGTGTTTCTTTTTCAAGGTTTGAATTTGTTGGTTCATTAATATAAGGGAACGACTCTGGTAAGATTTCGTTAAATATTAATTTACCAACTGTTGTTAATAGAAGCATACTCTTTTGCTCTTCAGTAAATGTTGCGTTGTTTACTGCACTTGCAGCTACTGCAACACGTGTATGAAGATGAACATATCCATTTTGATATGCAAGCAATGCTTCGTTTGCATCTTTAAAGACCATACCTTCACCGATTGCACCTTCACGCTCAAGTGTTAAGTAATAGTTACCTAATACCATATCCTGAGATGGAGTAACAACTGGTTTACCGTCTTTCGGGTTCAAGATGTTTTGTGCCGCTAACATAAGAAGACGAGCTTCAGCTTGAGCTTCTGATGATAAAGGTACGTGAACGGCCATTTGGTCACCGTCAAAGTCCGCGTTGTATGCAGTACATACAAGTGGGTGTAGACGGATTGCGCGACCTTCTACTAATGTAGGTTCAAACGCCTGGATACCAAGACGGTGAAGTGTTGGTGCGCGGTTTAGAAGTACTGGATGTTCTTTAATCACAGACTCTAAAACGTCCCAAACTTCAGGTTGTACACGCTCGATTTTACGTTTCGCACTCTTAATGTTATGTGCTAATCCTTTTTCAACTAACTCTTTCATTACGAAAGGTTTGAACAGTTCAAGCGCCATTTCTTTTGGTAATCCACATTGATACATCTTTAAGTTCGGTCCTACAACGATTACAGAACGACCAGAGTAGTCAACACGTTTACCTAATAAGTTTTGACGGAAACGTCCTTGTTTACCTTTAAGCATGTGAGATAGTGATTTTAATGGACGATTACCTGGTCCAGTAACTGGACGGCCACGACGACCATTATCGATTAATGCGTCTACAGCTTCTTGTAACATACGTTTTTCGTTTTGAACGATGATGCTTGGTGCACCTAAGTCCAATAGACGTTTTAAACGATTGTTACGGTTAATTACACGACGGTATAAGTCGTTTAAGTCAGAAGTAGCAAAACGTCCACCGTCTAACTGTACCATTGGGCGTAGTTCTGGTGGGATTACTGGTAGAACATCTAAGATCATCCAAGACGGTTCATTTCCAGAGTTACGGAATGCTTCTAATACTTCTAGACGTTTAATAGCACGAGTACGGCGTTGTCCTTGTGCTGTTTTTAATTCTTCTTTTAAGAAGTCTACTTCTTTATCTAAATCGATGTCTTGTAGTAGCTTTTTAATTGCTTCTGCACCCATAGCAGCTTGGAATGTGCTACCATATCGATCACGATATGCACGGTATTCTTTTTCAGAAAGTAATTGCTTCTTATCAAGTGGTGTATCTCCACTTTCTGTTACAACATAAGAAGCGAAATAAATTACTTCTTCAAGCGCGCGAGGGGACATGTCTAAGACAAGTCCCATGCGGCTCGGGATACCTTTGAAATACCAAATATGAGATACAGGAGCAGCTAATTCGATATGACCCATACGTTCACGACGTACTTTTGCACGCGTTACTTCAACGCCACATCGATCACAAACTACACCTTTATAACGTACACGTTTGTATTTTCCGCAATGACATTCCCAGTCCTTTTGTGGTCCGAAAATACGCTCACAGAACAAGCCATCTTTTTCAGGCTTTAACGTACGATAGTTAATAGTTTCTGGTTTCTTAACTTCACCGTATGACCAAGAACGAATCTTGTCAGGTGAAGCAAGTCCAATCTTCATATATTCAAAGTTATTTACATCTATCAAGGGGCCTACCTCCCTTTTAGTCTACAGGTTATCCCAATTATTCCTTAGTTGTCTCAACTTCGACATTCAATTTATCTGCTGATTGATGATCATCGTCATCTTCTGTATCACGCATTTCAATTTCTGTATCGTCGCTAGACATCATTTTAACGTCCATACCTAAACTTTGCAGCTCTTTAATCAATACTTTGAATGATTCAGGAACGCCTGGTTCTGGAACATTTTCGCCTTTAACAATTGCTTCATAAGTCTTAACACGTCCAACAACATCATCAGACTTCACTGTTAAGATTTCTTGAAGAGTATAAGCAGCACCGTATGCTTCAAGTGCCCAAACCTCCATCTCACCGAAACGCTGTCCACCGAACTGAGCTTTACCTCCAAGAGGTTGCTGCGTTACAAGTGAGTATGGTCCAGTAGAACGAGCATGAAGTTTATCGTCAACCATGTGCGCAAGTTTGATCATATACATGACACCAACAGATACGCGGTTATCGAATGGTTCACCAGTACGTCCGTCATACAGGATTGTTTTCGCGTCATTTGCCATACCAGCTTCTTCAATTGTGCCCCAAACATCTTCCTCACGAGCACCATCAAATACTGGTGTTGCAATGTGAATGCCAAGGTATCTTGCTGCCATACCAAGATGAAGTTCTAATACCTGACCGATATTCATACGAGATGGTACCCCTAATGGGTTTAACATGATATCGATTGGCGTACCGTCTGGTAAGTAAGGCATATCTTCTTCTGGTAAAATACGAGAAATAACACCTTTGTTACCGTGACGTCCGGCCATCTTGTCACCTTCAGAGATTTTACGTTTTTGAACGATATATGCACGTACAAGTTGATTCACACCTGGTGGTAATTCATCGCCATCTTCACGGTTGAATACTTTTACGTCTAAGATAATACCGCCACCACCGTGTGGTACACGTAGTGATGTATCACGTACTTCACGTGCTTTTTCTCCAAAGATAGCATGTAATAGACGTTCTTCAGCTGTTAATTCTGTTACACCTTTAGGTGTTACTTTACCAACAAGTAAATCTCCATCTTTTACTTCAGCACCAACGCGAATGATACCGCGCTCGTCAAGGTTACGTAATGCGTCTTCCCCAACGTTTGGAATGTCACGTGTAATTTCTTCTGGTCCAAGCTTCGTATCACGAGCTTCTGATTCATATTCTTCAATATGAATAGAAGTGTACACATCATCTTTTACAAGGCGCTCACTCATGATGATCGCATCCTCGTAGTTATAACCGTCCCAAGTCATGAAGCCAACAAGCACGTTACGTCCAAGTGCTAGTTCACCTAATTCCATAGAAGGACCATCCGCAAGGATTTCACCTTTTACAACTTCATTTCCAACACTTACGATTGGACGTTGGTTGTAACAAGTTCCTTGGTTAGAACGAATGAATTTTTGCATTTTGTAGCGATCTAAGTCGCCTTTTACTGTTTGACCGTCAACTTCTACATAGCGACGTACCCAAACTTCACGTGCTTCTACGCGCTCAACAACACCAGGATGTTTACAGATTACTGCAGCACCTGAGTCTTTTGCTGATACGTACTCCATACCTGTACCTACAATCGGAGATTCCGGATTCATTAACGGAACCGCCTGACGTTGCATGTTCGCTCCCATAAGTGCGCGGTTAGAGTCATCGTTTTCTAAGAACGGAATACAAGCTGTCGCTGCCGACACTACTTGTTTTGGAGATACATCCATGTAGTCGATGCGTTCTCTATTTGTGACAATGTTTTCACCACGGAAACGAGCTACGATATCTTCACTTAGGAATTCACCTTCGTCAGATAATTTCATATTCGCTTGGGCTACAACATAGTTATCTTCTTCATCTGCTGTTAAGTAATCAACATGCCCTGTTACAAGACCAGTTTCTGGGTCAACACGACGGTATGGTGTTTCAATGAAACCAAACTCATTTACTTTCGCGAACGAAGATAATGAGTTAATCAAACCGATGTTTGGTCCCTCTGGTGTTTCAATCGGACACATACGACCGTAGTGGGAGTAATGAACGTCACGCACTTCAAAGCCTGCGCGCTCACGCGTTAAACCACCAGGTCCTAATGCAGATAGTCTTCGTTTGTGAGTTAACTCTGCTAATGGGTTTGTTTGGTCCATAAACTGAGATAACTGAGAACTTCCGAAGAACTCTTTAATAGATGCAATAACAGGACGAATATTAATTAGTGCCTGTGGTGTAATTGCATTTGTATCTTGGATCGACATTCTCTCACGAACAACACGTTCCATACGAGAAAGACCGATACGGAATTGATTTTGTAATAGTTCTCCAACAGAACGCAGACGACGGTTTCCTAAATGGTCAATATCATCTGTATCCCCTACTTTGTATAGTAGGTTGAAGAAGTAACTGATAGAAGCAAGGATATCACCTGGTGTGATGTGTTTCACATCACGAGTAATGTTTGCATTACCAATTACATTAATTACGCGTTCGCCTTCCGACTCAGGAGCATAAATCTTAATAGATTGCAGCTCAACATCGCCTTCTACCACTCCACCCATTGGTTTCGCTGTTTTGAATCCAATGTTTTTCTCTAAGTAAGGTAAAATGCGATCAAGTGTACGACGATCTAAGATTGTTCCTTCTGCCGCTAAAATTTCACCAGTTTCTGGATCCACTAATGTTTCAGCTAAACGTTGATTAAACAACCTGTTTTTAATGTGTAACTTCTTGTTGATCTTATAGCGACCTACATTTGCTAAATCGTAGCGCTTTGGATCGAAGAAACGAGACACAAGTAAGCTCTTAGCATTTTCTACTGTTGGTGGTTCACCAGGACGTAGACGCTCATAAATTTCAAGCAATGCTTTTTCTGTGCTATCTGTGTTGTCTTTTTCTAATGTGTTGCTTAAGTATTCGTTATCACCTAAAAGCTCGGTGATTTCTTGATCAGAGCCAAACCCTAATGCGCGTAACAAAACAGTTACAGGAAGTTTACGCGTACGGTCAATACGCACATATACAACATCCTTAGCATCTGTCTCATACTCTAACCAAGCTCCGCGGTTTGGAATTACAGTAGCAGTAAAACCACGTTTTCCGTTTTTATCCACTTTGCCACTATAGTATACGCTTGGAGAGCGAACTAACTGGGAAACGATAACACGTTCTGCACCGTTAATTACGAATGTTCCAGTCTCTGTCATGAGTGGGAAATCTCCCATGAACACATCTTGTTCTTTTACTTCACCAGTTTCCTTGTTGATTAGACGCACTTTTACACGAAGTGGTGCTGCATACGTCACATCACGCTCTTTGCATTCGTCTACAGAGTATTTAGGTTCACCTAAGCTGTAGTCGATAAATTCAAGCGATAGATTTCCCGTAAAGTCTTCAATCGGAGAAATGTCTTGGAACATTTCTCGCAAACCCTCATCAAGAAACCACTGATAAGAAGAGGTTTGAATTTCGATAAGATTTGGTAACTCTAATACTTCACTAATACGGGCATAACTTCTTCGTTGGCGGTGGCGTCCGTATTGAACTAGTTGACCTGTCAACTGCTTCACCCCTCAAATCATGAGTATTATAAATGCACAAAAAAATTTGTGCAAAATCACAAATAAATACAACTACTGCTATTAGCGTAGTCTCTTTCTCTTAAAGATAAATACGTTGAGTCTTTCTACCTGCTCAAAAAAGAAAAATGGCTTCTATAAGAAAACCATCATTCTGTTTCATAATCTGCTGATTTTACTATCTTTTCCAAGAGAAACAAAAATATACATCTTTCTCAACGCAGAAAATCATATATTGGCATTGTATAATGTTAACATAGCCAAAAATAACCGTCAACGTTTTTTTGATTTTATGATATAATATCCTTTTTTCTTTTCTACAACCTCAACTTCAGAAAATACTTCTTCTAGTTTTTTTAGCGCAGACGGTGCACCTTGTTTCTTTTGAATAACAACCCAAAGTTCTCCACCCGGAACTAAATACTCCACAGCTTTTTCTAAAATCTCATGTACGATATCTTTACCCGCACGAATTGGAGGGTTAGATAGAATAGCAGCATACTTACCATCTACATTTTCATAGACGCTACTTTGAAAAATACGTATATTCTCGATTTTGTTATTAGCGGCGTTTTCTTTCGCAAGCCCAAGTGCCCTCTCGTTCACATCCACCATGTGAACTTCACGACCTTGAAACTCTTTCGCTAACGACAAACCAATAGGACCGTATCCGCAACCTACGTCTAATATATCACCTTTAATATCTGGCATTTGAAACGCTTCAATTAAAAGACGGGAACCAAAGTCCACTTCGTTTTTCGAGAACACCCCATGGTCAGATAAGAAAGTAAATCGAGATCCACGAAGGGCAAACTCCCATCGCTTACGATCACTTTTACTAGAAGGGTCGTTAGAAAAATAATGGTCTGCCATATGGCCACCTCTTTTCTTTACAGTTAAAAAAAAAGCTCGCATGAGAGCGAGCTTTTTTTAAAGCATCAAAAGTTAATTACTTAACTTCTACAGCAGCGCCAACTTCTTCAAGTTTAGCTTTGATTTCTTCAGCTTCTTCTTTAGCAGCAGCTTCTTTGATTACTTTTGGAGTGTTGTCAACTAATTCTTTAGCTTCTTTTAAGCCAAGACCAGTGATTTCACGAACAACTTTGATAACTTTGATTTTTTGTGCACCAGCGCTAGTTAGTTCCACATCAAATTCAGTTTTCTCAGCAGCAGCTTCTCCAGCGCCACCAGCAACAGCTACAGGAGCAGCAGCAGTTACGCCGAATTCTTCCTCGATAGCTTTTACTAAGTCGTTAAGTTCTAATACAGTCATAGATTTAACTGCTTCAATGATTTGTTCTTTAGTCATTGTAAATATCCTCCCTTAAATAGGTTTGTATTGTTTTATCGATAATACGTAATTATCTTTTAAAAAATTAAGCGCCTTGCTCTTCCTTTTGGTCTGCAACTGCTTTAGTAGCAAGTGCAAGGTTACGGATTGGAGCTTGAAGAACGCTAAGAAGCATAGAAAGTAAGCCTTCACGTGATGGAAGAGTAGCGATTGCTTTAACCTCATCAAGTGTTACAAGTTTACCTTCGATTACGCCCGCTTTAATTTCTAAAGCTTCATGATCTTTAGCGAAGTCGTTTAATACTTTCGCAGGAGCAACTACATCCTCGTTACTGAACGCGATTGCGTTTGGTCCTGTTAAGAATTCATTTAACTCAGCCATTTCAGCAGATTCTGCAGCACGACGAGTTAGAGAGTTTTTGTAAACTTTGAACTCAACGCCAGCTTCACGTAATTGCTTACGTAATTCTGTTGCTTCAGAAACTGTTAAACCACGGTAGTCAACAACGATTGTAGATTTACTAGCGCGAAGTTTGTCCGCGATTTCAGTTACAACTTGTTGTTTAGTTTCGATTACTTTGCTCATGTTATTACACCTCCTGTAGATTATATAGAAGATGTACCGAAAGTGCACTAAAAACCTCCATGCCCAACTTGTAGACATGGAGGCATATAGTCACAGAAAAAAGATTCCGCTTCGTATATTAACACCTAGGTAGGAAATTAAGTCTATTGACACCTACTGTCTACGGTACACTAATTAAATTCACAACATAAATGATTATATTAAAACTTCTTTATGAAGTCAACTTCCAAAATTTACGCTAATGTAGAAACGTCTACACGTACGCCAGGTCCCATTGTAGAAGCAACTGTTACGTTCTTCATGTAAGTACCTTTTGCAGCAGCTGGCTTAACTTTTTGTAAAGTGTCAGCAATTGTTTTGAAGTTTTCTACTAATTTAGCATCTTCGAAAGATACTTTACCGATTGGAACGTGGATGTTACCAGCTTTATCAACGCGGTATTCAACTTTACCAGCTTTGATTTCGTTAACAGCTTTAGTTACATCGAAAGTAACTGTTCCAGTTTTAGGGTTTGGCATTAAACCTTTAGGTCCTAATACGCGACCAAGTTTACCAACTTCACCCATCATGTCAGGAGTTGCTACTACTACATCGAAATCGAACCAACCTTGTTGGATTTTACCGATGTAATCAGTATCGCCTACGAAGTCAGCTCCAGCAGCTTCAGCTTCTTTAGCTTTTTCACCTTTAGCAAATACTAATACACGTTGTACTTTACCAGTACCGTGTGGAAGAACAACTGCGCCACGGATTTGTTGGTCAGCTTTCTTAGGGTCAACACCTAAACGGAATGCAGCTTCTACAGTTGCATCAAATTTAGCTGTGTTTGTTTTCTTTACTAATTCTACTGCTTCTGTTGCAGAGTAAGCAGCTGCACGATCAACAAGCTTTGCAGCTTCTACGTACTTTTTACCTCTTTTAGCCATTTTTATTTCCTCCTCGAATGTGGTTTTAGCGGAATAACCTCCCACGTTTACGCCTGTTTTCAGGTATAACCTGAGGATGAGCGCCATCCATTTATTTAAAAACGATAATCATTTACGATAATAAAGGTTGCGAATTGGAATTCCAGACCCGCAACCTTTTTTAAAAACAAATCGAATTAGTCTTCGATAACGATGCCCATACTGCGTGCAGTACCTTCAACCATACGCATTGCAGCTTCTACGCTAGCAGCGTTTAGGTCAGGCATTTTAGTTTCAGCGATTTCGCGTACTTTATCACGCTTAACAGTTGCCACTTTATTACGGTTTGGTTCACCAGAACCAGACTCAATACCAGCTACTTTCTTAAGAAGAACAGCAGCAGGAGGAGTTTTAGTAATGAAAGTGAATGAACGGTCCTCAAATACCGTAATTTCAACAGGGATGATAAGACCAGCTTGATCTGCTGTACGAGCGTTAAACTCTTTACAGAAGCCCATGATGTTAACACCTGCTTGTCCTAATGCTGGACCAACTGGTGGAGCTGGGTTAGCTTTACCTGCAGGAATTTGAAGCTTTACCATTTTAATTACCTTTTTAGCCACGAGACACACCTCCTTAAGTCCGTGATGTGGTCAATTGGACAGTGATTTGCCCTCCCACGTCATATTTTATCTGTAAGGATAAAATCTTTCAAAAAACGTCTCCGATAACGAAGACGTACTGACTTAAAAGATATTATCACTTTTTACAATTCATTTCAAGTTTCATTTTATAATTTTTCAATTTGATGGAAGTCAAGTTCAACTGGAGTCTCGCGACCAAACATGTCCACAAGCACGCTAACCTTTTTCTTCTCCACATCAATTTCTTCAATAGCACCTGTATAATCTGCGAATGGCCCCTCATTTACACGTACTGTCTCATGAAGTTCAAAGTCGAAATCAACCACTTCGTTGTCCATTCCCATATGTTTCATAATGGTAACAACTTCCTCTTCTAATAGAGGTGATGGTTTAGATCCAGAACCAGAAGAACCAACGAACCCAGTTACACCTGGCGTGTTACGTACAACATACCAAGAGTCATCAGTCATGATTAATTCTACTAATACATAACCTGGGAACACTTTTCTTTTCATTAATTTTTCTTTTCCGTTTTTCATTTCTACTTCTACTTCTTCCGGGACAACAACACGGAAAATTTTATCTTGCATACCCATTGATTCTACACGTTTCTCTAGGTTTGCTTTTACTTTATTTTCATATCCAGAATAAGTATGGACAACATACCAACTTTTTTCCATTCATTTAGGACGAGCGTCCTTCCCTCCCTGACGTACATTTTTTTGCGCAAATGAAAAAACCCGTTCACCGGGCTTTTACACAGTTCTTATAAATAACATTATATCATGGATAAGTGCTTCTTATTCAAGAATTAACCAAGAATTAACCGAATTAAAGAAGAAATGCCCATATCAACTACTGCGAAGAAAATCGCAAAGAACACAACTGTAGCAACAACAGTCGCTGTTGAGCGGAGTAATTCATCTTTTTTAGGCCAACTTACTTTTTTCATTTCGCGACCTACATCGCCGAAAAAGTTCGTTAAACGCATCTGCGGGACCTCCAGTGTATTATTTCAATTATTTATTTTGTTTCCTTGTGAACTGTATGCTGATTGCATGTTTTACAAAACTTTTTTATTTCAAGTCGCTCTATTGAGCTCGTATCTTTCATAGTAGAGTAGTTTCGATTTTTACACTCTTCACATGAGAGTACAACTTTTTTCCTCATTAGTTACACCAACCTTGTAACATTATGTCCCTAAAAATGTATCATACAATAAAAGACAATGTCAATGACATGCATTTTGTACTCTCTACAAAAGAAAACAGGTGATTTATTTTACACCTGCAGCACTTGTTACTTCTTATGAATTTAAAGTTGTACTTTCTCTCATTTCCATATATCGTTCCAATTTCCTCTTTACTCGTTGTAAAGCGTTATCAATAGATTTCACATGCCTGTTTAACTGTTCTGAAATCTCTTGATAAGAACGACCATCTAAATATAAAGAAAGCACTTTTCTTTCTAAATCGCTTAATAATTCAGATATTTTTGATTCTATGTCTGTATATTCTTCCTGGCTAATGATCATCTCTTCAGGATCAGTCACCTTCGCTTCAGAAATAACATCCAATAACGTTCGATCAGATTCCTCATCGTAAATCGGCTTATCTAAAGACACATACGAATTTAAAGGAATATGTTTTTGTCTTGTTGCCGTTTTAATAGCGGTAATAATTTGTCGAGTGATACATAGTTCAGCAAATGCTTTGAATGAAGACAGCTTGTCCTCTTTATAATCACGAATTGCTTTAAACAACCCTATCATACCTTCTTGAACAATGTCTTCTCGATCGGCACCCACTAAAAAGTAAGATCTTGATTTCGCACGAACAAAGTTCTTATACTTGTGAATTAAATATTCTAGAGCGTCAGTATTACCTTTTCGAACTAACTCAACGATTGCCTCATCCTCTAAATCACGAAATGTAACGTCGCCTATACTTACGAAGCCTGCTTCCACCTTGATCCCTCCGACCGCTATTTATTTAGCAATATTATACAGTAAAAAGATAAAGAGCGTCAATGCTTCAACGCTCTCCTCTTCTTAATTTTTCTAATTTTTCTGTAATATCCTTACTAAATATCTTTCGCATGGCAGGCTGCTGTTCTTTCGCGTCTTTTGTACGCCTTCTTACTTGTTGTTCCATCGCTTGTACTTCCAACTCTAATTCACGCGCAGATTTTCGAAGGGCACCTTGCCCAAATATAACCCATTGTTCTGTATAATCAGAAGTCGCAACATATATTTGTGTATTTATATTTCTAAGCTCTATTGCAAGTTGCTCTATCTTTTCGTCTGCAGTTTGATTCTTTCGTGTGAATATTACTTCTACACGAGATTGTTTCATCTTTTTTTCAATACCATGGACTGTATAGGCATCAAAGACTATCATCACTTTTGTGCCTGTATAACCTTGATAATCCGCCATCTTATCAATAAGCGCATCTCTTGATGATTGTAAATCTACATCCCGCAGTTTCTTCAAATCTCCCCAAGCTCCGATAATGTTGTAACCGTCAACGATTAAAATATCGTTCATTTTTTATTTACCAATTTCGTGACGTTTACGATATACCTCATACATTAACAAACTTGCGGCTACTGAAGCATTTAAGGATGTAACTTTACCAACCATCGGTAGAGTGATTAAGAAATCACACTTTTCACCAATAATACGACTCATACCTTTTCCTTCACTACCAATTACTAATCCAATCGGCATTGTACCATCTAAATTACGGTAATCCGTTTTCCCTTTGGCATCTGTACCAGCAATCCAAAGTCCACGCTCTTTTAATTCATCAATTGTACGAGATAAGTTTGTTACGCGCGCAACAGGAATGTATTCAATCGCTCCTGTTGATGCTTTCGCAACTGATGCTGTAAGTCCCACAGCTCTTCTCTTCGGAATAATAATTCCATGAGCTCCTGTTGCATCAGCAGTACGCATAATAGAACCTAGGTTATGCGGATCTTCAATCTCATCTAAAATCAAGAAGAACGGATCTTCATTACGTTTTTCTGCCACTTTGAATAAATCTTCTAACTCTGCATACTGATATGCAGCTACTTGAGCAATTACACCTTGATGATTACCCTCAACTAATTGATCTAACTTTTTCTTTGGTGCATGTTGTAAAATAATCTTATTTTCTTTCGCTAACGCTAGTACAATTTGTACTTGTCCTTTGGCAGCACCTTCTGCGATCCAAATTTTATTAATATCTCTCCCTGATCTTAACGCTTCAATTACAGGGTTACGTCCGATAATATATTCACTAGTCATGATGATGTGCCCCCTTCCTTTTCTTCTAAAACTGCAATTGCCTTATATACAATTTCGTCTAATCTTTCACGATTATTTAATAAATGATGATAACCAATTAGTGCTTCAAAGGCTGTACTATGTCGATATGTTTGTACATCCGTATTTTTCGGAACTGTACCTGAATTTGCATTACGCCCTCTTCTTAATACCGCCTCTTCTTCCTCTGTCAAAAATGCCGTCTCTAATAAATGATAAACAACTTTCGCCTGTGCTTTTGCTGAAACAAAGCTCGTCCCTAAGCGATGTAATTGATTAGGGCGAACTTTTCCTTTTTGAAGGAGGTGATAGCGGATATATTGTTCATATACCGCATCACCCATATACGCTAACGCCAAGCTGTTTAATTGCTTTGCATCAATCATCCTTATCCTCTTTTCCATCTTGTACCTTGAGCGGTATCTTCTAAAATAATATTACGTTCTTTTAAATCGTCACGAATTTGATCAGACAATGCGAAATCGCGATTTTTACGAGCTTCAATGCGCTTTTGGATAAGCTCTTCAATTTCTTCATCCAGTAATTCTTCTTTTGATAATTCTAATCCTAAAATATCAAATAACGTTTCCAGTTGTTTTACGTATGCTTCAATCACAACTTTAGATGTATGCTCTTCAAGTAAATATTGATTTGCATGATTTGCTACGTTGTATAATTCGGTAATTGCATTTGCAGTGTTAAAGTCATCATTCATTGCCTCTTCAAATGCAGTCTGGAATTTCTCTATTTCAGCTAACCATTTCTCATTATGGTCCGTTAAATCCGTACTACTCTCCATACGATGCTTTAAGTTTCCATAAGCTGTTTTAATTCTTTCCAGTCCATTATTCGTACTTTGTAATAACTCTTCACTAAAGTTAATCGGGTGACGATAGTGTACTGATAACATAAAGAATCTAATTAACTGCGGGTCGTATTGCTTAATAATATCGTGAACTAAAATAAAGTTACCAAGCGATTTAGACATCTTCTCATTGTTAATATTAATATATCCATTATGCATCCAGTAACGTGCAAACGTTTTTCCAGTCAATGCCTCTGACTGCGCAATTTCATTTTCATGATGCGGGAACGCCAAATCTTGCCCACCAGCATGAATGTCAATTGTATCCCCTAAGTACTTACGCGCCATTGCTGAGCATTCAATATGCCATCCTGGACGTCCTTGCCCCCAAGGGCTTTCCCAGAAGATTTCTCCTTCTTTCGCAGCTTTCCATAAAGCAAAATCAAGAGGGTCTTGTTTCTTTTCCCCTACCTCAATACGAGCACCGTGACGTAAATCTGCGATTGGTTGATGTGATAATTTACCGTAACCTTCAAATTCCTTCGTCTTAAAGTACACATCACCCTCTGATTCATATGCATACCCTTTATTCACAAGTTCTTGAATAAATTCAATAATGATATCCATATTTTCTGTTACACGAGGATGAACTGTTGCATGTTTGCAACCTAGTGCTGTTACATCTTCAAAGTACGCTTCAACAAAACGATCAGCAATCGTTGGTACATCTTCACCTAATTCATTTGCCGCTTTAATTAATTTATCATCTACGTCCGTAAAGTTAGATACATATTGCACATCGTATCCTTTGTATTCTAAATAACGACGCACTGTATCGAATACCATAGGAGGTCTTGCATTCCCAATATGAATGTAGTTATAAACTGTAGGTCCGCATACATACATCTTTACCTTATTTTCTTCTAATGGAACAAACTCTTCTTTTTGACGTGTTAACGTATTATAAATGTGAATAGTCATTTTTATCCTTCCTTTCTACCTTTAATTCCAATTGTTTCTTCAATTTATCAAGTTCTACTTCCATAGCCTTTAATTTATCAAAAATCGGATCTGGAAGGTCAGAGTGATTTAATTCTTGACCAATCTTTACTCCATTTTGAATAACGACACGGCCAGGTATACCTACAACTGTAGAATGTGCAGGAACTTCTTTTAATACGACAGACCCTGCTCCGATTTTAGAATTCTCTCCCACAGTAATAGACCCAAGAACTTTAGCACCCGTCGCAATTAATACATTATCCTGAATTGTTGGGTGCCTCTTCCCTTTTTCTTTTCCTGTACCACCTAATGTAACCCCTTGATAAATCGTTACATTATCACCAATTTCACAAGTTTCTCCAATTACAACTCCCATTCCATGATCTATAAAAAAGCGTCGACCAATAGTTGCTCCTGGATGGATCTCAATGCCAGTAAAAAAGCGACTCACTTGTGAAACAAAACGTGCAAGAAAGAAAAAATTCCTTTTATAAAAAGCATGTGCAATTCGATGGGCCCAAACTGCATGTAATCCAGAGTAAGTTAAAATGACTTCGAAATAACCTCTTGCCGCTGGATCCTGTTCAAAAACGACTTCAATATCTTCCCGAAGCCTCTTAAACATCGGTGTTCCCTCCCCTTTATGGGCTGCTTTTTTGTCGAACGAACTAACTCCCCTAACTCATCACTTCTCCCCTAATTCTTTATATAAGGGGAGAAATTCTATATCTCTACCTATTTACACGGTATAAAAAAAAAGGCGTCTCTGTCATATTGACAGAGACGCCTTTTAAGCGCGGTTCCACTCTGTTTAGGCTTAAAAAAGCCTCAAACTCATCCATGATAACGGTGTACACCGCTTCTGCTTACTTTGCGGCCTAAGACGTCCCACGAAGCAATTCGCTGTTCAGCAGAAGACTCGAAGGGGCATTTCAAAAACCCGCTTATAAACCACTCCCAGCCTAAAGGTGGTTCTCTCTGTAAAAAGCCTGATTTTCTACTTCTCCTTCTCGTCGCTTTTCCTTATTAGATTTTAGGTATACTTATTATATTTCTAAATCTAGAAAATGTTAACCAATTACTTTTTGAAGACGATTTAAAACTTTTTCTTTTCCAAGAAGTGCAATAGCATTCGGAAGCTCTGGACCATGCGTTTGTCCTGTAGTTGCAACACGGATTGGCATAAATAAATTTTTACCTTTATGTCCTGTTTCCTTTTGAACTGCTTTAATTGCTGCCTTAATTGCTGCTGGCTCCATTGCTTCTAGAGCTTCTATTTGACCAGCAAATGCACGAAGTACTTCAGGTACTTGTTCACCATTTAATACTTCTTGTCCTTCTTCTTCATAATCAACATGATCTTTAAAGAACATTTCAGAAAGCTCTACAATTTCAGCTCCAAAACTCATTTGTTCATGGTATAAAGCAATTACATCACGAATCCAAGCTTGGTCTTGTTCGCTTAAAGTTTCTCCCACACGTCCAGCTTTCACTAAATGCGGTAAGCTTAACTCTACAACCGTATCTAAATCTTGCTTTTTCATATACTGGTTGTTCATCCATTTTAGTTTTTGAGAATCAAATAATGCAGGTGATTTTGATAAACGAGCTGCATCGAACATTTTGATAAACTCATCTTTAGAGAAGATTTCTTCTTCTCCTACCGGAGACCAACCTAGTAGTGCAATAAAGTTAAAGATTGCTTCTGGAAGATACCCAAGCTCTTTATATTGCTCAATAAATTGAATAATAGATTCATCACGCTTACTTAACTTTTTACGACTTTCATTAACAATTAGAGTCATATGACCGAATTGTGGAATATCCCAGCCGAAAGCTTCATAAATCATCATTTGTTTCGGTGTATTTGAAATATGATCATCACCACGAAGTACATGTGTAATTTCCATTAGATGATCATCTACTGCTACTGCAAAGTTATAAGTTGGAATTCCATCTTTTTTCACAATAACAAAATCACCGAAATCATTTGAATGGAACGCAACTTCATCTTTTACAATATCTTTGAATGTGTAGTCACGATCAGCTGGTACACGGAAACGAATACTTGGAATACGTCCCTCAGCTTCAAATTCTTTCACTTGTTCTTCAGTTAATTCACGGTGGTTACCTGCGTAACGAGGTGTTTCACCGCGAGCGATTTGTCCTTCACGCTCTGCTTCTAGCTCTTCTTCTGTCATGTAACATTTATAAGCTAGACCACGCTCTAATAAATCTTCATATAATTTTTTATAAATATCTAAACGCTCTGTTTGGCGATATGGTCCAAATTCACCACCAACATCAACACCTTCATCCCAGTCCATACCGAGCCATTTCAAGTATTTTAATTGGCTTTCTTCTCCACCAGCCACGTTACGTTTTACATCAGTATCTTCAATACGAATAATAAATTTGCCATCTAAATGACGAGCAAATAAATAATTAAATAATGCCGTACGCGCATTTCCGATATGTAAGTGTCCTGTTGGACTTGGCGCGTAGCGCACTCTCACTTGCTTTTCCATAATTGGTACACCTTCCATTCTTAATGTCAACACATTCTATAATTGTACACCAAAAAAATGTGATTATCCATCTTACGAATTAAAAACCATTATTTTTTCTGTAATAAAACAACCGCTTGAGAAGCAATCCCTTCTTCTCTACCTGTAAATCCTAATTTTTCTGTTGTTGTTGCCTTTACATTAATGTTATTGATAGACGTTTCTAACAGTTCACTAATGCGCTTACGCATGCTCTCAATATGTGGTGCCATTTTTGGTTTTTGAGCAATAATTGTACAATCTAAATTTCCTAACTCGTAACCTTGTTCACGCACAAATTCCCAAACTTTTTGTAACAATACAGCTGAATCTGCATCTTTAAAAGCTGGGTCTGTATCAGGAAAATGCTTTCCGATATCTCCTGCTGCAATCGCACCTAAACATGCATCAGCAATCGTATGTAACAATACATCTGCATCTGAATGACCGATTAATCCTTTCTCGTGTGGAATTGTAATTCCACCGATAATCAACGGACGCCCTTCCGCAAATTCATGTACATCAAAACCTTGTCCAATTCGAAACATCCTTACTTCCTCCTTAAGCTAAACTACTGAGCTTTATGACTCTATATTATATCGCTATCCTTATAAAGAAAAGCCCGGCTGTTGCCGAGCTTTTCTTTATTAACACATCATCAACTTTATTTCTTCTGAACACGAAGGAAACTTTCAGCAATTAGTAGATCTTCCGGAGTCGTCACTTTAATATTATAGTAACTCCCCTCCACTACACCAACTTGCTTCCCAACGCGTTCTACGAGACTTGCATCATCTGTGCCAAGAAAACAACTTTGCTTTGCGCTTCTATGAGCTTCTAGCAAAAGAGAAACAGAGAATCCTTGTGGTGTTTGTACAGCGTTAAGTTGAGACCGCTCTACCGTTTCTACAACAACACCCTGCTCTACTTTCTTAACAGTATCTTTTACTGGCACTGCACAAATGGAAGCTCCATATTTTTCTGCTGCAGTTAATACATCGCAAATCACTTTATTCGTTACGAACGGGCGCGCCCCGTCATGAACAAGAACATATTCGACACCACTCGCATACTGAAGTGCGTTATATACGCTATCTTGTCTTTCGGCTCCACCCTGAATAAATTGTACGTGCTTTTCAATCTGGTACTTCTGCACCAACTCTTCAAAATACGGGCGTTCTTCTTCGTTAATTGCCATAATAATACTTTTGCACGCTTTATCTTTTTCAAAAGCACGCAATGTGTGCACAATAATTGGTACTTCATCTATAAGTAAAAATAACTTATTTTTACCAGCACCCATTCGTTTCCCTTGGCCCGCTGCCGGAATAATTAATGTATACATATTAATAATCCTCTACTTATAATGCTTTTTCTAGCAATTTACGTTTTGCGAAAATCATACGACCAGCCGATGTTTGTAATACGCTAGTAACAAGTACATCAAGTTGTGAACCCACATACTCTCTACCATCTTCTACTACAATCATCGTACCATCATCTAAGTATGCAACACCTTGATTCTGTTCTTTACCATCTTTCACAACATAAACACTTAATTCTTCACCAGGGAGTACGACTGGTTTAATCGCATTAGCTAAATCATTAATGTTTAACACCGTAACCCCTTGTAATTCAGAAACTTTGTTTAAATTGAAATCGTTTGTTACTACAGTTCCACCAGTGATTTTTGCCAACTTTACAAGCTTGCTATCTACTTCTTGGATATCATCGAAATCGCCTTCATAAATTTCTACCGGAATTGGCATCTCCTTTTGAATACGATTTAAAATGTCTAGTCCTCTGCGGCCACGATTACGCTTTAAAGCATCTGAAGAATCGGCAATATGCTGAAGCTCTTCTAATACGAATTGTGGAATGACGATTGTTCCTTCTAAAAACTTTGTTTGGCAAATATCTGCAATACGTCCATCAATAATTACACTCGTATCGAGAATTTTCCAATGAGTCGTAGATTTTTCTGCTTCGACCTCTACCTCTTCATTCTCACTATTGTTTTTCTTCTTACCTCCGCGTTGGGGTAATGTAAATAATCCTAGCAATTCATTCCTCTTTTTAAATCCTACTTGGAATCCTAAATATCCAAGTAAAAGGGTGAAGAACACTTGCAACACCGTACTAATAACTGGAATTGTAAATTCACGAATTGGTATCAAAATTAAATATGCAACAATAAGACCAGAGATTAATCCTAATGTACCAAATAAAACATCTGCTACAGGCGCCTTTACAAGAGCCTCTTCAATATGCTTAATAAGTTGAACAATATAATCTACAAGCCAAAATGTTGTTAAAAATAAAATAATTGCACCAATAATTGCACGAACATACGATCCTTCCAACAAAGGAACCGCACCGATATCTAATACATTAATAATTTTTGGGATTAAGTAAATCCCTAACGCTCCCCCGATCACTAAAAAGAAGAGCTGTACAATCCGTTTTAACATCCAACCACCTCCTACTCATTATTAACCATTGTTTCGCTAATCAAAACGCCGAATGCAAAAGCGGACGTGTTTTTTTGTAAATAGTTTTATTTACCAATATATCATATCATATACCAAAAATGTTCTAGTGTCGTTATATTATAGAATCAATGTAATATTCTTAATTGTGTCTACTCATATAGAGATGCTCTTGAATTCTTTTTAGACCTTCTCGTATTTTCTTCGCTCTCACTTCTCCAATTCCTTCCACATCATCCAATTCATTAATAGTTGCTCGGCAAACACCTTGCAATGTTTTAAATCGATTAATTAAATTCTCGATAATAAGTGGCGGAACACGAGAAATCTTGCTTGTGATTCGGTATCCTCTAGGTGTCACACTTTCTTCTAAACTTGTTTGTCCTGAATACCCAAGTAATTTAACTAAATCACTATCCTCTAAAAGTTGTGTATTTGCAAGATCTTGTAACTTTTTCAAGATTTGATGATGGTCTTGTGTTTTCTCCTGGTGATAATCTTTAATTAACAATGCTGCCTCTGCCTCTAAATCAGCTAGTAATTCTGTAAGCTGTAAACGAATTAACCTACCTTCTGTTCCTAGCTCATGAATATAGCTCAATATTTCATTTTTTATACGCAGCACCATTTCAACACTATGTAAAACGTGAACCACCTCGGACATTGTAACGACCTCTTCAAATTCTAGAATACCCAAATTCGTAATGCCGTCATTCCATACAGCCTTATATTTTTCTAGCGTTTGAATTGCTTGATTTGCCTTCGTTAAAATGACACCTATATCTTTTAGTGTATAACGTAAGTTCCCTTGATATAGCGTAATTACATTACGTCTTTGTGAAATGGCCACAACAAGGCTGCCCGTCTGCTTTGCTACACGCTCTGCTGTTCGGTGACGCATACCTGTTTCAATAGAATCAATAGATGAATCCGGAACTAACTGTGCGTTTGCAATTAAAATTTTACTTCCAGTTTCATTTAAAATAAGTGCTCCATCCATTTTTGCTAATTCATATAAACTAGCAGGAGAGAATGCGCAATTAATATGAAAACCACCATCAACAATGCTTTTAATCTGCTCATTATACCCAAGAACAATTAGTCCCCCTGTTTGTGCGCGAAGTACATTATCTATCCCTTCGCGCAGTGGTGTTCCCGGGGCCACGAGCTGTAAAATATTAATTATACTTTTGACACGTTGCTTATTTTCTTCCATAGCCTAGCCTCCTAATGTCAAACGAAGCGCTTCTCCTAAATTAGAAACACCTACAACCTCAATCCCCTCTGGAATTGTCCACCCCCCTAAATTTTTTCTAGGAATGATAGCACGTTGAAATCCTAATTTAGCTGCTTCTTGTACACGTTGTTCGATTCTTGATACTCTTCTTATTTCTCCAGTTAATCCAACTTCTCCTATTACCGCATCAGTTGGTGCCGTAGATTTATCTCTAAAACTTGAAGCTATACTTAAGGCAACAGCTAAATCAATTGCCGGTTCATCTAATTTCAAACCACCAGCTACTTTTAAATACGCATCTTGATTTTGTAATAGTAAACCTGTTCTTTTCTCTAGTACCGCCATAATAAGCGAGACACGATTATGATCAATTCCTGTCGCCATTCTTCGAGGATTTCCAAAACTAGTAGGGGAAATTAATGCCTGTATTTCTACTAAAACTGGTCTTGTTCCTTCCATTGAGGCAACTACTGTTGAACCTGCAACTCCAACTGGTCTTTCCTCAAGGAAAATTTCAGAAGGATTTAAGACTTCTGCAAGGCCAAGTTCTTTCATTTCAAAGATACCCATTTCATTCGTAGAACCAAAACGATTCTTTACAGCTCGTAAAATACGATATGTATGGTGTCGATCTCCTTCAAAGTAAAGAACTGCATCGACCATATGTTCTAGCATACGCGGTCCCGCAATTGCACCTTCTTTTGTCACATGCCCTACGATAAAAATTGGGATTCCCTTTGTTTTTGCAAGTTTCATTAATTCTGCTGTACATTCACGTACTTGCGCCACACTACCAGGAGCTGATGTCACTTCAGGTAAATGTATCGTTTGAATAGAATCAATAACAACAAAAGCAGGATTCATCTCTTCAATATGTGCTGCAATACGCTGTAAATCTGTCTCTGATACAACAAATAGATTACTACCATTTACATGTAAACGATCTGCACGAAGTTTAATCTGCTTTGCTGACTCCTCACCTGATATATACAATACATCATATGAAGCATCTGCTAATTGCGAGGAAATCTGTAATAATAACGTTGATTTTCCAATCCCAGGGTCCCCACCAATAAGTACTAAAGATCCATCTACAATTCCGCCACCTAGTACACGGTTAAACTCCTGAAATTTTGTTTCAATACGTGCCTCAGACTTTGTTTCTACTTCTGTAAGACGTCTTGGTTTTGTTACTTCTGTTTGAATTGCATTTGCATAATTTAGGCGTCTGGATGATACAACGGGTTCCATCTCTTCAACAAGCGAATTCCATTGACCACACCCTGGACATTTACCCATATATTTTGGTGATTGATAACCACACTCTTGACATGTGAATTTTGTTTTCTTTTTAGCCATATCTTTTTATATTTCACTTCGCTTTCATCTATAAACATTTGACCTTCTCGTACAAGAAAGAGGGCTATCTCGTAGCCCTCTTAGTTTGTCTATACTTATTTTACCTTTTCAGCACTATGAATGACAAATGTTTCCCCTTCTACATCAAAGATAACTTTTTGCCCTTTCTCAATAGCACCTTTTAAAAGTTCTTCCGATAGTCTATCTTCTACATGCTTCTGAATTGCTCTACGTAGTGGACGAGCACCATATTCACGATCAAACCCTTTATCAGCAATAGCTGCAATCGCCCCTTCTGTTAATTGCAATTCAATTTCTTGTTCTTTTAAGCGATTCACTAACTGATTTACCATAAGAGTCACAATTTCTTGAATATGTTTTTTCTCAAGCATATGGAATACGATAATTTCATCAATACGGTTTAAGAATTCTGGACGAAATGCCTTTTTCAGCTCATCCATTACTTTACCTTTCATATCCGAATAATCACGGCTTTCATCTTGTACGTTAAATCCAAGATGTTTGTTACGTTTTAACGCCTCAGCACCAACGTTAGACGTCATAATAACAATCGTATTACGGAAGTCAACTGTACGTCCTTTAGAATCAGTTAAACGACCATCTTCCAATACCTGTAGTAAAATATTAAATACATCGGGATGCGCCTTCTCTACTTCATCTAATAGGACAACTGAATACGGCTTACGACGAACCTTCTCTGTTAATTGTCCGCCTTCTTCATACCCAACATATCCTGGAGGAGAACCAACTAAGCGAGAAGTTGAATGTTTCTCCATATACTCAGACATATCAATGCGAATCATTGCATCCTCATCACCGAACATAGATTCTGCCAATGCTCTTGCTAATTCTGTTTTACCTACACCTGTTGGTCCTAAGAAAATAAATGAACCAATTGGACGTTTCGGATCTTTTAGTCCTGCTCTTGCACGACGAACAGCTTTCGCTACAGCCACTACCGCTTCATCCTGGCCGATGACACGATCATGAAGAATGGATTCTAAGTTTAATAATTTATCAGTCTCTGTTTGTGCAAGTTTAGAAACAGGGATACGTGTCCATGTAGAAACGACATTTGCAATATCTTCTACCGTAACCTCTGAATTTTCTTTTCCTTGTTGCTCTTTCCACTGACGCTTTGTATCTTCCAATTTCTCACGTAAGCGTTGTTCCATATCACGTAAGGAAGCAGCCTTTTCAAACTCTTGACTTTGTACAGCCGCATCTTTTTCTTTTCGAATTTCCTCAAGCTTCACTTCAAGCTCTTTTAAGTTTGGTGGTGTTGTATAAGAGCGTAAGCGAACCTTTGAAGCAGCTTCATCAATTAAATCAATTGCTTTATCCGGTAAGAAACGATCCGTAATATAACGATCAGAAAGTTTTACAGCTGCATCAATTGCATCATCTGTAATAGACACACGGTGATGCGCCTCATAACGATCGCGTAAACCTTTCAAGATTTGAGTTGATTCTTCTAGACTCGGCTCATCAACATGAATTGGCTGGAAACGTCTCTCTAAAGCTGCATCCTTTTCAATATATTTACGATACTCATCTAAAGTTGTCGCACCAATACATTGTAATTCTCCGCGTGCTAAAGATGGTTTTAAAATATTTGATGCATCGATTGCACCTTCTGCTCCACCTGCACCGATTAATGTATGAAGTTCATCAATAAATAGAATAATATTCCCTGCTTGACGTATTTCATCCATTACTTTCTTTAAACGATCTTCAAACTCACCACGATATTTCGTCCCAGCTACCACTGTTCCCATATCTAGTGTCATAACACGCTTATCTCTTAACGTTTCAGGAACTTCATTATTTACGATTTGCTGTGCTAACCCTTCAGCAATTGCTGTTTTACCTACACCAGGCTCTCCAATTAACACTGGATTGTTTTTTGTTCTACGGCTTAACACTTCAATTACACGTTGAATTTCTTTACTACGTCCAATAACAGGATCCAAACGATTCTCACGTGCAACAACTGTTAAGTCGCGCGCTAAACTGTCTAGTGTCGGTGTATTGGCATTTGTCGATGAACCACCTTGGTGACCTGAACTCGCTTCGTTACTTCCAAGAAGTTGTAACACTTGTTGTCTTGCTTTGTTGAGGCTTACGCCTAAATTATTTAAAACACGTGCCGCTACACCTTCACCTTCACGGATTAAGCCAAGTAAAATATGTTCTGTTCCAACGTAAGAATGTCCTAGCTTACGCGCTTCATCCATAGACAATTCAATAACTTTTTTAGCACGAGGTGTATAATGTACAGTTTGAGAAGCTTCTGTTCCACGTCCAATTAACGCTTCTACCTCTTTTTGCACTTTTTCCGGGCTCAATCCAAGAGCAATTAACGCTTTTGCTGCAATTCCTTCACCTTCGCGTACAAGCCCAAGTAAAATATGTTCTGTTCCAATATTATTATGCCCAATGCGAATTGCTTCCTCTTGAGATAAAGCTAATACTTTCTGTGCTCTTTCTGTAAATCTTCCAAACATCATAGAAATCGCCTCCTACTTGCGCTTAGTTTTTTTCAATACGTAATCGCTCACGGATTAAGGTTGCTCTTCGATAATCTCTTTCTTCTGGTCCTAAAGGTCCTCCTGCGTATTGTTGTAAAATACCTGGTTGCGTAAGAACCATTAGCTCAGTCAAAATATTTCTCGATATACCTTTTATATATCCTAGATCAATACCAAGTCGTACATCCGATAAGCAAGTTGCCGCTTCTGCAGATTGAATTAAACGACTGTTTGCTAGTATACCGTAAGAACGATAAACCTTATCTTCAAGCTCAATACTCGAATTTTGTACAATTAATTCTCTGGCCAATTTTTCTTGTTGTATAATTTGCTGCATGACACTCTTTAAATCTGCAATAATATCTACTTCGGATTTCCCTAGCGTCATTTGATTTGATACTTGAAATATATTACCTAACGCTTCGCTACCTTCACCGTATATTCCTCTTACTACTAACCCTAATTTTTGAATTACTTGTATAATACGGCTAATTCTTTTTGTTAAAACCAGCCCTGGTAAATGAATCATTACAGAAGCTCTTAATCCTGTACCAACGTTAGTAGGACAACTCGTAATATATCCAAGTGATTCATCAAAAGCATATTCAACCTCTTTCTCAATCCAATTATCTATTTGATTAGCGCTTTGAAGCGCCTTTGATAACTGTAGCCCTGGAAATAGGCACTGAATCCTAATGTGGTCTTCCTCATTAAGCATCACACTAATGTGTTCGCTTTCTGATAACAGACATGCTCCATATTCGGTCCCTGCGAGATTTGGACTAATTAAATGCTTTTCGACTAAAACTCTCCTTTGAAGAGGCGTTAATTCATTCATTTTTAATAATCCAAACTTCCCAAAGGGCTCTACCGATTTATTTATAAATTTCTTTTTAAATAATTCTTGAACCTGTTGAGCTTCCTCTTCGTTTTGCATAGTAGAAAATTGATATTGCTTAAAATTACGAGCCAAACGAATTCGACTACTTAAAACAATATCAGAATCAGGGCCATCCCCCTTCATCCATGGACTAATCGCTTCATTCATAATTTTGTCCAGTGACATAGAACTACTCCCCCTCTCTATGCTCACTAAGCTGAGTTTCAAGCCCTCGAATTTCATCTCTTACCTCAGCAGCTTTCTCAAACTCCTCATTCTGTACATATTGTTTCAGAATAAGTTTTAGTTCATCTAATTCTTTCTTTAAGTGGATATTTCCTTCCATTCGTTCCGGAATTTTTCCACAATGTTCTGTATGTCCACCATGAAGTCGCTTTAACAATGGGTTTAAGTGTCCTTTAAATGTATCGTAACAAGAAGCACAACCAAAGCGTCCCACTTTTGTAAAATGTTCATATGTCATCTTACAATCTGGACATCTTACTGTATTTGTATTTGAAAACCCGTTTTTTTCTTCTCCAAACATTGTTGATTCACCGTGTAATAAACCAGCAAATACATCATGAAATGAAAAGTTAGACTGTGATGATTGAAAGAAAGACGTATAGCCACTTTGCTCCGCACATTGCTCACAAAGATGAACTTCCGCCTTCTTCTCGTTGATTACTTTTGTATAATGTAAAGTTGCTGGTCTTATATTACAGTTTTGACAAGTCATCAATATCCCCACCTTTACAATAGGAACGATCTACCTCATGATACTTTTCATACATTACTAGATTGTCCTCTTTCCTTAATCCATTTAGATAAAAGTACATGCTCTTTTTCAAAACTTCTACAATATTTAACTGCCCTATCTTAATTATCATTCTTTTACAAAAGCTGTATTTATTTATATTTCAGTGTTCTTAACATTGCGCATAATATTCGAGCCCTAAGTTCATCTCGAGAAGGAATATCCATTGATAATACAGAACGATCTAGTACACTTAACATTAGTTTTGCTTCACGGCCTGTTATAATTCCCTCTTCTAATAAACGTATAATCATACTCTCTGCATTCCCTTGTGCAACGCTATGATCAATCATATGAAGCATTTGATCAATAATGTCTATATCATCATGCAGTTTGACTTTTATAATGCGAATGTAACCTCCACCACCACGTTTACTTTCTACTATAAATCCTCTTTCTAATGTAAAACGGGTATTGATTACATAATTGATTTGAGATGGTACGCACTCGAATCGATCCGCAATCTCATTTCTTTTGATTTCAATCACATTATTATTACTTAAGTCAATAACTTGCTTTAGATATTGCTCAATGATATCAGATATATTTCTCATTTATCCGCCACCTTTATTGACTTTGACTATCTTTGACTTTAATTATATACGTATTAATAAAATTTGCAACTCTTTTGCTTATTCACTATCCTAGCCACATTCCCCTGTATTTAATCAACATGGTAATTATTTAAGCACATTTTTTTAATTACTATGGATTATAAAAGAAAACACGAAAAAACACGAGTCATTTGACTCGTGTTTAGTTGCTTGGCGACGTCCTACTCTCACAGGGACAAGGTCCCAACTACCATCGGCGCTAGAGAGCTTAACTTCCGTGTTCGGTATGGGAACGGGTGTGACCTCTCTGCCATCATCACCAAACTATGAAGGCATATTCCTTCAAAACTAGATAACATTTGCTACATATTATATGGTTAAGTCCTCGATCTATTAGTATTCGTCAGCTCCACATGTCACCATGCTTCCACCTCGAACCTATCAACCTGATCATCTTTCAGGGATCTTACTAGCTTACGCTATGGGAAATCTCATCTTGAGGGGGGCTTCATGCTTAGATGCTTTCAGCACTTATCCCTTCCGCACATAGCTACCCAGCTATGCCCTTGGCAGAACAACTGGTACACCAGCGGTGCGTCCATCCCGGTCCTCTCGTACTAAGGACAGCTCCTCTCAAATTTCCTACGCCCACGACGGATAGGGACCGAACTGTCTCACGACGTTCTGAACCCAGCTCGCGTACCGCTTTAATGGGCGAACAGCCCAACCCTTGGGACCGACTACAGCCCCAGGATGCGATGAGCCGACATCGAGGTGCCAAACCTCCCCGTCGATGTGGACTCTTGGGGGAGATAAGCCTGTTATCCCCGGGGTAGCTTTTATCCGTTGAGCGATGGCCCTTCCATGCGGAACCACCGGATCACTAAGCCCGACTTTCGTCCCTGCTCGACTTGTAGGTCTCGCAGTCAAGCTCCCTTATGCCTTTGCACTCTACGAATGATTTCCAACCATTCTGAGGGAACCTTTGGGCGCCTCCGTTACACTTTAGGAGGCGACCGCCCCAGTCAAACTGCCCACCTGACACTGTCTCCCGGGTCGATAAGACCCGTAGGTTAGAATTTCAATACAGTCAGGGCGGTATCCCACCAGCGCCTCCACCGAAGCTAGCGCTCCGGTTTCAATGGCTCCCGCCTATCCTGTACAAACTGTACCAAAATTCAATATCAGGCTACAGTAAAGCTCCACGGGGTCTTTCCGTCCTGTCGCGGGTAACCTGCATCTTCACAGGTACTATAATTTCACCGAGTCTCTGGTTGAGACAGTGCCCAAATCGTTACACCTTTCGTGCGGGTCGGAACTTACCCGACAAGGAATTTCGCTACCTTAGGACCGTTATAGTTACGGCCGCCGTTTACTGGGGCTTCAGTTCAGAGCTTCGCTTACGCTAACCCCTCTCCTTAACCTTCCAGCACCGGGCAGGTGTCACCCCCTATACTTCGCCTTACGGCTTCGCAGAGAGCTGTGTTTTTGCTAAACAGTCGCTTGGGCCTATTCACTGCGGCTTTCCGTTAAGAAAGCACCCCTTCTCCCGAAGTTACGGGGTCATTTTGCCGAGTTCCTTAACCAGAGTTCTCTCGCACACCTTAGGATTCTCTCCTCGCCTACCTGTGTCGGTTTGCGGTACAGGCACCTTTTATCTCGCTAGAAGCTTTTCTTGGCAGCGGGGAATCAAAGACTTCGCTCCATAAGGAGCTTCCCCATCACAGCTCAGCCTTCACGATAAGCGGATTTGCCTACTTATCAGCCTAACTGCTTGGACGTGCACAACCAATCGCACGCTTCTTCTATCCTTCTGCGTCCCTCCATTGCTCAAACGATAAAGAGGTGGTACAGGAATATCAACCTGTTGTCCATCGCCTACGCCTGTCGGCCTCGGCTTAGGTCCTGACTAACCCTGAGCGGACGAGCCTTCCTCAGGAAACCTTAGGCATTCGGTGGACGGGATTCTCACCCGTCTTTCGCTACTCATACCGGCATTCTCACTTCTAAGCACTCCACCAGTCCTTACGGTCTGACTTCACTGTCCTTAGAACGCTCCCCTACCACTGATACCATTCGGTATCAATCCGCAGCTTCGGTGGTGTATTTAGCCCCGGTACATTTTCGGCGCAGAGTCACTCGACTAGTGAGCTATTACGCACTCTTTAAATGGTGGCTGCTTCTAAGCCAACATCCTAGTTGTCTAAGCAACTCCACATCCTTTTCCACTTAATACACACTTTGGGACCTTAGCTGGCGGTCTGGGCTGTTTCCCTTTTGACTACGGATCTTATCACTCGCAGTCTGACTCCTAAGGATAAGTCATTGGCATTCGGAGTTTGACTGAATTCGGTAATCCGATGAGGACCCCTAGTCCAATCAGTGCTCTACCTCCAAGACTCTTACACTTAAGGCTAGCCCTAAAGCTATTTCGGGGAGAACCAGCTATCTCCAGGTTCGATTGGAATTTCTCCGCTACCCACACCTCATCCCCGCACTTTTCAACGTGCGTGGGTTCGGGCCTCCATTCAGTGTTACCTGAACTTCACCCTGGACATGGGTAGATCACCTGGTTTCGGGTCTACGACCACGTACTAAACGCCCTATTCAGACTCGCTTTCGCTGCGGCTCCGCCTCTTCAGCTTAACCTCGCACGGGATCGTAACTCGCCGGTTCATTCTACAAAAGGCACGCCATCACCCGTTAACGGGCTCTGACTATTTGTAGGCACACGGTTTCAGGATCTCTTTCACTCCCCTTCCGGGGTGCTTTTCACCTTTCCCTCACGGTACTGGTTCACTATCGATCACTAGGGAGTATTTAGCCTTGGGAGATGGTCCTCCCAGATTCCGACGGAATTTCACGTGTTCCGCCGTACTCAGGATACATTCAAGAGAGAACGAAGTTTCGACTACGGGGTTGTTACCCTCTACGACGGACCTTTCCAGGTCGCTTCGTCTACCTCGTTCCTTTGTAACTCCGTATAGAATGTCCTACAACCCCAAGAGGCAAGCCTCTTGGTTTGGGCTATGTTCCGTTTCGCTCGCCGCTACTCAGGAAATCGCATTTGCTTTCTCTTCCTCCAGGTACTTAGATGTTTCAGTTCCCTGGGTCTGTCTTCCTTACCCTATGTATTCAGATAAGGATACCATACCATTACGTATGGTGGGTTTCCCCATTCGGAAATCTTCGGATCAAAGCTTACTTACAGCTCCCCGAAGCATATCGGCGTTAGTCCCGTCCTTCATCGACTCCTAGTGTCAAGGCATCCACCGTGCGCCCTTTCTAACTTAACCAAACTAAAATTAAAAAATATGAGCTACACTGTTATCTAGTTTTCAAAGAACATACATTTATATATGAGAGATAGTTCTCTCAAAACTGAACAAAACGAAACACGGAAACTTATATTGATGAACAGCGTTCATCAATTCTCCATAGAAAGGAGGTGATCCAGCCGCACCTTCCGATACGGCTACCTTGTTACGACTTCACCCCAATCATCTGTCCCACCTTAGGCGGCTGGCTCCAAAAAGGTTACCCCACCGACTTCGGGTGTTACAAACTCTCGTGGTGTGACGGGCGGTGTGTACAAGGCCCGGGAACGTATTCACCGCGGCATGCTGATCCGCGATTACTAGCGATTCCAGCTTCATGTAGGCGAGTTGCAGCCTACAATCCGAACTGAGAACGGTTTTATGAGATTAGCTCCACCTCGCGGTCTTGCAGCTCTTTGTACCGTCCATTGTAGCACGTGTGTAGCCCAGGTCATAAGGGGCATGATGATTTGACGTCATCCCCACCTTCCTCCGGTTTGTCACCGGCAGTCACCTTAGAGTGCCCAACTTAATGATGGCAACTAAGATCAAGGGTTGCGCTCGTTGCGGGACTTAACCCAACATCTCACGACACGAGCTGACGACAACCATGCACCACCTGTCACTCTGCTCCCGAAGGAGAAGCCCTATCTCTAGGGTTTTCAGAGGATGTCAAGACCTGGTAAGGTTCTTCGCGTTGCTTCGAATTAAACCACATGCTCCACCGCTTGTGCGGGCCCCCGTCAATTCCTTTGAGTTTCAGCCTTGCGGCCGTACTCCCCAGGCGGAGTGCTTAATGCGTTAACTTCAGCACTAAAGGGCGGAAACCCTCTAACACTTAGCACTCATCGTTTACGGCGTGGACTACCAGGGTATCTAATCCTGTTTGCTCCCCACGCTTTCGCGCCTCAGTGTCAGTTACAGACCAGAAAGTCGCCTTCGCCACTGGTGTTCCTCCATATCTCTACGCATTTCACCGCTACACATGGAATTCCACTTTCCTCTTCTGCACTCAAGTCTCCCAGTTTCCAATGACCCTCCACGGTTGAGCCGTGGGCTTTCACATCAGACTTAAGAAACCACCTGCGCGCGCTTTACGCCCAATAATTCCGGATAACGCTTGCCACCTACGTATTACCGCGGCTGCTGGCACGTAGTTAGCCGTGGCTTTCTGGTTAGGTACCGTCAAGGTGCCAGCTTATTCAACTAGCACTTGTTCTTCCCTAACAACAGAGTTTTACGACCCGAAAGCCTTCATCACTCACGCGGCGTTGCTCCGTCAGACTTTCGTCCATTGCGGAAGATTCCCTACTGCTGCCTCCCGTAGGAGTCTGGGCCGTGTCTCAGTCCCAGTGTGGCCGATCACCCTCTCAGGTCGGCTACGCATCGTTGCCTTGGTGAGCCGTTACCTCACCAACTAGCTAATGCGACGCGGGTCCATCCATAAGTGACAGCCGAAGCCGCCTTTCAATTTCGAACCATGCAGTTCAAAATATTATCCGGTATTAGCCCCGGTTTCCCGGAGTTATCCCAGTCTTATGGGCAGGTTACCCACGTGTTACTCACCCGTCCGCCGCTAACTTCATAAGAGCAAGCTCTTAATCCATTCGCTCGACTTGCATGTATTAGGCACGCCGCCAGCGTTCATCCTGAGCCAGGATCAAACTCTCCAATAAAGTTAGTTTGTCTAGCATCTAAAATAAAAATTGACGTTTCACGTTGTTTGTTTCGTTCAGTTTTCAAAGAACTAATGGTGGAGCCTAGCGGGATCGAACCGCTGACCTCCTGCGTGCAAGGCAGGCGCTCTCCCAGCTGAGCTAAGGCCCCAAACAAGTATCGGGAAGACAGGATTTGAACCTGCGACCCCCTGGTCCCAAACCAGGTGCTCTACCAAGCTGAGCCACTTCCCGAAAGAAAACGCGCCCGAGAGGAGTCGAACCCCTAACCTCTTGATCCGTAGTCAAACGCTCTATCCAATTGAGCTACGGGCGCATATGGTGCCGAGGGCGGGGGTCGAACCCGCACGGTGGTCACCCACCGCAGGATTTTAAGTCCTGTGCGTCTGCCTGTTCCGCCACCCCGGCATGTCATATTGAAAATTGGAGCGGAAGACGGGATTCGAACCCGCGACCCCAACCTTGGCAAGGTTGTATTCTACCACTGAACTACTTCCGCAAGACATGTTTGAGATATTTTATTAAAAGTGCGGGTGAAGGGAGTCGAACCCCCACGCCAAAGGCGCTAGATCCTAAGTCTAGTGCGTCTGCCAATTCCGCCACACCCGCATATTAATTAAAATGGTGAGCCATGAAGGACTCGAACCTTCGACCCTCTGATTAAAAGTCAGATGCTCTACCAACTGAGCTAATGGCTCTTACAATAAAAACTGGTGCCGACTAGAGGACTTGAACCCCCAACCTACTGATTACAAGTCAGTTGCTCTACCAATTGAGCTAAGTCGGCTAAATGGTGGAGGATGACGGGATCGAACCGCCGACCCCCTGCTTGTAAGGCAGGTGCTCTCCCAGCTGAGCTAATCCTCCGGATTGCCTGGCAACGTCCTACTCTCACAGGGACAAGGTCCCAACTACCATCGGCGCTAGAGAGCTTAACTTCCGTGTTCGGTATGGGAACGGGTGTGGCCTCTCTGCCATCATTACCAGACTGTATTCATTTAAGACAAGAATCATTGTAACTCATTTAACTTTTAAAGTCAACAAGTTTTTTATATTCTTTCAAAACTAGATAACATTGCTTCATATTATATGGTTAAGTCCTCGATCTATTAGTATTCGTCAGCTCCACATGTCACCATGCTTCCACCTCGAACCTATCAACCTGATCATCTTTCAGGGATCTTACTAGCTTACGCTATGGGAAATCTCATCTTGAGGGGGGCTTCATGCTTAGATGCTTTCAGCACTTATCCCTTCCGCACATAGCTACCCAGCTATGCCCTTGGCAGAACAACTGGTACACCAGCGGTGCGTCCATCCCGGTCCTCTCGTACTAAGGACAGCTCCTCTCAAATTTCCTACGCCCACGACGGATAGGGACCGAACTGTCTCACGACGTTCTGAACCCAGCTCGCGTACCGCTTTAATGGGCGAACAGCCCAACCCTTGGGACCGACTACAGCCCCAGGATGCGATGAGCCGACATCGAGGTGCCAAACCTCCCCGTCGATGTGGACTCTTGGGGGAGATAAGCCTGTTATCCCCGGGGTAGCTTTTATCCGTTGAGCGATGGCCCTTCCATGCGGAACCACCGGATCACTAAGCCCGACTTTCGTCCCTGCTCGACTTGTAGGTCTCGCAGTCAAGCTCCCTTATGCCTTTGCACTCTACGAATGATTTCCAACCATTCTGAGGGAACCTTTGGGCGCCTCCGTTACACTTTAGGAGGCGACCGCCCCAGTCAAACTGCCCACCTGACACTGTCTCCCGGGTCGATAAGACCCGTAGGTTAGAATTTCAATACAGTCAGGGCGGTATCCCACCAGCGCCTCCACCGAAGCTAGCGCTCCGGTTTCAATGGCTCCCGCCTATCCTGTACAAACTGTACCAAAATTCAATATCAGGCTACAGTAAAGCTCCACGGGGTCTTTCCGTCCTGTCGCGGGTAACCTGCATCTTCACAGGTACTATAATTTCACCGAGTCTCTGGTTGAGACAGTGCCCAAATCGTTACACCTTTCGTGCGGGTCGGAACTTACCCGACAAGGAATTTCGCTACCTTAGGACCGTTATAGTTACGGCCGCCGTTTACTGGGGCTTCAGTTCAGAGCTTCGCTTACGCTAACCCCTCTCCTTAACCTTCCAGCACCGGGCAGGTGTCACCCCCTATACTTCGCCTTACGGCTTCGCAGAGAGCTGTGTTTTTGCTAAACAGTCGCTTGGGCCTATTCACTGCGGCTTTCCGTTAAGAAAGCACCCCTTCTCCCGAAGTTACGGGGTCATTTTGCCGAGTTCCTTAACCAGAGTTCTCTCGCACACCTTAGGATTCTCTCCTCGCCTACCTGTGTCGGTTTGCGGTACAGGCACCTTTTATCTCGCTAGAAGCTTTTCTTGGCAGCGGGGAATCAAAGACTTCGCTCCATAAGGAGCTTCCCCATCACAGCTCAGCCTTCACGATAAGCGGATTTGCCTACTTATCAGCCTAACTGCTTGGACGTGCACAACCAATCGCACGCTTCTTCTATCCTTCTGCGTCCCTCCATTGCTCAAACGATAAAGAGGTGGTACAGGAATATCAACCTGTTGTCCATCGCCTACGCCTGTCGGCCTCGGCTTAGGTCCTGACTAACCCTGAGCGGACGAGCCT
>NZ_JBBOUN010000001.1:32500-80000 GCF_038006085.1 Bacillus sp. FSL K6-0073 | reverse complement strand
CTAGAAAAACTGCCAGCAACTAACTGGCAGCTCTTCTTTCTTTCACGTAATTATAGGAAGTGTATAGAAGAATGTCAATCTCCTATGTCCATTATTAACCAACGTAAATTGTTTGTTGTTTCGCTTCCACTTCTTCTACAAATGTACCTAACACATTCGCAAGGTCTTCCCGTGTGTTACAAGCATTAATACCATTACGTACACTCGCATTACCACGAACACCTTTTAAATACCAAGCTGCATGTTTTCTCATCTCTCTTACAGCGACACTTTCATTCTTTAAGTTGATAAGACGATCTAGATGCAACATACATACATCAATTTTCTCGCGCACTGTTGGTTCCGGCATTAATTCACCTGTCTCCAAATACTTTACCGTACGATAAATCATCCACGGATCTCCAAGAGCAGCACGACCAATCATAACACCATCTACACCAATTTCATCAAGCATACGCTTTGCATCTTGCGGCGTTGCGACATCACCATTTCCGATAACCGGGATATTTACAGCTTGTTTTACTTGTTTAATAATATCCCAATCCGCTTTTCCTTCATACATTTGCACTCGTGTACGTCCGTGAACCGCCACAGCTTGGCCACCAGCACGCTCAACAGCCCTAGCATTTTCTATTGCGAAAATATGTTCTTCATCCCAACCGATACGCATTTTAACTGTAACCGGCTTTTCAACAGCATCTACAACCGCTGCTACCATTTCATATATTTTATTCGGGTCTAAAAGCCACCTTGCCCCAGCATCACATTTAACGATTTTCGGCACTGGACAACCCATATTAATATCAATTATGTCTGCTGTCGTATATTTATCTACATATTTCGCAGCATCTACAAGAGTTTCTTTCTCTCCACCAAAAATTTGTAAACTTAATGGCTTTTCTCTCTCGTCGATATATAACATATCTAATGTTCTTTTATTATTAAGTAATATTGCCTTATCACTTACCATTTCAGCACAAACTAAGCCGGCACCAAATTCTTTTACTGTTAAACGGAATGCAGAGTTACACACTCCCGCCATCGGTGCTAGTACAACCGGATTTTTCATCTCGATATTTGCAATCTTTAACAATCAATCTACTCCTTCCTGTACAATCACTTTGGCATTAATTCCTCTATCGAAACATTTAATGCCTTAGCAACTTCTACTACAAAATCTTGAGAAGGCGATCTATTCCCTCTCTCAACCTCACCTAAAACAGATACAGATACCCCTAGTGCTTTAGCAAAACCTTCTTGTGTGTAACCTTTTAGCTTTCGAAAAGCACGAATGCGTCTTCCCCATTTTTCTGCTTCCATACCGTTACTCCCTCTCGCCTTTTCATTTCTTCTACTTGTGAACATGAAATGTTTTGTTTTATGTCTTGATTAATTTCTAACAACGGAACGATAACAAAAGCTCTTTCAAACATCCGCGGATGCGGAACAATAAGATTCTCTGCTTCAATATTCTCTTGATTATAAAGTAAAATGTCAAGGTCGATAGTCCTCGGCCCCCACCTAATTTCCCTTTTTCTTCCTAGGTCATTTTCTACTTTTTGTGTTACTTTCAATAATTCTTGTGGTGATAAATTGGTAGAAATTTTTATAACTAAATTTAAAAAGCAACTTTGGTCAGTATAGCCAACTGGCTCAGTTTCATATACAGATGAAATATCATCAACCTGAATATAAGGATTTTTATTTAAAAACTGAATCGCTTCGGTTAGATACGTATAACGCTCTCCAATATTTGACCCTAATGCAATGTAAGCTATATTGTTCATGGACGTTCTCTCGTAATTTCTACTGCTACAGCACGATAATGACCCGGTATCGGTGGATCCGGCTTAATTACCTTAATTGTACAGCGCGAAATACTTTCATATTGTTTTAATATATCTGCAGCAATATTTTCAGCGATACTCTCCACAAGCTTATACTTTCTATCCTCAACAACTTTTCTACATAATTCGAAAAGCTCTCCATAATTGACCGAATGCTCTAAGTCATCACTTTCCCCTGCACGCTTTAAATCCAACTCCACCGTTAAGTCAACTTTAAATCTCTGACCTAATTTATTCTCCTCTGGGAACACGCCATGATAACCATAAAACTCCATATCATGGATATAAATTTTATCCAATTACCTTACCCCCTTACCAATCATCGCATCCATCATTTTAGCCATACGCGCCATTTCTTTCACATCATGGACACGAACAAACTCACAGCCCTTTTCAATACCAAGACAAACAGTAGCTCCCGTTCCCTCAAGGCGTTCCTCTACTGGCAAATCTAATACGTGCCCAATAAAGGACTTTCTCGAAGTACCTAAGAGAACCGGATAACCTAGCACATTTAACTGTTCTAAATTACGCATCGCCTCTAAGTTCTGCTCAGGTGTTTTAGCAAAACCGATACCTGGATCTAAAATAATATTCTCATCTCGCACACCAGCATTTTTAGCAATTTTAATACTGTCATACAAATCAGCAATCATATCCGCCATTAAATTACGATAATTCATGTTATCGCGGTTATGCATTAAAATGATAGGTACATCGTAATGAGCTGCGACTTCAGCAATTTTCGGCTCCGCCTTCGCTCCCCAAATATCATTAATAATATGAGCACCAGCCTCAATTGCTTGCTTTGCAACTTCAGCTTTATATGTATCGATAGATATAGGCAACTTCACTTCTTTTGAAACTGCTTGAATCATCGGGACAACTCGCTTTATTTCTTCTTCTACTGATACTTTAGCAAAACCTGGGCGAGTAGATTCGCCACCAATATCAATAATATGAGCACCTTCACCTTGCATTTTTTTTGCGTGACGTACCGCAACATCTACCTCGTTGTAACTCCCACCATCAGAAAACGAATCTGGTGTTACATTTAAAATCCCCATAATTAATGTCTTTTCATTTAAATTCAATGTATATTCGCCGCAGCATAAATCATAATCCCACTTCAAACTACACATCTCCTCTTCGTAATTCATTTCTGCTCCATAATTTCTCTCTTTGCATTCCATAAAGGTACATTAAACTTTTTGTAACCACTCCTACTTTACCCGGGAAATCCTGCGCTTCTATACGATAAAGCGGAACAATTTCTTGAATGGAGTTTGTTACGAAGACTTCATCCGCTGAAAGTAGCTCATCTTTTGTAAAGAAACCTTCCTTTACTTCTATATTTAATTCTTCAGCACTCTTTATAATAAACGCACGAGTGATACCATTTAAAATCCCTGTCTCTAACGAAGGTGTATATAAAACATCACCTTTCACAAAAAATAGATTGGAAACAATACCCTCTGCAACATAACCTGCTTCAGTAAGAAAAATACCTTCCTTACTCACAACATTTCCAATTTCACGCTTCCCTAAAATATTATTTAAATAATGATGAGACTTCAGGCGAAATGTTCCTTCCGGTGTATTTCGCACTTGTTTTAGAATAACACCTTCTTTTTCCACTACATCTCCTGGAGCTGTTAAAGGTTTTATAAAAACAATAACCGAAGGCTCTTCATACATTTCCGTTTGTAATCCTATTTCATCTATACCCGCTGATACATTAAAACGTACATATGCATGCTCCAATTCATTCTTAGCGAGTAAATTTTTTAAAATAAGCATCACGTCATTTTTTGTCATTGTCCATTTAATTTGCAATGTATCCAGCGCTTCTATTAAACGGTCATAATGATCATCCAATAAGAAAGGATGACCATTATAAATACGAAACGTTTCAAAAACTCCAAGACCATATAAATAACCATGATCATAAGGAGAAATTTTCGCTTCACTTGCTTCTACATACTGACCATTTACGTAAATTAACATAATGTTGCACTTGGACTGTATTTACGAATGAAATTCTGTAACAACTCTTTCCCATGAGAAGTCATAATAGATTCCGGATGGAATTGCACACCCTCTATCGGCAATGTCTTATGACGAAGTGCCATAATTTCTCCTTCCTCTGTCCAAGATGTTACCTCTAAGCAATCGGGTAACGTCTCTTTCTTAACAATAAGGGAATGATAGCGCGTCGCAGTAAACGGATTAGGAATATCCGAAAAAATCGTCTTTCCATCATGATGCATAAGCGACGTTTTCCCATGCATTAATCGTTCTGCACGGACAACCTCTCCACCAAACACTTGTGCAATGGATTGATGCCCAAGACAAACTCCAAAAATCGGAATCTTTCCAGCAAAGTATTTAATAACTTCCATACTAATCCCCGCTTCATTAGGACTACATGGACCTGGAGAAATCATTAGAAAATCTGGTTTCATATTCTCAATATCTGAAATGGTCACTTCATCGTTACGTTTAACAACGAGCTCTTGTCCAAGTTCTCCAAGAAACTGCACTAAATTAAATGTAAAAGAATCATAATTATCAATCATTAATATCATTTCTCTCACCTAACCGTTTCTTCGCTACGTTCTTTTGCACGCCATAAAGCAATCGCCTTTTTTAACGACTCTTTATATTCATTTTCTGGATTTGAATCAATTACAATTCCCGCCCCTGCTTGCACATGAGCTTTTCCATCTTTAGCAAGAAGTGTTCTAATTACAATATTCAATTCTGTATCTCCAGAATAACCAATCCAACCGATTGAACCTGTATAAATCCCTCTCCGAACAGGTTCTAATTCCTCAACAATTTCCATCGTACGTATTTTCGGGGCACCAGTAATTGTTCCCCCAGGGAATACAGCCTTCACTAAATCAAAAGCATCTTTATCTTCTTCCACCTCACCACGTACATTAGAAACAATATGCATAACATGTGAGTATTTCTCAATCACCATAAATTCATCTACTTCTACAGTGCCATATTTACAAACACGTCCTAAATCATTTCTTTCTAAATCCACAAGCATTACATGCTCTGCTCTTTCTTTTTCGTTCTCAATTAATTCTCTTGCTAATTCTTCATCCTCTTGCTCATCCGCGCCTCTAGATCTCGTTCCAGCAATTGGTCTTGTACTTACTTCAGTTCCTTGTTTCTTAATTAACAACTCTGGCGATCCACTAACAATTTGAAAATCCCCAAGCTCCAGGTAACCCATATATGGAGATGGATTAATTTCACGAAGACTTGTATAAATTTCTAGTGGGTGTGTCTGTAACGTTCTTTCTTGTCTCGTCGACAAGTTTACTTGGAACACATCACCCGCCCCAATATATTCTTGAATACATTCAACTGCCTTCATAAAGCTGGCTTCAGTAAAAGCAACTGCTTCACTTTTCTTTTCAGGACTTTCAAAGGGCACGGTCACTTCAGGCGCTTCTGTCATCCAAAGACTCTTCCACTCATTTAGCCGTTCTTTTGCCTCTTCATATTTATCTACATAATGCGTAATAACCCATAACACTTTTTCTTTTTGATCATAGACAAATACGTCATCAAATAATAAAAAGAAGATGTCAGGTATATTAATATCATCTTCCGCAAGAGAAGGTAGCTTTTCAATATAACGGATACAGTCATAACTGAAATAGCCAATTGCACCACCTTGAAAAGGCGGATACTCTGGGTTATAGTCCGTCTTCCATTGTTCCATATATTCTTGCATTAAATCTAACGGATTCCCCCGTTTTATTGTTTCCTTACCACTTTCACTTATATGTAACGTTTCATCCTTCCCTCGGATTACCGCTACTGGGTTCAGCCCTACAATGTTATAACGACCGCCACGGCCGCTTTCTAACAAAATATGTTGCGATTTACCCTGAGAAAGAAATTTATATTGCTTAAAGAAATCTAACTGATATGGAATAGAAAGCGCTAAAGATTTTCTTCGTTGCATATCAACACCCCGTCTTCTTTTATCCCACCCTCTTAGATTAACCAGCTCAAACTACATAAGTTATTTATATAGAGATTGATTATACTCGAAGGCTAGTGAAAATAATTTAATTATACTACCTCTTATTTTACATGAAGTTTTCTAGTCATTCACTCTTTTCCTATTTCCAATCCCAAAAGAAAAAGCACCCTTTTTCAAGGATGCTTTTTCAATCGCGTTTAATTATGATTCAAATTGATAAAGTGGTGTACTTAAATAACGTTCACCGTTACTCGGGATAATAACAAGTACCTTTTTCCCTTTACCTAACTTTTTCGCAACTTCTGTTGCTGCATAAATAACTGCACCTGAAGAGATACCAACTAAAATACCTTCCTCTTTAGCCACTCTTCTCGCATATTCAAATGCTTGCTCTGTTTTCACTTGAATAATTTCATCATATACTTCTACATCCAACGTCTCCGGAATAAATCCCGCCCCAATTCCTTGGATTTTATGTGGACCTGGTTTCCCACCAGATAATACTGGTGAATCTGCAGGTTCTACTGCATAAATTTTAATATCTTTATACGCTTCCTTCAGTACTTCACCCGCACCAGTAATCGTTCCACCTGTACCAATACCTGCAATAAACGCATCTAATTGGTCGCCCATTTGTTCAATAATTTCTGGACCTGTTGTTAAACGGTGAATTTCTGGATTCGATTGGTTTTTGAACTGTTGTGGTATAAAGTAGCCATGCTCTTTTGCTAATTCAGTCGCTTTACGAATTGCTCCACCCATTCCTTCAGGCCCTGGAGTCAATACTAATTCCGCACCGTAAGCACGTAATAAATTACGACGCTCAATACTCATTGTTTCTGGCATTACTAAGATTGCATTATATCCTTTAGCAGCCGCTACCATCGCTAAACCAATTCCTGTGTTACCACTTGTCGGCTCAATGATTGTATCGCCTTCTTTTAATAATCCATTTTTTTCAGCATCTTCAATCATAGCTAATGCGATACGATCTTTAACGCTACTCCCCGGATTCATAAATTCTAATTTTAAGTATATATCTGCGCTGTCTGATTCTACGATGCGGTTCAACTTGACGATCGGCGTTTTCCCGATTAATTCTGAAACTGATTGTGCCACTCGCATTCCTGTCACTCCTAACACCGAGTATTTTTATTGGTTTTATCTATATTTAGATTTTGTCAGAAAATTCCCTGTTTGTCAATTCATTTGGAGGATTGCTCCTCTTAATTCCCTTATTACAAATTCTCGATTAAATTTGTAATATCTTCTTTAGAGAACTTGTATCGTTCATTACAGAAATGACAGTGCACTTCTGTCTCTTCCTCTTCTTCACGAACTTGCTCTAACTCTGTTTTACCTAAACTAATTAATACACTCTCAATACGCTCGCGTGAGCATGTGCAATTAAATTGAACATCCATCGTTTCTAATACTTTTACTTTATCTTCTCCAAGAACTGCATATAGTAGCTCTTCCGGAGAAAGGCCTTGTTCAATCAACGTTGATACAGGGGGAATTTTTTGTAAACGGTCTTCAATAAATGAAATCGTTTCATCTTGCGCACCCGGCATAATTTGAAGGATAAATCCACCTGCCGCTAATATGCTATCATCTCCATTTACAAGAACACCAACACCTACAGAAGAAGGCGTTTGTTCAGAAACTGCAAAATAATACGTAAAGTCTTCTCCTAATTCTCCTGAAACGATTGGAGATTGACCAATAAACGGCTCACGCATTCCAATATCTTTAATTACAGTTACAAACCCCTCTGTACCTACCGCTTGATATACACGTAACTTCCCTTGTTCTGTTCCTTCAAAATCAACATGCGGATTCGTTACATAACCACGTACATCTCCATTTGCATGAGCATCTACTAAGATAGGACCAATCGGACCGTTACCTTCTACCTTAATCGTTAACTTTTGCTCACCTTTTAACATTGCGCCCATCATTGTACCCGCAGTTAAAGAACGCCCTAGTGCCGCTGAAGCTGTTCTCCATGTATCATGACGTCTTTGCGCCTCACTTACTGTATTTGTTGTACGTACACTATACGCACGCACTTCTCCATCAAACGCTAACGCTTTTACTAAATAATCTTTCATACGTATTTATTCACCTTTCTCATGCTGTAAATTTGCATTACGTTCATATAACATGTACAAACCTTTTAACGTTAAAAATGGATCTACAATATCAATTACATTCGATTCTTCGGAAATTAATTTTGCTAATCCACCTGTTGCAATAACTTTAGGTTCTTGTCTAGCTTCTTCTTTCATACGCTTAACAATACCTTCCACTTGTCCAACATAACCATAAAGAATACCCGATTGCATCGCACTTACTGTATTTTTCCCAACTACACTGCTTGGTTTTGTAATTTCGATACGAGGAAGTTTTGCTGCTCTGCTATATAAAGCCTCTGCTGAAATCATAATTCCTGGCGTAATAACTCCACCCATATAATGCTTTTCTTCGTTAATATAACAATATGTAGTAGCCGTACCAAAATCAACAATAATAAGCGGACTTCCATATAAGTGGATTCCTGCTACTGCATTTACAATTCGGTCTGCGCCTACTTCACGCGGATTTTCATATTTAATATTTAGCCCTGTTTTTATCCCAGGCCCTACTACAAGCGGTTTAATTTTAAAATATTTTTCACACATGCGCTCTAAAGCAAACATAATTGGTGGTACGACTGAAGACACAATAATACCTTTCACATCTTCAAACGAAAGACCTTCATGCTCAAGCAATTGCTTTACAAGCATTCCATATTCATCTTCTGTCTTATGACGATCTGTTTCCATGCGCCAATGCTGACGAAGTTCCCCCTCTTCAAACACACCTAGTACAGCATTTGTGTTCCCTACATCCAATACAAAAATCATATTCTCACCACTTATCTTATTTAATCTATATTTGTGCAGTATGTATAAAACTTATAAAAACATCATATCACACATACTTATATAATCAGCTTTCCTATCCTCATCATTTTACAAAAAGATCGCTCTCTATTTCAATTTTTAATACTAGTTTTACTTAAATTACTTTATCCACTAAGTTCTCAATAGTAATTAATAAAGGTTTTAACAAACAAAAAAGGAGTGACGATAGTCACTCCTTCGTTTCTTACTTATCTTCTTTATCTTCATCGTCTTTCTTCATGTTGATGTTTACTTTCACATCATCTGAAGATGTTGGACGTTCTGGCAATCTGCCGTAATCACATAAATGATTGATTTGCTCAGCATCTAACGTTTCTACTTCAAGTAACGTTTTTGCAATAAGATCTAGCTTATCACGATTTTCAGTAAGAATGTCTTTTGCACGAGCATAACATTCTTTCATAATCGTTTGCATTTCTACATCGATATCGTGTGCAATTGCATCACTGTAGTTTTGCTCTGAATGGAAGTCTCTTCCTAAGAACACTTGACCACCTTGCGAACTACCAAATTGCATTGGTCCAAGCTTATCACTCATACCGAATTCTGTAACCATACGTCTCGCAATGCCCGTCGCACGTTGGAAGTCGTTGTGAGCACCTGTACTCACTTCACCAAATACAATCTCCTCAGCTACTCGACCACCAAGTAAACCAGTGATTTTATCAAGTAACTCTGGCTTTGTCATGAAGTAACGATCTTCTTTCGGAAGCATTACTGCATATCCACCAGCTTGACCACGAGGGACAATTGTTACTTTATGAACGACATCAGCTTCATCAAGAACAACACCAATTACAGTATGACCCGCTTCATGGAAAGCAACGATATTACGTTCTTTTTCAGAGATAACACGACTTTTCTTAGCCGGACCTGCAATAACGCGATCCGTTGCTTCATCAATGTCACTCATATCAATTTTCTTCTTATCTTGACGCGCAGCTACTAAAGCAGCTTCGTTTAATAAGTTTTCAAGATCAGCACCAGAGAATCCTGGCGTACGAGTTGCAATTGCTCTTAAGTTGATATTCTCATCAAGCGGTTTATTACGAGCATGCACCTTCAGTACAGCTTCACGGCCATTTACATCTGGACGATCTACTGTAATTTGACGGTCAAAACGACCTGGACGTAATAATGCTGGATCAAGAATATCAGGACGGTTTGTCGCAGCGATGATAATAATACCTTCGTTTGCACCGAATCCATCCATTTCAACAAGTAATTGGTTCAACGTTTGCTCACGCTCATCATGGCCACCACCAAGACCTGCGCCACGTTGACGCCCTACTGCATCAATTTCATCAATGAAAATGATACAAGGAGCATTTTTCTTTGCATTTTCAAATAAATCACGTACACGTGATGCACCGACACCGACAAACATCTCTACGAAGTCAGAACCACTGATAGAGAAGAATGGAACGCCAGCCTCACCTGCAACAGCACGCGCTAATAAAGTTTTACCTGTACCTGGAGGTCCAACTAATAGGACACCCTTTGGAATACGAGCACCAACTTCAGAGAACTTACGAGGGTCTTTCAAGAATTCAACTACCTCAACAAGTTCTTGTTTCTCTTCATCCGCACCAGCAACATCTCTGAAACGAACTTTTTTCTTTTCATCATTATATAACTTCGCCTTACTTTTCCCGAAGTTCATAACACGGCTACCGCCGCCTTGAGCTTGGTTTAATAAGAAGAAGAATAAAATGAAGATGATGACAAATGGAATGATTGAAGTAAAGAATGTTACCCAAGCACTTGTTTCTTCTGCTGGTTGATACTTAACTTCGGCACCTTTCGCTTTATCATTAATTTTCTTTTGTAATTCCTCAGTATTTGGTGCATAAGTAACAAATTGTTCTCCTTGGCTAGAGTTATTAAATTGTCCTTTTACCTCAAATACACCATTTTTCGGTTGAAGTTGCACATTACGCACTTCACCGCTTTCTAGTTTAGTAATGAATTTGTCGTAGCTAACTGATGTCGTTTTTTGTGTCGAACCATTAAAATAGCTCACGATTCCAATTACTACTAAGAATATCAGTAAATAAAAGATGGTATTACGGAAGATACGATTCATTCCTAACCTCCTCTCACGGCATAAACACTATAGTAAATCGTAACATAGAAAAACTTTCCTATACAATTGTGAAGCCTATATTTAATTAATTTGAGTAAACGCTTGGTTTTAATACGCCTACATAAGGAAGATTACGGTACTGCTCTTTATAATCTAATCCATATCCTACTACAAATTCATGTGGAACAGTAAATCCAACATAATCCGCTTTCAGATCAACCTTACGGCCTGTTGGCTTATCTAATAATGTAACAATTTTTACAGACTTCGCTTTACGATATTTGAATAAGTCTACTAAGTAGCTTAGTGTAAGACCACTATCAATAATATCTTCGACGATTAAAATATCGCGACCTTCTACAGAAGTATCAAGATCTTTTAAAATTTTCACTTCGCCTGTTGAAACTGTAGAGTGACCGTAACTAGATACAGCCATAAAATCCATTTCAAGATATGTATCTGTTCTCTTTAATAAATCTGCCATGAATGGCATTGCGCCTTTTAATACACCAATTGCAAGAGGTACTGTGTTTTTATAATCCTCTGCAACAATTGCACCTAGTTCGCGCACCTTTTCTTGTATTTGCTCTTCAGAAATTAATACTTTTTCGATATCTTGATTCATCATTTCATTATCCTCCCGGAAGACTCCTTGCTTTTGTAGTGAATAATCATATATTTATCCTTCTTTGCCATCTCTTTCGAAATTGCAAATGCAGATCGCTTCAACAAGGGTACCCAAATAATGGTCCCACTTGCATCACAAACGACCGGCCATTCTTCTCTTTTTTCTTTCGGTACTTTTGCTTCGATAAAAATAGCTTTTATCTTTTTCGTGCCATTCATACCTTGTATTGACATGCGATCTCCATTTTCCCTAGAACGAATACGAAGTGGATATGATATATCATTATACTTAGCAACAAATACTGTTTCATTCATGTTACTTGGTATATCTTCGCTCACCTCTGTTACAAATTCATCCCCGTTCAATAGCGTAATGGTCCCGGGTACTGATAAATCTTGTAAAAAAGGAGAAACAATTTCTTGTTTAAATCTAAAGCTACACTCCTCGTATGTACGAACAATTTTCAAATCACCTGGAAAATCAAGTGAACCTGAAGGTTGTGTCCGCTTAAAAAACTCAATCACCTTGTCAATATGTATGGAAGAAAGAGAAGATGGAATCTTATATTCATAAAGATAGTTTAATATTAGTTGAATCCCTCTTCTTTGTAAAGGCATAGACATGGATTCAAAGGCAGGAATTGATAAGCTAATTTGTTTATCACTTTTTTTTGTAATTACTTTATTCATTTTTTCAAAAGCTAATTCCTGCAAATAAGCCTCATCCTCTTGCATCTGCACGCTAAATTTTTGGAATTTCTCATGCACTTGTGGATTTTCTTCTTTCAAATGAGGAAGGACATATTTACGTAATCGATTCCTTGTATATACTTCCTTTTTATTACTCGGATCTATACGTGGCATTAAATTTAGCTTATTACAGTAATCAACAATTTCTTCCTTCGTTACCCCAAGTAACGGCCTAATTAAATACCCATTATGAAAAGGACGCTTCACTGCAATTCCTGCATATCCTTTCGGAGTACTCCCTCTTACAAGACGCATTAAAATTGTCTCGACTTGATCATCTCCATGATGTCCAAGAGCAACATATCTTGCATCATATTTCTTCATTATTCTTTCCAAAAATGCATATCTGCATTCTCTAGCAGCAACCTGTGCATTCATTCCGTATTGCTGTTGATATTGTGATACATTAATCCTTATCGTTTCACAAATAATTCCCAGTTCTTCACAAAGGCCCTGCACAAACCGTAAATCCTCATGAGATTCATCACCTCTAAACATATGATCCACATGAGCTACTACAATTTCCAACTGTTTTTCCGCTCTTTTTTCTAATAAATAATATAAAAGCGCTAACGAGTCAGGACCACCAGAAACTCCCACAACAATTGTTGAATCATTCTTTAATACATCATGCTGCTTTACAAAGTCATCTACTTTTTCAACAAATGTATCTTTCAACTTCGTAATCACCTTTCATTAAACAAGAACAGCAACGTTAGTTGCCTTGTCTACAATGGTACAACTTTTACAAACATTGTGCAAAAAAAAGATATACAAAAATTACATTTTTATCTTACATCCTCCGTGTATATTCACAAAATTAATAACATTACCTTTTTCCACAAAAAAACCTAGGTATTCACCTAGGTTTTTAAAATCAAATTATAGATAAACATTCCACTTACATTTTACTGCGCCTGCATTCCTACAATCGGAATCGTAGCCCACTTCGGCATATTTTTCTTCACTTTTGCCACTACAATAGTCATATCATCATTTATATAACCATCACAAGAGCGAATCACTTCTTCCATAATGATATCAGCAATTTCTTGCGGGTCTTCGGTTTGCAATTCTTTAATTTTTCGTTTCATCCACAATTCATGATTCTCCACATGCTGTGCTCCTTCAAAAATCCCATCGCTCATCATAATAAGAATATCGCCCGTTTTTAATTGTTCACCCACCACATCAACTTCAACATCTTCAATGATTCCCATCGGCAAATTACTTGCTTCAATTTTCAAAATATTATTTGCGCGTTTAACAAAACTCGGCGTCGATCCAATCTTTAAAAACCTTGCACTCGCATCCCGCAAATCTACCATAGCTAAATCTAACGTCGTAAACATCTCTTCTGTCGTTCTCAAAGAAAGAATTGAATTGATAGACTTAATTGCTATTTCTTCATCAATGCCCGATTGGAGTATTTTTTGTAATAATTTCACCGTTTCCTTACTTTCCATATGAGCCCTTTGCCCATTCCCCATACCATCACTAATTGCAAGTGCATATTTACCAACACTTAAATCCATCATCGCATAAGAGTCACCCGAAACAAATCCACCGCCTTTTGCAGCTGTAGCCAATCCTGTATCAAGAGAATACGTCTTCGCCGAACCAAATGATATTAAACTATGGCCATTTGGATAAGAAGACTTTTCTTCATGTTTAACGACAATATTTTCTTTAAGGATATCCGAAAGCATCGGTGCAACTAACTTTTCACATTCACCATGTTCATTAGATGCAACTGGAATTAACATTTCAATATCAATACTTCCTCTATCTAAACAATAAATATCAACATGCTCTACTTCGACACCAAAATCACGGAATGCTTGCATAATCTGTTCTTCCTGCACTTGATGATTTTCACGCTCTCGTTGTATCTCCTTAGCAAAATCCTCCATAACCTTTGATACACCTAATAATTGCTCCGCTACTATTCTACGATTTTCCTTCATTTGTTTTCGTAATTTTTGTCCCTCATAGAAGTGATCTAATTCACCCGCTACTAAATCCGTCACTTTTTTCCCTCTCACACAATGCTTGTCCCACTCACGAACTAATTTACGATTATGTTGCAGGGTTCCTTCTTCCGTTTCATTCATTATTTGTTTCATATAATCGTACGTTTTATCAAAATTCACTACCCAGCATTGATCCTTTTTAAAGCATGTTTGACATGTTTTCGCAGTAATTGTACTCAAAAACAAATCTGCTTCTGTCTCTTTATCTTCTTCCTCTACATACCCATATACAGAAAAGCTATTAGATAAAGCAGCAAATACATTTGCAAATTGGTTGATTTTATTTGCTGTAACATCACGCATCCTTCTTAAATACTGTTGTTGATCTTGCGAATGCTCTTGTGTACCTGGCATAAATTTAGCAATACGATCCAAAACAAGCTTCGGTGTTAATAAGAAGATAACAATCGCTACACCTGACTCAATTAAAGTTGTTACAATATTTGTCTGTTTGTCCACATATAATGTAATTAAGCTTGTCCCAATTAATAAACCTAAACTAACACCTAAACGCTTCCCTTCTTTTAACAATCCACCAAGCAATCCAGAGAAAGCAAGAAGGCTAAGCTGAGACAAGCTAGACACATTTGCTAAACTTAATATTAGTCCTGTTACAACCCCTACTGTGGATCCTGTGGCAGCACCCGCAATAAATGCAAATACTAGCACTAAATACCTTGTAAAAATATGTTGAATAGAAGCATCATATACAAACCAATCTGTTGTACCCGTTAAAACAGATGCTAGTAATATAATCAAACAAACAATTTCTTCCGTCTCTAATGCCTGTTGTTTTCCTTTCCTTTCCACTAAAAGCGGGACGCTTTGTAAAAATATCATAGTTAATACGAAACTAAGCCCAGCCTCAATGGTACTAACGAGTAAATCGTACATGGTGACAGTTTGTTGCGCAAAATATACAACAACTAAGTGTGCGGTTAATGCGGAGATAAATACTTGAAATGGAACAAGTCCAACAGTTTTACGTGTAAATCGACTAAAGAAGATATTATAAATGAAGAAGGTAAAGATAGATGCAAAGGTAAAAAACAAATTATCTATCGATACCGAAAGAGCTCCTCCCATTAGAGCTAAAAATGCTAGCGGCATCTTATCCCGCTTCATAACATAAACAGCAGCAAAAAATGGGAGTGCAAACGGTAAAATATTTGTTAATATATATGCTCGTCCCAAAAGAAAACCAATAACAACAATAATAAATCCCCATCTAAAGAAAACTTGCTCAAATTTCATTCGCAACTTACTCGTCCACTTTATTCCTCCAAGCTGACTCTCATTCATTGCCAATGCACTTGTATTCATAGTATTCCTTCCTGCTTTAGGCATATTTTTAACACCACCTGCATAGTTTAATTACTGTCATTATAAAAGATGATTGTTGGTTTTTTTGTCAAAACAACAGTTTTCACTTTTATAATCGTTCGACTTTTTATTCGAAATAACTCTACAGATATACACGGTATGTAAGTTATTTTTGAGATTTTAATTAAATATTCAGAAAATATAGGGTGATTTTGTAGAAGTGTTGTATATCTTAATTTATTTAACAAAAAAAGATCATGCAAATTTGCATGATCTTTTTAGATGACCCGTACGGGATTCGAACCCGTGTTACCGCCGTGAAAGGGCGGTGTCTTAACCACTTGACCAACGGGCCGTTAAATTAAATATAGCGGCGGAGGGGATCGAACCCCCGACCTCACGGGTATGAACCGTACGCTCTAGCCAGCTGAGCTACACCGCCATGTCGTCTTATTTAACGGACAATTAGTATCTTACATCAGATACTAATTAAAGTCAACACATCTCAAAAACTTTTTTAAAAATATTTTTAACATATAAAAAAGCACCCTGAGCCATCACTCTGGGTACCTCTCTATATGTTAAAAACTAAACGTCCTTATTATCCGCGACGCGCGCCACGGCCACCACGTTTAGACTCTGTGTTACGCTTTAAAGAAGTTAAACGATCTTCGCTATCTTTTAAGAAGCGTGCCATCTTTTGCTCAAATGTTTCTTTCGGAGCTCGGTCGTTACCGCCACCGCGATTATCTCTGTTGAAAGAGCGATTATTACGTTGTGGACGTCCAGAACGTTGTTGATCACCACCGCGTTGGTATTCACCGCGTGGACGATCTCCTTCTGTTTTTTCACGTTCTTTCGCTTTTTTGATAGATAAACCAATCTTTCCATCTTTTTCAACATTAATAACTTTTACTTCTACTTGGTCGCCCACTTTTAAGTGATCGTTAATATCTTTTACATAGTTATCAGCAACTTCACTAATATGAACAAGACCCGTTAAGCCCTCTGGCAGCTCCACAAAAGCCCCAAAATTTGTAATACCTGTTACTTTACCCTGTAACTTGCTGCCTACCTCGATTGACATAAAAAAAATGCTCCTCCTTAGTGGTTAAAAAGTCAAATTTTACTTTATTATATATAATCCTAAAATATAGTGTCAATAAGACATACTCTACTTAGAAACAGGAAAAATTATCTCCCCTTTACCAGAGAAGAAATAATCCCTTCTAGCAATCTTTAATACGTACTCTTCATCATTTAACTTTTGAACTTCGTCTTTTAGACTTTTTTCTTTATTCGTTAATGAATCCAGTTCTTTTTTCATGTCCTTAACTTTTGCTTCTTTTGCTTTAATGGAACTGTTTTGTTGATAAAACGTTACACTAATACTCGCAATAATTGTAAAAGTAAAGACAAGAAAAACCGCTAAACGGCGATAAAGTCGCTTCCTGTTCTCATCCGTTTGTATTATATGCTCTTTAACAGGATTTGGACTCTGTTTTTCGATTGTTCTTTGTCTCAGTTCCCTCATTTCCGAGGTCCCCCTAACTTCTTTTTTATATGCTCCCATAGTTGGAAGATATGTCCCTTCAATTTTGCTATATATTGCAGGAACCCTATATGTTTCACTATAAAAAGTTTAACACGATTAGGGAGAAGTTTCCATATGAGCGAAGCAATAAATCGAACAGGCCAGAAAAAAACTTTCCATATGAAAAGTAATATCCAAATCACCATTTTCCATAACACATGTCCAATTGAAAGCAGTATACGAAATAAGAATAATATAAATGCAATAAATAGCTGCGCTATAATAATAACAGGTTTTATCATGAGTAGCTGTATAATTCGAACAAAAAAATATGTTGTTTGCATAAAAATATAGATGAGAAAATTTAACAGCTTCATGTATAGTGCCTTCAGTAAGCTTTGATATGCCGCAAAACCACATAATAATGCCAAAAACACATATATACGTAGCTCAGCTTCATTTACGAGAAGCAATACATAAAAGACGGATAATGCTTGGACAATCCAAAATAATATATCATGTATAAATACAAGCCAACGTTTACGTTCTTGGCGCTTTAAAAAACGTTGATATGTATCTAAAGACGCTCCAATCCAAGCACCCATTCCAATCATTGAAAGCATTGTATACAACTGAATTGTTAAGCTCATTTAAACAACTTACTAAAGAAACCTTTAGTTTTTTCCCCTTGATTTTCATCAATATACAGCATCTCATTAACTTTCCCTTTAATCGACACAATACCTTTTTCCACATCTAAATTTTTCATTTGTAAATTTTGACCACGAATTGTTAAAAAACCCATTACGGTCTCTAGTAAAAACTCTTCGCTATCAAAACTCTCTACCTGCTTCACACCGGTAATATCAATTATACGCCTGCCACGCATAATAATGTCATGCTCTACAGAAACATTTTGTTGATTAGAAGACGTAGGTGAGTAACCATTATTCACGTAAATCCCCCCATAGGTTTTTACTAGCTAATAGTAATGTATGAGGGGATAAATGATTTTAGAACAAGCCTTCTTCCGCTTTTACTTTTTCTTCACGAACTAAGCTATACATATTTGCTGCATCTTCTTTTTTAGTTGTTTCTTTTAATTCATTTATTTTCACAGTCACTATTTTTTGACCAAAACGAATTGTTAATTCATCAGCTACTTTCACATCAGAACTCGCTTTTGCCACTTGACCATTAATAGATATTCTTCCTTGATCAGCTACTTCTTTCGCTAATGTTCTTCTTTTAATTAAACGTGATACTTTTAAAAACTTATCTAGACGCATATCAAATCCCCCTATTAACGCTCTGTTTGTTTCGCTTCTTCCCATAAAACATCTAACTGTTCTAATGATAAATCTTTCATCTCTTTATTCATTTCAGCTACTTTTGCCTCCATGTATAAAAAACGACCAGTAAATTTCTCATTAGTTGAACGTAACGCCTCTTCTGGATCTATTTTGTAATGACGAGCTATATTAACAAATGCAAATAGTAAATCACCAAACTCACCTAGCATCTTTTTCTCATCCATATTTGTAACCTCTTGTTGGAACTCTTGCCATTCTTCCAAAGCTTTTTCTATCATCGGTTGCACATCAACCCAATCAAATCCAACCTTACCAGCTTTCTTCTGGATTTCATAGGCGCGTAGTAACTGCGGCAAACTTTTGGGAACGCCATTTAAAACAGATTCTTTCACGAATCCTTTTTCTTGTTTTTTAATTTCTTCCCAATTTGCAATCACTTCATCAGCGTTGTTTACATCCGTATTTCCAAACACATGCGGATGGCGACGAACCATTTTCTCAGATAGAGTTCGAATGATATCATCTATAGAGAACCAACCTTCATCTTCTCCGATTTGAGCATGAAGCATAACTTGTAATAATATATCACCTAATTCTTCTACTAAGTGATCATCATCCTCTTCATCGATTGCTTCCAACACTTCATAAGCTTCCTCAATTAAATATTTCTTTAATGATTGATGTGTTTGCTTTTTATCCCACGGACAACCATTTGGACCACGAAGTTCCGCAATAATTTCTCTAAGAACATCAAACTGTTGATACAAGGACGCACGCTCCTGAACTGGCGGCACGTACACACTCGTTAAATTATTCAATTCCGTTTCATGATCTAACATGTACAACGGTACCTTCTTTACTTGTTCAAATGAAGTTCCTGCAGCTGTTACGATATACACTTCATAATCATCTGGTAACATCTCCATTAATGTTAATTTCACATCAGATGCAACGAATGCATCATATACTTGGCAAAAGATTAAATGTTGACGCAGTTCTAATTGCCCTCTTTCAAATGATGTAGCATCAAGTAATTGGAATCCTTCAATCGGATCAATCTTTAGACTTGCAAACATAGGATCAAGGAAACTTTGTCCACCCTCAATTCGCACTTCAACATTTGAAACCTCTCCTTTTTCCAACAGTAGCTGAACTGTTCTTTCTGCTACAAGTGGATGCCCGGGAACAGCATAGATAATTTCTGTACCTTCAGCTTGTTCTAGCAATTTATTCGCAATTGTTTCATATACAATTTCAAACGTATCATGTGCTTCATATACAGCATCAAAAGACGTATATTGTACGCCTTCTTTCTCCAATTCTTCTATAACTGGATGTTCCTTCGTTCTAACAAACAGATGGTCTGCTTCTTTTATTTTTCGATATACACCCATCGTTAGCTGATCTAATTCACCAGCTCCTAAACCTAAAACAGTAATGATTCCACTCACAACCAGTCACCTCTATCCACTCTTCTTCAATGAACCTTCTTTTTTCTCTTGTTTCATAACGGTTCCTAATTCTTTTTTTGTAAATACACGTAATTTCAAAATAAAAAACATATATGTCAATCCGCCAATGGCTACACCTAACAACGCTTCAAGTGTCGCGCTTCCTCTATGTTCCGTATCAATTACTAATCCAGACATCTGTAACACACGTGTGAACATCATTAATACAAATCCCATACAGATACCACTAATTACTATCCCTAACATATTTCGCTTATTGATAAGTGACCCTGATACAGCTCTCGTAAGCAACAAAGTATTTAGTCCAGAGATTATAATTAACGCACATAAAGTCGCAAAGGCTGCACCTTTCACACCAAAATAAGGCATGAATATATAATTTAACGCTAACTTTAAGCAACCTCCAAATACAACAAATAATGCTGGCTTAAACGTTTGCCCCAATCCTTGTAAAATAGAAGCTGTCGTAATTGACAATGAACTAAATAAAATAGATAACGATAAAATAGATAAAACATCTGATCCATCACTGTTTTCAAACAACATAATATTCGTAGGTTGAATAATACAAGTTAGTCCAATAGCTGCTGCAAGTCCAATAACACATGTTATTTTCACTGCTAACTTTACCTTTTCTTGAATAAAGGAAAGATCTCCTCTTTCCTTCGCCGCTGTGATAATCGGAATAAGTGACAACGAGAAAGAAGTCGTCACAACAGTACCTAATTGCATTAGCGGAATACTTCTATCATAAACACCCTTTAATACCTTTGCATTTTCAGCCTGTTCTCCCGCACCAATAAGTAAGCTGTAAAAGGACACTGAATCAGCCATCTGTATAAAAATAAGCACTAAATTACTAACACAAATCGCTAACCCCTGCCAAAAAAGGATTTTAACTATCTTCCTTTTACCCTTAATTCTCGCTGCACTTTTGAAGAATATAGAACGAAAATCTTGACGCATATACAATATAAGTACAATAATCCCAATAAGTCCACCCGCAATTGAGCCTAACATAGCCCCTGCACCAACTGTATATAAATCAAATCCGTGAGCAATTAGGAATAGCGATACAAATACAATAATAGAAACTCGAATTGTTTGTTCTATTACTTGCGAAACAGCCGTTGGCATCATATTGTTGAATCCTTGAAAATACCCTCTTGCTACAGACAAAAATGGCATCAATAAGAATGAAAATGAAATAACACGTAGTAACTTATCTAAGTGTATATCGCCCATAGCTACCGCAATTGTTTCGGCCCCAAAAAACAATGTAAAGAAGCCTATAAAACCAATTCCTAATAAGAACCAAAAAGATACACAAATAATTTCTTCTGCTTCTTTTTGTTTTCCCCGCTCTAGTCGTTCTGCAACCATTTTCGAAATGATAACAGGAAATCCATAAGTAGCTAAAATTAAACAAAATCCATAAAACGGGTAAATTTGTTGGTAAATATAAAACCCAATATCCCCCGCTATATTTTGATATGGAATACGGTAAAAAGCGCTTAATACTTTTGTAACGAAACTTGCAATCGTTAATATAATAGCCCCACGCCAAAAGGCTTGATACTTCTTCGCTTCCATACAAGAAAACTCCTTTTTCTATTCTCACCTCTCGTATTATATCATAAAGAAAAGAACAAACTCCCTTCCCAACACGGGTAATAATGAGTTCCTACACGTTAAAAATATTCAACGAAAAAAGGTAGCAAAGTGCTACCTTCATTCAATATACATATATCTCCAAATAATTGATTTCTCAAAAAGAAAGATCATAATTAGGAAAGATTGCTACTTCTAAAATCAATATACCCTTACTGTTCCATTTGTTTCGCTAAGAAACTGGCAGCAGTATTAACCGCTTTATGCTCGATCTCGCTTATAATAGCTTCTTTTGAAAAAATAATGACGGCTCCAATCGGATCTCCGTTTGCAACAATCGGTCCAACTGTATAAGAATGAACCTTTTCTGTTACACCATCAATAATGGAAATATCACTTTCATCCGTCATAATAACAGACTTTCGTTCTTCCATCGTTTTTTCAATTAAATCGCCAACACTTTTATTTAAGTATTCTTTTTTCGATACGCCTGATACTGCGATGATAGAATCTCGATCACACACAAGCACATTATGTCCTAAGCTGTCATATAAAGCATCAGCATATTCTTTTGCAAAATCACCTAGCTCACTAATTGGAGAATACTTCTTTAAAATTACCTCTCCATCGCGATCAACAAATATTTCTAGTGGGTCTCCTTCTCGAATACGTAAAGTTCTACGAATTTCCTTCGGGATTACGACCCTGCCTAAATCATCAATTCGACGTACGATTCCAGTTGCTTTCATTCTAATGCTGCCTCACTTTCTACTGATGATCAAAGTGGTGAATTTACCTGTTCATGTAAAAATCACCAACTGTTAGATATAGTATTTTACACATTAGTTCTTCTATGCACGTCGAATTGTATTTTTTTATCTTATTTTAGGCATTTATTACTTCTTTTTTTACATCTGGCAAGCCTTTTAATAAATTTTCAGCAATCGTTAACCACTTCGATGTCTCTAAGCCATTTGTTTTCATAACAATTTTCAATTGTGATCCTTCCATTCCTAAACCGATCATACGTCCAAAACTATTTCCGAGCATGAATAATTTTCCACCATCAATATTTTGACTTGCTTGTTCAGAAAACAGGAATGTTACTTCAAATTTATTCTGCTTAATTAATTCAATTTTTTCTTTCATTGCCAACACTTTAATATTTGCAATTTGTAATAAATAACCAACTTCTTGTGGATAATCGCCAAATCTATCGATCATTTCTTCCTGCAATTCTTCAATATCCTCAATTGCAGAAACACCTCTAAATTGTTTATACATCATAATTTTTTGCTTACTATCTGAAATATAAGCATCTGGTAAGTATGCATCTACCTCTAAGTCAATTTCAACATTAACTATATTTTCAGCCCCATCTGTTCCTCTACGCTGTTCAATTGCATCTTTTAACATTTGAGAATATAGATCAAATCCGACAGAATCAATAAATCCATGCTGTTCTGCCCCTAACAAATTACCTGCTCCACGAATAGATAAATCTCTCATCGCAATTTTGAAACCAGATCCAAGTTCCGTGAACTCTTTAATTGCTTGTAGACGCTTCTCTGCAACCTCTGACAGCACTTTGTCACGTTTATATGCAAAGTATGCATATGCAACACGATTAGAACGTCCAACACGCCCACGAAGCTGATACAACTGTGATAATCCCATACGATCTGCATCAAATACAATTAACGTATTTACATTCGGGATATCTACACCCGTCTCAATAATTGTTGTACTTACAAGAACATCATGCTGTCCTTCTAAAAATGATAGCATAACAGACTCTAATTCGCTTTCGTTCATTTTCCCATGTGCGTACGTTACGCGGGCATCTGGAACTAACATCGAAATTTCATCTGCTTTTCTTTCAATATCCTCTACACGATTATATAGGAAGTAAACTTGACCACCTCTTGCAAGCTCTCGCTCTATCGCCTCTCGCATTAACGCTGGATTATACTCGACTACATACGTTTGGACTGGGAAACGATTTTCTGGTGGTGTCTCAATAACAGATAAGTCGCGCACACCAAGCATAGACATATGAAGCGTCCGCGGAATCGGAGTTGCCGTTAATGTTAATACGTCAACATTCGCCTTCAATTGTTTAATTTTTTCTTTATGTGTCACACCAAATCTTTGTTCTTCATCAATAATAAGAAGCCCTAAATCTTTATACGTAACATCTTTAGATAAAATACGATGTGTTCCGATTACAATATCTACTGTTCCATCCTTTAAGCCCTTAATTGTTTCATTTTGTTGTTTTCTCGTACGGAATCTACTTAATAAGCCTATATTGATCGGATAATCTTGAAAACGCTCTCGAATTGTTTCATAGTGTTGCTGCGCAAGAATCGTTGTCGGTACTAAAATTGCAACTTGTTTTTCATCCATAATTGCTTTAAATGCCGCACGAATAGCCACTTCAGTCTTTCCATACCCTACGTCACCACAAAGGAGCCTATCCATCGGGCGTCCGCGTTCCATATCTTTTTTAATCTCGTCAATAGAACGTAACTGATCCTCTGTCTCTTGATACGGGAAAGATGATTCGAACTCTTGTTGTTCTGCCGTATCTGGCGTATATGCATAGCCTTTTGAAGCTTCGCGCTCAGCATATAGTTTAATTAGGTCATCCGCAATGTCTTGTACAGATTTTTCAACTTTCGTTTTAACCTTTTTCCAATCATTCCCACCTAATTTGTAAACTTTCGGATCCTTACCTTCAGATCCTACATATTTTTGAACTTGATCAATTTGTTCAATTGGAACGTATAGCTTATCATTACCTTGATATTTAATATTTAAATAATCTTTATGAACACCATTAATCTCTAATGTCTCAATACCTAAAAATTTACCTATACCATGATTTACATGAACTACATAATCTCCAACTTTTAATTCCGAATAACTTTTAATACGTTCAGCATTCGATAACTTTTGTTTACGTTGTGATTTTTTAACTTTCTTATGAAAAAGCTCCTTTTCAGTAATGACAACAAGCTTTTGCATCGGCATTTCAAATCCTGCATGTAAATCACCTACAGCAATTTGTAATCTTCCAGGCAATAAAATATCTGTACCTTCTACAATATCTGCCTCAATATCATAATCACTTAAAATATGTTGTAATTTTTTCACACGTTCATCATCCGTTCCGAGTACAACAGTCGTAAAATGCCCTTCATTCCATCTATCAATTTCTGTTTTTAACAAATTCATCTGTCCATGGAAATCTTGCATTGTTTTACATGTTACATTAACAATATTTTGCGGATGTGTGTGTGCGATATGACGCAAGAATAACGTTAAATATACAAAACTTCTTTTTTTATGATGAAGAAACCCCTCGAATGGGTGAGAGAAAGATAAATCTTGAATAATTGTTCCTTCACCAAGAAGTGATATATACCATTCCGCCTCTTCTGTTTCAAGATGTGATGCTGTTTCTTGAATACGGGAAATCTCATCTAAAATTACAACACCATCTTCTGGTAAATAATCTATCAGACTAGCAGGTTCTTTATAGAAAATAGATAAGTATTTAAACATCTGTTCTATACTTTGCCCGTTTTTCAACATCTCAATTTCATGACTTACCGTCTCAAGCACTTTAGTCTTTAGTTTATCATCAGAAAGTTTTTGCATCGTCTTAGTCAAGCCTTCTTCAAGATGCTGAATTCCTGATTTTAATTCTTCCTGTGAAAATAAAAACTCTGTTGCCGGACCAAACCTAACGCTTTCTTTTTTACCTTGAGAACGCTGTTCATCCACATCAAATAATCGAATAGAATCGACTTCTGTATCAAAGAATTCAATACGAAATGGTAGTTCTTCAGTTAAAGGATATATATCTAATATTCCCCCACGCAAACTGAACTCCCCTGGAGCTTCTACCATCGACTTACGTTCATAGCCAATATGATGTAAAGTATGCAAGAGCGCATCTAAATCAATCTCTTGCCCTAGATTGATTTCAACTTGCTTTTGCTTCCACAATTCTTTTATTGGTAAAAATCTACGCAATCCTGCCACTGGCGCTACAATGATTCCATTCTCTCCCGCAGCCAAGCGATTTAACACTTCTATACGTTGCGCCTTCAATTCTGGACTTGCAACTCCAATTTCCGATGCTATCAGTTCATTCACTGGATATAACCACACATCTTTTTCACCAAGTAACGCCACTAAATCTTCATATACTTTTTGTGCTTGGTATAAGTTATGTGTCACGATTAATTGTGATTTTTTTGTTTTTTTATATAAAGCCGCCATTAATAATGAACGAGAAGACGTTGCCATCCCTGATATAAGTTGTTCTTTTAACCCATCTTCTAACCCATTAATAACCGATTGTATCTCTTCATTTTTATAAAATTGCTCTAATAAACCTATCATTTTTAAAACTCCTCTCAACATAAAGAGCAAGTCATTCTATTTTATGCAAATATTTTGGAAAAGGAAAACAGAAAAATGCTTTGGACATGCCAAAGCGACAACATTTTATTGCAGAAATTTTTCATACTCATAATACTCAGGATAAGATGCGAGCGTTTCTTGACACGATTCACAAATCGTTTTTATATATATATTTCCATTCTCATGAAAATGAATCATTTCTACTACTTCTTGCTCCGTTAGTTGAAATAAAACGTCGCTATATACTTTTTCTGCGTTAATGGAGCCTACATTACCTCCGCAGTGTCTGCAATAATAATACCCTTCCATACTAGCCTCCTAAAAATTCAATTACTACTAGTATGGGTAAAACAAAAGAGAAATATTCCCAATCTTATTTTTAACTATTGAAAGTATTCATGATTTGAAGAAAAGGCTTATTTAGCCACTCTTCACATGCATCCGCTGCTTTTTCAATAGAATGGTTAACATCCGGAATCTCTTCAGATGTAAAGCGTCCTAATACATAATCGACTACCTTCATTCCATTTTTCGGGCGATCAATTCCCATACGGATACGTTGAAATTCTTGTGTTCCTAGGTGCGAAATCGTTGACTTTACACCATTATGTCCACCAGCACTACCTTTCATGCGAAGACGCAATTTACCTACAGGAATGTCTAAATCGTCGTACATAACAACGAAGTCCTCAACATCAATTTTATAATAATCCATGAGTGGACGAATACTTTCCCCAGATAAATTCATGTATGTTAGCGGCTTTAATAAGATTACCTTTTCTCCATTAACAAACCCTGCACCAAATACACCTTTAAATTTTTGTTCATTCAAAGAAATGTTCCAACGCTTCGCAAGTTCATCAATGGCCATAAATCCAATATTATGCCTTGTTAATTCATATTCTCTACCTGGGTTCCCAAGTCCTACTATCAATTTCATTCTTGTACCACTACTTTCTTTTTTCGATACGAAAAGACGTAACCAATTTTGGTTACGTCTCATTCTATCCAATTAATTGAATAATACACTCACAGATTCTTCTTCGTATACACGAATGATTGCTTCTCCGATTAATGGAGCAACTGAAAGTTCATGTACTTTGTCGATTTTCTTCTCTTCCGGTAATACGATAGAGTTCGTTACAACTAACTCTTTAATATTTGAATTTTGAATACGCTCAATTGCTGGACCAGATAATACTGGGTGTGTACAGCAAGCATATACTTCAGAAGCACCGTTCTCAACAAGAGCGTTTGCTGCTAATGTAATTGTACCAGCTGTATCAATGATGTCATCAATTAAAATCGCTGTTTTGCCTTCAATATTACCGATAATGTTCATTACCTCTGAAACGTTCGGGCGAGGACGACGCTTATCAATAATAGCGATTGGCGCTTTTAGACGATCTGCCATTTTTCTCGCACGAGTTACACCACCATGATCAGGAGACACGATTACGATATCTTTAAGACCTTTTGTTTCAAAGTAATCAGAAAGAATCGGTACACCCATTAAGTGGTCGATTGGGATATCAAAGAACCCTTGAATTTGTGGAGCATGTAAATCTAGAGTGATTACACGAGTTGCACCTGCTGTTTCAAGCAAGTTTGCTACAAGTTTCGATGTAATTGGTTCACGAGAACGCGCTTTACGGTCTTGACGCGCATAACCATAGTAAGGAATAACAATATTAATTGTTTTCGCAGATGCACGTTTTAATGCATCGATCATAATAAGTAATTCCATGATATGTTCGTTTACTGGGAAGCTTGTAGATTGAATAATGAATACATCGCAACCACGGATACTTTCTTCAATGTTAATTTGAACTTCTCCATCACTAAAACGATCAACAGAACATTTTCCTAGTCCTACTCCAATATGCTTTGCAATCTGCTCAGCAAGTTCCTTATTAGAGTTTAAAGAGAATACTTTCAAATTAGAATTTAGATATTGAGTCGACATCTAGATTAACCCTCCACATTATTATGATTTTTTCTTATTCAGCAATTGATCAACATAGTCTTCTTTGTTAACTTGACGTGCACGTGCTACCGATAATGCTTTTGATGGAACATTCTCTGTAATTGTAGAGCCTGCCGCCACATAAGCACCATCTTCAACTGTTACTGGAGCAACAAGGTTTGAATTACATCCAATAAATACCCCATTACCAATCACAGTTTTGAATTTATTCTTACCGTCATAGTTCACCGTAATTGAACCACAACCAAGATTCACGTCTTCTCCAACTTGTGCATCCCCGATATAACTCAAGTGTGAAGCTTTACTTCTATTACCAAAGACAGTTTTTTTGATTTCCACGAAGTTTCCAACGCGTACTTCGTCTCCAATAACTGAATCTGGGCGAATATGTGCAAATGGACCAACCGATACTTCTGTACCAAGCTTACTATCATGTACAGTAGATTGTCGAATTGTCGTACGATCTCCAATTTCACTATCGCGAATTACTGTATGCGGTCCAATTTCACAATCAGAACCAATTACAGTGTTCCCCTCAATAATTGTTCCTGGATGAAGAACTGTATCGCTACCGATAATTGCATCAGCAGAAATATAAGTGTTACTTGGATCAATAATTGTAACACCATTTACCATGTTCTTTCGATTGATACGGTTTTTCATAATAATTTCCGCTTGCGATAGAGCGACTCTGTCGTTAACACCTAACGTTTCATCGAACTGCTCTGTTTGATAAGCTGATACGATATGACCTTCATTTTTTAAAATCTCAATAACATCTGGAAGGTAATATTCACCTTGCACGTTATCATTTGAAACTTTAGAAAGTGAAGCAAATAAAGCCTTATTATCAAAACAATACGTACCTGTATTGATTTCTTTAATAGCTAATTCTTTCTCATTTGCATCTTTATGCTCAACAATCTTTTCAACATGACCATTCTCATTACGAACAATACGGCCATATCCAGCAGGCTCTTCTATGTATGCTGTTAGCACCGTCGCCATTGCTCCTGCTTCTTTATGTTGCTGAAGTAATGCTTCCATTGTTTCAGCAGTTATTAGAGGCGTATCACCACAAATAACTAAAGTTGTTCCTTCTTCATTTGCAAGTACATTTGCAGCTTGATCTACAGCATGTGCTGTACCAAGTTGTTCTGCTTGTAATGCAAACTCACTTACGTTCCCTAGCTGTTCTTGTACCATTTCAGCACCATGTCCAACAACCGTTACAAGTTTCTGCAATCCTAATTGAGATACTTGATCGACTACGTGTTGTACCATAGGTTTTCCACATACAGGATGCAGCACTTTGTATAGCTTTGACTTCATACGTGTGCCTTTACCTGCAGCTAGAATCACTGCAAATCTGTTTGACATATAGACCCTCCATCGCAACCTATTTATCCATTAAAGATATTATCCTAAATCATCATATATTTCAAGAAACACATTTTAACTATTAAATTTTACCATAATTCTTATAAGATGTTTTACTCTTTAGTATCTTTTTTAAGAAATAAGCTATACTATTTAAAATGATTTTGAAAAAATTAGTAGTTTCTTCTTTTTATGTTAATAAATTATGAAGTTTCCAAATATAAAGCAAAAAAACAAACCCCTGTAAATGCTTACAGGAGTTTGCTACAAAATTATAAGGCTTTTTGTCAAAAGCCCTTTTCATTCGAATTTTACGAAGCACCTGCTTCTTCAAACTCAACCTCTTCTAACTCGCCTAAACGATGATACTCTGTTAAAACCGCATCTTGAATTTTAGAGCGTGTACCAGAATTAATTGGATGTGCAATGTCACGGAACTCTCCATCTGGAGTACGTTTACTTGGCATTGCTACAAATAATCCATTATTACCATCAATTACACGAATATCATGAACAACAAATTCATGGTCTAGAGTAATAGAGGCAATTGCTCTCATGCGGCCTTCTGTGTTTACGCGGCGTAATCTTACGTCAGTCACTTCCATCTTGTGTTCACCACCCTTTTCTAAATAAGCGATATATTTGTATAAATTCCACAAATTTTCTATTTTCCCTTTAATTTTTTAAAAATTTTTAAGATAAAAATTTTTGAAGTAGTTGAATATAGAGATTAGTGGAGGTTATCGCTTACAAAAGGTTACTTAACTAGGGCGATTACTTCAATTTCAACGGAAACATCTTTCGGTAATTTTGCTACTTGCACACAAGATCGAGCTGGTTTATGAGTAGTGAAATAAGAGCTATACACTTCATTCACAGCATTAAAATCATCCATGTCCTTTAAAAATACTGTTGTTTTTACGACTGTATCAAATGAAGCACCTGCTTCCTCTAATACCGCTTGTAAATTTTGAAATACTTGTTCTGTTTGTACTGTTACATCTCCTGTTACAAGCTCCCCATTTGCCATCAATGGAATTTGTCCTGAGCTATAGAACATGTTATTTACAATAATCCCCTGTGAATAAGGTCCAATTGCTTGTGGTGCCTTGCTTGTTTGAACAACTTTCATACTTTTCACCCTTTTATTATTTATTTTACTCTTTAAAAATAGTGTACGAAAGGCAGTTTGTCCATCTATTTTATAATCTATAAATAAAATAAAAAAAGATAGAGCTATCTGCTCTATCTTTTATTCCGCCTCTACAAGCCCTTCATCAAATGGCGCAAGAGAATAATTCCCTTTTTCCACTTGAATCGTTTTTTCTTTCACATCAACTTCCGATAGACGAATTAATGATACAAAATTATTAATTAGTCGTTCTTCAATATCTGTGGATTCTACTAATACACCAATACCAACAACATTAGCCTTGAACTCTTCTAACATACTCATCATACCTTGAATTGTTCCGCCAGCTTTCATGAAGTCATCAATGATTAAAACATTCGACCCTTCTGGAAGACTGCGTTTCGCTAACGTCATTGTTTGAATTCGTTTAGAAGAACCCGACACATAGTTAATACTAACAGTCGGACCTTCTGTTACCTTATTATCTTTCCTTGCAATTACAACTGGTACATCTAAGTAATTTGCCACTGCATAAGCAAGTGGAATCCCCTTCGTTGCCACCGTCATAACTGCATCAATTGGTTGCCTAGCAAAAACAGAAGCAAACAAACGACCTGCGCCATTAATATGGCGAGGATTACTCAATAAATCTGTCATGTATAAGTAACCGCCAGGCAAAATACGATCTCGGTTTTCAAATAAGCCACAAAGCTCATCAATAATTAGATCTGCCTCTTCTTCACTTATATACGGTATATATTTCACTCCTCCTGCTGCTCCTGGTATCGTTTGCAATGTGCCGACCCCTTGTTGTTCAAACGTTTGCTTAATAATAACTAAATCTTCACTAATGGAAGACTTAGCCGATTGATACCTTTCAGCAAAAAAAGTGAGAGATACTAGCTGACGAGGGTTTTGTAGCAAGTAATAAGTCATATCGACTAATCTTGTACTTCTTCTAATTTTCATACTCTCACCTCAAATCACGAATATTCTAAACAAATCATAACGTATTATACGTCTTTATTCAAGCGTTTCTCGCTCTCCTAATAAACGTACCGCATAGACTTGTTCACAAAATCCTTTTAATCCGTTATAAATGCGATGCATTCGTGAATCATGGTGTACAAGTCCAAATACAGTTGGACCACTTCCACTCATTAATACAGCATCCGCTCCAAATCGCTTCATCTGTGATTTAATACGGGCAACTTCAGGATGCATTCCAAATGTTACATCTTCTAAAACGTTACCAACAGTATCACAAATTCCTTTATAATCACCAGAATTTATGACATCAACCATTTTATCTACATTTGGATGTGTAACTCGATTTAACTTTAAATTTCCATACACATCAGCAGTAGATACACCTATATGTGGTTTCGCTAAAATAACCCAACAAGAAGGCGGAGTCTTTATATGCTCAATTTTCTCTCCTCTTCCAGTGGCAATTGCTGTGCCTCCGTATACACAGAACGATACATCTGATCCAATTTCTGCACCAAGCTCTGCTAACTCATCAATTGTAAGCCCTAAATTCCATAATTTATTAAGACCACGTAATGTCGCTGCTGCATCACTACTTCCACCTGCTAATCCAGCTGCTACTGGAATCGTTTTTTCAATAGTAATAGATACACCTTTTTTTACATTAAACTTCTCTTTTAATAATTTCGCTGCCTGATAAGCTAAATTTCGTTGGTCGTCTGGGACATACCGATTATGGGATAAAATTTCAATACGGTCTTCTGCTAATTCCGTTAGTTCTAGACGATCTGCTAAATCAATGGTTGTCATAATCATTTTCACTTCATGATATCCGTCTTGTCTTTTTCCCAGTACATCTAACGACAGATTAATCTTTGCTGGTGCTTTCACTAGTAGCTTCAATCTATTCACCCACTCTATGTACTCAATCTTTTATCGTTTATTTTACCATAAATTTATAGTAAGACGATGACACTTCCCTAATTATAACGAAAAGCATTCAGAATGAAACTACTTATGTAAAATGATGGCACCTTTTAGAGTACAAAAAGCCGAGGAATGTCTCCTCGGCTACCGTAGCATAGAAAGTATCTTACAACTACTGGTTTCGTTTCATTAATTGCTGTTCTGCAATTTCTATAGCACGTTTCACCATGTTACCAGCATCTTTCGCACGAATTCCGCCCCATCCTTCTTTCTGAACAACATCATAAAAGCCAAGCTCTTTTGCTAGCTCTTCTTTAAATTGGTTTGACATGACACCTCTTCGTCTACTCAATGCAGAGTCCCTCCTTATTTTGCTACGGTATAGTTAGTATGCAAAATAATATAGCTTTTCATTTATGGGAATATATGTAATGATATACGGATTATAAAATGACCTCATTATGAGGGTCTCCATAAAATGTTAACTCTACTGTCTCTGTTAAAACATCTGCATAACTATAAGATACACGTTGCAACGCATCTTCTTGTTGATCCAATTGTACAACAAAAACGGAGCGGTATGTTTCTGCTAGTACACCTGATTGCTCCACAGTTTTTCTTCTTCCACTATTTGCTTTTAACATAAGTCGCTGTCCAAGATGGTGATCTAATTCGCTTTTAATTTCATCTAAACGTTTTGACATATACTTCGCTACACCTCGCTGTAATTTAGATTGAACACTTAAAGCACGATATATCTATCCTAATTATTAACCGCGATTCACAGCTAATATCATCCTGCGTTTGAATAGATAGAAGAAATACTATATTGTAAAAGTATCATTACGTAGTCTTTACGTTCTTACCTCTTTTTATCCAAATTCATTTAAATCCTTCCATACAAAAAAGCAAGATACATATGTATCCTGCTTACTCTTCGTAATGTTGAAAAGGTAATCCCGTTCGTAAAATCCCTCTCGTTTCAATTCCACCTAGTCCCTTTTCACCAGTAATTGTATTACGTACGACATCCCATACATTGACTCTCTCCATAAATGAAGTAAAACTAATTTTACCAACTACATATACAGGATCTAGTGCATGAATATTAATTCTAGATGGTGAACTAGCGAAATTGGCCCCTGCACGAATTAGTGCCTCAAAATGTGATTGACATGCCCCAGCAAAAATAACAAGTTGATCCAATGATGGATATTTTTTTCGCACTTCACGAACAGCCTGTACAAAATGCCTTGAATGCCTATATGCCGCTAAATCTCCCTTCACTCCTTTTGATTTTGTATATGCATCATGCCCTGTAATAACGAGAATGTCTGGGCGAAAGTGATCTATTAAGTCTACTACTTTTTCATGCATCTCCGTTTCTTTACAATGAATACCTTGAACAGGAACGCCAATTTTATTATATAAATCTAAGCACTTGCGCAAATATAAAGGGTCTCCATCTATATGCAATACACGTCCCGGCATTTGAAAATAATTTACCTCACTTGTGTATCCACCAGTTGAAGTATGTTCATGCCTTTGTTTCATCAGTACATAATCTTGTTGAAACAAACGATACGTGCGCTCCATTGTTTCTTTCTCACGCTTCACCCTTTTTTTATGTTCTCTTTGATCTATACTAATTAAATCTTCCAGTGGCGCATCCGCCACCAGTCTAATTTCCTCTCCAAACAATATAGCTATCTCGCCTTTTATTTCTATAATACGAAAAAGAATATCCCTCTTATGAGAATATCGTTCCACTAACTCTCCAACATGTAAAACCATTCTCCTACCTCCAAACTCATTAGGCCATCTTACCTGTTTTTAAAGTATGAATTTAGAGAGAGAAAGGTGACAAAAGGGACAGTTCAACTTGAACTGTCCCTTTCATATTCTTATGATAATTTATGAAGAACTAATGCATTACTTAATGTTGCAAACTCTTCAATAGATAGCGTTTCGCCTCTTCGCTTTGGATCAATTCCTACTTCTGTTAAAATTCGATCCAATAACTCCTTATCTTTCGGGAAACCATTTAAATTATTTGATAAATTATTCATTAAAGTTTTACGGCGCTGTGCGAAACTTGCTCGTACTACTTCAAAGAAGAACGTTTCATCTGTCACCTCTACAACCGGTTTAGGACGCTTTAGAAGGCGGATAATTGCAGAATCAACGTTTGGCTGTGGTACAAACACTGTACGCGGTACAGTCATAACTGTTTCAACCTCTGTATAGTACTGAATGGCAATCGATAAAGAACCATACTCTTTCGTTCCAGGTTTAGCAGCTAAACGATCTCCAACTTCTTTTTGCATCATAACAACAAATCCACGAACTGGTAACTTTTCTTCAAGCAATTTAAATAAAATTGGCGTTGTAATATAGTATGGTAAGTTAGCTACTACCATTACATCTTGCCCTTCTTCAAATTGCTCATTAAATACTTCATGTACATCTGCTTTTAGTACGTCTTTATTAATAACTGTAACATTACCATATGGCGCTAACGTCTCATCTAAAATTGGTAATAGTCTTTGATCAATTTCAAAAGCCACTACTTTTTTAGCACGCTTCGCTAATTGCTCTGTTAATGCACCAATACCTGGTCCAATTTCAATTGCACCACTTTCTGAACCAATTTCTGCATGATCGACAATACGATTTAATACATTTGTATCAATTAAAAAGTTTTGTCCTAAACTTTTTTTGAATGAAAATCCATATTTTTCAACAATGTCTTTTGTACGATTTGGCGTTGCGATATCCTTCATTTTTTTTCCTCCTGTATTACTTGCTTATAAGCTTCTGCAAATGATTCCTTTGAAACTTGAAACATCTGTAATCGTTTATGTAACTGTTTTGCATTTGTATAACCAATCTTTAATAGCTTACCCATTCTTTCTCTGCGGCTCTTTGCCATTTCTCCGCCCACTAAGCCTGCATCGACTAAATCACTCCAACTAATTTCACTTGTGTAAGCTTCCATTTCTTCATGTATATTCTCTAGAGCACGGCGAATCGACTCATTAGAAGCATGTTCAATCCCAACACCCTTTTTCCTTTTAGCAAGCGCTTCTTCCTTCGGTAAAAAAGCATGCTTACAGCCAGGAACCTTGTCAGAAATAATTTTTCGAATACGCTCTCCAGGATAATCCGGATCTGTGAAAATAATAACGCCCCTTTTTTGCTGCGCTAATTTAACTTGCTCAATAACATGATCACCGATTGCTGAACCGTTCGTTTCAATTGTATCCGCATCAACAGCACGCTTAATCGCAACTGTATCATCTTTACCTTCTACAACGATAATCTCTTTTATTTTCATGCTTGCCTCCACACTCATTTCGTCTCTACTTAGTAAAACAAAAAAATGACGACTTTTCCATTATTATTTTCCCCATTCTTATATTTTAAAAAATAGAATAGAAAAATCTTTGTTCCCTGTTCTTATTGTAACACTTCATCATTCACATTTATTTTCTTGATTACTTCTACTAGTTTTTCTCAAAATAAAAAAGAACAGGTTTCCCCCGTTCTTTTTATTCAACACCAAATAAAACTTTTGCATTTTTAGTTGTCATTTCTGCTACTTCCTCATAAGAAATTCCTTTTAAATTCGCAATTTCTTCTGCTACGAGTTTTACATAACTCGGTTCATTTCGTTTCCCGCGAAATGGATGCGGCGTTAAATAGGGACAATCCGTCTCTATTAACAATTTCTCTAACGGAATCTCCGTAGCAACTTCTTTCGGTTTCTTAGCGTTTTTAAATGTAACTGGTCCACCTAACGAAATTAAAAAGTTCATATCAACACATCGCTCTGCTACTTCTACGCTACCGCTAAAGCAATGCATAATGCCCCCTACTTCAGCTGCATTCTCTTCTTCTAGAATATCAACAATATCTTGAGTTGCATCGCGGTTATGTATAATAATCGGCAAATTTACTTTTTTCGCTAATGCAATTTGTTTACGAAATACTTCTTTCTGTATTTCTTTTGGAGACTTATCCCAGTGATAATCTAAGCCCATTTCTCCAAGTGCAACAACTTTAGGATGAGAAGCAAGTTCTTCTAACCAAGCTAAATGTTCTTCTGTCATGTCGATTGCATCAACTGGATGCCAGCCAACCGCAGCGTAAATAAAATCATAGGCTTCAGCTAATTCCATCGCCTTTTTTATCGTTACTTCATCAAAACCAACAACAACTGTATAAGTAACTCCCGCTTCTTTCATTCGGGAAATAACCTCTTGCAAATCTTCTTCGAATTGCTCTGCATTCAAATGTGAATGTGTATCAAACAACATACTACATAACTCCTTTTATATTGAAATCAAGTTTATTCTACAAAAATAAGTTCTTTAATAACTTAACGATAACAATACTACAATCTTAATGCAAAAATAGAGAGTGTAAAAAGAAAAAAGACGCTTCACACATGTTACACGTGAAACATCTCTTTTCTTGTCTTAATTACTTGATTTTGGTACCATTTGGTAGATTTTGGTCGATTGATGCTAATGACAATACGCCATTCTCTTCGCCCGCTAAAATCATACCTTGCGATAATTCACCGCGTAATTTTACAGGTTTTAAGTTTGTTACACAAATAACCTTTTTACCTTTTAAGTCTTCCGGCGAATAGAATTTTGCAATTCCAGAAACAACTTGACGCTTTTCTGTGCCTAAGTCTAGTTGAATTTTTAACAACTTGTCTGCTTTTTTCACAGGTTCAGCAGATAGTACTTCAGCTACGCGTAATTCTACTTTAAAGAAATCATCAATTGTAATTTCTTCTGCCTTCGGTTCTTCTTCTTTTTTCTCTTCTACTTTAGGAGCAGAGCTTTTCATTTGTTCTTTAATGTACTCTACTTCCACTTCCATTTCTAAACGAGGGAAAATTGGGTTTCCTTTTTCTACTTTTGTTCCAGCTGGAATGCAGCCAATTGTAGATAGACTTTCCCAAGATTTATGAGCTTCATCAGTAAGGCCAAGCTGAGCAAACATCTTGCTTGGTGCTACTGTTAAGAATGGCATAAGCATAATACCTGTTTGACGAAGTACTTCTGCTAAATGAGCCATTACAGAGGCTAACTTTTCACGATCATTCTCATCTTTTGCTAATACCCATGGTTGTGTTTCATCAATATATTTATTCGTACGACTAACTAGTTGCCAAATAGATCCTAACGCTACAGAGAACTCCATATTCTCCATTGCTTCTTCTACTTTTTTCAAAGTATCTTGTGCAAACGCTACTAACGTTTCATCAAATTCCGTCACATTTTCTTTAAATGCAGGGATTTCTCCGTTAAAATACTTATCAATCATAGCTACTGTACGATTTAATAAATTACCTAAGTCATTTGCTAAGTCGAAATTAATACGCTCCACAAATCCTTCTGGTGTGAATACGCCATCAGATCCAAATGGAACTTCACGAAGTAGGTAATAACGTAATGCATCTAATCCGTAACGATCGATTAATGTAACTGGATCTACTACGTTTCCTTTTGACTTACTCATCTTTCCATCCTTCATTAAAATCCAGCCATGAGCAAAGACTTTCTTCGGAAGAGGTAAATCTAATGCCATTAAAATTATCGGCCAATAAATTGTATGGAAACGAACAATTTCTTTCCCAACTAAATGCACATCTGCAGGCCAGAATTTTTTATATTTCTCTTCATTTGCTGTTCCATAACCTAACGCCGTAATATAGTTAGATAATGCGTCAACCCATACGTAAATAACGTGTTTTGGGTTACCAGGAACACGAACTCCCCAGTCAAATGAAGTACGAGAAACCGCTAAATCTTCTAATCCTGGTTTAATAAAATTATTAATCATTTCATTTTTACGAGACTCCGGCTGAATGAAATGTGGATTATCTTCATAGAACTTTAATAGTCTGTCGACATATTTACCCATTCTAAAGAAATAAGATTCTTCACGAACAAGTTCTACATCATGACCACTATCTGGGCTTTTTCCTCCAACTACTTTGTCGCCTTCCATAATTGGATCTACTAATTGATGCTCTGTATAGAACGTCTCATCTTGTACAGAATACCAACCTTCATATTCATCAAGATAAATGTCACCTTGATCTACTAATTGCTTAAAGATTTTTTCGACAACATCTTTATGACGATCTTCAGTTGTACGAATAAAATCATCATAAGAAATATCCATCTTCTCCCAAAGCTCTTTGATTCCTGCAACAATGTTATCAACATATGCCTGTGGCGTAATATTTAACTCTTCTGCTTTCTTTTGGATCTTCTGTCCATGCTCATCAGTTCCTGTTAAATAATGCACATTATAACCTTGCATACGCTTATATCGTGCCATCGCATCTCCTGCTACTGTCGTATAAGCATGTCCAATGTGTAATTTTCCACTTGGATAATAAATTGGGGTAGTAATATAAAAGGACTTATTTTCCTCTGTCATTGTTTTGGACCTCCCGAATAACCTCATATGTATTTATAAACAGTATATCAAAAACTCATATATAAAGTGAAACTTTAATCAGTAGGGTTTTGTTCCTCCCCACTAATTATTAGCCCACGTTAATTGGGCTTTTACGAGCAGCCCAAATCTAACTTATCTTCTTTACGCCAACCTAATTTTAAATTTAGGTCTTAATGCTCGATATCTTTATCATCTATTGCTCATATTTCAAAAAAATATACAATATCTACTTTAAATTTATTATTTTTTCAGAAAATAATGTAAATAATTGTGGAATTTCCTCTCAATCTATTATATATAAGAAATAAGAAATCTATAAATCTTTTTAAAAAATATAGAATTTAAGAATTGACGGAAATGTAAATGATTGGTATCATATGTCCATAGGGTATTTTGTCGAAAAATGACGAATCTAAAAATAGACTCGAAACTTATAAACTATTTATTTAGGAGGAAAAAAATTATGAAATCTACTGGTATTGTTCGTAAAGTTGATGAATTAGGTCGTGTAGTAATTCCAATCGAATTACGCCGTACTTTAGGTATTGCAGAAAAGGACGCTCTTGAAATCTATGTTGATGACGAAAAAATCATCTTAAAGAAATATAAACCAAACATGACTTGCCAAGTAACTGGTGAAGTATCTGACGGTAACCTTTCTTTAGCTGAAGGTAAAATCATCTTAAGCAAAGAAGGCGCTGAGCAAATCTTAAACGAACTTCAAGATTATATCGAAACAGCAAAATAAGCTTCTCAATTATGAGAAGCTTATTTTTTATCGACATGATAGATTTGATATACATCTCTTTTCGACAAATCTCGATCTTTAGCGACTGTTTTAATCGCTTCTTTTGAATTCATACTTTTTTCATTTATATAATATTCAATATGATCATATACCGAAAGAGATTCCCACCATTGTTCTTCTGGAGCAGGTTCTTCTGTTGAACCAGCTACTAAAATACAAAACTCACCACGTACTTCATTTTGCTTCGTCCACTCAATTGCTTCTTCGATTGTTCCTCGAATAAATTCCTCAAATTTTTTCGTTAACTCTCGACATAATACAATCTCTCTATTTCCCAACACTTCCTGCATCGAAATTAAAGTATCATCTAAACGATGAGGTGCTTCATAAAACATCATTGTAGTTTGTACATAACGAAGCTTTTCTAACTCCATCTTCCGTTCCTTTTTGTTTCTCTGCAAGAAACCATAGAAATAAAACTGCTTTGTTTCAAGACCAGATGCAATTAATGCTGTAAGGGCTGCATTTGCTCCAGGAAGCGGAATTACATGATATTGCTCAGCTACTGCCTCAACGACAATATCGTAACCTGGATCAGAAATACATGGCATACCAGCGTCACTAACAAGTGCTACATTCTTTCCATCCTCTAATTTCTCTAATAGTTTCTTCCCACTTACTTCTTTATTGTGCTCATGATAACTCGTGACAGGTGTTTCAATTTCAAAATAATTACAAAGTTTTTTCGTTTGTCTCGTATCTTCAGCAGCAATTAAATCAACTTCTTTTAAAATTCGGATTGCACGAAATGTCATATCTTCTAGATTTCCAATAGGAGTTGGCACTAAATATAAAACTCCCTTTTCATTTTGTTGAAAGCTTTTTTGTTGCCACATAGCGTTCTCCTTTTTGCATATATGCCTCTTTTTGTTTTCTCGTTAATTTCTTAAAGTAATACTCCGCTTGCATAGCTGTACGCTTATCATCATGGGTCTCTACATATTTTAAAACGACAGGAAGCCTGACACGTGTATACTTAGCCCCTTTTCCGCTATTATGAGTCTGAATTCTCTTTTCTATATGGTTTGTATATCCAGCATAATAACTTCCATCAGAGCACTCTACCACATAAAAAAAGTGCTTATTCTTCTCCATATAAAATTGAACGTAGCTCCTTTGTATATTCGTTATTGTTCTCATATACAACGAGAGGCGGTAAGATTTTCAAATCTGCATTTCCATCCTTAATTCCTTCAATTAACAATGTATTTGCTTCTTTTCCAACCTTAGGATAAACAAATTGCACACGCTTTGGTTCAATTTTATATTTACGCATTAATGTGACAATGTCTAGTAATCGCCCTGGACGATGTACAAACGCTACTTTCCCACCTTGTTTTACTAACTGACTACTTGCAGATACAACATCTTCTAATGTACACATAATTTCATGACGAGCTATCGCTAAATGTTCATTCATATTTTTCTCTGAAGTTTGAGGTGTTTGAAAATATGGTGGATTACATGTAACAACATCATATTGATGACGCCCAAGTTTCTCTGGCATATCTTTCAAATCTCCATGTATGAGGTGAATTCTTTCTTCCAACCCATTGTATTGAACACTTCTTACTCCCATATCATATAAGCGTTCTTGAATTTCCACACCAGTAATATTTCCTTTTGTTCTTGTACTTAATAGAAGGGGAACAACCGCGTTACCTGTACACAAATCAAGTAAATTCCCCTTTTGAATTGGTACCCATACAAAATCTGCAAGTAAAACGGCATCTAAAGAAAAATTAAATACCGATGGGCTTTGTATAATCTTCATGTCTTGTGCTAATAAGTAATCTAAACGTTCATCTTCATATAAATTCATATACTGCTCCTTTTCTTACCCTTAACCTACCCTATTTCATGTATAAAAAATTACCTTTCCAATTATAATTGGAAAGGTAATTTCACTTTTTATTTAAGAATGACAGACAGAACAAACAATCTCCCTCTTTACGTACACTTCCATAATGTAGATTGCAAATATGAAAACCTTCTTGATACAGTCTCGCTAAATTGTCATAGCCTTCACCAATATCTGTTTTCGGCTTCACTTCTTTACGTTTTTGAGTTTTTTGTTTTTCTTTATTCTGCACTTCTTCAAAACGGTGTCGCAAATTGTTATTTTCCATTTTTATATGCTGGTTTTCTTCCAACAACTCTGCAAGATGCTGTTTTAACTCTCCCAACTGTTTATATAAATGTCCAATTTGCTCTTCCATACTAGAAACCGATTCAAAAATATCTTTTTTCTCCACAAGCACCCACCTCATTAATCTGTGGTTTGACTCGAAACGACCCCTTTATTTACTAACTCATCTAACGTATATTCTACTATCCGTTCCTTGTCTACTAGTTCCACTTGAATTAATCTTTCTAAAATATTTAATCCGATAACACGGCCAGTACCATGCGGGGTTTGTATACGTTGATCTAAATCAGGAAGTTGTTCCTTTGCTGCCTCATATTCATCATTCTCATATTTTAAGCAACACATTAAGCGACCACATAAACCAGAGATTTTTGCAGGATTTAATGATAAATTTTGATCCTTTGCCATTTTAATGGATACAGGTTCAAAATCCCCTAAAAAAGTAGAACAACAAAGCATACGACCACATGGACCAATACCACCTAGCATCTTCGCTTCATCACGAACACCAATTTGTCTTAGTTCAATTCTTGTTCTAAAAATTGCGGCTAAGTCCTTCACTAGTTCGCGGAAATCGATCCGACCATCCGCAGTAAAATAGAAAATAATCTTATTACGATCGAATGTATACTCTACATCTACAAGTTTCATATCAAGATTATGCTCTACTACCTTTTGTTGACAGACTTGATATGCTTCTTTTGCAGCATGTTTGTTCTCTTCAACAATGGTACGATCATTTTCATTTGCAATACGAATAACCTTTTTTAGCGGTAATACAACGTCGTTTTCATCAACTTGTTTTTTGGTAATAACTACTTTTCCGTATTCAATACCTCTTACCGTTTCTACAATGACAAACTCATTTTCAGAGATATCGAACTGATTTGGATCAAAGTAATATACCTTTCCGGCCTTCTTAAAGCGAACACCTACTACATCATACAAAACGGTCATCCCTCCTGCAACCGCAACACTAACTGTTCGAACACAAGCTGCGCATTTACATTAGCGTTGATTCTATTTTTTGCCTCTAATATATTAAAGAGAGCTGATACAATGCGCTTCTGAGCATAGGAAAACGATTCAAACATCTCTTTCTGATCATGAAAAACAAGACGATCTTCTTCTCCAAGTTGAACATATAATAAATCCTTATAAATAAGGAGTAACATATCTAAACCTTGCTGTAATTGTTCTTTCTCTCCAAAGTGTTTTCCCCATTTTTCTTGTACAAAAAAAATAGAGGTTTTATCTTTTTCGAGCGCTTCACATAATTTTATCACTAAAGCTCGTGCTTGTGCAAACCATTCATCACTACATAAAGCTAAAGCTTCATCAAAACTATTTGTAAGTTGAGCAGCAAGTGTCGATAAAGATGCTGTAATCCCTTCATCCTGTAATCTTCTAATTAAAGATTCCGTAGGTAACGGTCTAAACGTAACAACTTGGCAACGAGATAAAATCGTATTTAAAATTTGATGACTTTGTTCAGTAAGTAAAATAGCAGTTGTATCACTACTTGGTTCTTCTAAAAATTTCAAAAGTGTATTTGCCGCATTTGCTGTCATACGATCTGCGTGCTCAATAATATATAATTTTTTATTTGCCTCTAATCCTGTTTTTGAAAACTCTTCTTGTAAATCATGAATTTGCTGCTTTTTAATAGATAATCCGTCTGGTTTTACAATATGTAAGTTAGGGTGGTTACCTGAATCAATTCGCTTACAGTTTGTACATACATGGCAGGGCTCTACCCCATTCCGCTCAGAACAGAGGAAACTCTTTGCCATTTGAATTGCTGTCGCAAACTTTCCTGTCCCTTTCCCTCCCTCTAACAAGTAAGCGTGGGATATACGCTCTTTTGCAATGCTATTCATCAACATTTTTACACCGATGGGTTGTATAGCAGAAAGCTGCTCCCACGTCTTCGTCATAATGCATACCTCACTTATTTCATTCTTTCCTTCTATTATAACAATTTATCTTCTATAATCTGAACAACTTCTTCTATAAGTTTTTCCATCGGCTGATCAGCATTTACCAATACAATACGATCCGAGAAACGTTCTACAACTTGTAAATACCCTTCGCGTACACGTTTATGGAAAGAGATATCTTCCATATCTAGTCGATTTACTTCACGTCCTGCATCTTTTTCAATCCGAGCCAAACCAACCTCAGGCTCAATGTCTAGATAAATTGTTAAACTAGGCATACAGTCCTCTGTTGCGAAACGATTTATTTCAAATACCTTATCCATACCCAATCCTCTTGCATAGCCTTGGTATGCTAAAGAGCTATCTATAAAACGATCACATAACACGAGGTAGTTCTCATTAAGTGCTGGCATAACTTTTTCTACTAAATGTTGTCTGCGCGCAGCAGCATAAAGAAGCGCTTCTGTACGTGCTTCCATCATCGTATATTCTTGTTTATGTAAAATCGTCCTAATGTCCTCAGAAATTGCAATACCACCTGGTTCCCTTGTCGCCATTACCTTTTGTGCTTTTTTTTCAAAATATGGCAATAAGCTTTTAATTAACGTTGTTTTACCTGAACCTTCTGGGCCCTCAATTGTTACAAATAATCCCTTCATCCTAAAACCTACTTTCTATATCATACACTTTCATATATTTCGTATTCCCTTGAAAACGAGCTCCTGCTCTCTCTAAATACATAATTTGCTCTTTATGCCCTGAAGTAATTCTCTCTCCATACATAATCAATGGAATTCCAGGTGGATACGGAATCACCATTTCCGCCGCTATCATTCCAACAGCCTCTTCTATAGATACTATCTTTGTTTTATATCCTTCTAGTTGTTTATACGTATACGGTAAAAGAGAGAACTCACCTTTATAAGTATAACGAATAGATTCTCTCTTGTCTTTCACCTCATAATGTTGCAATGCTACTCGGATCATCTCTATAACCTTCATATACCCCTCATTTGCTTGTAGTGGTAAAATAAATAGGACATTGTACGGATCAGCCATCTCTGTATATATACCGACCTTTTCAAATACAGACTGTAATTCGTACCCTGATAACTGACAACGAGTTTGTACGGTGACCTTTAACTCATCTTGCAACGGATATTCTAAAATGGCGATTTGAGGAATAGAACGTAGTTGTTCCTTAAATCTTTGTAAAAACTCAACAATTTCACTGTGACCTTCTTCTTTTATACGTGCCATTGTAAAGCGTGCTATATCCAAGGAAGCCATAATTGGATACGATGGACTACTAGATTGTAGCATACTTAAATAAGTAGTAACCTTCTCTTCATCTACTAAGTGACTATTTATATGTAAATAGGAACCCATTGTCATTGCGGGTAATGTTTTATGTGCAGAATGAACTACAATATCTGCACCATATGTTAATGCTGACTTCGGGAATGGTTCTCCCAAACACAGATGTGCCCCATGTGCCTCATCTACCAAAACAGGTATTTTATGTGCATGTGCAAAAGCGATGCTTGCCTCTAGATCCATCCCCATACCATAATAATTAGGATGCGTTAAAATGAGTGCTTTCGCAATTGGATACTTTCCAATTGCTTTCTTAATAATTTCGTTACGAACTCCCACTGGTACATTATAAGCTTCGTCAATCCATGGATCTAAAAAAATGGGATTTGCTCCCGCAAGTTTTAAAGCATTAATAATTGATTTATGACAATTTCTTTGTACAAGAACAATATCATGTTCCCCGCAACAAGACAAAATCATTGCTAAGTTCCCGACTGTTGAACCATTAATTAAAAAATAGCTCCTCTTTGTATTATAAACTTCAGCCAATAATTGTTGTGCCTCATCTATACATTCAAACGGACTATGCAAATCATCTAGTCCTGCTAACTCAGTTACATCAATAGATAGAATATCTTTAAACTCTCTTATTGCCTCCTGAGGGAAGTTTAAACCATTCTTATGACCTGGAACATGAAAGGATAACGGCCCTCTTTCTTTAAACTCTATTAACGCCTCATATAAAGGCATACGATTTTGATTCATCTACATCTCTTCCTTATTATTCATTCTCTATCTATTATACAGAACAAAAAAAATAATAGGCATATGCCTATTTAAAAATATGATACTTCTAGTTTTCGAAGCTGCTTTAAATAATGTATATATTTCGGATCATCTGTCTCTGTATTCACCATATCCTTTTCACATTCATAGCATATTAAATTATTATAAACATATATACCTTCTTTTCTTTTCGTCTCACAAACAATACAAACTTCACTTTGTAATTTCATAACCTTCCCTCCCTATTTAAGTGAACCTATTTTATACTTCTAATCCTTAACAATTTACAGAAAAATATACACCCATCTTTTATATAATATGATTAACTCTTGGGCAACGTGTTTGTATTACTCTTACTTCTTTCCTATTCTTTTTAACAATACAAAAAAACACAAGTCAAATGACTTGTGTTTTTAGTTGCTTGGCGACGTCCTACTCTCACAGGGACAAGGTCCCAACTACCATCGGCGCTAGAGAGCTTAACTTCCGTGTTCGGTATGGGAACGGGTGTGACCTCTCTGCCATCATCACCAAACTATTGAAGGCATATTCCTTCAAAACTAGATAACATTTGCTACATATTATATGGTTAAGTCCTCGATCTATTAGTATTCGTCAGCTCCACATGTCACCATGCTTCCACCTCGAACCTATCAACCTGATCATCTTTCAGGGATCTTACTAGCTTACGCTATGGGAAATCTCATCTTGAGGGGGGCTTCATGCTTAGATGCTTTCAGCACTTATCCCTTCCGCACATAGCTACCCAGCTATGCCCTTGGCAGAACAACTGGTACACCAGCGGTGCGTCCATCCCGGTCCTCTCGTACTAAGGACAGCTCCTCTCAAATTTCCTACGCCCACGACGGATAGGGACCGAACTGTCTCACGACGTTCTGAACCCAGCTCGCGTACCGCTTTAATGGGCGAACAGCCCAACCCTTGGGACCGACTACAGCCCCAGGATGCGATGAGCCGACATCGAGGTGCCAAACCTCCCCGTCGATGTGGACTCTTGGGGGAGATAAGCCTGTTATCCCCGGGGTAGCTTTTATCCGTTGAGCGATGGCCCTTCCATGCGGAACCACCGGATCACTAAGCCCGACTTTCGTCCCTGCTCGACTTGTAGGTCTCGCAGTCAAGCTCCCTTATGCCTTTGCACTCTACGAATGATTTCCAACCATTCTGAGGGAACCTTTGGGCGCCTCCGTTACACTTTAGGAGGCGACCGCCCCAGTCAAACTGCCCACCTGACACTGTCTCCCGGGTCGATAAGACCCGTAGGTTAGAATTTCAATACAGTCAGGGCGGTATCCCACCAGCGCCTCCACCGAAGCTAGCGCTCCGGTTTCAATGGCTCCCGCCTATCCTGTACAAACTGTACCAAAATTCAATATCAGGCTACAGTAAAGCTCCACGGGGTCTTTCCGTCCTGTCGCGGGTAACCTGCATCTTCACAGGTACTATAATTTCACCGAGTCTCTGGTTGAGACAGTGCCCAAATCGTTACACCTTTCGTGCGGGTCGGAACTTACCCGACAAGGAATTTCGCTACCTTAGGACCGTTATAGTTACGGCCGC
>NZ_JBBOUN010000001.1:12500-27500 GCF_038006085.1 Bacillus sp. FSL K6-0073 | reverse complement strand
ATCGCACCACGTAACACATGATATACACCTTGATACTCTTTCATTTTTTCCATCGCGATTACATCTTTCGGTTCTTGCACGACACAAACAACTGATTGATCTCGATGTGAATCATTACAAATATAACAAGGATCACGATCAGTAATATGTCCGCATACAGAACAGTACGCTAAATCTCGCTTCGCATTTACAAGTGCTTTCGCGAAACCTAACACGTCATCTTCTTTCATATCTAATACGAAAAATGCCAATCGAACCGCTGTTTTCGGTCCGATACCTGGCAACTTCATAAAACTATCGATTAGTTTTGATATTGGTTCTGGATAATGCATGTATCAATATCCTCCTAGAACATTCCACCTGGTAAGTTTAAGCCTTTTGTAAATTTACCCATTGTAGAGTTTGAAAGCTCATCAGCCTTTTTAAGTGCATCATTTGTTGCAGCTAACACTAAGTCTTGTAACATTTCGATATCTTCTGGATCTACAACTTCTTCTTTAATCTTCACTTCAAGAATTTGCTTGTGACCATTTGCGATAACTGTAATCATTCCGCCGCCAGCTGTACCTTCAACTGTTTTTTCACCAAGCTCTTCTTGTGCTTTCGCCATGTCCTTTTGCATCTTTTGCATTTGTTTCATCATGTTATTCATATTTCCCATTCCGCCACGCATCATAATTAATTCCTCCTAATTATTATTACTCTTTTATTTCAATGAGTTCTTGCCCTACTAATTTCACTGCCTCTTCTATAAGAGGGTCTTCCCTTTTCTCTGGGCTTTCTTCAGACTCTCCACCTTCACGTTGTAAAAAGTCTTCACGGATTTTACCCCATTCACTTTTTGGAATGGCAATCATATTTAACCTTTTACTTAGCAATTCAAATAAAGCTTGTTCTACTGTATCCATAGCTTCTCGATTTTCGCTCGCCATCTTACAATGAATCTCATATTGAAATGCTAAAACGTAAGTGTCATCTGAAGCTGCCACTGGTTCGCTATTTTCTAGTAAAACAGCAAACGCTACTTTGTTATATGATTTGAGTCTTCCTAACAACTCACCCCATACAGCTTTTAATTGTTCTAAATCTTGACGCTTCGCTTGTTTTAATACTTCATTTACACGTCCGACAGGAATCTTCATACTTCCTGTTCTTACCGGCTTTGGTGTTGCACGTGTCTCTCTTACTTCCTGTTGTACACCAGCTGGCACACCGTTCTTTTTAACTTGCTCTAACTCTTTCTCCAGTTGCTGCATCCTGTTCATAATTGCTTGCAAACGATCTGTACCATTTGCTTGCATCATAAACTGTTGACACAATTGCACCATAACAACTTCTAAGAAAATACGCGGATGATTTGTCCACTTCATTTCCTGTTGTCCCTTACTAAGGGTATGAATAATCTCATAGATCACTTCCGGTTGCATTTCTTCACTCAACTTACGGAATTGATCATCTACAATTACTCGTTCCAACATATGTTCTAGTTGCGGTGAAGTTTGATATAAAAGCATATCACGATAATAGTAAATGAAATCCTCCATAAAACGAACTGGATCCTTCCCTTTACTCATCATTTCATCTATGATTTGCAATGCTCTTGATACATCATTTTCACGTATGCATTCTACTAAATTGCCTAAGTATTGCTGAGAAACAGATCCTGTTACGGCCAATACATCTTCTGTCGTAACGGTCTCATCACTATAAGATATAGCCTGATCAATAAGACTAAGTGCGTCACGCATACCACCTTCAGCAGCACGCGCAACAATTTGTAATGCCTCATCTTCCACTTGCGTACCTTCATTTGTCACGACCGTTGATAATCTCTCAACAATATCATTCACTGATATTTTTCGGAATTCAAAACGCTGACAACGTGAAATAATTGTAGGCGGGATCTTATGAGGTTCTGTTGTCGCCAAAATAAAGATAACATGTCCTGGCGGCTCTTCTAAGGTTTTTAAAAGCGCATTGAATGCACCCATAGAAAGCATGTGAACTTCATCAATAATGTATACTTTATATTCTACAGCACTTGGAGCATATTTTACTTTATCTCTAATATCTCGAATTTCATCTACACCGTTATTTGAAGCCGCATCAATTTCTAATACATCTGAAATGGATCCTTGTGTAATTCCTAAACAAGAAGGACATTCATTACAAGGTTCAGCTACCGGAGCATGTTCACAGTTAATTGCTTTTGCAAATACTTTTGCAATTGTCGTTTTTCCCGTTCCCCTCGGGCCAGAAAATAAATAAGCATGTGAAACTTTCTCTTGAAGAAGGGCATTTTGCAACGTTTTTGTTACGTGCTTTTGACCGACTACATCTTCGAACTTTTGCGGTCTCCATGTTCGGTATAACGCTTGGTATGACACGAAAATACGGCCTCCCTCAAAGGTTATTATCTCATTTATTATAACCCATTCTGTTTATAGATTCCAAAAGTTATTTTCTATACAAAAAACTCACCTTAATATAAAGGTGAGTTTTGTATACATATATAACTGCCGTGCACCCTCCGTCGATTACGTACCATAAGCGTTACTCAAGCAGTTAGCTCGGTTCAGGCACTCCTGCGGCACACGAGAAGACCCGCTTATTGCTGCTTCCTTCCGGACCTGACAAGGTTCACGGGGTCCCGTTGCGCAGGACCCAAACGTCAACACCACTTACTTAAGGCAGACCTTACAGCAACATAACCTCGAGAGGGGATTCGGCCTCGCTAGAGCGGATTGCGAGTATAGGGCACCGCTACCTCCCCGCTTAGCACGGCAAAGTTAAAACCAATATTCGGTTGCCTTCATTAAAGGCATTATCAGTATAACTTGTTTCTTTATAAAATGCAAATACGTTAGTTCCCAGTATTCTTCTCTAATTTTTTTATTGCTTTTCTTTTTTTACGAAGTTCTCTAAAAAAGCTTGTTAACAACGTACCGCATTCTTCCTCTAGTACACCAGATACTACTTCACATTGATGATTGAAGCGTTCATCCGTTAAAAGATTCATCAATGTCCCTGCACATCCGCCCTTAGGATCACTTGCACCATATACAACTCGCTTCACTCGTGATAAAACAATTCCACCCGCACACATTGGACAAGGTTCTAATGTTACATACAATGTTGCATCTTCTAAACGCCATGTCCCTAATTTTTTACATGCCTCATCTATCGCTAGCAACTCAGCATGAGCTATTGATCTCTGCTCAGTTTCCCTTAAATTATGGGCAACACTAATTACCTCACCATTTAACACTATAACTGCTCCAATTGGTACTTCCTGTATTTCCTCTGCCTTTTTAGCTTCTTCTATCGCTAATTGCATAAAATAAATATCTTGATCTTGTTCCATAACATAGTCCTTTCATTACAAATAAAGTACACTTATTTTCCATTTACTACACAGGGGATAACTTTTACAAATTCAATCCACCCTAAAAGAAAAAAGAGAGGGGATTACATATGAAAAATACCGCCTTGCTCATTATCGATATGATTAATGACTTTCAATTTTCCCACGGACCCATTCTAGCTAAAAAATGTGAAATTATAACAAACCCTATTTTACAATTAAAGAAAAAAATGAAATCCTTCGGCTGTCCTATAATTTACGTTAATGACCATTATCAACTTTGGAGATCTGATATCGACCAACTTATTACTCATTGTACAAATGAATATAGCAAAAACATAATCCATAAGATTGCTCCAAGTTCTGATGATTACATTTTTATTAAACCACATTATTCCGCTTTTTATGAAACACCTTTAAATTCATTACTAGGTTATTTAAAAATAGAAAATCTAATATTAACAGGGGTTGCCGGAAATATATGTATCCTATTTACAGCTAATGATGCTCATATGAGAAATTATACATTGTATGTACCAGAGGATTGTATCGCCTCTAACAACGACCAAGATAATATACATGCTTTAAAAATAATGGAAACTACATTGAAAGCAACTATAACATCATCAACCAAAATAAAATTTAATTAATACATATATCTATTTTCTAACTTTTTATATCAAATTAACCCGCTCGCTTCCCTCTTGTGCTACAATAATTCTGTTTTGTGTTTTTAGTAGTCACGGTAAATCACTGATTGAAAGGAGGAAACAGCGTGACCGGAGTACCATTTATCACGGTTGAAGGACCAATTGGTGTTGGAAAAACTTCACTTGCGAAGGAAATTTCAACTCACATGCAACTCCACTTACTAAAAGAGATTGTTGATGAAAATCCCTTTTTAGGAAAGTTCTATGAAGACATCGACGAATGGAGTTTTCAAACAGAGATGTTCTTTCTTTGTAATAGATACAAACAATTAGAAGACATTAACATAAAGTATTTGAATCAAAGGAAACCAGTAGTAGCGGATTACCATATCTTTAAAAATTTAATTTTTGCATCCCGCACATTAAAAGACTCTCAATATGACAAATACATGCAAATTTATCGTATCCTTACACAAGATATGCCTGTGCCAAATGTCATTGTTTATTTAACAGCTAGCCTAGAAACATTGCAAAAACGAATCGCCATGCGCGGAAGAGAATTTGAAAAAAACATGGATCCAAATTACTTACTACAGCTCACAAAAGATTATGAAACAGCAATGGATGCTTTTAAAAAAGATCATCCGGAAATACCAGTATTGAAATTTAATGGAGACGATATGGATTTTGTAAAAAATCCTGATGATTTAAACGTCATCCTATCTGCCCTTCAAAATACTCTCTTAAAGGAGTCGAAATAATAATGAATTTAAGGCAAAAATATGATATACCTAATGACGCAGTAATCACTATCGCCGGAACGGTAGGTGTGGGTAAATCAACTATGACAACTGCATTAGCTAATGCTTTAGGTTATCGCACATCATTTGAAAAAGTAGATTCCAATCCATACTTGGACAAGTTCTATGCGGACTTCACTCGCTGGAGCTTCCACCTACAAGTGTACTTTTTAGCAGAACGATTTAAGGAACAAAAAAGAATTTTTGAATATGGTGGCGGTTTTGTTCAAGATCGTTCCATTTACGAAGACACTGGAATTTTCGCAAAGATGCATCATGAAAAAGGAACAATGACGGAAACTGATTATGAAACATACAAAGGTTTATTTGACGCTATGGTCATGACTCCTTACTTCCCTCATCCAGACTTATTAATTTACTTAGAAGGTTCTTTCGATGATATTGTCGATCGTATTCAAGAACGCGGGCGCCCAATGGAACAGCAAACACCAATTGAGTACTGGAAAGAAATGCATGGACGTTATGAAAACTGGATTAACAACTTTAATTCATGCCCTGTATTACGCTTAAATATTAATGAGTACGATATTTTAAAAGATGGTGATTCAATCGAACCAATCATTAAAAAAATTGGCCATTTTTTAAAACAAACACGTAAACTTGTAAAATAAAAAACCCGTGCATATGCACGGGTTTTCCTATTAAATTACTTCTTCTTTGTTGGAGCAATAATTTCACTCTCAGGTTTTCCTGCGTTAATGCGCTGACGAACAGTACTTGTACTAATATCGTATGCTTCAGCAATTTCTTTAACAGTCATTTCTTTCCCGTTAATTACTGCCGTTAATACTTTACCTGTACGTTTTGGAGCCGCCGCTTTCTTTACAGCTGCTTTTTTAACTTGTTTTGGCGCCTCTACTTTACTCGTAGCTTGTTTTACATCACAAGTACAACCACAAAGTTTACGGAATGTATCATCACTAATAATGCGTGATACGTTTGCACCACTGTTTAAAATTCTATTGTTCTTACAGACAGGACATTGTACATAATATAAAGTTTTTCCATCTAAAGGAAACGTTTGTATAATAAGATCCATGTTGACTCCTTTCATATCTATGAAGATAATCATCGGAATATGAGTGTGTAATAAGGACAAAATTACCTTACACCATACTTTATGATTGGTTTTAAAATAAAAACTCGTTACGTGTTGGTAACGAGTTCTCCAATCTCCACTTATATGCGCTGTTGTCAATTATATCTGGAGGAGGTAGAGGGATTCGAACCCCCGCGCGACTCTCGCCGCCTGTCGGTTTTCAAGACCGATCCCTTCAGCCAGACTTGGGTATACCTCCATATTGACATCAAATATAATATCAAAAGAAAAACAGTTAGTCAACCCTACTAAAATAAATTATGAGGAAAGGAAAATTTTACTTTCCCCTTCCTACATTACAGTACTGACAACGCTCATAATTACCAATCACTCATACCGATGAATGTTTAAATTTACTTAATAACTGTTTTTCCTCCCATATAAGGGCGAAGAACTTCTGGAATTATAATTGTACCATCTTCTTGTTGGTAGTTCTCTAAAATAGCTGCAACCGTACGTCCGATTGCAAGACCAGATCCATTTAATGTATGAACATGTTCTGGTTTTCCATTTGGCTCACGGCGGAAACGGATATTTGCACGTCTCGCTTGGAAAGCTTCAAAATTACTACAAGAAGAAATTTCACGATATGTGCCATAGCTTGGAATCCATACTTCAATATCGTATTTCTTCGCTGCTGTAAATCCTAAATCGCCTGTGCACATGCTCATAACGCGATATGGCAACTCTAATAATTGTAACACGCGTTCTGCATCATTTGTTAATTTTTCTAATTCTTCATAAGAATCTTCTGGTTTTACGAACTTCACAAGCTCTACTTTATTGAACTGATGCTGGCGAATTAAGCCACGTGTATCACGACCAGCTGAACCTGCTTCAGAACGGAAGCAAGAGCTAAATGCAGCATATCTTATAGGCAATTGCTCTTTATTTAAAATCTCATCACGATGCATATTCGTTACAGGTACTTCAGCTGTTGGAATTAAGAAGTAATCTTCACTTTCAATACGGAATGCATCTTCTTCAAACTTTGGAAGTTGTCCTGTTCCCGTCATACTTGCACGGTTTACCATATATGGAGGTAATACTTCTTCATATCCATGCTCATCAGTATGAAGATCAAGCATAAAGCTAATTAAAGCACGCTCTAATCTTGCACCAGCACCTTTGTAAAATACGAAGCGGCTTCCTGTTACTTTCCCAGCGCGTTCAAAATCTAAAATTCCTAAATCAGTAGCAAGATCCCAATGTGGTTTTGGCTCAAAAGTAAATTCTTTCACTTCTCCCCAAGTACGTGCTACTACATTATCATCCTCTGTTTCACCAACTGGAGCAGATTCATGAGGGATATTTGGAATAGATAACATTAATCTTTCTAAGTCTTCTTCAACTGTACGAAGTTCGTTATCAAGATCCTTTACTTTTTCTCCAACCTCACGCATTTCTAAAATTAGAGCTTCTGCATCTTTCTTTTCGCGCTTTAATACAGAAATTTGTTGAGATACTTCGTTACGTTTACTTTTTAATTCTTCTGTCTGAACAAGTAGTTCTCTTCTTCTCGTATCAAGTTCTTCAAAACGGCCGAAATCAGTTAAATCTTCGCCTCTATGCTGTAATTTCGCTTTTACTTCTTCAAAGTTTGTACGTAAAAATTTAATATCAAGCATTATATACTCCTCCTTTTATTTTATAAAACACAAAAAACTCCCGTCCCTATATAAAGGGACGGGAGTTAACCCGCGTTGCCACCCTAGTTGAAAGCATTACCGCTTTCCTCTCAAGTAGAAATAACGGCTCTTCACCGGGAATGCTTACTAATCCAAAAGATATTCCACATTCCATTCCAGGATGGATTCACAAACTGTTTCTATCGATTTCCACCAACCATCGACTCTCTATAAGAAACGACATTTGTTACTATTTCCTATCAACACGCTTATTTTATAAAATTGTTACCATCAATTTACTATAATCTTATACAAGTTGCAAGTTACTTATACAACTTTTTTCATTTTCGCTTCTTTTACCATTTCAACAAAGTATGCTGTCACACGATGATCATCTGTTAATTCCGGATGGAATGAAGCAGCTAAAAACTGATCTTGTCTTACCGCTACCATTCGGTCACCATGCTTAGAAAGCACTTCAACATTATCAGCTACTTCTACAACATACGGCGCACGGATAAATACACCAATGAAGTCTTCACCCACGCCTTCAATTGAAAGCGCAGCTTCAAAACTATCCTTTTGGCGTCCGAACGCATTGCGCTCAACTGTAATATCCATAGCACCAATATGTGCTTCTTCATAGCCAATAAGTGTTTTTGCAAGAAGAATCATCCCTGCACACGTACCAAACATTGGTTTACCAGACTTTGCAAATGTACGAAGTGGTTCCATGAAAGCATACTTATCAATAAGACGGCGCATTGTTGTACTTTCACCGCCTGGTAAAATAAGACCATCAATCTCTTCAAGTTGCTCTATACGCTTTACAACAACAGCTTCTGCACCACTTGCTTCAACTGATTTTATATGCTCACGAACTGCACCTTGAAGACCTAGTACACCTATTTTCACCATTTTAAAGTTCTCCTTTAATTACCATCCACGCTCTTGCATGCGTTGTTCTGGTAATAACGTTGAAATTTCGACACCCTTCATTGCATTACCTAATCCTTTAGAAAGGCTTGCAATTAGTTCGTAATCTTCATAATGAGTCGTTGCTTCAACGATTGCACGTGCAAATTTCTCTGGGTTTTCTGATTTGAAGATACCAGATCCAACAAATACCCCATCAGCACCAAGTTGCATCATTAACGCTGCATCTGCTGGTGTTGCTACACCACCTGCCGCAAAGTTTACAACTGGTAAGCGACCAAGACGTTTAATTTCAAGTAATACTTCGTAAGGAGCGCCAGTATTTTTTGCATATGTCATTAACTCATCTTCACGTAGACTCGCAACTTGACGGATTTCTGCATTGACTTGGCGCATATGACGCACTGCCTCTACAATGTTTCCTGTTCCCGGTTCACCTTTTGTACGAAGCATAGATGCACCTTCTGCAATACGACGTGCAGCTTCTCCGATATCACGGCAACCACATACAAATGGAACTGTGTAATCACGTTTATTTAAATGGTATACTTCATCAGCAGGAGTTAATACTTCACTCTCATCGATATAGTCTACCCCTAATGATTCTAATACACGTGCTTCTACAAGGTGACCGATACGGCATTTTGCCATAACCGGAATTGACACCGCACCCATAACTTCTTCAACAATTGTTGGGTCTGCCATACGAGAAACGCCACCTGCTGCACGAATATCTGCTGGTACACGCTCTAATGCCATAACGGCAACTGCGCCTGCCTCTTCTGCAATTTTTGCTTGTTCAGCGTTAACTACGTCCATAATAACGCCGCCTTTTTGCATTTCTGCCATTCCACGTTTTACACGTTCTGTCCCTGTTACATTTGTCATGTACAAAAACCCCCCTAGGTGAATTGCTTTCCCCCGTTAAAGGCGAAAATTAAGAATACTCTTACATTCTACCACTAACTATCAGATGCTTGTCTACTACTTTTTCATAAAGTCGGTATGAAAAATAGGAATAAAAAAAAGCTCCTATCATGAGGAGCTTTTAAAACCATCCTTTTACTGTATCAACAGCACTATTCCACATGCCACTAAAGAATGAACCAATTCCGCGCATAGCACGAGTAAACCAGTTTGCTTCTTCTACTTCAGATGTTGTTACAAGATCAACTTGCAGTGACTTACCAGTTAAAAATCCAGGGTCGTTTGTATCTTTTGGCGTAATTACCATTTGACCAAGCGCAGCCCCCTTTTTAATAGGTGCTTCTTGTCCCTTACTTGATTCTTTTAATTCCGTTTTATAAACATCTTTACTTCCTTTTGGCACTGGAAGTGAAATAGCTTGTTTCGTTTGAACTGCTACATCTTTATCTTTCGCATTTTCTACTCGTACTGTTTCTTGTCCTTTTACTGAAGAACCTTTTTTATACATTTGTTTTACTTCAAAGTTAGCAAACCCATAATCATATAGCTTCTTTGTTTCATCAAAACGTGCTGTATGAGAACTTGTTTTAATAACTACAGAAATAAAACGCATTCCGTTTCTTTCAACCGTACCAGTGAAGCAATCTCCTGCTTCTGGAGTTGAGCCTGTTTTTAGGCCGTCTACGCCATCATATTCTTTAACTAAGCCCTTTAACATCCAGTTCCAGTTCGACATTGCAAACTTCTCTTTTTCTGGACGGAATTCTTTTTTAGGGATTTTTGCTGTATCTAACACTTTTGGATAATCTTTAATTAAATGTTGTGCTAAAGTTGCAACATCCTTTGCAGACATTTTATTTTCTTCATCCGCTGTTGTTCCTTCAGGATGCATTCCCTTTAAATCTTTATTCGTTAAACCTGTAGAATTGACAAATTTATAATTTTTCAACCCTAGTTCTTTCGATTTATCATTCATCATTTTTACGAAGTCTACTTCTTTACCTGCAATTGCTTCTGCTAATGCAATTGTTGCACCATTTGCAGAAAAGATTGCCATTGCCTCGTATAACTCTTTTACTGTATAAGAGCCACCATTTTCTAATGCAACATTTGATAATGAAGCATCTTGTGAAACCTTATATGCATATTCAGAAACCTTAATTTTCTGGTCCCACTTAAGTTTTCCTTTATCCACTGCTTCGTGAACTAAATATTCACTCATCATCTTTGTCATACTAGCAATGGATAATAATTCATCTGCATTCTTTTGATATAAAATTTTCCCAGAATTCGCTTCTACTAAAATTGCCGCACCTGCTTCAATGTTTAAAGCGGCTCCTGTTTCAGCTGATGCATTGCTATATGGCATAAAAATGCTACAAGCTAGTGTAAGCACTGTTACCAAAGCAATGAATCTTTTGCAAAACATACCTTTCACTTTTGCTACCCCCAATATCTATGTACTCACATAACCGTTATTCTAACATAATCAAAAAAAAATAGACAGAGATATCAAATCTCTGTCTATTTGTATATAAGACATTATAATGAGTAGTTTGGAGCCTCTTTTGTAATTTGTACGTGATGAGGATGACTTTCACGTAAGCCAGCACCTGACATACGAATGAATTGTGCATTTTCGCGTAAGAATTCTAAATCCTGTGCTCCGCAATATCCCATACCTGCACGTAAGCCACCAACTAATTGGTGAACTGTATCTGCTAAAGGTCCTTTATATGGTACTCGTCCTTCAATACCTTCTGGGACAAGTTTTTTATTGCCTTCTTGGAAGTAACGATCTTTACTTCCTTTTTCCATTGCACCGACAGAACCCATACCACGATACACTTTAAATTGACGACCTTGGTAAATTTCAGTTTCTCCAGGGCTTTCTGCAACACCTGCAAACATGCTACCTAGCATAACAACATGTGCTCCTGCCGCTAAAGCTTTCACCATATCACCAGAGTACTTAATACCGCCATCAGCAATAACTGGAATACCGTGTTTACGAGCTTCTGTTGCACAATCATAAACCGCAGTTAATTGTGGTACACCAACACCGGCTACAACGCGTGTTGTACAAATAGAACCTGGTCCAATACCAACTTTAACTACGTTTGCACCAGCTTCAATTAGTGCTTTCGTTGCTTCAGCAGTAGCAACATTTCCAGCGATAATATTTAGTGATGGATATTTAGCACGAACTTCTTTTACCTTATCAATAACACCTTTAGAATGCCCATGTGCTGTATCAAGTACAATTGCATCTACACTAGCTTTTACTAATGCATCGATGCGAAGCATAGCATCCGCTGTTACACCAACTGCTGCTCCAACTAATAAGCGTCCTTGCTTATCTTTAGCAGAGTTTGGGAATTCAATTACTTTTTCAATATCTTTTATTGTAATAAGCCCTTGTAATACACCGTTATTATCAACAAGAGGGAGTTTTTCAATTTTATACTTTTGTAGGATCTTTTCAGCTTCTTCCAGTGTAGTACCAACTGGAGCTGTAATTAATTGTTCTTTTGTCATTACGTCAGAAATTTTGATTGAGTAGTCTTGGATGAAGCGCATATCACGGTTTGTAATAATACCAACTAATTTTCGCTCATCTAAATTATTTACAACCGGTACACCTGAGATACGATATTTTCCCATAAGATGTTCTGCATCATATACTTGATGTTCTGGAGTTAAGAAGAAAGGATCTGAAATAACGCCGCTTTCAGAGCGCTTTACTTTATCAACTTGCTCTGCTTGTTGCTCAATAGACATATTCTTATGAATAATTCCTAAACCACCCTGGCGAGCCATTGCAATAGCCATGTCAGCTTCTGTTACTGTATCCATTCCTGCACTAATTAACGGGATGTTTAGCTGTAAGCTTTCAGATAAAACTGTTTTAACACTTACTTCTCTTGGTAATATATCTGACCTAGCTGGTACAAGTAATACATCATCAAAAGTCAAACCTTCTTTAACAAATTTAGATTCCCACATAATTGTTCCCCCTATGATACCAGAAATTATTATTAGTAGCTTATCAATTGGTTAAAATACTGTCAAGGACGTATATATATGTTAGAATTTTTAGACAATAAAAGGAGCGTAATATATGCATCAAACATCTTGTACTTGGCAGCAGTTAAGTTTCTTTTTTTCATCTCAAAACGTACAACGTTATCTTGCCCGTTGTTACGAAAAATCCTCTATTCAGGATGCCGAAAAAAAAAGTTTTGAAAATTGTTATCCCTTTATTTATTACTTAGAACACGGGAAAAATTATTATGAATTATATAAAACAGCTCCATTTTCCATTCAACCAATGTTGTTATTTTATGGAATTAGTCAACTTTTTAAAGCATGCCTACTAACTATTGACCCTAACTATCCTGAATCCACTACTGTTTTAGCTCATGGCGTTACAACTCGCAAACGAAAAAAACAAGGGTATCAATTTTTAGAAGATGAGGTGAAGATACAAAAAAACGGATTGTTTACTCATGTTGCAGAACAACTGTTTCACATGAAACACTTAGAAGCAGAAAAATTTAACATGTTAGAACTAATGGGAAATATTCCAGAATTACAAAATTTATTTCGTTATAGTCAAAAAGAATCAACTTTATATAAAATCGATTCAACAATTAAAAATGAGCTCTCCTTTTCAGTCAACCTACTAGATCGATTACATATGACTAAAGAGAGATTTTCTCGTTACATTGAAACATCTTGTAAGCATTTATCAATACAGCACGTACCTGAGAAGACTAATGAATCGAATTTACTTTTTACGGCGCCCATTCAATCATGGAATCCTATGTACAGTACTCCTTTATACTATGAACATCTTACTAATACTTATTATTTGCCACTTACGACTGATCCTAGAAATCCTAAGCCAATATTACCTGAACTCCTCATTCATTATTTATTGCTCTATAATTTAAGCATGATTTCTAGGTATGAAACAGATTGGTGGTATGACTTACTTGGCAGTTATGGTTCTGAAGATTATCCATTTATTTATCAATTTCTAAGTATTTCTGCTCAAAAAATCCCTTACTATATTTCAAATTTTTTATTAATGGAACCAAATCTATTTCATGGGAAATAAAAAAACACAAGTCAAATGACTTGTGTTTTTAGTTGCTTGGCGACGTCCTACTCTCACAGGGACAAGGTCCCAACTACCATCGGCGCTAGAGAGCTTAACTTCCGTGTTCGGTATGGGAACGGGTGTGACCTCTCTGCCATCATCACCAAACTATTGAAGGCATATTCCTTCAAAACTAGATAACATTGCTACATATTATATGGTTAAGTCCTCGATCTATTAGTATTCGTCAGCTCCACATGTCACCATGCTTCCACCTCGAACCTATCAACCTGATCATCTTTCAGGGATCTTACTAGCTTACGCTATGGGAAATCTCATCTTGAGGGGGGCTTCATGCTTAGATGCTTTCAGCACTTATCCCTTCCGCACATAGCTACCCAGCTATGCCCTTGGCAGAACAACTGGTACACCAGCGGTGCGTCCATCCCGGTCCTCTCGTACTAAGGACAGCTCCTCTCAAATTTCCTACGCCCACGACGGATAGGGACCGAACTGTCTCACGACGTTCTGAACCCAGCTCGCGTACCGCTTTAATGGGCGAACAGCCCAACCCTTGGGACCGACTACAGCCCCAGGATGCGATGAGCCGACATCGAGGTGCCAAACCTCCCCGTCGATGTGGACTCTTGGGGGAGATAAGCCTGTTATCCCCGGGGTAGCTTTTATCCGTTGAGCGATGGCCCTTCCATGCGGAACCACCGGATCACTAAGCCCGACTTTCGTCCCTGCTCGACTTGTAGGTCTCGCAGTCAAGCTCCCTTATGCCTTTGCACTCTACGAATGATTTCCAACCATTCTGAGGGAACCTTTGGGCGCCTCCGTTACACTTTAGGAGGCGACCGCCCCAGTCAAACTGCCCACCTGACACTGTCTCCCGGGTCGATAAGACCCGTAGGTTAGAATTTCAATACAGTCAGGGCGGTATCCCACCAGCGCCTCCACCGAAGCTAGCGCTCCGGTTTCAATGGCTCCCGCCTATCCTGTACAAACTGTACCAAAATTCAATATCAGGCTACAGTAAAGCTCCACGGGGTCTTTCCGTCCTGTCGCGGGTAACCTGCATCTTCACAGGTACTATAATTTCACCGAGTCTCTGGTTGAGACAGTGCCCAAATCGTTACACCTTTCGTGCGGGTCGGAACTTACCCGACAAGGAATTTCGCTACCTTAGGACCGTTATAGTTACGGCCGCCGTTTACTGGGGCTTCAGTTCAGAGCTTCGCTTACGCTAACCCCTCTCCTTAACCTTCCAGCACCGGGCAGGTGTCACCCCCTATACTTCGCCTTACGGCTTCGCAGAGAGCTGTGTTTTTGCTAAACAGTCGCTTGGGCCTATTCACTGCGGCTTTCCGTTAAGAAAGCACCCCTTCTCCCGAAGTTACGGGGTCATTTTGCCGAGTTCCTTAACCAGAGTTCTCTCGCACACCTTAGGATTCTCTCCTCGCCTAC
>NZ_JBBOUN010000001.1:0-7500 GCF_038006085.1 Bacillus sp. FSL K6-0073 | reverse complement strand
TCCAGTTAAACGTTGCAGACGCATATCTAAAATCGCTTGCGCTTGTTTCTCACTTAAACCAAAACGTTCCATTAAGCCTTGCTTGGCAATATCTGCCGTTTTTGAACTACGAATTAACGTAATAACTTCATCAAGATGATCTAAAGCAATTCGTAATCCTTCTAAAATATGAGCACGTGCTTCTGCTTTTTCTAATTCATAAGCAGTACGTCTACGAATTACTACCTTCTGATGCTCTAAATAATGATATAGATTTTGTTTTAAATTTAGTACTTGTGGCTCCCCATTTACAAGAGACAACATATTAATACCGAAACTTGTTTGAAGCGCTGTATGTTTATATAGATTGTTTAATAGTACGTTTGCATTAGCATCACGACGTACTTCCATGACAATACGCATACCATTACGATCTGATTCATCACGTAAATCTGTAATACCTTCAATTTTCTTATCGCGAACTAATTCTGCGATTTTTTCAATTAATCGTGCCTTATTAACTTGATAAGGTAGTTCAGTTACGATAATAGATTGTTTACCGTTTGACTTCTCTTCAATTTCAACCTTAGCACGAAGCATAATGGAACCGCGACCTGTTTCATAAGCTCTTCGAATTCCACTTCTTCCTAAAATTAAACCTGCCGTCGGAAAGTCTGGACCGGGAATATATTCCATTAATTCCGCGATAGTAATATCAGGATTATGACTTAATGCCAGCACACCATCAATTACTTCGCCAAGCTGATGCGGCGGTATATTTGTTGCCATACCAACAGCAATACCTGTTGTACCGTTTACTAATAAATTAGGGAAACGCGCTGGTAGTACTATCGGTTCTCTTTCGGAACCATCATAGTTATCTTGATAATCAATTGTATTTTTTGAAATATCACGTATTAATTCCATAGAAATCTTAGACATTCTTGCCTCTGTATAACGCATTGCCGCTGCTGAATCTCCATCTACAGAACCGAAGTTACCATGCCCATCTACAAGCATATAACGTTGACTAAAATCTTGCGCCATACGTACCATTGTTTCATAAACGGCTGAATCACCATGAGGGTGATACTTACCGATTACTTCACCGACAATACGTGCTGATTTCTTATACGCTTTATCAGCTGTAATTCCTAAATCATTCATCGCATATAAAACCCTACGATGCACAGGTTTTAATCCATCACGAACATCTGGTAATGCACGAGATACGATAACACTCATTGCGTAATCTAAAAATGAGGTACGCATTTCATGACTAATATTAATTTCTCGAATTCGTGCTTGTTGTTGATTGTCTGACATCAACGAGCACCTCCTCTTACATTTCCGTTACACATACATTGATTTATATGTAGAAGACAGGAATACTTAGATTCCTGTCATTACTCATTTAAATATCAAGGTTCTTCACGTATTTTGCATTCTCTTGGATAAAGTTACGACGTGGCTCTACTTTATCTCCCATTAAAATTTCAAATGTTTCGTCTGCTTCAATTGCATCTTGAAGGGAAACTTGAAGTAATGAACGTACTTCTGGGTCCATTGTCGTCTCCCATAGCTGAGTTGGATTCATTTCCCCTAGACCTTTATAACGCTGAATCCCTGGCTTAGGTTGGGCCGGTAATTCTGCTAAGATTTTTTCAAGTTCCTTATCGTTGTAAGCATATTGAATTTTTTTACCTTGTTGTATTTTAAACAACGGCGGCTGTGCAATATAGATATAACCACACTCAATTATTTGACGCATATAACGATAGAAGAACGTTAATAATAGGGTACGAATATGTGCACCATCAACATCGGCATCGGTCATAATAATAACTTTATGATAGCGTGCTTTTTCAATATCGAAGTCTCCACCAATATTTGTACCGATCGCCGTAATAATTGTACGAACTTCATCATTTGATAAAATCTTATCTAAGCGTGCCTTTTCCACATTAATAATTTTACCCTTCAGCGGTAAAATTGCTTGGAAATGACGATCGCGTCCTTGTTTTGCAGATCCACCCGCAGAGTCACCCTCTACGATGTAAATTTCACTAATTGCTGGATCTTTCGAAGAGCAATCAGCTAATTTACCAGGTAAACTTGAAACTTCTAACGCACTCTTTCGACGTGTCAATTCACGCGCTTTTTTCGCAGCTACACGTGCACGTGCAGCCATCGTACCTTTTTCTACAATTTTTCGCGCTACATTAGGATTTTCTAGTAAGAACTTTTCAAACGCCTCTGAGAATACAGACTCTGTAATTGTTCTCGCTTCACTATTCCCAAGTTTTGTCTTCGTTTGTCCTTCAAATTGTGGATTTGGATGCTTGATTGATACAATTGCTGTTAAACCTTCACGAACATCCTCACCAGTTAAATTACTGTCCGCATCTTTTAAAATGCTATTTTTACGACCATAGTCGTTGATTACACGAGTTAAAGCTGTTTTAAAACCTACCTCATGTGTACCACCTTCATACGTATGGATGTTATTCGTAAATGAGTAAATATTATTTGTGTATCCCTCGTTATATTGAAGAGAAACCTCAACCTGAATACCATCTTTTGAACCTTCTACGTACACAGGCTCTTCATGAATCGGTTGTTTTGAGCGATTTAAATGCTCAACGTATGATTTAATTCCACCTTCGTAATGGAATTCTTTCTTTTGCTTATGTTCACGTTTATCTTCAATTGTTAATTTAATATTACGATTTAAAAACGCTAATTCACGCATACGAGTTGCTAACGTATCAAAATCGTATACTGTTGTTTCTTGGAAAATTTCCGGATCTGGTTTAAATCGAGTTATTGTTCCTGTTTGATCTGTGTCACCAATGACTTTTAAATCCGCAACCGGAATACCTCTTTCGTATTTTTGGTAATGGATTTTACCTTCACGATGTACAAATACTTCTAATTCTGTTGATAGAGCATTTACAACCGATGCCCCAACACCATGTAAACCACCAGAAACTTTATAACCGCCACCGCCAAATTTACCACCGGCGTGGAGAACAGTCATAATAACTTCTACAGCTGGACGTCCCATTTTTTCTTGTATACCAACCGGAATACCACGCCCATTATCCGTTACACGAATACTATTATCTTCTTCGATACTAACATTAATTTCATCACAATAACCTGCAAGTGCTTCATCAATACTATTATCTACGATTTCCCACACAAGATGGTGAAGCCCTTTTCCACTTGTAGATCCAATATACATACCAGGGCGTTTCCGAACTGCCTCTAGTCCTTCAAGCACCTGTATCTGACTTTCATCATATGCATTTTCTTGCATTTGCTTTTGTTCCATTGACACAAAGATCACCTACTTTTCCATTTAAACAGGGGTTATTCCCTATCTATTTCACAATCTACAGTGCCGTTCGTTACATGAATTGTTTTCGCTTCTTTTAATGTTTCGTGTTCAATTCCGTCGACACTCGTCGTTGTAACAAATGTTTGCACTTTTCCTTGAATTGTATTTAAAAGATGTGATTGACGATAATCATCTAATTCTGATAAAACATCATCCAACAAAAGGATTGGATATTCTTTAACCTCTGAATAAATCAATTCAATTTCAGCTAATTTTAGGGATAGTGCGGTCGTTCGTTGTTGTCCTTGCGAACCAAAGACTTGAACATTTTTACTATTAACGAAGAATTGTAAATCATCACGATGAGGACCAATTAAAGTCGTACCACGGAAAATTTCACGTTGTTTCACAGATTGAAAACTTTCATAGTATACTTCTTTTATTTTCGACAAATCCATTGATTCTGATACATCTACACTTGGTTTATAGACAATTTCTAACTCTTCTAATCCACGGCTTATACCTCGATGAATTGGAGCTGCCCATTCCTGTAGCAAATGCAAAAATTCAAAACGTTTTTGCAGTATCTTCGCACCATGCTCAATTAGTTGAAGTGTAAACACATCCAACATCGTTTCCTCATTCTTACTATTCCCTTGCATTTTTTTCAACAAATGATTTCGTTGCGTGAGCACCTTTTGATATTGACTTAATTCATACAAATATACAGGAGCTATTTGTCCTAATTCCATATCTAAAAAGCGTCTTCTTACTTGAGGGCTTCCTTTTACAAGATTTAAATCTTCTGGGGCAAACATGACAACATTCATCACGCCAATATATTGACTTAACTTTTGTTGTTCAAGTTGATTTAATTTTGCCTTTTTACCTTTTTTCGAAATATTTAATTCCAAGGACAAAGAACTGTTTCTTTTTTGTAATTTCCCTTTTATTTGACCAAAATCTTCATCCCAGCGGATAAGTTCGCGATCATTAGAGGTTCTATGAGATTTCGCCATCGCTAAAACATAAATAGCTTCCATCAAGTTAGTTTTCCCTTGTGCATTTTCGCCGATAATTACATTTACCTTATCTTCAAAGGAAAGCTCTAATTTTTCATAATTGCGATAGTTTTTTAATTGTATTTCTGAAATAAACAAAGGGCTCCCCCTTTATGCCTGAACTTGGAAAGTTCCGCTTCCTGGAATTTCAATAACATCATTCGCATATAGTTTGCGACCTCTTCTATTTTCAAGTTCGTTGTTCACGTACACTTCATATTCTTGTAAAAACCATTTTACAGCGCCACCTGTATCAATTACATCAGCTAACTTTAAAAATTGTCCTAGTGTAATATACTCTGTTGAAATTTTAATACGTTTCATAAAATCGCTCACTTTCTGAAAGTGTTCATTCTTTCATTGTACTAAATAAACTAGCATTAGGAAAGTAATACCCAAAAATCAAATAAGGGCCACTAGCATCTTTAAACTAGCAACCCTTATTCCTTACCTAGTAAGTACGAACCGGTAAAATTAATTGAATAATTGAATCATCATTTACTGTACGAATTAAGAACGGTCTCATTGCCCCAGTAAAGCTAACTTTAATCTCTGTACTATCCAAAGCTTTTAATGCATCCATCATATATTTTGCACTAAAAGATATTTTTAACTCTTCTCCATCTACTTTTTCGCATTGTACTTCTTCGACAACTTTTCCGATTTCTGGTGAATTCGAAGAAATCTCTAGCATTTCTTGCTCTAAAGTTGATAATTTAACAACGTTATTGCGGCCATCTCTTGCTAATAGTGAAGCACGATCAATTGCTTGTAGGAATTCTTTTGTATTCACAAAAATATCCGTTTTACTCTCTGCCGGAATTAAACGTGTCGTATCAGGATAATTTCCTTCTAACAATCTTGAGAAGAATAATAAATGTTTTGTACGGAATAATACTTGATACTCCGTAATAACGATATCTACCATTTCTTCAGACTCATCTAAAATTTTACTTAATTCATTTAAGCTCTTACCTGGAATAACAACATTAGCTTGGAACTCATCTGCAATATTATGTCCTTCAATTTTTGCTTTTCTAAGTGCCAGTCTATGACTATCTGTTGCAATACAAGTTAACTCGCTGTTATATACCTTCCAGTTTACACCTGTCAAGATCGGTCTTGTTTCAGAAGTAGAAACTGCAAATACAGTTTGTCTGATCATATGTTTAAGTAAATCTGTTGGTATTTTAAATACATGATGTTCTTCAATCTGTGGCAGTAACGGATATTCTGCAGAATCTAAACCATTTAAGTTAAACTCTGATTTTCCAGATTTTATTTTTGTCATAAAATGATTTTCCACAGAAATTTCGACAGTGTCTTTAGGTAGTTTTTTTACAATCTCACTAAAATATTTTGCTTGTAAAACAATGCTTCCTGATTGAGCTATTTCTACGATTTCTTTTCCATCTTCTTCGACTGGAATAAACGATTCAATAGAAATATCAGCATCGCTTCCTGTTAATGTAACCCCTTCTTCAGTAGCTACAACTTTAATTCCCGTAAGGATGGGGATTGTTGTACGAGAAGAAACTGCCTTCATTACATCTTGTACACCTCTTACAAGATAGTCTTTTTGTATTGTAAAACGCATAAAGAAAAACCTCCGGTAAGTATAAGATTTTATTTAATTAATAAAGATAAAAAAATAGTAGTAATAGTAATAGGGCTTGTGGATATGTGGATAACCTCTATAAAGGATGTAAAAACAGTCTATCTACATGTGGATAGACTGTGCGTAAAACAAGGTAAGTTATTCACACTATTCAGCTACTACTTTAAAATACCATTAATTTCTTCAACTTGCTTTTGTAATTGCGTATCGGTTTTTAGTAGTTTAGAGATTTTTTCATGGGCATGGATAACTGTTGTATGATCACGTCCACCAAATTCTTCACCTATTTTTGGTAAAGAGGAATCTGTAAGCTCGCGCGATAAATACATTGCAATTTGGCGAGGAAACGCAACTGATTTTGTACGTTTTTTCGCTTTAAAATCTTCTAATTTCACTTGATAAACATCCCCGACAGCTTTTTGAATATCATAAATAGAGATAATTTTCGGCTTAGAATTTGGAATAATATCTTTAAGTGCTTCAGCTGCTAAATCAGCATTAATATCTTTATTAATTAAAGATGAATAAGCTACAACTCGGATAAGTGCACCTTCTAATTCACGAATATTTGAATCAATTTGATTTGCGATATAAAGCATAACTTCATTTGGTATATCAAGCCCTTCAGCTTTTGCTTTTTTGCGTAAAATCGCAATTCGTGTCTCTAAATCTGGTGGCGTAATATCTGTAATAAGTCCCCATTCAAAGCGGGAACGAAGACGATCTTCTAAAGTCGGAATTTCTTTTGGTGGTCGATCACTAGAAATTACAATTTGTTTACTTTCTTCGTGTAATGCATTAAATGTATGGAAAAACTCTTCTTGAGTTTGTTCTTTTCCAGCAAGAAATTGAATATCATCTATCAATAAAACATCTACGTTGCGATATTTATTACGAAAATCAACAGCTTTATTATCACGAATAGAGTTAATAAATTCATTCGTGAATTTTTCTGATGATAAATATACAACTTTTGCATTTGGATTATGTTCAATTACATAATGACCAATCGCGTGCATTAAATGCGTCTTTCCAAGCCCAACTCCCCCGTAAATAAAGAGTGGATTATACGCTTTAGCTGGCGCCTCGGCTACAGCTAATGAAGCTGCATGGGCAAAACGGTTACCAGAACCGATAACAAATGTATCAAATGTATATTTTGGATTTAACATGCTCTGTGGTAAATGAGCTGAATCATCTTGTGCAGGATTCCGCTTAACTGGAGGAAGATCAATGTCCTCTTCAGCTTGACTTTGGGGAATAATAAAGCGAATTGCTAATTTTGCCCCTGTTAAATCGTATAGTGTTTCTGAAATTAGTTCTGAGTAATGAGATTCTAGCCAGTCACGAGCAAATTCATTTGGAGCTGTAATCGTTAATACGTCTTTCTTCAAGTTATGAGCCGTTGTTGATTTTAACCATGTCTCATAACTAGGCTTGCTTACCTTTTTTTCTAATTCTTTTAAGGCACTATTCCATAAATCAGAGATATTTTCCAA